>CAISIK010000023.1 GCA_903885375.1 uncultured Pseudomonadota bacterium
GGCGGTGTACCGGCCGGCCACCATCAGCCAGCCGCCCTGCTCCCCGTATTGATCGGCCAACTTGAGGACGTGGACATCCTTGTAGGCGCTGAACAGGTCTACACCCTCCAACGTGCGCGGGCCCACCACGCCGGCGATGGCGGTGGCGGTGAGCACCCCGGGGGCCTGTTTCGGACCACCCGCAGCGACCAACGCCACGGTCGTTCGAAACTGGTAGTCGGCCGCGGAGGCCAGGCTGCCATCGCCGCTGACCGTGTTGGAGTCCCAGTACGCGATGTTGGGGGCCTCCGCCCCGGTGGTAGGGTCGACCCAGGGCACGGGAAGGCCGGCCACACGGACGTTTGCCGAGGCCTGCAGCACGCAGGCGGCACCGCCGGCATCCACGGCCGGCACGCCGGTGTTGAGCCCGTACATGCGCAGGTAGGTGCCCCGCGTGTCGAACAGCAGGGGGCCCTCGGGCTGCACCACGACGGTGGAAGTGGACGTGGTACACGCCTGGTACTCCACGCCATCGCCGACCACCACCAGGCCTGCGCCCTGGGAGGTCCAGCGGTAGGGGCTCAGACCCAGAAGCGGGAGGGGGCCGGTAGGAGCGGGGGAGAGCGTGCGGGAAACGATGGGCACCGGGCCGCTCAACAGGCCCGGGTATCGAAGCGCGCCGACGCCCAGCACAGCTCGATCTTCGGGGTGGTGGCCGTGTTGTTCCGGGTGATGATCCCGAACACGACGTTCGCCTTGGTGAGCGTGACCGCCTGGTAGCCATCCGTACCCGCAAAACCATCGGTGGTTCGGGAGAAGTTGGAGTCGATAACGGTGCCGGGGCCGCTGAAGATGTCCGATTCGTCGCTCTCCACGAAGCCGAACTGCAGGTGCATGTCGCCCGTGATGTTCATCACGTCCATCATGGCGTGCACGAACTTGATGTCGGCCGTGGAGCGCGGCGCGGTAATCGGGAAGAACCGTGTGCCGGTGCTCGGGCTCTTGTCGGCGCGGGTGAACAGGCATGCGAATGCGGAGAAGCCTCGACGGATCATGATAATACCCTCAAATCGTCGCGTACTCTCTCTCTCTCTCTCTCTCAGGCAAGCAGATTTTCAAAAAAGCTCCGAGGGGTGGATCGCTGGCGGCGGAGTGCGCCGTGCCATGGGGCGGTGAGCCCGGGTGGGGGCGGACTCGGAAATGGTAGCGAACAGCCGGCGGTCGTCCCCAGGTTCGTTGATTTCCTCCCGGTCCACTGGCGGCTGGGCGCATGGCGGCAGTGGCGCGCCGGCTGCGCGGTGGCGGCGACGCCGACGGCGATGGTGTCACCGACCTGCTGCTCACCCATGACTCCACTGCCCGCCGGCTCCTACGATGCCGCCACCGTGGCCATCGCCACGCTCGCGGCCTCCGCAGGATCGGAAACGGCGCGGCTCGGCGATGTGGACGGCGATGGCGCCGAAGAGGTGGTGGTGCTCTCCGATCGGGGCAGCGGCTACACGCTACGGCTCCAAGCCCACCCCGTGGTGGGATCACTGCGGCCCATCGACGCCGTCGTGACCCCCAACTTCCCTGACGAGCCGAGCTGACCCTCCTCGGCGTGGACGGGTACGGGAATCGATTCGGCGTCGAGGACGCGAAAACCGGCGTGTCCCAGACGGTCTGGTTGCGCCCCTGAGCGGGTGCGTCGGGCCCCCGCTCCGCCTGCCGTCCGCTCAGTCCGCTTCCACCCGGAACCCCGCCGCCCGCAGCCGCGCCACGTAGTCCTCGGCGCTGGTAGAAGCCTCGAGGAGCTCGCGGAGCACGGGCTCATGGCCCGCGTCGTGGGCGCTGCCCGAAAGGAAGGGGTGGGTGACGGGCGTGGCGTTCGGCGGCAGGGCGGCGGTGCTGACCAGTGCGCCCGGCGCGCCGCGGAGGGAGAGGATCAGCTCCTCGCCGTCGTAGACCTTCCACGAGGGGATGGCGCTCATCGGGGCGGGCTCCCGGCCGGCGGGTTGCACCGGCCCACAGGCCGCGAGCAGGAGGAGGAGGAGGGGCGCATCAAGCATGGGCCGCGGTGGCGGGCGGTCCGTAGATGGACACGAGGAAGTCGAACATGGGTTGGTCGTTCGTGCGGAGCCACTGGGGGTCGTTCTGGCCGATGCCGGCGTTCTGGGAGAAGAAGCAGTTGGTGGACTGGGCGAAGTACTCCTGTTCGTTGGAGGCGCCGTAGCTCTCGGTCCAGGGGCCGCCGGCGTTCTTGCGGGCGGCGTACAGCTCCGTGACCCGGTCGCGCTCGCCGCGGGTCATGCCCTTGCTGTGAACGGTGTGCGAGAGCTCGTGCAGCCCCACGCTGTAGCCTGCGCCGTAGCTGTCCTCCCCGCCGGTCTCCACGAGGTTCTCCTCGGGCACGGCGATGGCCCAGAGGCCGCCGGACACCCGCATCCCGCCGGCGCCGCGCACATCGTCCCACACGCGGCCATCGAAGGTCTTCTTGCCCTTGAGCGAGGCGAACTGCGGTACGTCGGTCATCTTGCCGTTGCGCGGGATGATGACGAGCGCCACGTTCGCCCTCTGCATGCGCTCCTGGATGTCTGGGCGGTGGCCCAGCGTGAGCGCCACGAAGGCCTCGCACGCATCGAGCGCGCTCGGCTACACGTTCACGCCGATGATCTGCACGCCGAGGCTGCTCCTCCGCTGCTCGCCCGCCACGACCGCCGCCGGATGGGCCACCTTCAGCGGCGCCGCCGTACTGCCCACGGCCTGCTGGCCGCCGACCGGGGCGGGCGGCGCGACCTCTTCCGCGCGCTCCCCGCCTTCGGCGCCCTGCGTGGCCGAATCCGCGTTGCGGCGGGCCAGTTGTTCAGCGAGGAAGCTGTTGCCCATCCTCGACTGCGCCCCTGGTCGCCCGTCGGCCGGTGGCGCCACCTCGCGCGGAGCGGGGGTGGCGGTTGCTTGCTGACGTGCCTGACCCGCCACCGGCCCTCGGGGTTGCCGACAGCATATCAGCGTTGGAAGAGCGGCAGGAAGATTCGTGGCGTTCGGCGGGTGCGCACGCATCGGGTGTCGGCGTGCAGGAAGCACACGGTGAAGGCGCGGCGCGGTTCCGCGGTGGTGTTGGGGCCCGATCGGTGCCAGACCTGGTTGTGGAGCAGCACGACATCGCCGGCCCGGGCGGGGATGGTCCGCGCGCGCGCGTCGGCCTCCGCGGCGGCCGCCCGCTCCGCCGGCACGACCGCCCCGAGCGGGGTGACGAGCCCGCCATGGTGGCTCCCCGGCAGCACTTCGAGGCACCCCCCCTCGGGCGGCGCATCATCGAGCGCGGTCCAGATCTGCAGGACGGGGTCGCGGTCGAGGCCCCACATGCGCCCGCCGTCCTGGTGCCAGGGCACCTCGCTGCCGAGGCGCGGGGCCTTCCAGAAGAGGACCGCCCGGTAGAGCGTGATGGCCGGGCCGAGCACCTCGGCGGCGAGGGCGGCGAAGAGGGGGTTCTCGATCCACGCGCGGTAGAGCGGGTCGAGCTCCAGCTTCTCGAGCTTGCGGTACCGGGTGTCGGGGCCCACCCAGCCCGGCACTCGCGTGAGGTCGGCGTAGCGGCCGGAGGCGGAGTCGGGCTCGAAGAACATCCCGGGCCACACCACGGTCCCGGCCACGAGCGCATCGGCCCGCTCCCGCAGGCCGCCGAGCAGCGACTCGCTCGCCACGCCGGGCAGCAGCGCCCACCCGGCGTCGCGGTACGCGGTGATCGCGGCCTCCCGCTCCGCGGCGGGCACCTCGCGGCGGAAGGGGGACACCCTCAGGCGCCGACGCGGGCGTAGCGGGCGTCGGTGCCGACGAGCTCCACGTGCAGCGCATCGAGGCGGCGCAGCACCTCGAGGGAGAGCGTGACGGTGCGGGCGTGCAGGGCATCCGCGAGGTGGGGGAGGCTCGCGGGGCCGGCGAGCACGGAGTCCACCCCCGGGCGGCCGAGCGCGAAGGCGTACGCGAGGGTCACGAGCGACATCCCCTCGGCCTCCGCCACCGCGCGCATCGCCTCGACCGCCTCGAACGCGGACCGCTGCCAGTAGCGGCGCCGGTAGAGCGTGTTCTTGTCGAAGCGCGTGCCGCGCGCGGGCGGCGCCTCGAAGCGGTGCCCCCCCGCGAGGAGGCCGCCCGCCAGCGGGTTGTACACCGTGGTGTGGATGGGGAAGCGCCGCGCGAAGGCGAAGTACTCCACGTCGAGCTGCCTCACCAGCGCGTTGTAGAGCTGCTGTGCCGCCGCGGGCCCCGGCATGCCCGCGCGTTCGGCGAGGCCGCGCAGCTCGAGGATCTGCCACGCGGCGAAGTTCGACACCCCCCACGCGCGAATCTTGCCGGCTTCCAGCAGCCCGCGGATGGCCTCGAGCGTGGCCTCCGGCGGAGTGAGCGCATCGGGGGCGTGCAGGTAGAAGAGGTCGATGGTGTCGACGCCCAGCCGCGAGAGGCTCTCCTCGCAGGCGGCCCGCACCCGCGCGGGCGCCAGCCCCTCCGGCCGCCCGGCCACCCGCCCCAGCCCGACCTTCGTGGCCACCCGCACCCCCCGCGTCCCGGCGCCACGCAGGGCCTCGCCCACGATGCGCTCGGAGGCGCCCTCGCCGTACACGTTGGCGGTGTCGAGCACCTCCACGCCAGCCTCGATCGCGGCTGCGATCACCGCGAGCGCCTCGGCCCGGGGCGTGCGCCCGCCGAAGTTCATGCACCCGAGCGCCAGGGTGGCGGGCGAGTCGGGGGGCTTCGGGGCGAAGGGCATGGCGGCAAGGTAGCCCGCGCCCGGCCGGCGCCATGCCCCATGGAGGCGGGCCCCTCGCGGGAGCGGGAGCGGAGGCGGGCCTGGGACCCCGCGCCGCACCGGTCGTCCAGCAAATTTACGATCGTCCCACGCGGGGGAGCCGATCTTGGAGCTACCTTTGCGCCGCCCGGAGCTGCCATGCTTTTCCTCGCCGCCTTCGCCCTCGCCGCGGCGCCCCCGCCGATCATCAACGGTGAGACCACGGAGGAGTACCCGGAGGTCGTGGCCCTGTACATGACCGACTCGTCGGGCCGGCAGGGGGCCATCTGCACTGGCTCCCTCATCTCGCCCACCTGGGTGCTCACGGCCTCGCACTGCGTGAGCGACACCCGCAGCTTCCAGATCGACCAGATCTACGTGATGTTCGTGAACACCACCAACGAGGCCGACTCGGGCAACACCAAGCTCGCCGAGGCCTGGTACGCCAACCCCAACTACGATGACTCCACCGGGCTCAACGACATCGCGCTCATCGAGATGCGCGGCGCCCAGGATGGCCCCTTCATGCCGCTCACGAACGTGACCATCCGGCAGAAGGACGTCGGCACCGACTTCCGCATCGTGGGCTTCGGCGCCACGAGCGACAACGACACCAGCACCAACTCCAAGAAGCGCGTCGTGGAGGTGCCGCTCGTCGACTTCGACTCCACGCTGATGCACACCGAAGATGATGTGGACGACCAGAACGCCTGCCACGGCGACTCGGGCGGGCCGGTGATGCGGCTCTACGAGGATGGCACCTACGCGGTGGCCGGCATCGTCGACTTCGGGGGGGCGAGCTGCATGCGGGGCGGTGCCTACTCGGCGCGGGTCGACAACTACATGGACTTCATCGATGACTACGTCGATGACTACACGGTGTGGGAAGAGGCGAGCGAGGAGGAACCGGTGGATACCGGCAACCCCGACGACACCGGCGGCGGCGATTCGGAAGATAGCGGCGAGTTCGTGGGCACCGACCCCTCGCCCGAGCCGGCGGGCCTGTGCGGCACGGAGGCGCCGGCGAGTGTGCTCGCGGCCGGGCTGGCGCTCGTGCTGGCCGGTCGCCGCCGCCGCCAGGCTCGGCCCTAGTCGTTCGCTTCGGCGGGTGAGGGGCGAACGCCCCGCTCGTCGCGGACGTAGCTGGTGGGCTCCAGGGGCGCCGCCGTGGGCGCCTCGCCGGCGCGGCTCGCACGCTCCTCGCTCGCCGTGGGGTGCACCTCCACCGGGGGGGAAGGCCGCGCGAGCGCGGCGACGGGCGCCTCCGCCGCAAGGTAGCCGGCGCTCGGCGTGTCTGCCGGACCCTCCGAGGGCTTCTTGCCGCCGAAGTAGATGATCTGCTTCCAGCAGCGGGTCACCTCGTCGCCGAAGATGAGCACGACATCGCCGGCCACGGCCCGGGAGAGCGCGGCGTGGATGGCGTCGGCCTCCGACTCGATGCGCACGATGCGGGAAGGCTCGATGCCGGCTTCCTGCAGGCCGCGCGCGAGGAGGCCCGTGATCTCGCCCTCGGGACGCCCGCGGCGGTTGTCGTCGGCCTTCAGGATGAAGTCGTCGAAGCTCGGGGCTACGCGGCGGGCGATGGCCAGCACATCCTCATCGCGCCGATCGCCGGGCGCGCTCACCACCACGATCCGGCGCGAGCCGGGGCGCGCGGACTCGCCGGTGGTGAGGGCATCCACGAGGTCGCACATGGCGCCCACGGCGGCGGGGTTGTGCCCGTAGTCGAGGATGACCTTGAAGCCGAGCTGGTCGTACACATTGCCGCGGCCGGGCGCCTGGAAGAAGGTGGTGTCGAAGGTGCGGAGGCCCTGGCGGATGTCCTCGAGGCGCACCTCCATCGACCACGCCATCGCGGCCGCGAACATGGCGTTCTGCACGTTGTGCATGGCCTTGCCTTCGAGGGTGGCGGGGATGAGGTGCGTCCACAAGAGCGGCATGTGGGCGCCGTTGTCGTAGATGGCGATCATCTGGCCGTTGATGCCGGCTTCGAGGGCCACGGCGCGCCCGCCCGAGCGGATGTGCTCGCGCACGAGCGCGTTGTCGCTCCGCATGGTCACCCAGCAGATCGTCTTCGCCACGGAGCGCTCGGCCATGCCGAGGCAGAGCGGATCGTCCGCGTTGAGCACGATCGCGTCGCGCGCCACCTCGATGGGGATGCGCTTGACCTCGGCGAGCTGCTCCACCGTGTGGATGCCGCCCATGCCGAGGTGGTCGGCGCTCACGTTGAGGCAGCAGGCCACGTTGGGGTGGCGGTAGGCGAGGCCGGAGCGGAGCATGCCGCCGCGGGCGGTCTCGAGCACCGCCACGGTGACGTGCGGGTCGGTGAGGACCATGCGGGCGGCCATGGGGCCGGTCATGTCGCCGGCCACGGTGGGCCGGCCATCGATGTACACGCCATCGGTGGTGGTCATGCCCACCACCTCGCCGCGGAGCTTGTGGATGTGCGCCAGCATGCGGGTGGTGGTGGTCTTGCCGTTGGTGCCGGTGATGGCGGCGATGGGGATGCGCGACTTGCTCCCGGGCGGGAAGAGCATGTCGAGCACCTTGCCGGAGACGTCGCGCGAGCGGCCCTCGCTGGGCGCCACGTGCATGCGGAACCCCGGCGCGGCGTTCACCTCGCAGATGCCGCCACCCGCTTCCTTCCAGCTCCGGGCGATGTCGGGCGTGAGGAAGTCCACGCCGCACACGTCGAGCCCCACGGCGGCCGCGGCGCGGATGGCCATCTCGCGGTTGTCGGGGTGGCAGACGTCGGTCTGGTCGATGGCGGTACCGCCCGTGGAGAGGTTGCCCGTGCTGCGCAGGTAGAAGACCTCGCCCGCGGCGAGCACGGTGGCAGGCGTGTAGCCGGCCTTGCCCATGAGCCGCTCCGCCTGCGCGTCGAGCACGAGCTGCGTGAGCACCTTCTCGTGGCCGATGCCGCGGCGCGGGTCGGCGTTCACGACCGCCACCAGCTCCGCGATCGTACGGGTGCCATCGCCCACCACGTGCCCCGGCACACGCTTCGCCACGGCCGCCAGCTCGCCGTTCACCACCAGCATGCGGTGATCGAAGCCGGTGATGCACGTCTCCACCAGCACGCTGTCGCTGTGGGTCTCGGCCTCCACGAACGCGGCCGCCACCTGCTCGGGGGTGGTGAGCCCGATGGACACGCCGCGGCCGTGGTTGGCATCGAGCGGCTTCACGACGACGGGGTACCCGAGCTCCGCGGCGGCCTCCACGGCCTCCTCCACGCTGTAGACCTGCTCCTGCTTGGGCACGGGCAGGCCGAGGTCGCCGAGGATGCGGTTGGTGAGCTCCTTGTCGCCCGCGATGTCGACCGCGATGTGCCGCGTTTCGCTGGTGATCGTGGCCTGGATGCGCCGCTGGCGGAAGCCGTGCCCGAACTGCACGAGCGAGCCCGAGGAGAGGCGCACCCACGGGATGTCGCGCGCCTCGGCCGCGCGCACCAGCGAGGCGGTGCTCGGCCCGAACGCCCGCTTCTCGGCGCCGCGGATGAGCCCGTGCAGCTCGGTGGTGAAGTCGAAGAGGGGGTCGGGCTCGGCATCCCCCCGGAGCTCGGCCGGGATCAGCGAGTGGATGAGGCGCAGCGCGAGGAGCCCGGCCTGCTCGCCCACCCAGCCATCCTCGTACTCGTAGACCATGTGGTACTGCCCGCGCACGCCGTTGCCGCGGGTCTTGCCGAAGGTGACCCGCGCCCCCGCGAGGTTCTGCAGCTCGATGGCCACGTGCTCCATGACGTGCCCCATCCAGGTGCCGCCATCCTCGCGCAGCCGCCGCACGAAGCCGCCCGACGACCCGTAGCTGCAGCCGTGCTCTCCGAGGCTGGGCACGGCGGCGAGGAGCTGGTCCACGAACCCGGGGATGGTGGCGCTCGGCGCCTCCTCCAGCGGGCCGAGGTCGAGGGTCATGCGGATGACCTTGAAGTTCGCGTACAGGTTCGGTCCGACGTACACGCGCTTGTCGAGGATGCGCACAGCTCAACCCGGGGGAGGCGGCGATCTTAGCGGAGTGGGGGCGGGGGGGCGATGCGCCGCGACCGGTTCCGGGGGGTTCGGCTTCGCCGCGCATCGCGGCGGGGCGAGGTGGCAGCTACGCTCCGCTTCGGTGCCGTGCTGGAAGGGGCGGCGGCGCTGTAGGGGGCGCGTACCTCCCGGAGGCCACCAGGCCTCAAGCCTCCGCCCGCGCCTCGCGCGCGAGAAACCTGGGCACCCCGGCTCGGGGAACCGACTGCATGCGCATCAGGAGGCCGTGATCGGGAGCGCTTACCCGGTACTGGCTGCGCAGGTCGTCGAGAATGCGGTGGAGCAGCGCGGCAGCCAGCTCGGCATCGGCGAGCGCGCGGTGCGCGGTGCCGGTGCGCCGGAGGCCGTGGAAGCTCGCGAGCGTGTCGAGGCGATGGTTGGGGGCGGCGGGGTAGAGCCGCCGGGAGGTCAACAGCGTACAGGCGAAGGGGTGCGGGGCCGGCAGCCCGGCGCGGCGCAGCTCGGACGTCCAGAACCGCTGGTCGAACGACGCGTTGTGGGCCACCAGCGGCGTGGAACCCACGAAGGCTGCCGCCTGGGCCATCACCACCTTCGCCGGCGGCGCGGCGCGCACCATGGCGTCGGTGATCCCCGTCAGCTCGGTGATGAACGCCGGAATGCGCACCCCCGCGTTCAGCAGGCTCTGGTAGCGGTCGCGCACCACGCCGTTCTCCAGAAGGACGATGGCCACCTCCGTGGCGCGGTCGCCCTGGTCGGGAGAGAGGCCGGTGGTTTCGAAGTCGAGGACGGCGATGCGGGACATGGGCGCACGCTATCCTGACGGAGGCGCGCCACCACGTAGCGGGTGCCGGCGTAGGTCCAGACCGCCACGTGCGGCGAGGGGTACACGATGGGCGCATCGGTGTAGAGCTGGGTGAACTGCACGGCGTTGTCGGGTCCGCTCACCGCGCTGACGGTCTGGGTGCACAGCGATTCGCCGTGCACCTGATCCGTTCGGCCGTGGCGAGCGCGGAGGCCGCCCGCGCCGGCTCCAGGGACGTCGTGGCGTAGTACCATGCGAACTAAATAAAATACGGGGAGACGGCGGCGATCATCGCGAGCGCGTTCATCCGCCACCACCTTCGCCGGCGGCGCGGCGCGGACCAGCAAGCCCCTACTCATCCGAGGCCCTGTAGCCGGCATGCTCGTGGTGGATGAACCCGGATGGGTGGGGGCTTGCGGAGGGGCGATGGCGTGGGCCCGGTCGCTCGTCGGAGGGGCGCCGCGCGCCATCGCAGCGCCGTCGGGGCGCTCCCACCTCGATCAGAAGTCGTCCGGGTTCGGCACGCCCACGGCCTCCCAGAACGAGATGTACCCGTCGTCGGTGCGGTCGTGCTGGTTCCAGTGGAGCTGGCCCTCGCTGTCGATGCCCCAGAGGGTCTCGCCGGCAAGGTCCACGTCCACGTAGGTGCCCTCGAACTTCGCGGCGTCCCGTTCGAGGGGGGAGTCGTCGAAGTGCTCGCGGTCGTGGGCCCAACAATCGAGGCTTCCGGTCTGGGTGATGCCGCAGGTTATGTTCCCCTCTCCGGTGGCCTGTCGGTAGCCTGAACGAGCGGAGCGGTAATAGTCGCTGCCGTCCTCCGCGCGGATGTCATAGGTCATGTCCACGCTGCCATCGGCGCGCAAGCCAACGAGCTGGTTGTTCTTGGCATCGATGTCCACGTACCTGGTCTCGCCGAAGGGGCGGGCGGCGCAGGAGCCCGCTTCTTTCTGCCACGGCGCGGGAAAGCAGGTCACGGTGCCGGTCACGTCGAGGGCGCAGAGTTCGCATTTCTGCGCCATGGCGATGTCCTGCCAGCCGGCCGAGGTGGGCACCTCGAATCGCGTGTCCTCGTGAGAATCGGGGGTGAAACTGTAGCCCCAGCAGCTGATCCGGCCGGCGGTGTCGCGGGCACAGTTGTTGTCGGCCGACCGTTCGACTTGGAGCCAATCGGAGCCGGTGGGCCAGCCGACCAAGCCGTCGTTGGTGAGCGCCTCCTCTGAGTACGCCGAGTCGGACAGAGCCCAACAATCGATCGCGCCGGCGGAGATTCCACAAACGCCACTGGTAGGCTGGGATATCTCCTGATAGTCCCGGCCAGAATGGGTGTCAGACCAAGAAAAAGCACCAAAGCAGGCTACCCCACCCCTCGTAAGTATCGCACAAGCCATGACGTAGCTGCGCACCTGCGAGACGGTGGGCGGCATTTCCCCCGTCCACGAGTCATCGCCGGAATCAGCTGTGTCCGGTGCGGTGTCCCGCTCCCGTGAGGAGTCGCTGTCCCCCTGCTTGCAGGCCACGCCGAACAGCACGAGCCAGAGCGCGGCCCTCACGCCAACTCCCCGGCGTCGAGGTTGCACAGGATGCAGAGCGGGGTGGTCAGGTTTCGTGCCGCCTCCAGCCGCCCGCGCAACACCCGAATCTCGATTGCGGGTGCGTCTGGGCTGGTGCTGGTCGCCCAGCTGCTGAGGGCGGCGTCCCACTCCGGCCATTCCCAGTCAATCGCGTCGATGGCGCGGTAGCCCGCGGAGTCGAGGGGGCCGGGACCGCCCGTGGCTTCTACTGCCGGGACCATCAGTAGGAGGCCGAGGTCGGTGTTGGGCCTGCTGATGGCGTCACGTCCGAGCGCGAGGCGCACGGTCATGAAGTCGGGGAGCACACCATCGCCGTTGGGGTACCGGCAGCGCGAACCCGCGTACTGATCGAGCCACATCAGCCAGGCGACACGAAAACTGCCGCTCATGGCCTTGCCGGTGGGGCCGGTGAGCGGTGCGTGTCCGAACGCCACGCGGATGAGCGTGGCGCCGTCCTCGCTGACCACCAACGTAGGCTGCCCTCCCTTGGCGCACGACAGGAGCCACGCCAGCCGTTGAAAGGAATACCAGTTGGGTTTTCGCCAGAGCCACTCGGCGGCGCCAACCGACGACTGGAAATTGCCGGTGAAGTCGGCATCGTGGTGCAGGCCCATCGTGGCGAAGTTGCTGGTCCACCCGGCCTTGGGCTCGTGGGGCGCATCTTCCTTCAGCATCCCGTTGTAGAAGTTGAACCAGGCGACACGGTCGGCGCCGGCGGCAAGCGCGGCGGCCAGGGTACGCACGAGCTTGGATGCTTGCACCTGCTCGTTGGTGTTGTTCAGGAACGAGTCGGGACTAAACTGAACGATACTCTCATCGTTCGGAAACTCCATCGCCACCCCGATCTCCCCAATCGAAACGCTGAGCCCCTCGCTCGCGAAGCGGTCCTTCATTTTCCTGACCCGCGCCGCGAGCTTCACCTCATCGGCATAGAGCCCCACGTTCACGTCCTCGCCGCTGTGGTCGACCCCGCGGTACCAGTGGAAGCCCACCTGTTGGCGAAGGTCGCCGACCGACCCGAGTGTCGGCTCCGACCAGAGGGTCGCCACCGGGGGCCAGTAGAACCCGGCCTCCACGCTGGTCATGCGCCAGCCATCGATGAGGGCTGCTTCCGCTGCGGGCAACGCCCCCACATCGTCGAGCTGCAGCCACCACCACTCCCGGAGCGCGGATTCCATCCCGGTGGTGATGGCCCCTTCGAGCCAATCGAGCTGCACGGCGAAGGTATCGCCGAAACAGCAATCGTCTTCGGTGTAGGGGGCTCCCTCGTGGGGGGTACAGCCTCCTGGCGGATTGTCGGTGTCCGGCTTGGGGGAGAGCAGCTCCGAGGCCCGAAACCGCATCCTGGGGACGGCCTGGTGAATCGGTGCCGCGAGGAGTGCCATGTATCGGCCGCCTTCGATCCAGGAGCGCTCCTGCCTGGTGGGGGAGAGTCCGTGCGAGGCGCCCTGGTAGTGCGAAGCGTCGATCTCGTTCCCCAGCTCGATGTAGTCTACCACCCCCAGCACACCCTCGCTTGGGGAGCCAATAGCCGCATCCCAGGCTCGAAGCGCGGCATCAACCCGCGCCAACCACTCGCCGATGCCGGTCGAAAATGCCGCCACCCCGAGGCTCTTTCGTCGCGCGCACTCCTGATGGTAGGCCTCGGTGGCGCTACCGTCGTACTCCGTGGTTGGACCCACGTAGATGACGAAGCGCTGGTAGATGGCCGCGTCACCCTCGGGAGAGTCGGCGCCCACGCCGTGCTCCCAGTACCAGTCCGCCCAACCGCCCGAGGAGATCACCGCCACCGACCCCGCCATGTGGTCGGGACGGCCGGGAACGAGCCGTGATGCGAGGATTTCGGTGGTGCCAATCTTCACCACCGAGTCGTCCGCGAGGTCATTCTGGTCGAAGGTGAGCTTCATTCCGCCGCCGGAGTTGAACGGTGTGAAGGCCACCTTTACGCCGGACAGGCGGCACCCGATGAGAAAGGACGTGGCATCGGCGAGCACGGCGAAGTCGTCGGCACGGATGTCGGACAGGAGCCTTTCCGGCTTGGGCACGGACTCGCCATCTTGCATGCTCTCGCGGGCGGAGTGGTCGCCGCCGACGGGGAACAGGGCGCCCCAGATGAGGTCGCACTTCCGAACGTGGCGGATGAAGCCGGCGCCCATGTCGGCGAGGTCGCGCAGGATCTGGGGGAACCGGCCGCACAGGGCGGCGTTGGCGTCGTCTTCGGGGCGCAGGGTTGGGCAGGTAGCCTCGGCCACGCCCATGCGTGCGCGGCGCTCGGGTACAGGTGGCGCGATGTCGGAGGGCTCCGGCGCCAGGAACGCCCGGGGTGCGGAGGTGATAGCGCTCGTCAACGGCGAGCCGGCCGCCGACAGGCCGTTGGTGCCCGCCGCCAGGAGCATGGCTGCCACCTCGTCGTCCGACAGCCCGGCATCGGCGGGGTAGGGGGAGATGCCCTGCTCGCGGAACACCGCGAACAGCGCCACGAGCCGCTGCACATCGGCAGCGGCGATGGGGGCCGGACCGGCCGGCGCGGCCTCCCCAGATCCCTCGGTGGTTCCGCCCGAGGGGCCCGGCGCGAGCTCGGCGAGCGGTCTGTCCCCGCGGGGGACGCCTGCGGCGAGGCGCTGTCCCGCGCCCGTTTCGGCATCGAGTGCCGCGATCAACCGCTCGCGCCACGCGCGTTTCTCTGCCCGTTGCTGGGCCAACTCCCCGCGCACCTCTCCGAGCGAAGGCGCAGGCCGCTCGCCTTTCACGGGCTCAATCGAACGAGAGCGTGAGGTTCACCTCGGCCTCGATCCACGAGATGCCGCTGTCGCTGGACGAGCCGCCCACGACAACCTCGACCAGCCGGTGGAAGGGCGCGGAGATGATGATGTTGGTGAGGCCCGACGCAATGATGGTGTCGGAGCCGATCTGTACGCCCCCGTTGGGCGCGCTCGGGCGGATGTCAGACTTGGTGCCCTGCCACACCTGGGCCTTGAGCCGGGCGGTAGCGCCGCTCGACGCATACACGGTGAGCTCGACGATGACCGTATTGGCCCCCCCGATCACCGAGAGCAGCGACTCCGGGATCGTCAAGGGGAGAAAGGCGCCGTTGGCGCCGGAGTTGAAGATTCGTCGCGGGTGAAGTTGGATCGACTTTTTCATGGATGCTCCGTGAACGGCCGCGGGAGATCCGCGGCTCACGACGACCCTACTCGCGCCGTCTCTGCTGCCGCAAGCCCAAAACGAAGGCGAAGTTATAACCTGTATTTTGTCGAATGCAACTTTTTCAACCCCGCCCACAGCGGCACCCACCGTGGTGACCGGGAGGGAGCGGCGAGCCGGCGCCCCCCGAGGTGCCCGCAGCCCCAACTCTCCCAACTCCACGATCGGACCCGTATCGGCCCGCAGATCGATCCTCCCTTCGATTGCCGCACGACACACCGGCGCGAGGGCGCCCGACCCTACTCGCCGAGGGCCATCCACGCGTCCTGCACCGTGGGGGCCATTTGTTCGCCGCCCGAGTACCACTCCTCGCTGTGGTTGCCCTCGATGCCGGTGATCGCGTTGGTGAAGCTCGCGTAGTCCGGCTCGGGGATGACGTAGCCGATGTAGCCGTTGGCGAGGCCGATCACCGCCCGGTAGGGGCCCGCCATGGTGTCGGCGAGGCGCGGGACATCGGCGTCGTAGGCGATGGCGTAGGGGGCGGCGTGCATCTCCTCGCAGGGGCAATCGCCGTCGGTGGCCGTTTCGCGACACACGGTCCAGTCGGCGTCGTCGCATTCGGCGGGGTGGTGCGGGAAGTACGGGTCGCCGGTGCGGACGGCGGCGTTCGCCATCGAGGGGACGTCGGGCACCCCGTGAAAGAGCTCGGGCAGGAGCTCGCCGGGGACGGTGCCGAAGGAGGTGGGACCGAGCTGCAGGCGCCAGATGGCGGTGTCCACGCAGGCGATCACGTCGGGGTCCACCCCCATGCCGGGGCAGGAGGCGTCGGTCACGAGGCTCTCCCACGGCTGGTCGAGGATGTCGGTCCGCAGGGCCACCTTGTAGCCGAGGTTGGTCAGCGGGAGCATCACCGGGGTGGAGGTGACCTTCAGCTCCGCCCAGGGCTGGGCATCGGTGGGGGCCGACATCGCCGCCTGGGCGAGCAGCGTGCCCGCCACTCGGGCGTACTCTTGGCCGCCGCCCTCGATGAACACGCGCTCGCCGGCCTCGTCGAACACGGGCTCCCCCGCTTCGTCCACCGCCGGGAGGGTGCCCTCCCACGCCGACTGCATGCCGCCCATCGCCGAGGCCATGAACATCGTGGTGCCGCCTGCCTGCTCGTCGATCACCGACCGCAGGACGGCCACGTAGTCGGCGCCGAGGAGCTCGTTCTGGTAGCCGACGATCTCCGGGTGGCCGGAGTAGCTCACGAGGGTGGCGAGGCGACCGTCGGCGCCCTCGAAGGTGAGGGTGAGGACCTGATCGTCGACGATCACCGGATCGCGGCCGTCGCGGATGAGGCCGAGCATGCGGTCGTTGGGGTTGGTGCCGCCGAAGGCCACGCCCGAGTAGGCCGGATCGACCTCGGTGAGCCGCACGGCGCCCTGCGCGGGGGTGACGGGCTCCGCGGTGGTGGCGGCGGCGAAGACGGCGTCGTACACCGCCTCCTCCAACGACTCCTGGTAGGCCGGATCGAGGCCGGTCTGGAGGGTGTCGAGGTCGCCCCAGAGGCCCACGGTGTCGGGGCCCTGGTGGGTGTGGTCGCTCGTGACGATCACCCGGTCCGCATCGAAGCCGGCTTCGCCGAGAAGGGCGCGCATCCGGGTGGTGCGGTACTCGAGGAGGCCCACCGCATCGAGGGAGACGAGGGCCACGTACTCGCCATTGAGCGCGAGCACGAGGGCCGTGGCGTAGAGCGGGTCGTGCACCCCGCGCGCAGCCCGCCCGCCGCCGCCCCAGCCGCCCATCCACACAGCGTCGAAGCGGCCGTTGCCGTTCACGTCGTCGAAGGGCTCCTCGCAGGCGCTGCGGCTCGCGGTGGGGTCGGTGAGGCAGCCATCGAAGTAGGCGTCCCCATCGAGGTCGCTGTAGGTCTCGGTGATGGTGGGCGTGATGTCCACCCGCGCGATGCCCGCGTAGAGCTGCCCATCCTCCACGAGCGGCAGCCCGAACGCGGGGACCGTGGGGTCGCCCGCGTCGGGATCGGAGTCACAGGCGAGGAGCAGGAGGGCGAGCATGGGGCCGCCTATTCCGAAACCAGCAGGCATCGACCCCGCGCCGCAACGCGGTCCTGCCCCCTTCGCCCTACAGCGGACGGTCGCGCCGCGTTGCCCGCCCCCACCTGGCCGCTCAGCCGCCGTAAGCGTCGAGGAGCGGCGCTCCCGTCCGCACGCGCTCCCGCAGGTCGGCGCGGAGCGTGGTGAGCTCGGTGTCGGAGAAGAGGCCGTCCTGGTCGGCGTCCCAGGCCGCGAGCGGCGGGGGAACGCTCAGCTCGCCTTCCACGAGGCTGGGCGGGCCGCCACGCTCGCCGGGCGGAGGGCCGCCCTCGCACTCGCCGCGTTCGGCCTCCAGCTCGGCTTCGATGTCCTGCGTCGCCGCGGCCTCCTCCTCCGCGCTGAGGGCGCCGTCGCCGTCAAGGTCGTACTCCGCCACGACCGCCGCGCGGATCACCTCGCAACGGGCCGTCATGTCCTCGAACAGCGTGGCGCGCTCGGCGTCATCGAGGATCCGGGAGAGGTCGAGGTCGTAAACGAGGCCGAGTACGTGGAACATCCCTTCCATGCGGCGGCCCTCCTCGCTGCCCCGGGCTTCCCGGGCGTCGCGCACGGCCTCGGCTTCGGCGTCGGAGAGCTCGCCGTCGCCGTCGGTGTCGTACCAGGCCTGGAGGTCCACGAAGTGGCCAGTGGGGTCGCAGGTGGCGAAGGGGGGCGGCCCCTCACCGTCGGGCACGCCCGCGGCGGGGGCGGTGCGGTCGGCCATGAGCACCTCCTCGGAGCGGCTCGTGGCGGCGAGGAGCAGCTCGCCATCGGCGCTGAGGCCTTCGGTCGTGGATGAGCAGGCGAGAGTCAGCAGCAGGAACATCGGAACCTCCGTGGTCGACATGACCAACTGGAGAACGGAGGACCGGCGGGAATCTGGAGTTCGATCAGCGCGGGCAGTTGCTGAAGGCTGCGCTGCACTTCAGCGCGATGGGCTCGCCTTCGGCCACGTCGAGCACGCCCACGTCGGCGGCCGGGTTGCCCGGGAACCACGCCCGCAGGCGGTAGCGACCGGCAGGAAGGGAGGCCGGGAGCACGAAGTGCCCGTCCGGACCGTCGGCCTCGACACGGCTGGCATCCCCCGTGGCGCTCACCCTCGCGGTGGTCGGCGTGGACGGCGGCGCGACGCGGGCCTCCGGGGCCGGTTGGGCGGCGACCAGGCGTCGCGCCGGGGCGGTGGAGCCAGGCTCGGCGGCAGAGGGTGCGGGGTCGGGCGCCGCGGGCGTGGTCGGTGGCGCGAGCGCGGCCGGTGACAACGCCGGCAGCTCCTCGATCGTGGGGGCGCCGGTCGACGACGCCTCCTGTGGCCGGTTGAAGGTCCAGGCCACGGCGACGAGGAGTCCCGCGGACAGCACGAGGCCCGCCGCAGCGAGGGCAGAGAGGGCAAACACCGCCGGCCCAGGCGAGGCCTTGCGGCGGGGGGCGGGCGCCGGGGCCAGCGTCGGCTGCGGGGCCAGCGTGGGCGCCGGGGTGCGGGTGCGGGCGGGCGCATCGAGGCACGCGAGCACCGCATCGCAGTCCGGCAGGCGGGCGGCGGGGTCGGGCTGCAGGCAGCCTTCGAGGGTGGCCACCACGGAGGGGGGCAGGCCCCGCGGGATCGGGGTGTGCTCGCCCGCCGCGGCCGCCGCGTACACCTCCATCATGTCGTCGTACGGGAAGGCCGGAACGCCCGTGAGCAGCTCCAGCAGGATGCAGCCGAGCGAGTAGACGTCGGCGCGACGATCGACCGAGCGGGCGTCGCGGAACTGCTCGGGGGCCATGTAGCGGGGGGTGCCCATCGCCATGCCGGTGCGCGTGAGGCCGGCGCCGCGGGACTCCGGCGGGTCGTCGAGGCTCTTGGCGATGCCGAAGTCGGCCACCCGCGGCACCCAGCGCCCTTCGTCGTCGCGGCTGAGCAGCACGTTGCTCGGCTTCAGATCGCGGTGCACGAAGCCGGCGGCGTGGGCGTGACGCACGCCCGCCACCATGGCCCGGAAGAGGCGCAGCGCCTCGGGCAGCGGCAGGGCCCCGCGGAGGAGGAGCATCTGCAGGGTGGGGGCGGGCACGTACTCCATCAGGAGGCCGGGGGCGCCGTTCACATTGAGCACGTCGGTCACGGCCACGAGGTTCGGGTGACGGAGGCGCGCCTGGGCGCGGCCTTCGAGGAGCAGCCGCTCCCGCGCCGCCACACCCACCGAGGTGAGCACCTTCAGCGCGTGCTCCGTGCCGAGCGTGCGGTGCCGCACCCGGTACACCGCCGCCATGCCGCCTTCGCCGAGCACCGACTCCACCTCGTAACGCTCGACCACCTCGCCGGGCCTGAGCGGCTCGAGGCTCATGGCGCGAGCCACTCCAGCGCCACCTCGTAGGGCTCCTCCCCTTCGCCGAGGTAGCCGAGCACGAGGAGCTGGTATTCCTTGTCGGGCTCCAGCTCCACGCTCGACTCGCACGCGCTCGGCTTGTCGGAGGCGAGGCAGGAGCCGGGGCCGTACTGGCTGAAGAGGTCGGTCCAGCCGTTGGAGCCATCGTTGGTCCAGAGGCCGAAGTCCAGATCGGCGGCGGCGCTCCCCCAGTCCGCCGTCATCGACACGCGGCAGGTGGCGGGCACCTCGAGCTGGAAGGCGTCGCTGTCGTTGCCGCCCTCCCAGCCGGTGGAGCCCGTCACGAACGTGATGCCGCCGCTGAACCGGTCGGTCGTGCCGACGGCCGACACGCGGCCCACCGGCTGGCTCTGGAGCGTGCCGTGGAGGAGCGTGGAGGTGCCGGACTGCATCTCCGCGTGGGTGGTGTCGGGCAGCGCCTCCTCCACCACGAGGCCACAATCGCCGGCGCAGTCTTCCGCCGCGAGCCGGTCGGCGTAGGCCTCCTCGTCGATCCAGGTGCACGAGGCCGCGAGCGGCAGGAGCAGGGTGCGCCTCACCATGTGATCGCCACGGTGGCGCCGAGCCCGAGGGCCGCCACGCCGGTGAGGGTCCAGCCCACCGTGAGCCCGTTGGTTTCATCGCGGAGGGTGGCGAGCTAGGCGTCGGCGCGCACGATGGAGCGGTCGTCGAAGCTGTCGCGATCGGCGCGGGCGATGCCGTAGAGCACGCCCGTGGCCACCGCGGAGGCGATCGTGGCCGCGAGCAGGGGTGCGCGGTGGGGGTGCGCCACCTTCGCCTTCGGCGCGGGTGACGTGGCCTCGCGCGATGCCACCGCCGCCACGGGCGCGGCGGGTGCCCAGGTGCCAAGCGGATCGTCGGGCCAGAGGTAGCGGGTTTCGACCACGACGCCGTTGCCATCGAGCGCCTGCACGATGGAAGGGCGCGTGGTGGAGGTGGCGGTGGCGGAGGCGCCATCCACCTCGAGCCAGCCCGCGGCGGGCGTGCGGAGCGGGCGGGGCAGGCCCTCGCGGAGGAGGAGCCCGGCGTGGGCGAGCGAGAGGCGCACCGGGTTGCTGGGCGAGTAGAGCTCGGGCGGGAGCTGGTAGCCCGGGTCGGCGGCGAGCAGGCTCGCGAGGGCGGGGGCGATGCGCACCTCCTGGCGCTCCACGGAGGCGGCCGTGGCGACGATGCGGTGCACGCCGCCGATCACGGCGGGCGGCAGCGGGTCGGCGGCGCAGGCGAGGCGCTCCAGCAGCGTGTCGCGTCCGGCGAGCAGCGAGCCGGCATCCACGGCGGCGATGGCCCGGTCGGCGGCGGCGATGGCGGCGGTGAGGGTGCTGTTGTCGTAGCTGCGGCTGCACTCCGAGAGCGGGGCGGCCGAAGCGAGGTGGACGAGCACGAGGAGCATGGGCACGGCCCTGTATTCCGAGAGGCGCTACACTGGTCGGATGTCACTCCTCCTCCTGCTGCTCGCCTGCCCCACTCCCGAAGCCGTCGACACCGGGCGGAGCGACAGCGGCGCCACCGACAGCGGCAGCGACGACTCTGCCGATACCGCCGATACTGCCGCCCCGCCGTCGATGTGCGATCAGCTCGGGCTCGCCGAGCGGCCCTGGAACCCCGAAGGCGCCACCGTCGAATTCGACGAGATCGCCCCCGACGCCACCATCCCGCTCATGGATGGCAGCACGTGGACGCTCTCCGAAGCCTGGACCGGCTGCGAGAGCATCATGTTCGTGGTGGTGCGCGAGGGGGATGCCTACCCCGACTTCAGCGCCAAGCCCGACGTCCGGGAGTGGATGGAGGGCGCGCCGCCGAACGTGCACTGGGTCTTCTTCTCCGACGGCTCCTCGGCCTCGAAGCGCGCGGCCTCCCTCGAGGAGCTGAAGGCCACGATCGAGGGCATCGCCGACGTGGACGAGGCTTCCCTCGCGCTCTGGCAGTCCCACACGCACTACGTCTCCGAAAAGTGGAGCGCGACGGGCACCTGGATCGACGAGCTGGTGGAGGCCTACGGCGGCGGCGGGCTGCCGCTGAACTTCGCGGTGGACCGCTTCCAGCACATCCGGGAGATGGGCTACCTCGCCGACCCGGTGACCGGCTGGGAGAAGTCGCCGCCCCTGTTCCTCGACTACGAGGTGCGCGCCTTCAACTACCAGGCGGAGGTCCAGGACCGCCTCGACGCCGAGGACGCCACGGTCATCCGGGTGTTCGAGAACACCGGAGAGCGCACCGCGGAGGTGGACTTCGGCAGCGCCGCCACGGTGGCTGGGTACGACACCCTCGAGCTCGACATGCAGTTCATCTGCAACGGCCACCCTGACGCTTCGGGCTGCGGCGAGTGGGACTACCTCGCCTACGCCTACCTCTGCTCGGTGGACGACGCCGGCACGGCCGACGTGGACGAGTCCACCGACTGCACCGAGATCGCCCGCTACATCACCGCCTACGCGCGCCCCGGCCGCTGGGTGGTGGATGCCACGCCCTTCCTCGCGCTCGTGCAGGACGGTGGCCCCCGTATGATCCGCGTGGACAGCGCCAACGCGCCCTACATCACGCTCGACCTCCGCCTCTCCAACCGCGGCAAGGGCGTTCGCCCCGTGGCCATCGAGTACCTCTGGTCGGGCGGCGGCTTCGGCTCCTCCTACAACGACGGCCGCGACACCGTGAGCTTCACGCCGCCCTCGAACGTGAAGCGGGTCGACGTGCTCGCCCTCATCACCGGCCACGGCTACGGGCAGGACAAGGCCAACTGCGCCGAGTTCTGCAACCACCAGCACGAGTTCACCGTGAACGGCACGGCCTCGTGGATGGAGGAGTTCACCACCGCCGGGAGCGCCTACGGCTGCGCGGAGCAGGTGGAGTCGGGCACCGTGCCGAACCAGTACGGCACCTGGGTGCTCGGCCGCGGCGGCTGGTGTCCGGGCCGTCAGGTCGACCCGTGGTCGGCCGAGATCACCGACTCGGTGCGGCTGGGCGAGGCGAACACGCTCGACTACCGCGGGCTCTACCGCGATGAGCCCTACGTTCCGGAGCCGTGGGACTCGGGCCAGGGCTTCGGCGCCACCATCGTCGCGAACACCTGGCTCGTGTACTACGAGTAGGGGCTACTGGAACAGGCGGCTGTGCGGGAGCTCCGTGAGGAGCACGCGCAGGTGGTCCACCCCGACCGGCCAGGAGGAGGCCTTGCGCTCGCCGCCGATGCGCTGGCCCTCGCGGGTGGGCACCTCGTCGATCCGCCAGCCGCGCTGCATGGCGCGGAGCGTGATCTGGTACTCGATGGGGAAACGTTTCACGGTGGTGTCGAGCTCGAGCAGGGCGCCGCGGCGCAGCGCGCGGAAGCCGTTGATCGTGTCGTACACCCGCGGGCCCTTGTGGAAGAGCCGGTTGGCAACCTGGGAGAGCGTGTCGTTCACGCGGGCGCGCAGGCGGATGAACTCGTCGTCCTCCTCGTTCACGGCGCCGGGGCCGAAGCGGCGCGCGATGGCGAGGTCGGCGCCGGCGAGGAGGCAATCATCGAGGCGCACGATGTCCGCCGGGTCCTCGTTGCCATCGGGGCTGAAGAAGACGAGCCGCTCGCTGCTGCAGGCCTCGGCCGCGCAGCGGAAGGCCACGCCCCGCCCACGAATCGGCTGGACCACCACGGGAATGCCCCGTTCGCGCAGGAACTCCTGCGTACCGTCGGTGCTGCCGCCATCGAGGCCCACGACCTCGCGGAACTCCCCGATGGGGAGCTGATCCCAGAGCGCGGTCAGGCCCTGGATTTCGTTCAGGGTGAGCAGGATGAGGGCAGAATCGCGCATGGCCCCAGTCTACTTCACCAGCCCACTCGCCACCAGAAACTGCGCCACGCCCTGCGCGATCACGTCGTTGCCGGCGGCGTTGGCGTGTCCGCGATCCTCGGGGAAGTAGAGGGGCTCCGTGGCCGTGCGGCGCTCGATCTCCGGCTGGGGGTCGTAGATCGGTACATCGAGCTCGGTGGCGGCGGCGTGGAGGATGGCGCGGTGGCCTTCGGTGTAGCCGGACCGTTCGAGCGGGTAGCCAAAGAGCACCAGCTTGGCGCCGACGGCATCGGCGCGGGCCTTGAAGGCGCGGATGTTCTCCACATACTCGGCCTGCGGAATGCGGAAGGTGTCGGGCGCCCCGACCTCCTTCTGCTCGGTGCGAACCCCGTCGATCCTCGCCTTCACCCAGAGGTAGCTCTTCAGGTGGTGCAGCAGGCTCGACTTCAGGAACTCGTTGTCCTGCTGGAGGAGCTGCTGGCTACGGTCGCTGTAGGCGACCTCCCGCGAATCCTGTACGAGGTAGCCGAAGATGACCACGTCGGGCGCGTAGCGGTTGAGCACCGTGTCCCAGAGGTGGAGGCCCTGGAAGCTGGTGTAGCCGGGCTGCCCGCCGTTGATGACCTCGACCTTGTGGCCACCCTCGTTGAGGATCGCCTCCATGCGGGCGGGGTAGGTCTCCGCGTCGTCGACCCCCCAGCCGAACGTGGTGGAGCAGCCGAGCGTCATCACCCGGAAGGCGCCCTCGGGCTTCCGCTCGGCGTGCAAGGGCGCCCGGAGCCCGTTCTGGTCGGTGCTCACGCGGAAGGAACGACCGGTTTCGTTGTGCTTCACCGCCTCGAGGGTGAGGTTCGGCGGCTCCACCCAGTACACGGTGTTGTGGATGAACACGGCGCCCGGCGGCAGCTTGGGCCAGCCCGACCCGCGCAGCCACGCCTCCATGCCCACGACGAGGAGGACGAGGGGGAGGAGGGCAAACAGCAGCCGCCTGCCCAGCGGCATGCGTGCGCGAGGACGTGCCACGCTACTCGGCCGGCTCGACCGTGAGGGCCACGCGGTCCTCGAAGGCGGCGCTCTTGAAGTACTTGTTGTCGTACCAGGTGGTGTCGTTGATCGTCCAGCTCAGCTTGCCGTTGCTCGAGGCGGTGAGCGTGTAGTCGGCCCCGATGGGGAACGTGGTCTCCACGCCATCATCGCCCGTGAACCGGCCCACGAGCATGCCCACCATGCAGCCTTCGATGTTGCAGGGGTAGTCGGCGCCGATCGCCTTCTCGCCGGGAACGCCCTCGACCGTGATCCACTCGCCCTTGTCGGTGACGCGGTACCGGTCCTTCAGGGTGGCGTTGATGTGCACGCGGTCGCCCTTGCAGATGGTGACGCTGCGGTACCAGGGGCGGGTGATCTCGAGGTAGTCGAACATCGTGTCGATGAGCGGGGAGTTGCAGTCGCCCGCGGTGAGCTTGCTCGCCACCGGCACCAGCCAGCCCTTCCACGCATCGAGCGAGCCGCCCTTCATGTAGGTCTTGCACTGCTCGAGGTTGGCGCGGCTCACCTGCTCGATGAGCTCCGGCCGGCCCAGCATCGTGGTTTCGAGACCCTCCACCACGGACTCCTCCATGAGCACGCCGTCGTCGATCATCGACAGGTCGTCGGCGCCGCCGGCCTTGCGCGCCTTGGCATCGGGGCGGGTGCCCCGCCACTGCTGGGTCATCGCCTCGATGGCGGTCTGGCGGGCGAGGCGCCGCTCCCCGTCGGCGAGCTTCTCGTAGTCGGCCGGGTAGAAACAATCGGCCTTCATGCCTTCTTCCCGGCCCCACGCGTTGACCGGAAGGGGCGGCGGCGCCTTCGGCTTCTTCGCCTCGGCGAGGGAGAGGGTGAGGAGGATGAGCATGAGGACTCCGGGTGGGAACGGCCCCCATACTAACCGCCGACGGCCCGGGTGCTTCCCCGATGCTCAGCCGAGGTCGGGCCCCACGCGCATGGCGCTCGATCCGCCGAGGGAGAGCTGGGTGGCCGGTGGCGAATCGGTGGAGAGGAGGAGCTGCCGTTCGGCGCGCAGGAGCACGTCGTCGGTGCCTTCGGCGAGGCCCACGTGGAAGGTGGCGACGCCGGGGAGCCCCGCCGCCGCGAGCCGCTCGGCGAACCGCTGGCGCATGCCCTGGAGGCGGGCGCGCGCCAGCGTCATGGAGCAGCCCGGCATCAGGAGCACGAGGCCAGCATCGGAGATCACGCCGACCGAGTCGGTCTCCCGGATGGCGCGCTGGGAGGTCCAGGCGAGGACGCGGAGCGCGGTCGCCACGGCCAGCGCCCCGCCCGTGGTCTCGACGGCCTGGGGGTTGGCCAGCTCGAGGCGGGCCACGGTGAGCGACTCGCCCCGCCGCCGTGCGAGGGCGATCTCCCGGTCGGCGGCGTGGAGCAGTGTGCCGGCCGAGAGGGCGCCGGTGAGCTCGTCGATCTCGGCGAGGCCACGCTCGCGCCGGTGGTCGTCGAGCGCAGCGAGCACGCGCGCGCGCAACGCCGGCACGTCGAGGACGCCCTGCACCACGTCGTGCCCCGTGAGCGCGGCCGGAACCACGCCGCCCTCCCAGAGGTAGAGCTGGGGCATGCCCCCGAACCGGTGGTGCCCGCGCAGGGTGGCGGCGAGGTCGGCCACCGGCATCCGGTCGAGCGGAGCGCCGATGACGACGAGGTCGGGGCCGGTGCGGTCCACCGCCTCCAGGAGCTTGACGCCGCCCACCACGGGAATGGTGACGATCTCTTCGTTGGCGAGCGCCGCTGCGAGCTCCTGCACCCGCTCGTGCGTGCGATCCGCCACGAGGACACGCCACGCGCGGGGGCGCCAGGAGGCCATGCGCGCGCGCACGCGCTGCACGGCGAGGCGAAGGTCGAGCGGCTCGGGCAGGTACTGCGCCGCTCCCAGCCGTGCGGCCGAGAGGCGGGCCTGGAGGTCATCCTCGCGGCCGGTGGCGAGGAGCAGCTGAGGGCGCAGCGCCCCGAGGTCCTCGGCGCGCTCGAGGAGCGCCATGGGCACCACGGCGGCGCCGAGCTCCTCGCGGGTCTGGAGATCGGCCAGCGTGGCGAGGTCGGGCACGAGCCGCACGGACGCCGAGGTGAGGAGGAGCTGGCCGTGGAGCGAGGCGGTGTCGCGCCCCCCGGTGACCACGGCGATGGGGCGGAGCATCGGTGCCACGCGGCGCCCTCCGGTGCACACCTCGAGGAGCTCGTGGAGAAGCTCTGCCGCCTGGCGGGTGCCCAGCCCGCGGCGGGCCCGCGCGGCGGCGCGCTCCACATGGCCGAGGCCGAGCGCCCGCGCCGTTTCGCCCACCCGGCCCACGATGCCGGCGATCGCATCGACCGTGGCAGTGTCGGCCTGCGGGAGGCGCGCGAGATGCACGGCCTCCTTTGCCTGCCGACGAAGAATGTCGGCCACCTGCAGGTGGAGTCGGGGGCTGTCCGCGAGCGGGGTCGGCACGAGCGCCTCGTTGCTCCTCCGGCTGGTATCCCGGTGGCTATCCGCCTGCGTTCAGGGTAGAAGCTGCGCCCGCGGAGCGTGGATGGTGGGCGGCCGACCCGAATGGCTGAAAGTGAAGATGCCGGGGGGCGAGCGCTACACCCGCATCAAGCAGCGTGCCCGCCAGTTGAAGCTGCACACGGTGTGCGAAGAGGCGCAGTGCCCCAACGTGGGCGAGTGCTGGAGCGGCGGCACGGCCACCTTCATGGTGCTCGGCGACACGTGCACCCGCGGCTGCCGTTTCTGCGCCGTGATGACCGCGCGGAACCCCGCGCCGCCGGATGCGGAGGAGCCGCAGAAGCTCGCCGGCGCCATCGCCGAGATGGAGCTGGACTACGTGGTCGTCACCAGCGTGAACCGCGATGATCTCGCCGATCAGGGCGCCGGTCACTTCGCCGCCTGCATCCTCGCCTCGCGCGCGGCCAGCCCCAAAACGATGGTCGAGGTGCTCATCCCCGACTTCCGCGGCCGCACCGACCTGCTCGACAGCCTTCTGGCAGCGCGGCCCGATGTGCTGGCCCACAACGTAGAAACCGTGCCGAGCCTGCAGGTGCCGGTGCGCGATCCGCGCGCCAACTGGGCGCAGTCCACCACGATCCTCCGCCACGCCAAGGCCCGCGGTTTCCTGACCAAGACCAGCCTCCAGGTGGGCCATGGCGAGTCGGAGGCGGAGATGCTCGAAGCCATGCGCCTCCTGCGCGAGATCGAGGTCGACTTCCTCACCATCGGCCAGTACCTCCGGCCCACGCCGGGGCACCTCGCCGTGAAGGAGTACGTGCACCCCGACACCTTCGAGCGCTATGCCGCAGCGGGCCGGGAGATGGGCTTCGGTTTCGTGGCCAGCGGCCCGCTGGTTCGCAGCTCGTACAAGGCGGGCGAGTACTTCATTCGCGACTTCCTGCGCAAACGCGCCGAGTCGCCCGGGGGAGAAGCATGACGAGCGGCGCGATGGCACTCCAGGCGGCGCTCGCGGAGCACGCCGGCCGGGAAGGGGGCGTGCTGGTGGGCGAAGGCGTGGGCTTGGCGGGCCTCGCGGCCCGGGCGGCCGGCAACCTCGTTCGCACGCCGCTCTCCGAGTCGGTGGCCGTGGGCGTGGCGGTGGGGCTCGCGCTGGCCGGCAAGCGGCCGGTGGTCGAGCTGCTCGATGCGGCGGGGATCGCCCGCGCGGCCGAGGCGCTCGCCGATGCCGCCGCGCTGCCCGGTCGCAGCGAGGGGGCGTTCGCCGCGCCGGTCGTGGTCCTCGCGCCGCTGGAGCTCGACACCGACCTCCCCGCGCTTCCTGCGGGCATCGGCCTCGCCGTGGCCGCCTCGGCCGCCGATGCGGTGGGGCTGCTCGCCGCGGCGCTCGCCGCGCGCGGCCCCACGGTGCTCCTCGTGAGCGCGAGCGCGCTCGCCGCGCGCGACTCCGGCCCCGCGGCCGGCCTCGGCGTGCCGGTGTTCCTGCGCGAAGGCCGCGGTGCCGTGCTCCTCGCCGAGGGCGAGGGTGTGGCGCTGGCCCTCGCGGCCGGCGGCGATGCGGCGGTCGTCGACCTCCGCGGCTGCCGCGATGCGGCCGCCATCGGCCCGCTCGTCGCCCCGACCGGCCGCGTGGTCGTCGTGGCCCACGAGGGCGCCTCCACCCTGCTCGCCGTGCTCGCAGGTGCCTTCTGGCGCCTCGAGTCGCAGCCCTCCTTCGTTCACCCCCGCGAAGGCGCCACCGCCCTCGCCGCCGCGATCGCGGTCGCCCTGACCCCCTGAGGAATTCCCTGATGTTCGTATTCGAGCTGCCCGAGATTGGTGAGGGCGTGGTGGAGGGCGAGATCGTCGGCTGGAAGGTGAAGGCGGGCGACATGGTCTCCACCGATCAGCCCATCTGCGAGATCATGACCGACAAGGCCACGGTGGAGATCAGCTCCCCGAAGTCCGGTCGTGTCGCGCGCCTGCACGGCAACCCCGGCGATGTCGTGCGCGTGCACAGCCCGCTGGTGGAGATCGACCTCGGTGGCGGCGCCGCGGCGCCGGCCCCGGCGGCCCACGCCCC
>CAISIK010000024.1 GCA_903885375.1 uncultured Pseudomonadota bacterium
AGCGCCGCAACGCGGTCCTGCCCCTTTCGCCCCAACGCTGCCGGTCGCGCCGCGTTGCCCAACCCCACGCCTCCGGTCAGAACGAGGAGCCTGCCGCGAAGTAGAGGCCGTCGGTGGAGCCCGGCGCGATGCCCTCGCCGGTGAGGCCGAAGGCGTAGCCGAGGCGGCCTTGGAGGCTCATGCCGTAGAAGGCGATGGCGCTCAGGCGCAGCTCGGCCCCCACGCCGAGGAGCGTGCGGTCGAGGCCGGCGTCGGCGGGGTCCTCCCAGGCGTTGCCGGAGTCGACCACGACGGCGCCGCTGAGGTAGCGGAGGAAGAGGGGGATGGTGCCCACGCCGCGTTGGATCTGCCAGATGGGGAAGCGGTACTCGCCGCTCGCGAGCCAGTAGGCTTCCCCATCGCGCGTGCTCGGGTAGTAGCCGCGCAAGGACCGCCACTCGGCGGGGATGACGGTGATGCCGTTCTCGGAGAAGCTCCCGCCGAGCCGGAAGCTGCCGTAGCGGAAGGTGCTGCCGAGCGAGAAGCCGCCGGATGCCTTGCAGGCGAGCACGTGGTTCGCGGCCCAGGGTGCGGTCACGTACTCCCGCCACTCGCCGGTGAGCTGGAGCTGGTCGAAGGGGGTGAGCTGGTTTTCGCCGTCGTAGGCCGAACTGCCGAGGAAGGCGGGCGTGTATTCGAGGCCCACGCCGAGAGAATGCGCCTTCTCCGGCGAGATCGAGAGCGCGTAGGACTCGCCGCGGCCGTAGCTCCACCCGAGGGCGAGGGTCTGGAAGAGGCCTCGGCTCGGCAGCGTGCCGTAGTAGGCGTCGGCGGGGAGGGGATCCTTGGGCGAGCGGGATTCGCTACGCAGGCTCGCCGAAATGCCCGAGTTGTCGTCGATCGGGTACCACATCGACAGGCCGGCGCGGATGCGGTGATCCCAGTACCGCTGGTCGCTGGTCTGGATGCCGGGGATGGAGGCGCCCCCCTCGGGCGGGGCCGGGGAGTACACGGAGATGGCGCTGTAGGGGGAGCATGAACGTGGCGCGCTACACGTGAGCGGTGCAGGGCGGCTCCGGGTGTCCGAATTCAGATGGTTGCAGCCACCCTTCCGGCCCCTACTTGCGGCCCCCTCTACGCGCTCGCGGCGGCGAGGCCCTTGTGGACACCCGCCTCGGCGAGGTGACGCCGCAGGGTCGAGCGGGGCACGCCCAACGCCTTGGCGACCGACTTGAGCCCATACCCCTTCTCCATCATCGCGACGGCAGGCCGCACGTCGAGGGCCACGCGGGGGCGACCGAGGTGCTTCCCTTTGGCCCGTGCACGCTCGACAAACCCCGTCGGCTGGCTCTCCGCGTAGATGAAGCGGTGGTCGCCGCCGTCGAGGCCCGTCGGGTCCGCGGAGACGAACCTGCCCGCCGTCGGGTCCATCACCCGCGCCCGCGCGAGCTGGTAGGGCGTCCCCGGCAGCGACTCCAGCCCCGCGTAGGCGTGGTGCTGCATCGACCCCGCGGCAGGCGAAGCCCCCACCCCGAACGCCTCCGGCACCCCGACGAGCGTGTTGCCATCGAGCACCAGCGAGCCGAGCGCATCCGTCACCGCGGCGGTGAACGCCCCCGAGGGGGCCTTGCGGCCGATCTGCAGCCCTTCGATGCCGACGACGATCTCCGCGGTGGTGCCGCTCACCTCGTCGACCACGAGCGGTTGATCGAGCTCCGGGTTCCCCCAGGTTTGGATCCGCTCCGTGACCCCGTCGTACACGCCCACCGGGTTCCCGCCCGGGTCACGCGCGATCGAGTACGCCAGCCCCGAGGCCGGGTCGGCGATCTCCACTTCCACACCATCCGGAGCTCGCAACAGCGAGTACCCACGAGGATCCTCCTCCAGCTCCGCCTGCGGGTTGAACCCGTAGGCGAGCCCATCCATGGTGGCGGCGAGGTTGCCTTCGTCGTAGGTCCAGGTGTGGTCGACCACGCCGTCGGTGCTCGTGGTGAGGCGGTTGCCCGCGTCGTCGTAGGAGTGCGCCCTCACCGTGGTGACGGGCGAGCTGCCCGCGTACGACGTCCTCGCCTCCTCCGTGAGCCATCCCTCCACGGTGTAGGCGTACTCGACATCCTCGGTGGGGAATCCCGCGATGGAAACCCCCACCGACTCCACCCGC
>CAISIK010000025.1 GCA_903885375.1 uncultured Pseudomonadota bacterium
GATCCACCCGTTCCCATCCCGAACACGGAAGTTAAGCTCTCTTGCGCCGATGGTACTGCAGCAGCGATGCTGTGGGAGAGTAGGTAGTCGCCGGCCTTCCCCTGCCGCCCCCGTTGAGTCGAAAGACTCCGGGGGCGGCTTTATTTTTGGCCTTGTGTTGCCCGCGCCGGTGTCTGCGGCTGGTCGCGGCGAGGCGCCGGCGGTGCGCGGAGAGGCGCGGAGAGGCGCGATGGCGTTGCGTTAGCTTCGATGTCCGGTTCCGTGAGAATGTTGGCCATGCCCGCTTGACGGGTCCTCGCCCGCGGGCGTCGGTGGTAGGCGACGGACGTCCGTCAGCCGGTCGGAAATGCAGGTAGTGATTCCAGGCACTTGTGCTGGCACGAGGCTGGCAGGAGGGCGGCCGGGAGCAGCCTGATGCCCGGTCTCGTTCATGGTGCGGTCCTCGTGGGGGTGGATGCGGTCGTGGTGTCCGTGGAGGTGGACCTCCTGCGGAGGCTGCCGGCGGTGGCCATCATCGGCTTGCCTTCTGCGAGCGTGCGGGAGGCGGCGGAGCGCGTTCGAAGCGCGATCCTCTGCTCGGGGTTGGAGTTCCCTCGGTTCCGGATCGTCGTGAGCCTGGCGCCGTCCGACCTCAGGAAGGAAGGAACCGGGTTCGATCTGCCGATGGCGGTCGCCATCCTGGCCGCGTCGGGCCAGGTGCCGGCCGAGCGGGCCTCCGAGTGGCTCTTCGCCGGGGAGCTCTCCTTGTCGGGCGAGCTGCGTCCGGTTCGGGGGGCCCTGTCCATTGCGTGCGCGGCCGCGGCCGGTGGGTTTGCCGGCGTCGTGGTACCCCGGGGTTGCGCTCGGGAAGCGGCGCTGGTGGCCGGGGTGGACGTGCGTGCCGCCCGGACCCTTCGCGAGGTTGTGGAATTCCTGCGGGGGGAGGGTGCGCTTCCCGGTGCGCCGCCCGCCGAGGGAGTGGAGGCCGGTGCGGGGCTCGACCTTCGAGACGTCCGCGGTCAGCCGGAGGCCCGGTTCGCGCTCGAGGTGGCCGCCGCTGGTGGGCACAACCTGTTGTTCGAAGGTCCCCCGGGCTGCGGGAAGACGATGCTCGCCGCCCGGCTCCCCGGCATCCTTCCTCCGCTCACGCCCGAGGAGGCAGTAGAGTCCACCCGAGTACACTCTGCCGCCGGACTACGGGCGGATCGCGGCTCGGTGGTCTCCGTGCGGCCCTTTCGAGCCCCGCACCACAGCGTGAGCTCGGCGGCGATGGTGGGCTCTGCGGACCTGCGACCGGGAGAGGCTTCGCTGGCCCACAACGGCGTGCTCTTCCTCGACGAGTTCCCCGAGTTTCGGCGTGATGTGCGCGAGGCCCTGCGGGCGCCGCTCGAAGATCGGGTGATCGTGCTCGCGCGGGCCTCGGGGCGGGTGGTCTTCCCCGCGGACTTCGCCCTGATAGCCGCGGCCAATCCTTGCCCGTGCGGGTACTGGGGGCACCCCTCGCGGGCCTGCGTGTGCTCGCCATCGCAGCGCCAGCGGTACCGCGCCCACCTCTCCGGCCCGATCGTCGACCGGATCGACATGCGCCTCGAGCTCCGCCCGGTCGACCCGGCGCGGCTCTTCGACGCGGGCGGTGGCGAAGCGAGCGCCGCGGTCAGGGAGCGCGTGCAGCGGTGTCGTGACGTGCAGGCGGCACGCAATGGCCCGGGGCGGACGAACGCTTCGATTGCGGGCGATGAGCTCCTCGCGGTGACCGAGCCCGTCGAGGCGGCCCTCCGCGCGCTCGTCGAGCATGTGGAGCAGCACGGCACCAGCGCCCGCACGGCCCGGCGGTTGTTGCGGGTGTCCCGCACCATTGCCGATCTGGACGGCGCAAGGAGGGTCGAGGTCCCGCACGTCCGGTCCGCGATGGCGCTGCGGTTGGACAGCGACGAGGAGGCAGCACCATGATCCCGTGCGCGATCCAGCTGGTGGTCGTCGACCGCGTGGAGGAGGACATCGTCGTCGTCGAGGTCGGGAGCGCCCTCGTGCCGGTTGAGCTCGCGGCAGGGGCTGCCGCCGCAAGTGACGTCGGGGAGGGCAGCGCGTGGCGGCTGTGCCTCGTCCCGGCCGAAAGCCCGATTGGGCTGCCCCCGACGAACGTTTCGATCGCGGGGCCAGCGCTTACCCCCGTCGCGTTCGACGCACCCCCGCGGGCCACCCCCCGCTGACCCCCTCGCGGTCGGCGCGGGGTGAATGGTTCACGCCGCGGCCGGCTGGAGAACGACAAGGAGCAATCATGAACATGGAAACAAACAACCGGCAGGCCGCTCTGCAAGGCGCCCTCGCCGCGATCGAGAAGCAGTTCGGCAAGGGCGCGATCATGCGGCTCGACAGCACCCCCGAGCCCGTGGAGGTGATCCGCTCGGGCAGCGTGGGGCTCGACCTCGCGCTCGGCGTGGGCGGCTACCCGCGCGGGCGGATCGTCGAGATCTTCGGGCCCGAGGCGAGTGGCAAGACCACCCTCACGTTGCACGCCATGGCCGAGGTCCAGAAGGCCGGCGGGACGGCGGCTTTCATCGATGCGGAGCACGCGCTCGATCCCACGTATGCGAGCCGCCTCGGCGTCCGGCTGGAGCAGCTCATCGTCTCGCAGCCGGATGACGGCGAGCAGGCGTTGGACATCGTCGAGGCGCTGGTGCGTTCCGGCGCGGTCGATCTGGTCGTGGTGGACAGTGTCGCGGCGCTGGTGCCGAAGGCCGAGTTGGAGGGAGAGATGGGCGACCTCCAGGTGGGTGCCCTCGCGCGGATGATGTCGAAGGCGATGCGCAAGATCGCCTCGATCGCGTCGCGCACCGGCACCACCGTCGTGTTCATCAACCAGCTTCGCCAGAAGATCGGCGTGACCTTCGGTCCCAGCGAGGTGACCACTGGCGGGAATGCCCTGAAGTACTTCGCCAGTGTGCGCGTGGAGGTCCGGCGCGTCACCACGTTGAAGAAGGGCGAGCTGTCGGTGGGCGCCCGCACCCGGGTCAAGGTGGTGAAGAACAAGCTGGCGCCGCCCTTCCGCGTGGTCGAGTTCGATGTGCTCTTCGGTCGTGGCGTCCACCAGACCGGCGAGGTGATCGACCTGGCCGAGGCGCAGGGAGCGCTCGCCCGCAGCGGCAACTGGTACACCTTCGGGGAGACCCGAGTGGGTCCTGGCCGCGACCGCCTCGTCGAGCACCTCGAAGCCCACCCGGAGCTGGCGGCGTCGCTCCTGCTGCGCCTGCGTCCCGAGGCCTTGAGCTCCACGCCCGCGGAGGCCTGAGCGCCGTCTGGTGCGCCCGCACCTCCCGCGGGCGCACCCTTCCTTCACTCACGACGACCGCCGACATGGCGCCGTCGGTCGGGCAGTCGAAGCCCCGCTCTCGCCCGCGGCGGATGGAGGAAGGGCACCGGAGGCCACTTGACCGGCGTTCTCCGCTTCGGGTTCGTGATATCGGCGCGGCGTGTATGACTTGATCATCGAGGACGGCACGATCCTCTCCTCCGCCGGTCGTCGGGTGGCCGATATTGGCGTCGAAGGGGGAGAGATCGTCTACATCGGCTCGCGTCCGGGGGGCGGGGCGCGCGAGCGCGTCTCGGCCATCGGCCGCTTCGTGGTTCCCGGCTTCATCGACGCCCACGTCCACTTCCGCGACCCCGGCCACCCCGCGAAGGAGGACTGGTCCTCGGGTTCGAGGTCGGCGGCGTCGGGCGGGGTCACCACGGTGTGCGACATGCCGAACACCTCGCCACCCACGATCACCGCAGAGGCGTGGCACGAGAAGGCAGCGATCGCCGCGGCCCGCTCCGTCGTCAACTACGGCATCTGGTTCGGGGCGGCGAGCGGCCGCGTTGAGGATGCCCGCCGGATGGCCGATGAGGGTCCGGCCTGCGGGATCAAGGTCTTCATGGGGGCGAGCACCGGCCCGCTGCTGGTCGACGATCCCACGCTGGTGCAGTTCTTCGAGCGCACCACCGCGCTGATGGGCGTCCACGCGGAAGACGAAGGGGTGTTGCAGGCGCAGCGGGTGTTGTGGGAGGGGCGCACGCCGCCGACCCACCACGACAGCCGGCCCGCGGAGGCGGCGGTCACGGCCGTCCGGCGCCTCGTCACGCTCACCCGCGAACACCCGCGCCCGGTGCACGTGTGCCACGTCTCCACCGAGGCCGAGCTCGCCGTGCTCGAAGCTGTGCGCGGCGAGCTGCCGATCAGCCTCGAAGCGTCGCCGCACCACCTCTGGCTCAACCACGAATCCCCGTTGGGGAACTACGGCAAGGTCAACCCGCCGCTCCGGCCCGAGGCCGATCGTCGCGCGCTTTGGGCGGCGCTGCGGCAGGGGTTGATTGACACCATCGGGAGCGACCACGCCCCGCACACGCGCGAGGAGAAGGAGCGCAGCTACGCCGAGTCACCCTCGGGAATGCCGGGCGTGGAGTTCATCTTCTCGCTGATGCTCGCCGCCGTGCGTCAGGGGCGCATCGGCCTGGAGCGCGTCGTTCAGCTGTGCGCGGAAGCGCCGGCCGCGCGCTTCGGCTTTGCGCGCAAGGGGCGGATTGCGGTGGGGGCCGACGCCGACCTCGTCGTCTTCCGCGAGAACGACCTTGTCCGCCTCACGGCCGACCGCATCCTCTCCCGGGTGGGCTGGAGTCCGTACCTGGGCCAGAACATCGCCGCGAAGCCGGAGATGGTCTTCGTGGGGGGGAGCCTGGTGGCGCGCTCCGGCGTCATCGTCGATGACGCCGTTCGGGGTTCGCTCGTGTCGCCGTCGCGGGGGGCCTGAGTGGCCCCCCCGGCGCGCATCTGGCTCCTCGCGGGTCCGCCGTTCTCCGCGGCGCAGTACCGTCCCACCCTCAAGCGCCTCGGCGACTTGCGGCCCGCCCTCCCGGTGGAGGCGATCGCCGTCAGCCCCCTGGGCGGGAGCTGGTCCGAGAGCGCCGCCGCGCTCGTCGACCGGATCCAAGCCAGCGATGTGGTCTTCGCCCATGGACTGGCCGTGCCGGTCGCCTGCGCGGTAGCCACGCAACGCTCGCTGGGCGGCCTCATCCTCAGCAACGGGCCGCTCCGCCGTGTCGACCCCGCCACCGATGCCGTGATCCGGCTCGCGGCCGTGCCCGGCGTGGGCCTCCTGCCCTTCCTTCGGTGGCCCTGGCTGGCCTGGCTCCGTTCTTCGGTGGGCCTTCGACGGGCGGTGAACAACCCCTACGCCATGGACCGCGACACGGTTGCCGCGGTTTGCGGAGAGCTGGTGTCGTCGCCGGCGGGTTCGATGGCGCTGCGCCGGTGGCTCGGCAGCCTCCGGACCCCCTGGCCGGATCCGGCCGGTCTGCCCGGTCCCCTCCGCCTCCTTTGGGGTGACAACGACCGCCTGCATCCCCTCGCGGATGCCGATGAGATCGATGCAGTTCGCGGTGGTGGGGGGGTGTCCATCCAGGAGGGCGGGCGCTTCGCATGGCCTGAAGAGATGCCCTGGGCCCTGGCCGATGCCGTCCTGTTCGCGTTCGATCAGGCCCATCCGTCCGCTACCCCCGAGCACGCGGGGCCGGTCGCGGGAGCCTCGGATCCGGTCGCCACGACACCAGAGTCGCGGAAGGGCGGGCGCCGGCGTTCCGCCGCGAGGTCACAGCGCGATGAAGGGTAGGTTGAATCGGGTATGCGGCGAGGGGGGGCGCCCTCTGGCACGCGGATTGCTAATCCTTCTGTTCGGAGACGCGACTGCCGGTAGCCGGACGGGTACCCCCCGCCTGCCCTACCCAACGGGGCGCCCAGCGTGGAGGCTGGGCGTCCCGGCCCCCTTGGGGTTGGCATGAACCTCGAGTCGCTGGCAGGTTCGGTTCGCGTGGATGCCACGCCCATCGAGTGTCTGGCGCATTCACGCGACCTCTGGCCGCGGAGCACCCTCGAGCTTGCCGGCGGCAGCCTTCCGAAGGCGCCCGCCGCCGTGGCGTTCCCCCGGGATGAGAGCGAGCTCCGCTTCGTGCTCGACTGGGCCGTGGCGAACCGCGTCGCCGTCGTGCCGTGGGGGGCCGGGAGTGGGGTTTGCGGTGCGGCGGCCGGTCGTGTCGGCGCCATCACCGTCGACCTGAAACGCATGAACCGGATCGGCCGTGTGGACGAGGCCACCGCCACCGTTCGGGTGGGCCCGGGCGTGATCGGTCAGCACCTCGAGGATGAGCTCGAGCGGCAGGGGTGGGCCACCCGCCACAGCCCCAGCTCCATCTGGTGCAGCACCGTGGGGGGATGGGCGGCGAGCCGGTCGGCGGGCCAGTTCTCGAGTCGCTACGGGAAGTTCGAGGACATGGTGGCCGCCATGCGCGTCGTGGCGCCGGCGCGCACCTTCCGCACGGGGCGCTGGGCGGAGGGGGTCGACCTGGGGCCCTGGGTGCTGGGCGCCGAGGGGAGCCTCGGCATCATCTCGGAGCTGCTCGTTCGCGTGGTCCGCGTTCCCGAAACGCGGCGGCTCCGCGGCTACCGGTTCCCCTCCGTGGAAGCCGCGTGGACGGCCATGCGGGCCGTCATGCAGGCCGAGCTCAATCCCTGTGTGCTGCGGCTCTACGACGCGGTCGACACCCGCATCGGCGGCCGAGGGAAGGGCGCCCGGTCCTCGGGCGGCGGGCTGCTCTCTTCGCTGGTGAAGTCCTTCGACTCCTCGGGCACCACCAGCCTCAGTCTCCCGCTCTCGATGCCCGGACTGCTCAACTCGCTGGCCCGCTGGGGCGGCGACGAGTGCGTGCTCATCGCCGGCTGGGAGGGCAGGGAGGACGTGGTGGACGTGCTGGCGCGGCACGGTCACGCCCTGCTAGGCCGGGAAGGGGAGGACCTTGGCGCCGAGCCGGGCGAGCACTGGTATGCCCATCGACATTCGGTCAGCTACAAGCTCGCCCCCCTGTTCACGCGCGGCGCATTCGCCGACACGATGGAAGTCGCGTGCCTCTGGTCGCGGCTCCCCGCCCTCGATGCCGCCGTCCGCGCCGCCCTCGGCGAGGACTGCTTCGTGATGGCGCACTACTCCCATGCCTACCGGGAGGGGTGCAGCATCTACTTCACCTTCGTGGGGAAGGGGGAGATTGAGCGCTACGACCGGGTGTGGAAGCGGGCGCTCGATGCTGCCGCCTCGGTCGGTGCCACCGTCGCCCACCACCACGGCGTGGGGCCGCACAAGATGCACGCGGCCGCGCGAGAGCTGGCGGGCGTGGCGCCCCTGTTCGATGCGCTGCGGCGTGAGCTCGATCCGGCGGGCATCCTCAACCCCGGCCGCATCTTCCCGCCCGTCGAGGTCGACGAGCCGGCGGCGCCGCGAATCGGGGTCGACAAGGTCTCGATGGTGGCCACGTTGCCCGCGCAGCAGCCCGCCGAGGAGCGCGACGCCTGGCTTTCCGCCGAAGGCATGAGCCTGCGTTTCCCGACCAGCGGGCCGCTCTCCCGATCATTGCAGGCCTCGCGCCCCCCATGGGAGAGCCCGGTCCTCGGCGCGTCGGCATTCATCGGGGGCAAGCGAGTGGTTTTCGTGGACACTCCCCGCTCCTCCGCCGGTCCCGATCCGCGCGCCTCCCTCTCGCCCGAGCAGTACGAGTGCCTCACCGTACCCGTGGTTCCGAAGGGGGAGCCGACCGTGCTCGTCGGTCATCTGGCTCCCGATGTGCGCCCCGCGCGTGTGCTGATGGAGGGTTGGGAATTACGGGGCCCGGCGGCGAGTGATCTCGGGTCGATCTGCGCGGCGGATGCCGAGGGGGCGAGCGGATGACGATTGTCACTGACACGTGTCCGTTCTGTCCGCGCCTCTGCCGGCACGTCTGCCCCGTCGTTGCGGCCACGGCGCGCGAGTCGGCCACGCCCACGGCAATCGCCACGGTGATCCGCCTCGCCCAGCAAGGGAAACTCACCAGCGAACTTGCGGAGTCCGCCCTCTCCCTGTGCAACGGATGCGGCGCCTGCGCCCGCCATTGCGGCGTGGGCATGGATGTCGCAGCCACGGTGCGGGAGTGCCGCTCGCGGCCGACGCCCGCGCCGCTCCCCGCCCTGCCGGCCGACTCGCGGCCGGTGCGCGTGCGTGTGGGCGAGGGCGAAGCCTCGGGAACCGTGGTGCACACGCCGGACTCCCTGGGCCACGCCGCCGTGCTCGCCGGGGATCTCGCCCACGTGAAGCGCGTGGGGCGCCACTTCGGCGGCCGGGGTGTCCTGACGGACTCCAATGCGGTCGCCGCCGTGCTGCTGGCCGCGAGCGCGCTGCCGGGGATCGCCCCGATCACGGTGGTGATGGACGTGCCTCCGCTCGGCGGCGCGCGGTTCATGACCTGCTGGGAAGGCGCCACGGGGGCCGACGGGCAGGTGGCGTGTTGCGGCGCGCGTGAGGGATTCGAAACCGCGAATCCCTCGGTCGCGTCGGCCATGGCGCAGGAGGCGGTTCGCCGAATGGGCGGAGAGCCGACCGTCTGTGCGGATGGGCATTGCGCGGCGTGGCTGCGCGTCCACGGTGGGGTTGTGGAGGGACCGCATGCCGACGTCAGCAGCTGATTTCCGGAGCACCGAGGGCCACGGAGCCCGCAATCGCGGCGAGCGCCTCGTGGTGGTGGCCAACCCCAACGCGGGCGGTGGCCGCGCGGGGCGCCAGCGCGACGTCATCGAACGTGCCGTCGACCGCGCGTTCGAGCAGGCCGAGGTGCGGTGGACGACGGGCCCGCGGCACGCGACTGAGCTGGCCCGCGAAGCGGCCGAGCAGGGCGCCGACATCGTGGCGGCGCTGGGCGGCGATGGCACCTGCAACGAGGTCGTCAACGGCCTGATGGGCGCGGAGGCGCCGATCAATCCCCGCTGCATCTTCGCGACCATCCCGTTCGGCACGGGCGGCGACCTCGTCCGCACCCTGCAGATGCCGCGGTCGCTGTCCGAGGCGCTGTGGGTGGTGAGCACCGGCACGACCGTTCACGTCGACGTAGGCGAAGTCATCCTCGAGAGCGGCCCCCGCCACTGGTTCATCAATGTGTCGGGCGCCGGCGCGAACGCGGATGTGTGTGTGCGGGCGAATCGTTCGTCGAAGACCTTCGGCGGCACGCTCACGTTCCTCGGCGCCATCCTCGGCACGGTGCGCGAGTTCGAGCCCCGCCGCACCACCTGGAGGTGGCGTCTGGGCGAGGAGTGGAACGAAACCACGCTGGACTGCCTCGGTTCCTTTGTTGCCAATGCGCACTACTGTGGTGCAGGACTGCACGTGGGCAAGGGGGGCTCCATGGCGGACGGCAGGTTCGAGGTGACATTGCTCCCCCGACTGAGCCTGCGCGAGACCCTGGCGGCACTGGCCCACGCGCGCACCGGGAACCTCCACAAGATTCCTCGATCTATCGTCGTTCAAGCAAACGAAGTCGTAATGGACGGCGACCTCGTTGTTGAGACGGATGGCGAGCCCCGCGTGGCCGGACCGGCCCGTTGGCGTATGGCGCCGGCCGCCCTGCAGGTCCGGGCCGGCTGGTCAACCCCGCCCGTCGCTCTTTAGGAATTCCGGAAATTTTCGTTATCGGTCGATGGGAAAAAGTGACGATCGATCGTTGCGTGATCCGATGCGATTCGGCTAAAGGGGCTGGGCTGAAGCCACGGTGCTCCCCCGATTCTCCTGACTTTCCGTCCGGAGATATCGAAAAGGGCGCTCCGGTCGCGTTCCCCCGACTCCGGTTGTAAGAATTCGCGACTTTTGGATTGCAGCGCGCCGTCTACCCCATTCACTCGAGACTCCCATGAACAAAGCCGACCTGACCGAGCAGCTGTCCATCAAGGCCAACATCCCCAAGATCCGTGCCGCCCAGTACGTGAACATCGTCATGGACACCGTCCAGGACGCGCTCACCAAGGGTGAGAAGGTCACGATCTCCGACTTCGGCACGTTCACCGTGTCGCAGCGTCGCCAGTTCAAGGGCCACAACCCCAAGAACGGCGCCGTGATCCAGGTCCCCTCCCGCCGGATCCCCGTGTTCCGCGCCGGCAAGGGCCTCAAGGAAGCGCTCAACGCCTGAGCCTTCCCGGCACCAGGCCGAAGGGCGGTCCTCCAACCGGGGGGCCGCCCTTCGTGCGTAGCGGGCGTAGCGGCGACTACCCTGCGCTCAGCCCACCTTGACCCCGCCGCTCTGGTGGTAAAGATTGGCCCGCCCATGAGCTCCAGCCCTGAATCCGCCCGGCCGCGGGTGCTGCTTGCGGCGCGGGCTCGACTGCCCTCGCAGTTCGGCGACTTCCAGGTGGTGGCCTTCGAATGTGAGGATGGCGAGTACGGGGTGGTCGTTCGAGGCAACCTCGAGGGGGCCGAAGCGGTGCCCGTGCGCCTGCACAGCGAGTGTTTCACGGGCGATGTGATGGGCAGCCTGAAGTGCGACTGCCGCGAGCAGCTCGAGGCGGCGCTGCGTTTCATCGGGCGCGCCGAACGCGGCGCGGTGGTGTACCTCCCGCAGGAGGGCCGCGGCATCGGCCTCGCCAACAAGATTCGCGCCTACGCCTTGCAGGACGAGGGGCTCGACACCGTGGAGGCCAACCTCGCCCTTGGCTTTCCCGACGATCTGCGGCGTTACGATGTGGCCGCGGAGATCCTGCGCCAACTCGGCGTACTTTCCGTGGTGCTGCTCACGAACAACCCCACGAAGGGGGCCGGCCTGCTGCGGGCGGGCACGAAGGTGGTGGGCCGGATCCCGCTGCGCTCTGCGCCCAACGCCCACAACCGCGCCTACCTGGACACCAAACGCGACAAGAGCGGTCATCTGCTCTGATTCGCTTCCCCCCGTCACAAGTCGTTGACATGGGGGGCCTTGGGCAGCTACCTTGCAGCCGCGCCACGCCTGTGCGGCGCCCATGGAGAGCTGAATGCCTCGTTCCCTTGCCCTGACCGCCGCTTCCCTGCTCGTTCTGGCCGGCGGCTGCGTCCAGCCCGCCCCCGAGTACAAGGAAACGCCGTACCCCAAGCTCGGGCTGAACCAGGACACCCTGGAGTTCGGCAGCCTCGAGTTCGGCGAGGTCTCCACCCGCACCTTCACGATTACCAATGAAGGCTACACGCTGCTCGAGGACATCTACCTCGGCATGCAGATGGGCGTTGGCTCCCGCGATTCCAGCGAGGGGGTCACCGGCCTCGACATCGGGCCCGGCATGTCCGGCTTCTCGCTGAGCTACGACATCGATGATCGTTCCTGCCCCGAAGGCAGCAACAATGGCGACACGGGCGAGGAGGTGGCCGCCACGGCGAAGACCTCCCACACGGGCGTCGAGCCGGTCGATACGGGCACCGTCGAGCCCGAGCCCGACCCCGAAACCACCGGCCCCGAGCTCTTCACGCTCGGTCCGGCGTGCAGCATCCCCGTCACCGTCACGTTCACCCCGGCGTCCGACGTCGGCGAGGTGTGGGGGTCGCTCATCGTGGGCACGGTGCAGGCCGAGCAGACGGAGGAGCAGGCCGATGCCGGCGAGCTTCCCGCCTACCTCCGCGATCCGTACCGCTACGAGCAGCAGATCTACCTCCACGGCGAGGCCGAGCGCGGCCAGGGCACCATCGTGGTCAAGCCGCGGTCCTACGACTTCGGCTACGCCTACCCGGGCCAGGAGAGCCCGGTGGCGCGTGTGGCCGTCTCCAACGTGGGTACGGGCGACCTCACCCTGAGCGGCGCCGACCTCGTGGATGGTTGCGACCCCTCGTTCAGCCTGCTCAGCAGCTTCCCCAGCAACTACGTGCTCGCGGCCGGCCAGAGCACGCTCGTGGAGGTGCTGTACACCCCCACCACGACCGACCCGGCCTACTGCGAGCTGCACGTCACCTCGGATGACGCCACGAACCCCGAGCTGGACGTGACCATCCGCGGCAACACGGGCGCCGATCCCAACAACGCCCCGCCCACCGTGGCCATCCGGTGGCCCGAGGCCGGCTACGAGTACAACAGCCCGAACCCGCTCGAGCTCGAGATCAACATCTTCGACAAGAACCAGCCGGCCACGAGCCTCACCTGCCGGGTGAAGAGCACGCTCACGGCCGCTACGATCGCGGACTGCGGCGCGATCGATGAGTCGGGCCACGTGGTCGTCTCGGTGGACCGTGAGCTGTTCGACAGCGGCGCCGACACCCTCAACGTCGTGGTGACCGACGCGAACAGCGTCTCCACCAGCGCGTCGGTGTCGGTGCTCGTGAACGCCGCCTACCCCGACAGCGATGACGACGGTGATGCCTACGGCGTCGAGACCGAGCCGATCGACTGCGACGACTCCAACCGCAACACCTACCCGGATGCGGCCGAGGTGTGGGACGGCGAGGACAACGACTGCGACGGCCTCGTGGATGAGACCACCGAAGGCTACGACGACGACGGCGACGGCGTTTCCGAAGCCGATGGCGACTGCAACGACTACAACGCCCAGGCCTTCCCCGGCGCCCCCGAGCGGGCCGACAGCGTCGACAATGACTGCGACACGGTGGTGGACGAAGGCACCTCCCTGTACGACGACGACGGCGACGGCTTCGCCGACGTGAACAACGACTGCAACGACTCCGATCCCGAGGTGAACCCCTCGGCCGTCGAGATCTGCGATGGCATCGACAACGACTGCGATGGCCTCAAGGACAGCGCCGATCCCGATGGCTGCGTGGCCACCGACAGCGCGCCGCAGGTCATCGGCTACCCGCGCCCCAGCCAGAACGCCTGCCTCACCGAGGAGCAGATCAGCTTCACGGTGAAGGTGTTCGATGCGGACGGCCAGGTACCTTCGTACCAGTGGGGCACCGACGATGCCGAAGCGAACGCGCTGTTCGACAACATCTTCGCCCAGACCGTGAACTTCACCTGTCCCAAGCTGAGTGACACCAGCGCGGGCAAGCTCGTTACCGTATACGTGCTCGTCACGGACCCCGACGGCCACCAGGCCTGGTCGGACACGAAGATCGCCGTCTACCCCTCCGACTACGAGCTCTACGATCCCTACACCGAGGTGATCGTGCAGGAGAACAGCGGCGCCTGCACCAGCAGCGGCGCTGGCGGTCCCGGCATGCTCTTCGTGGGCCTGGGTCTCGGCGCCGTCGTTGCCGGTCGTCGCCGTCGCGCCTGAGCGGGAGCCCCATTCTTGTCGCGGCGGGATGGGGCGACCTGATCCCGCTGCACGGTTGGAGCGGCTGATTCACGCTGGCACGCCGTGTGCTACCCTTCGGGGCATGCGGCGCCGCGATGGGCAGAGCACGGTCGAGCTGGTGATGATGATTCCGGTCATCTTCGGCCTGCTGTTCGCCGTGGTGGAGATCGCCCTCTGGCTGGGGGGCACCCACTTCACCACCTATGCGGCCTTCGCGGGCGCTCGGGCCCAACAGGTCGGCCGCGATCCGATGGATGCCACGGCCGCGTTGCTCGATGGTCGGGGCACCCGCGGCCAGAGCACGTCGGCCGATGGCCAGACGGTCACCGTGCAGATGCCCTGGGAGTTCGATCTGCCCTTCGTGAGCGCGATCGGCTCGGTGGACTACGACGTGTCGGCCACTGCCGGTCCGGATGAGTTCCGCTACGAGCGCACCAGCGGCAACCGGTCGAGCCGGTATGGCGACAACAACTGCCCGAAGCGGGGCTGTTGATGGGCCGGCGCGCGGGGCGGAGCGGCCAGGCCGCTGTTTTCGTGGCGCTCTGCCTCATGTCGCTCCTGCTGGTCGTGGCCTACTCCACGAACACCGGCATCGCGGTGAACGACCGCATCCGCATGCAGGAGACCGCCGACCTCTCCACCTACGCGGTGGCCTACAGCGAGGCGGCGTCGCTCAACGACATCACGAAGAAGAACCAGCGGATCGCCCAGGTCGCCAAGGACTGCCGGAGCGTGCTCGAGCACGCGCACATTCCCTGGGCCACGCCGGGCAACTGTTCGCCCACCGACCCGATGGCCGAGATTGCGCTTCAACTGTGCAAGGTGGAGCTCGATCTCGCCATCCTCGACTTCGTGCAGGCGGCTTCGTACTCGCGCTCCGTCACCCCGGCCCTCAAGGCGGGTCGCGCCACGGCGAAGGCCAACTTCGACGGCGTGGAGCGCCGCACCACCTTCTTCGAGTCGATCCCGGGCTCGCCCACCGCGATGGGCACCTACTGGGTGAGCTGGACCACGAACTTCGCCGGGGGCGGCGCCATCCCGGCGATCGCCGACTTCCAGCAGATGCACGAGACCGCGTTCAACTACCAGTTCATGCAGTTCTGCGGGCCCTACGGCGCGCCGAGCGGGCTCGTGATGAGCCCCACCTACCTGCTGCCGACCTGGTTCTACAAGGACGACAAGAACCCCGACGTGTGGGTTGCGGGCCGGGTTGCGGGAACGCCCACCAAGCGGTTCCTCGACACGGACTACTCCTCCGGCGGCCGCGACCGGGGCTACTTCGGCGCCAGCTCCACCGGCGGCGACGACCTGCTCGTGGCCTACGCGGTGGCGAAGCCCTACGATGGGAGCGTCGGTCCGAGCAACCTCACGGGCCTTCAGGCGAACGGGAACAGCACCCCCACGCCCGTCTACGCCCCGCGCGGCATCGAGTACCCCAAGCTCTCGATGTACGACCAGTACCGCGCCCGCATGGCGGGCATCCAGGACGAACTCACCGGCGGCCTCGATCCCGCCACGCTCATCCTCCTCGATGGTATCTCCCTCGGCAAGGCCTGGGACACCTCGAGGTTCGAACACTGATGCGCCTGCGTCGTGGCCAGAGCGCGGTGGAGACCATGATGGTGGTGCCCATCGTGGCGCTCACGATCATGTCCCTCTACTACCTGTGGAGCGTGATCTTCGCGTCGGAGAACGCCCACATCCGCGCTCGTGAGTACGTGCTGCACGGCGATGCCTACCTGCCCGATGCCGACGGCGTCACCGGGGATTCGCCCTTTTCCGCGGGCAACTACCAACGCGCGGACAGCACCAGCTTCCACTTCGAGGCCAGCGCCACCGACCAGTCCCTCGGTGTCTTCGGCCACAGCGACGACATCGAAACCAAGGCCGTGATCACCAGCCGCTGAGCCGGCCCACGGCGAGCGCGGTCAAGCCGGCCACCACGGCGGTAGGCGCCCGGAGGATGTGCGGCCCCAGCCCCAGCGGTTGGAAGCCGGCGCCCTGCAAGGCGGCGAGCTCCGCGGGGTCCCAGCCGCCTTCGGGGCCGATGGCCAACGCCGCGCCTGCTGCACCGCCCTGGCGCGGCGGCCCGTCCCCGCCGGGGTGGGCCACGAAGCGCGCGAGGGTGCCGGCCTCCGGAAGCGCGTCGAGCGCCCCCAGCGCCGCGGGAAGCGACGGGAACGTGGCCAGCGTCGGGCGGGTGGGACGGCGGCACTGCTTCACCGCGGTGTCCAGCACCCGCTCGAGGCGCTCGAGGCGTACGTTGCCGGGGTGCGCCCGCTGGCTGGCGACGATCCACAGGGCGGTGGCGCCGGCTTCGGTGGCGAGCGTGGCGGCCTCCTCCACGAGCGCGGGCTTCGGCGCGCCGAGCAGCACGATCCGCGCGGGGGGCGGGGGGGCGAGGTTGACGGGACCGACCTCGAGCTCGGCGCGGTGGTCCCGCACGCCGACGAGGTGCGCGTCAGCCTGGCGGCCCTGTCCGTCGCCGAGCCGGAGGGCGGTGCCGGGCGTGGCGCGCAGGACGTGGAGGAGGTGGTGGCTCTCCGCGGCGTCGAGGAGGAGGCGCCCCTCGGCGAGGTCGGCGCAGAGGAGCGTACGCACCGCTCAGGCCACGCGGTACACGAACGACGTCCAGCCCTCTCCGTCGTCGCGCGATTCCAGCTCGAGGCCCTCCATGGCCGCCTCCACGAGGTGCGCACGATCGGAGAGGATGCCGGCGAAGACGAGGTGCCGCGTGGCGAGCCGGCGGAGGTGGGGCCCGAGGGCCGCGATGACCTCGGCGTAGAGGTTGGCCACCACGAGCGGCCACGTGCCGGTGACGTTGGCGATGGGGGTGGTGTCGAACGTGGCGGGGAGGCCGTTGAGCGAGGCGGCCGCCTCCGCGGCGGTGACGGCATCCGGGTCGGTGTCGATGCCGTAGGCGACCATGCCCAGGCGGGCGGCGGCGAGCGCGAGGATGCCGCTGCCCGAGCCCACGTCGAGGCAGCGCTCGCCGGGTGTGGCGAGCCGATCGATCGCGGCGAGGCAGCTCCGGGTGGTGCGGTGTTCGCCCGTGCCGAAGGCGTTCCCGGGCTCGATGACCACCGCGCCTTCGATGTGGTGCCAGGGGGCCGCGATGATGAGCCGGTCGCTCACGTGCACGGGTTGGAAGTGGGCCTTCCAGCCTTCGTTCCAGTCCTCGTCGGGGGTTTCTTCCCACGTGGCGGCGCGACCGCCGGTTGCCGCGCGCACCGCCTCCTCGGCGGGCGGCTCGGTGAACCAGGCGCGCAGCAGCACCTCGGAGGGGGGGCGCGGGCGCCGCCCCTTGTCCCACGGCTGCTTGTACTTGACCACCGTGCCGGGCGGCACATCCTCCATCAGGCCGGTCGCGCCGAGCGCCAGGAGCGCCTTCCCCACCGGGTCGACGAGCGGACGCGGCAGACGGACCGCGAGGGCATGCCAGGTGGCCACGGGCTACTCGGGGTAGGGTTCGGGGTCGACCGGCGTGGGCAGCGGCTTGCCCTCGCGCGCGGCGGCGAGGAAGGCGTTGATGCGCGGGCCATCATCGTGCCCCACCTCGAAGCGGACCCACTTGTCGCCGTAGGCGCCGAGCAGGAAGACCGCCGGCGTGCCGTCGATCTGCGCTATCGCGCCACCCTCGATGTCCTCCTTCACGGCCTGCAACGAAGCGGGGCTCGCGAGGCACTCGCTGAAGGCGGTCTTCTCGATCCCGGCGCGCTCGGCCATGAACCGGATGTCGTCGGGGCTGAGGTACTCCTGGTTGCCGAACATCGCCTCGGAGAGCTCCCAGAAGCGGCCCTGCACGCGCGCGCACTCGGCGGCCCGCGCGGCGTTGCACGCCCACGGGTGCATCTTGCGCTGCACGTAGGTGTTGCACTCCTCATCGAGCGGGTAGTTCTTGAAGAGCAGCTTCACGTCGCGGTTGTCTTCCAGCACCTTCTTCAGCACCGGCGCCATCAGGCCGCAGTGGGGGCACTGGTAGTCGGCGTACTCCACGAGGGTGAACTTGGCGGAGGGATCGCCGCGAACCGGCTCGGTGCCATCGAGCTCGATGCGCCCGCGCACGTTCTGCACCATGCCTTCGAAGCTGTTGCCGCCCGGGGCCGCCGAGGCAGCGGAGCTGCCGTCCTGCGAACGAACGACGAGGACGCCGAGGATGAACACCGCGAGGCCGGCGACCATGGCGGGCCCGGCATCGGCGGTGAGGCTGCGCCCGAGGGCGGCCCCGAAGCCGCCTTCGAGCTTGCCCGCGAGGCGCATGCTGCCCACGAGCAGGAGCACGTTGAGGGTCCAGGTGGCGGCGCAGAAGATGCAGACGGCGCCGAGCTGGTAGGACTTCCAGGCGAGGAACAGGTCGTAGGCGACGGCGGCCGCCGACCCGACCACCATGAGCGCAGGGGCGGTGTGCCCGCGGCCACCCCGGCTCTGCATCGCGAGGTAGCCCATGCCCGCGTAGAACCCGAGCCCGTAGAGCGCGATGGAAACGCCGAAGATCTCGCTGTACTTCGAGGTGTTCACCAGATCGCAGTTGATGACGCTCGACACGTTGCAGATGCTGCTGCCGCCGCCCATCGCGACGACGTGCTGCCCGGTGAGGTACACCGCCGCGAGGGCGCCGACCGCCGCCGCGAGGATGGTGCCTTCGGACGGCTTCCGCATCACCACCACGCCCACGGCAATGACCGCGAGGGCCACGCCAACGAGGAGCGCGGGCCCGGAGCTGGAGCCGGTGGATTCGGCGGCATGAGCCACCGGGAGGAGCGTCAGCAGCATGAGCGCGTTCATGGGCTGCGGAGCTAACCCGGTTCAACAGGCGGGGCTGCGGAGGGGCGCAACCGCGCCTCCGGCTACCGCTGGGCGAGGGCCCGGGCCATCTCGCGCTTGTCGTCGGCCTCGCGGAGGGCGTGGCGCTTGTCGTGGGTCTTGCGGCCGCGGCCAATGGCGATCTGGAGCTTGATCCACGGACCGTCGATCAGGAGGGCGAGGGGCACGACGGTGAGGCCGCGCTCGCGCACCGCCTCGCGCAGCATCTCCACCTCGTTCTGGTGCAGGAGCAGCGGCCTCGGCCGGTCGGGCTCGTGACAGATGTGCGTGGCCTGCAGGTAGGGCGCGATGTGGGCCTTCATGAGCACGGGCTTGCCGCCCTCGAAGCCCACCCAGGCCTCGCTGAGGTGGGCGTTCCGGTTGCGGATCGACTTCACCTCCGAGCCCATGAGGATCATGCCGGCCTCGAGGTGGTCGGTCAGCTCGAACTCCCAGCGTGCGCGGCGGTTCTCGCAGATGATCCGGCGTTCGCCCTTCCGCGCCCCCATGGCAGCCTCCGAGCGCAAGCTGTGCACGGCCGGGCCCCGCGGCAAGCCCCTCCCCGAAGGCAAGCCCGGCCACGGTTCCCGGCGTCGAATTTCTGGCTCGACTGGCGTTCCATACGCTTGGATCGTCAAGAGTCTGAGTTATCCATACGATGGATAAGCTTGTGGAAAGCATGCTTCCAAATTTGTTGGGGTTCACTGCTTCCATTCTGCCCACAAAATGGATTACATTCCCACAAGGAGGATGCCCCACCCTGGCTGCTCGGTGCGCGGGGGGGGAAAGACACATGCTGGAAGTCCGTTTCAACCAGCAGCTCTCGGTAGATGCCCGCGGCAGGGTCACGCTACCCGCACGCCTCAAGGCCGCGCTCGATACGCATCGCGTCTACAGCCTCGTCTTCATCGCCCACGAAGGCCGCATTCGCGGCTACACGCCGAAGGACTTCACCGAGCGGGTGGAGGGCCCCCTCGCGGCCAACGATTCGTTCGACCCCTACGAGGACGAGAAGCAGCTCCTCCGGCTCGGCTCCGCCTCCGAGGTCGATGTCGACCGGCAGGGCCGGCTGGTGCTCCCCGCCGAGCTCCGCGAGCTCGTGGCCCTGGGCGAGAAGATCACCATGATCTCGCTGCTCGACCGCATCGAGATCTGGTCCACTGCCGAATTCCAGGCCGCGTGGAAGGCGGCGCAGGCCCGGCGCGACACGCTGGGAGGGGCGGGTGGATGAAACGCGTCATCGCTCAGTCCTCCTGCACGACACGCTCGAGCTCCTCGGCGTGGTCGAAGGCGGCCTCTACGTGGATGGCACCCTCGGTTGGGGGGGCCACTCCGCCGAAGTGCAACGCCGCGGCGGGCAGGTGCTCGGGGTTGACCGCGATCCCGATGCCCTCGCGGCGGCGCGCGAGCGCCTCGGCCCCGGCGCCGAGCTGCACCACGCCTGCTTCTCCGCCATCCCCGGCCTCCTCGCCGGCCGCCTCTGCAACGGCATCCTCCTCGACCTCGGGGTCTCCTCCCCGCAGCTCGACCGGCCCGATCGTGGCTTCTCCTTCCGCGCCGATGGCCCGCTCGACATGCGGATGGACCCGACCCAGGGCGAATCGGCGGCCGACTGGCTCAATCGTGTCGGCGAGGCCGAGCTGGTCGATGTCCTCTTCCGCTACGGCGAAGAGCGGCACGCTCGGCGGGTGGCCCGCAAGATCCTCGGCCACCGTGAGCTCGCCCCGCTCCGCAGCACCCGCGAGCTCGCCGAGCTGGTGGCCGATTGTGTGCCGGCCGATGGGCGCATCCACCCGGCCACCAGAGTGTTCCAGGGCATCCGGATTTTCGTCAATGACGAGCTTGGTGAGCTTGAACGCGCTCTCTCCGCGCTTCCTGATTGCCTCGCGCCGGGCGGGAGGATGGTCGTGATCAGCTTCCACTCCCTCGAGGATCGGCCCGTCAAGCAGGCCTTCCGCGCCCGCTGCGGCGAGGACTCCCCCCGTGATCTGTACGGCCGTCCCGTGGTTCCGCCGCGGTTCCGGCTCGTGGAGCGCCGGGCCCGCAAGGGCGCCGACGATCCCAACCCCCGCGCCCGTTCCGCCCGCCTCCGGGCGATCGAGAGGATCGCATGAGCACCTTCTCCGATACCCGCTCGCGCGCCCTTCCCCACTCCGGCACGGTGGCGGCATCGCCGCCCGAAGTGCGGCTGCTGCTGCGTTTCGTCGGCGTGATGCTCTTCGTCGTGAGCGCCGTCTCGGTGCACCTCTACACCCGCATGCAGGTGCAGGAAACCGCGCTCCGGCTCGACCGCGCGCGGAGCGACCTCGTGCGCGCCCAGACCCACCACGATCGTCTCCTCGTCGAGCGCACCACGCTCCGGGCCCCCTCGCGGCTCGGCGCCATCGCGGTCTCCGAGGACCTCACCGCTCCCGTGGCGGTCGTCGACCTCACGGCGGAGGCGCCGTGAAGGCCCCCCTGCACCCCAAGCGTCCCTCGCCCGCGCGGCGCGGCTGGCGCGGCGTGAAGCCCGGTCGCAGCACGCCCGCGCTCGATGAGGCGATGCTCGCCGAGGCGGGCGCGCGCGGCCGGTTCGCGTTCGGCCTGCTTGCCTTCTGCATGGTGGTCATCACCGTGCGGGCGGCGTGGGTGATGGCGGTGCCGGATGAGCGCCTCGAAGCGCGCGGGCGGGAGCAGTTCCGCTTCGCCGTGGAGCTCCGGGGTCGCCGGGGTGCGCTCGTGGATCGGAACGACCGCGTGCTCGCCTCCACAGTGAACCTGCCTTCGCTCTACGCGAACCCCTCGCGGCTGCCGCCGGCCCAAGTGGAAGAGCGCGTGGCCTCCGTCGCCACCGCCACCGGGCGCAGCGAGGAGTGGGTGCGGAGTCGTTTTGCCCCTCGCGGCGGCCAGCTGCTCCAGGAAGTCAAGCTCGGCGCCGGGCTCGATCCCGACGATGCCGCACGCATCGTGGCGGGCCTGCCGCGCGACCAGATGTGGCTCGTGGAGGAGCCGGTCCGGGTGTACCCGGGGCGTGAGCTCGCGGCGCCGCTCGTCGGCTACACCGATGCGTTCGATGATGGCGCCGCCGGCCTCGAGCGCGTGCTCGACAAGGAGCTGGCGGGTGACACCGTGCGGGTCCTTCAGGAGAAGGACCGCAAGGGGCGCGTCATCGAGGGCAGCGTGGATGCGGCCCGCTCCACCGGCGCGGGCAACACCGTGCGCCTCACCATCGATGCTTCGATCCAGTACGCCGCGGAGCGCGCGCTCGACGAGGTGATGGGCGTGTCCGAGCCGGAAGCGGCGATGGCCGTCGTGCTCGACGTGCACACCGGCGGCATCCTCGCGATGGCCACGCGGCCGAGCGGCAACCCCAACGACAGCGAGTCGCGCATCGACCAGGGCGTGTTCAAGAACCGCCCCGCGATGGACCAGCTCGAGCCCGGCAGCGTCTTCAAGCCCTTCGTGGCCGCCGCCGCCATGGAAGAGGGCCTCGTCACCGAGGTCACCCGGATCGACTGCGAGATGGGGGCCTGGAACGTCGGCAGCAAGACCATCCGCGACGACCACGCCAAGGGCGTCATCTCGGTCACCGAGGTGATCAAGTACAGCTCCAACGTGGGCGCCGCGAAGCTCGGCTTCATGCTCGGCGCGGAGAAGACGCTCCGCTACCTCAGCGACTTCGGCTTCGGCCGCACCACGGGGCTCGGCCTGCCGGGCGAGGTGTCGGGCGTGATGCGGAGCGCCAGCAGCATCAAGCCCATCGAGCTCGCCACCACCTCCTTCGGTCAGGGCGTCACCGCCTCTCCGGTGCAGCTCGCGGCGGGCGTCGCGGTCATCGCGAACGGCGGGCTGCGCATGACGCCGCGGCTGGTGGATGCCGTGCTCGACCGGCACGGCGAGGTCGAGATGGCCCGCGAGCCGCGTGAGGATCGTCGCGTGGTGAGCGAGCGCACCGCGAGGGCTGTGGCCCGCATGATGGAGACGGTCACCGAGCCGGGGGGCACGGGTACCCGCGCCCGCGTGCCCGGCTACCGCGTGGCCGGCAAGACCGGCACGGCCCAGAAGGTCGAGAACGGCGGCTACAGCCCCACCAAGCGCGTGTCGTCGTTCACCGGCTTCCTCCCCGCCGACCGGCCGGAGGTCGCCATCGTCGTCGTCGTCGACACGCCCACCGTCGGCTCCAAGTACGGTGGCATCGCCGCGGCGCCCGCATTCTCCTCGATCGGCGCCTTCACGATGCGGTACCTCGGCATCGCGCCCGACCCGGACGATCTCGTGATTCCGCCCGCGCCGGGCCTCCCCGAGGTCGATCCGGAGGCACCGCCCCCGGCGCCGAAGGTCGCCCACCACGCTGCACCCTTCGTCTCCACGCTTCCGTCCTCCCCCATCGAGCTCACGGCTTCGGCCGACGGCTGGGTGGTGCCCGATCTCACGGGCCGGTCCCTGCGCGCCGCGCTCGTGGCCATGCAGGCGAGCGGCGTCGACCTCCAGGTCGATGGCTCCGGTCGCGTGGCCTCGCAGGAGCCCCTGGCGGGCACGGCGGTCGCCCCGGGCGACCGCGTGGTTCTCCACCTCAACTGACGTTCTTTCCATCTCCCGTGTCTTCCGGACGGGCTCGCCAGAATGGCGGTCCACGTCGTGGCTCCCCGCCGCGACACCGGCTCCCGCGCAGGTTCACCCGCCGGGGCGTTTCTCCCCGTCGTCACGTTCGTGACGACCGCCCCCGAACCTGTGTTCGCGCCAGGCCCGCTGCCGAACTCCCCCCGCCCCTGCAGGGCGCGCTCGTCCGGAAGACCCCCTCTCCTCCTCCCTCCTCCCCGCCCCCCCGCCCCATGACCCTCGCCGACCTGCTGCCCGCCGTTCCCGGCGCGGTGCTTGCCCGTGGGGCCGGCGCGCGAGCGGTGTCGGCCGTGGTGGATCGGCACGACACCGCCGGTCCCGACGATGTGTTCGTGGCGATCCGGGGCCTCCGCGCCGATGGCCACGATCGGGTACCCGGACTGCGTTGCGCCGCCGTGGTCGTCGAGCACGACGTGGCCGCCGAGCCCGACGTGGCCGTGGTCCGCGTGCCCGACACCCGGGCCGCGCTCGCCCCCCTTTCGGCGGCGTCCCTCGGCTGGCCGGGCCGCGCGGTGCCCACCGTGGCGATCACCGGCACCAACGGCAAGACCACCACCAGCTTCCTCCTCGCCTCGATCGCCCGGGAAGCGGGCCTCGTGCCCGGCGTGGTCGGCACCACCGGGAATTACATCGGTTCGCGCCGCCTCCCCACGGAGCACACGAGCCCCACGGCACCGGTACTCCAGGCGCTCCTCGCGGAGATGCGCGCCGAGGGCGTGGGCCTGTGCGCGTTGGAGGCCAGCAGCATCGGGCTCGCCGCCAACCGCTGCGATGCGGTGCCGTTTCGCGCCGCGGTCTTCACCAACCTGAGCCGCGACCACCTCGACTGGCACGGCACCATGGAGGCCTACGCCGCCGCGAAGGCTCGGCTGTTCCACGAGCTGCTCCACGGCACGGCGATCCTGAACGCCGACGACGCGGCCACCGCCACCATGCGCCCCGACCACGGCCGCGTGTGGACCTTCTCCGACACCGGCCCGGCCGACCTCCGCGGCACACTCACCGCAGAGCGCTGGGAGGGCCTCGAGGCCGATGTGTCCACGCCCGTGGGGAAGGGGCGGCTCACGCTCCCGATGGTGGGCCGCCACAACCTCCAGAACGCGCTCGCGGCGCTCGGCGCGGCCCTCGCGCTCGACATCCCGCTCGACGTGGCGCTCCGCGGGCTCGCCGGCTCCACCGGGGCCCCGGGTCGCCTGCAGCGCATCCCCAACGACCGCGGCCTCGCGGTCTTCGTGGACTACGCCCACACCGACGATGCGCTCCGGCGCGTGCTCGCCGAGCTGCGCCGCCTCGGCCCCCGGCGCATCCTCTGCGTCTTCGGCTGCGGCGGCGATCGCGACCGCGGCAAGCGCCCGCTGATGGGGCGCGCCGTGGCGGAGGGCGCCGACTTCGCCATCCTCACCAACGACAACCCCCGGTCCGAGCGGCCGGAGGCCATCCTCGCCGACGTCCTCCCCGGCCTCGGCGCCCTCCCGCACCTCGTGGAGCCCGACCGCGCGGCGGCCATCCGTCTCGCCATCACCTCCGCGGGGCCCGGCGATGTCGTGCTGATCGCCGGCAAGGGCCACGAGGCCTGGCAGGAGGTCAACGGCGTGCGCCACCCTTTCGACGACTGCGCCTCGGCGCTTGAGGCCCTCGCATGATCTTCGACGCCCGTACCCTCGCGGCCGCCACCGGCGGCGAGCTCCTCGGCGAAGGCCTGGCCGGGCCCGTGGGCACCGACAGCCGTCGTGTTCCTCCGGGGAGCTGGTTCGTGGCCCTCTCGGGCGAGAAGTTCGATGGTCACGACTTCCTCGGGGTGGTGGCCGCCTCGGGGGCGGCGGGCGCCCTCGTGTCGCGGGCGCCCGAGCGGTGGTCGGCGGGGCTGGTGCGCGTGCCCGACACCCTGGTGGCCCTCCAGGACCTCGCGCGCTTCGTTCGCGGCCAGTTTCACGGTCCCGTGGTGGGCATCACCGGCAGCGCCGGCAAGACGAGCACGCGGGTGATGGTGGTGGAGGTGCTGCGCTCCCTCGGCGTGGTGCACCACACCCAGGGCAACCTCAACAACCACATCGGCCTGCCGCTCACGCTCTGCCACCTCCCGCCCGACGCTGACGTCATGGTCATCGAGATGGGGATGAACCACCGCGGGGAGATCGCGCTCCTGCAGGGCATCGCCTCCCCCACCGTTCGCCTCATCACCAACGTCGGCGCCGCGCACGTGGAGGGCTGCGGCAGCATCGAGGGCGTGGCCGCGGCCAAGCAGGAGCTGTTCGACGGAGCCTCCGCCGGCGATGTGGTGTGCGTGAACCTCGACGACCCCTTCATCGCCGCGATGCCGCTCCCGGAGGGCGTCCGCGTCATCACCTGGGGCCGCCACCCCGACGCCCAGATCCGCCTCACCGACGTGTCGGTGGATGGCAGCCGCCTCCAGACCCGCCTGCGGATCGAGACGCCCGAGGGCACCGTGCGCGCCACGCTGGAGGTGCCCGGCGAGCACCTCGCCACCAACGCGGCAGCGGCCGTGGCCGTGGCCTTCGCCCTGCGCGTGCCCATCGAGCTCCTCGGGCCGGCGCTTTCCCGCTTCCAGCCCGAGGGCATGCGCAACCGCATCGAACGCATCGGGGGCGTGGCCGTGCTCGACGATGCTTACAACGCCAACCCCGTGAGCATGCTCGCCGCGCTGCGCACGCTCACGGCGCTTCCGGGGCGCCGGTTCGCGGCGCTGGGCGACATGCTGGAGCTCGGCGCCGAGGAGGCGCCCGCCCACGTGGAGGTGCTGCGGGCGGCGGTGGGGGCGGGCCTCGCCGAGGTGTGGGTGACCGGCCCCCGGATGGCGCTCGCCGCGGCTTCGGTGCCCGGCGTGCGCTGCTTCGACGATGCCGACGCGCTCGGCGCCGCGCTCGCGGAGGCCGCGGTCGAGGGGGATTCGGTGCTGGTGAAGGGGAGCCGCGGGGCTCGGATGGAACGTGTCGTGGAGCGGCTGCGCGCCGCCCGGAGGACCTGATGCTGTACCACCTGCTCATTCCGCTCGGCGGCCCGTTCAACGTCTTCCGGTACATCACGTTCCGGTCGGCCTGCGCGATGATGACCGCGCTCGTGTTCTGCTACGTGGCCTACCCGGCGTTCATCGAGTGGATGCGCCGCAAGAAGATGGAGCAGATCATCCGCGCCGAGGGGCCGAAGGAGCACCTCGAGAGCAAGGTGGGCACCCCCACGATGGGGGGGCTCGTGCTCCTCGCGGGCCTCGCGCTCTCCACGCTCCTGTGGGCGCGCCTCGATGAGCCGCTGCCCTGGCTGGTGCTCACGGTCACGCTGGCGTGCGGCGTGATCGGGTTCGTGGACGACTGGAAGAAGGTCATGGAGAAGTCCAGCGATGGGCTCTCGGGCCGCTACAAGATCGCCGGACAGGTGCTCACGGGCCTGCTCGTCTTCGGCGGGGCCTACGCCACCGGCATCATGGACGCCACGGTGCACGTGCCCTTCTACAAGCGCGCGGTCTTCGACCTCGCCGCGCTGTGGGCCGGCGCGCCCACCCTCCTCGGCTGGCTCGTCGTGGGCTGGGGAATCTTCCTCGTCACCAGCTGGAGCAACGCCGTGAACCTCACGGACGGGCTCGACGGCCTCGCCATCGGCACCACCATCACCAGCGCGGGAACGCTCGCGGTGCTCGCCTACGTGGCCGGTCACACCGAGTTCTCGGCGTACCTCCACATCCCCTACGTGGCGGGTGGCGGCGAGGTCGCCGTCTTCTGCCTCGCGCTCCTCGGCGCCGGTCTCGGCTTTCTCTGGTACAACGCCTACCCCGCGCAGATCTTCATGGGCGACGTGGGCTCGCTCGCCATCGGCGGCGCGCTCGGTTCGGTGTCGGTGTTCATCAAGCAGGAGCTCCTCCTCGCGCTGGTGGGCGGCGTCTTCGTGCTGGAGGCCGTGTCGGTCACGATGCAGGTGCTGTGGTTCAAGCGCACCGGGCGTCGCATCTTCCTGATGGCGCCCATTCACCACCACTTCGAAAAGTTGGGATGGGGAGAGCCGAAGATCATCGTACGGTTCTGGATCATCAGCGCGCTCCTCGCGCTCGTGGCCCTCTCCACCCTGAAGTTGAGGTAGGTCGGGGCGATGCGCGCGGCCCGGCAGCCTGGGTTCGAAGGGGGTCCCGGCGCATCGCGGCGCCTCCTGGTGGTGGGCATGGCGAGGAGCGGCCTCGCCGCTGCGGGTCTCGGTCTGGCCCAGGGCTGGCAGGTGCGCTGCACCGATCGCCGCCCGGATGCTGCGCGGGTGCCCGGCACCGAGGCCACCTACGGGGAGCACCGCCTCGACGAGTTCCTCGGCGCCGACTGCGTGGTGGTGAGCCCAGGTGTGCCGGCCTCGATGCCGGAGCTCGTCGCGGCGATGGCCGCCGGCGTGCCCGTGGTGGGCGAGCTGGGGTTCGCCTCCGCCTACCTCGACTGCCCCATCCTCGCGGTGAGCGGCACCAACGGCAAGAGCACCACCACGCACCTCCTCGCGCAGCTCTGCGAGCGCGCCGGCTGGCGCACCTTCGAGGGCGGCAACATCGGCCGACCGCTCAGCGAGGCCGTGGGTCGGCCGCTCGACGTGGCGGTCGTGGAGGTGTCCTCCTACCAGATGGAGCTGCCCGGGCGGTTCCGTCCGCGCGCCGCTGCCATCCTCAACCTCACGCCCGACCACCTCGAGCGGCACGGCACGATGGAGAACTACGGCGCGCACAAGTGCCGCATGTTCGCGCGGATGGGCCCCGACGACGCCGCGATCGTGCCGGCGGGGGATGCGCGGCTCCGGCGGCTTGCGGACGAGCTCCCCGGGCGGCGGCTCCTGCTCGGGGGAGCGCCGGGCGTGGAGCTGGTGGGCGACCGGCTCGTGCTCCGCGGCGTGCATGACCCGGGCGAGGTGTCGCTCGCCGGCTTCGCGCTCGCGGGGCGGCACAACCGCGAGAACCTCGCTGCTGCCGTGCTCCTCGCGGTATCGGCGGGCCTGTGGCGGGCCGACCTGCAGGTGGCCGGGCTCGGTGGGCTGCCGCACCGCATGGAGGTGGTGCACACGAGCGCAGCCGGCGTGGTCTTCATCAACGACAGCAAGGCCACCAACGTGGAGAGCGCGCTCGCCGCGTTCGAGGGGCTCCCGGGGGCCTTCGTGGCGCTGGTGGGCGGCAAGGGCAAGGCCGGCGCCCACTACGACGCGCTGGCCGGTCCGCTGCGGCGAGCTCGCGCGGTGCTGTGCTTCGGCGAGGAGGGGCCGCTCATCCACGCGGCGCTTCGTCGGAACGAGGTCGCTTGCGAACTCGTGCCCACGCTCGCCGCCGCCCTCCCCCACGCCGCCGCGCTCGCCCACCCCGGCGATGCCGTGCTCCTTTCGCCCGCCTGCGCGTCGTTCGACGAGTTCCGCGACTTCGAGCACCGCGGCGCGGTCTTCGCCCAGCTCGCGCGCGGGCTGGGGTAGCGCCGGCCGCGGCCGGGCGTGGCTCCTTTGAACCGCCCGCCGGCTACCCCCGCCCCCCGGCCTCCGTCCGACCTCCGCCGCCGGTGACGCGCCGCCAGATCCGTACGTCGTCGAACACGGGCCGCCAGCAGAGGGCGAGCAGGAGAACGGCGAGGACCGTCGTCACCTTGTACCCGATCATCTTGAAGCCGCTCGCCCCCGCGAGGCCCCCGACCGCGAACGCCGCCACCAGCGCGGCGTGCAGCTTCAGCTTCGCGGCCTCCGTCGCCGCGAAGGTTCCCGCCGGCGACAGCCGCGCGTGCAGCAGCGTGCCCAGCTCGATGCCGAGGTCGGTGAGCAACCCGGTCACGTGCGTCGTGCGGATGACCGCGTTGGAGATGTGGGTGATCACCGCGTTCTGCAGGCCCATCAGGAAGCACAGCAGCGCCACGGTGACGGGGAGAACGAGGACGCTCGCGGCGCCAGAGGCCCCGAGCCCGCCGAAGACCAGCAGCAGCAGCGCCTCGAGCACCAGTGGAAGGGCGTGGCGACTCCGGAGGTGCCGACGCCGACCCCAGCCCACGATGAGCGCCGTGGTCACCGAGCCGGCCACGAACATGGCGACGCTGAGCGCAGCGGCGGCCGCGAGGCGCACATTCCCGAGCACGAGATGGTCCGCAATCGAAGACACCATCCCGGACATGTGGGAGGTGTACTGGCCCACCGCGAGGAAGCCGCCCGCGTTCGTCGCGCCGGCCACGAACGCCAGGATCACGCCGAGGCGCCGGTCTGCCTCCGGGCTGTGTCGATCCCGGGCGAGCGCGCGCGCGATCGTCACCAGCATCCTGGCGGGAACGCGCGTTTTCGGTTGATCTTCACCTCATGGGGGATAGCTGGCGGGCGGGGGATGCGCCAGATCCGCGGCGGGGCCGGCCCGCGGGCCCCCCTCAGGGCAGCGGCGCCACCGCCAGCCCGATCGACGACCCCGTTCCGTCGGCCCCCGTGTACCACATCCACAGCTCGTTCCCGACGACCAGCAACGACGAGCCGAGCACGGCCTGCTGCTCCCATTCCTCGCCGGCTGCGCGCAGGACGGGGGCGGTCGCGGCGTGCCAGTGGAGGCCGTCGAGGCTGGTGGCCCAGCCCAGGGCGAAGTTCCCGGAGCCGCCGCCGCTGTAGCTCATCACCCAGCGCTCGCCGACGCGGATGACCTCCGCCGACTTCACCACGCCTGCCTCCCAGTTCGCCTCGGTTCCGCCGGTGAGGATGGGGTTGTGGCAGTACCGCGCCCAGCCGCGGCCATCGTGGCTGTAGGCGTACCCGATCTGTTGGCCGCCGGTGGAGTACCAGAGGTGCCAGATGCCGTCGGCATCGCGCTGTACGCTGGGGTGCGCCACGGCCTGCCCGGCCCACTCGACTTCGGACTCCGACCACGAGAAGACCGGCCCGCCTTCGAGCGGCGCGACCACCAACGGGTCGGTGCCGGTGGCGAGGCCGATGCCGAGGTTGCCGTCGGCCTCCTTGCGACCGTCGTAGTACAGCGACCAGCCTTCGTCGGTGGCGACGAGGTTCGGCGCGTTGACGGCGAACTGGTTCCAGCTCCCTTCGCTGCCTGCGGTGAGGAGCGGGTTGCCCTCGGCGCGCGTCCACACGAGGCCATCGGGGGAGGTGGCGGCGCCGATCACGTAGTCACCATCGGCGCGGCCGGCGTACCACATGGCGTAGCCATCTGCGGTGGCGGCCACGGAGGGAAGGGCCGCGGCGGTGGCATCCCACGCGCCGGGCTCGCCGGGGAGGAGCACCGGGCCACGGCCCACCCGTTCGAACGCGGGCGTCCAGGCCACGGCGGTGTCGGTGTCCACCGGGCGGCTCACGCCGTCGAGGGTGCCGAAGGGGCGGATGTCGAGCGCGATGTCCGCCGTGAGGTCGCCCGCGTGCATGGTCACGACGGGCGCGCCCGCCGGGGCGCCCGTGCCGCACACCTGCACCTTGCCGAGGGGGCTGGTGCGCAGGCTCGTGCCGAACGCCACGCCCTCGATGCTCGCCGATACGGACTCGCCGGCGAGGGGCTCGCCGGCCCCGTCGAGCAGCTCCGCGAGCACGCAGGCGCGGCGGCACTCGTCGGCCGGCTCCGTGCTCAGGGTGAGGGTGGGCTCGCCTTCGACAGCGCAGGCCACGAGAAAGAACCACATCGGGGGGCCGGGGTGCGCGCGGAACGTACTCGATCGGCAGCCGGCCCGCCGTCGGCGGTTATCGTACGGCGCATGAAGGCTCTCCTGCCGTGGCTGCTCGCCTGCACCCCGGAGCCCCCCGTGGAGGGGGGCGAGCCCGAGGATACGGCGGCTGTCGCGAGGGCAGCGTGGGAGCTCCCCGGGTCGGGGCCGGCGGCCGACCCCACCGATGCGCTCTTCGATGTCGGCGCCGTGCACACGATCGCGCTCACCATGCCGGCCGAGGCCTGGGCCGACATCCAGGGCAACCCCTGGGCGGAGAGCTGGTACGAGACCGAGTTCGCCTTCGTTTCCGGCAGCACGGGAGAGGGCGTGGAGCTCGGCGGAGTGGGCGTGCGCGCGTTCGGCGCGGGGAGCGAGATTGCCGGCAAGCCCGCGCTCAAGCTCAGCTTCGATCGCAGCGTGGAGGGCCAGCGCTTCTTCGGCCTTGAGCAGCTCAAGCTCGACAACAGCTCGCAGGACGCCGGGTACATGAACGAGCGCATCGGCACGGGCGTGCTCCGCCGCATGGGCATTCCTGCGGCGCGCTCCGGCTGGGTGGACGTGACCGTGAACGGTAGCCACGCCGGCTTCTTCGTGCTGCTCGAAGCCATCGACGACCGTTTCCTCCGGCGGTGGTACGCCAACGCGGAAGGGCCGCTCTTCGGCATGATCAGCGGCTGGTACTCGCAGGGGCTCAACCCCTTCCCGGTGGGGTACGGCGACCCGCTCACCTGGTACGACACCCAGACGGCCGTGGAGAGCGATGGCAGCGAGCTGGCCGAGGCCGTCGAGCGCCTCGCCTCGGGCACCGACGCCGAGGTGGCCGAAGTGCTCGACCTCGACGAGTTCCTCCGAGTGGGCGTGGCGCGCAGCGTGATGGGCGGCATCGACACCTTCTCGGGCGATGGCAACAACTTCTACCTCTACGTGAACGAGGGGCGCCTCTCCCAGATCCCGTGGGACCTCGACGCCGACCTCGGCTACCCCTGGGCGTTCAGCCTCGCGATGGCGGTCGACCCCCGCGCCCCGTGGCTCACCTCGCCCTGGAGCACCAACCCCATCACCGGCGCGCCGTACACCGACCCCGTCCTCACCCGGCACCTCGCGATGGGCGCCGACCCGGACGCCATCGTGGTGGAGATGCTCGACGGCGCCTTCGCCTTTGAGCTCGTGGATGCCGAGATCGTGGCGTCGGCCGCGCTCATCGAGCCCTACGTCCAGGCCGACGTGCTCGGGTACGGCCCCAGCTTCGGCCCGCGCATCGCCGACATGCGCATGTTCGTGCACCAACGCTCGAGCCGTCTCGCCGGGCACGACGTGGCCGACTGCGACGAGCCCGACGACGGCAGCCTGCCCATCTCCGCGCTCTCCCCCACCGGGAGCGTAGGCTGGGGCGAGCTCCTCGTGGATGCCACCTACTGGGGCCCGGGGTTCTCGGTCGGCGGCGAGCACGCCTGCGGCGGGGTCTTCGCCCACGCGCCGAGCACCGTCACCATCGAGGTCCCCGCGGGCATGGACACGCTCACCGGGAGTGTCGGCGCGCAGGACTGGGTGCAGGTGTGCGGCAACGGCATGACCTTCGAGGTGTGGCAGGCGGGCACGCGCCTCTGGGCGAGCGGCGTGGTGAACAACTACGACCCGCCGCTCTCGTTCGGCGAGGTCGCCGTCGAGCCCGGCCGCGTCGAGCTCATCGCGGGACACAACGGCGAGTACAGTTGCGATACCGCGGCCTGGATGGACGTGCGGGTGCGCTGACCACGCAGCGTGCGCCCCGACCCGGGCGCGCGGGAGCGCGCGGCGTTGCCCGCAGCCCCCGAGGTGTCCGCTTTACTTGATCCCGGGCTTGAAGTCGGGGACCCAGCACCGGGCCCCGCGCAGGAGCCGCTCCACGAGGTCCTCGAAGGAGATGCCCACCTGGCCCGCTGCCATGGGCGAGAGCGAGGTCTCGGTCATGCCGGGGAGGGTGTTGATCTCGAGGAACCAGGGCGTGCCGGCGGCGTCCACGATGAAGTCAGCGCGGGCCACACCGGCGAGGCCGAGGAGATCGTAGGCGGACTTCGCGTACTTCTGGGCGGTGGCGGCCACTTCTGGTGGGATGGGCGCGGGCACGAGGTAGCGGGTCTTGCCCTTCTGGTACTTGGCTTCGAAGTCGAAGAACTCGTTGAGCGGCTCGATCTTCACCACCGGCAGGGGCTCGCCTTCGAGCACGGCCACGGTGATCTCGTAGCCCTCCACGAACTGCTCCAGGAGCACGTCGCCGGCGAAGTCGAGGCAGTAGAGCAGGCCCGCTTCGAGCTCGCCCGCGTCGTGGCACTTGCGGATGCCGAGCGTGCTGCCGCCCTCCGGCGTCTTCACCATCACGGGGTAGGTGATGTCGGCGGGGAACTCGTCGCCGCGGCGCCACACGCGGTCCTGCGCCATGGCGATTCCCGAGGTGGCGAGGATGCGCTTGGTGGCGATCTTGTCCATGGCGATGGCGCTGCCGCGTACGCCGCTTCCCGTGTAGGGGATGCGCATCACCTCCAGCAGACCCTGCACGCAGCCATCCTCGCCGAGGGGCCCGTGCAGCGCCAGCCAGGCGTGCGTGATGCCGCTCGCCACGATCTGTGCGGGGAGATCGCGTCCCACGTCGATGTCCACGGTGTTCCAGCCGCGGCTCCGGAGCGCGGCGCTCACGGCGGCCCCCGATTTGAGGGAGATGGGGCGCTCGGGCGCGATGCCGCCGAGGAGAACGCCGATCTTTGCGGTTTGTTTGTCGGTCATCACCACCTCCCGGCCCGCCCGGGGGCCACCAGTCGTTCGTCGAGTTCAAGTCCCGTCGCCACCCGCACCCGTTCGCGAACGGCCTGCATGAGGAGGCGAAGTTGTTTGGGGGTCGCTTCGCCCCGGTTCACGAGCACCGCGGGGTCGTCTTCGGCGAGCGCGGCGTCGTAGAGGCGGACCTCGCCCAGCTTCGCCTTCCGCAGCGTGGCGCGCAGGTCGGTGCGCTTGCCGGGCTCCACGAAGGCGGTGCCGGCGCGTGTGGGCTTCACCGTGACGGCCGGGTTGAGCGTGACCTGCACGGGCAGCGCCTTGGCTTCCGGGGGGCAGCCCTCCACCACCTCGAAGCCGCGCCCCCGAAAGCGGCGCGTGCTCACCACGGCGGGGAGCAGCCATCCATCAAGCAGGGCATCCCCGACGGTTCCGCCCGCGTGACGCATCACCGCCCACTCGGCGCGGATCGCGAGCTGGGCCAGGGGCACCGACGCGCCGACGACCCAGTGGCTGCCGGCAGGTTCGAGGGTCTCGAACGCGGCGCCGAGGCGGAGCGCCAGCCCGGGGAGGCCGCCTTCGGGCGGCAGGGCGTCGGCGAAGGGGCTCACCAGCCGGACCGCCAGCTTCTCGGCCCGCGCGGCCCGGATCGTGGCCACGAGCTCGCCTTCGTCGGACACCTCCACCCAGCGCTCGAACGTGCCGGGGCACGCGCGCAAGGGCAGGTGCCGCGCAATGGGCTCCAGCTCGCGGACGCCGGGAGACATCAGGCGTCGGACAGGTGCGCGGCGAGCGACGCGCAGAGGCGGTTCACATCGCCCGCGCCGAGGGTGATGACCACGTCGCCGGGGCGCACGGTGTCCACGAGGAGCTCCAGCGCATGGTCGAGCGAGCGGGCGGTTTGCACGCTGCGGTGCCCACGCTCGTGGAGACCGTGCACCAGCGCTTCGGCCGAAGCGCCCTCGATCGGCTCCTCGCCGGCCGCGTAGACCGGCAGCACGATCACCACGCCGGCGCCGTGGAAGCTCTGGCAGAACTCGTCGCGCAGGGCCGCCACGCGCGTGTAGCGGTGGGGCTGGAACACGGCCACGATGCGCCGGCCTTCGTAGCCCTCGGACGCCGCCGAGAGCGTGGCCTGGATTTCGACCGGGTGGTGGGCGTAGTCATCGACGATGAGGATGCCGCCCACGTCGGCGCGCTGGCTGAAGCGCCGGTCCACGCCGCCGAAGTTCTCGAGACCGGTCTGCACCTGCGAGAAGGGGATGTCGAGCTCCATGGCCACAGCCGTAGCCGCCAGCGCGTTCAACACGTTGTGGCGGCCGGGCTGGTCGAGGTGCAGCTCGCCGAGCTCCTCGCCATGGCGCCACACCCGGAAGCGCAGGGAGCGGCCCTCCTGCCGGATGCGATCGGCGCGGTACTCCGCCTGGGCGCCGAGGCCGTAGGTGAGGTAGCGGCGGCGCAGGCGCGGGAGGATGCGCTGAACCACGGGATGGTCGAGGCACAACGCGGTGAACCCGTAGAAGGGCACCTTGTTGGCGAAGGCCACGAAACCATCCATGAGGCGGTCGAAGTCGCCCCAGTGTTCGAGGTGCTCCGGATCGATGTTCGTGATGATGGCCACGGTGGGATCGAGCAGGAGGAAGCTGCCATCGCTCTCGTCGGCCTCCGCCACGAGGTACTCGCCCGTGCCGAGGTGGGCGCTCGAGCCGAACGTGTCGAGCTTGCCGCCGATGACCACGGTAGGGTCGAGGCCGCTGCGGTGGAGGAGCATCGCCACCATCGAGGTGGTCGTGGTCTTGCCGTGCGAGCCGGCCACGCCGATGCCGTACTTCATGCGCATCAGCTCCGCGAGCATCTCCGCGCGGGGGATGACGGGCACCTTGGCGGCGTGGGCGGCGATTACCTCCGGGTTGTCGTCGAGGACGGCGGTGGAGCGCACCACGACGTCGACGCCATCGACGTTCTCGGCCCGGTGCCCGAGCACCACGGTGGCGCCGAGGCCGCGGAGGCGGGTCACCGCCGCGCTCTCCTTCTGATCGCTGCCAGAGACGGCGAACCCCATGTTCACCAGCACCTCGGCGATGCCCGACATGCCCGAGCCGCCGATGCCGATGAAATGAACGCGGCGGACCTTGCCCCGGAACATCACGCCGGCACCGGTGCGCGGGCTTCCGCGCGCACGATCACGGCGGCGTGGGCCTCGGCGGAGATGCTGAGCAGGATGCCGACCGCCGCGAGGTTCACCATCATCGCGCTCGCGCCGTAGCTCACGAAGGGCAGCACGAGGCCCTTGTTGGGCACGAGGGAGAGCACCACGCCGAGGTTGAGCACGGCCTGGCCCACGAGCATCATCGTGAGGGTGCTGGCCAGCAGACTGCCGAACATGTCCTTCGCCCGACGTGCGATCGAGAAGCCGCGCCACGCGATCGCGAGGTAGAGCCCGGTGAGCAGCAGGAACCCGGGCACGCCCAGCTCCTCGCCGAGCACCGCGGCGATGAAGTCGTTGTAGGGCTCGGGGAGGTACAGGAGCTTCGCCGAACCTTCACCGAGGCCCCGGCCGAAGACGCCGCCGTGCTGCAGCGCGAGCAGCGACTGGCACACCTGGTAGCCATCGCCCGCGCAGTCCGCGAAGGGGTCGAGGAACGCGACCACCCGGGCGCGCCGGTACGGCTCGGCCACCATGACCACACCGAGCACCACGGCGCCGACCGAGGCGAGGCTGGCCACCCAGCGCAGGCGGATGCCCGCGAAGAAGATCATCAGGCCGCACAGGAGCGCGATGATCGCGGTGCTGCCGAAGTCGGGCTGGTTGATCACGAGGAGCAGCGGCGCGAGGATGAAGCCGGCGGCGGGGAGGAGCACGTTGCGCACGTCGTGCAGGTTGGCGCGGTGGCGGTGCAGCCAGGTGGCGAGGCAAACGAGCACGGCGAGCTTGGTGAACTCGGCGGGCTGGAGGTGAAAGCCGCCCACGCCGAACCAGCGCGTGGCGCCGTTGGCGGAGTGGCCGAGGCCGGGCACCCACACCGCGCATAAGGTCACGATCGAGGCGCCGTACAGCGTGGGCGCGAGCTTCTGGAGGCGGCGGTAGGGGGTGAACATCGCCGCCAGACCCAGCGCGAGGCCGAGGCCGATGGCGAGGCCCTGTCGGCTCACGAAGTGGAAGCCGTCGTGGGTCTCCTCGAGGGCCACGAACGCCGACGCCGACCACAACATCACCAGCCCGAAGCTCATCAGGAGCAGGGTGAAGACGATGAGCGGAACGTCGTACCGACGCGGTTCCGCGGGCTTGGCGGGGGGGGTAGACATGGGGGTGTCCGGGCTTTGCTTGACGAGTCAAGAGTATAGCCGAGCAGGGCGTCGGGGCAATCCGCGGATCCCGGTTTCTTTGGGGCGAAGCTGTCGCATGCGGATTGCGCGCGGCCGGGGGGCCGTCCGGGCGCGGGCGCGGTGATTTCCTCCGCCGGGGCAACCGGATAGGGCCGGGAACTCCCCGTGCTGTGCCGATGCTCCTCCTCCTTGCCTGCGTCGAACCCGCCGCGGAAACCCTCGACCCCATGGCGGGAACGGTCACCGTCGAAAGCGGCGAAACGGCCGAGGTCGCCGCGCTCTCCGCCTTCGCCACCACCGTGGGCAGCAAGGCGGCGGTGGTCGTGTCCCCCAACCCCGACAGCACCTGCGACGATGCGGTGGCCTACTTCTCGGGCGAGGGCGACTCCGACTTCAACAGCGAGACGGTGAGCGCCGCCGGCTACTGCAACCTGTACATCCGCATCGACGAGTACGAGGAGGGCGCGGTGATGGAGGACAGCACCGACGCCACCGTGTCGCTCAACTGCGCGGCGGGCGAGGGCGAGTGGGTCTACGAGGAGCGCAACGAGGGGTACAAGGGCTGGTACTTCAGCGGCCCCTTCTGGGTGGGCTCCCCCACCGGCGTGACCCTCGCGCTCTCCGGTGAAGAAGGCGGCGATCTCACCCTCGACATCGAGATGAGCGAGTACAGCGGCCGCTTCCCCTACGACGAGGACAACCCCGAGGCCGACCCCGCCACCGGCGAGGTCAAGGGCGCCGTGGTGGCCGAGTGGTGCGAGGACCTTTCGCAGGGGCTTTTTTAGGAGCCGCATCGAACTCGGGCCACAGCTCCTTGAGCACCTGACGCAAGCCCGCCTGGTACTCGGGGGCGTACGCCCCGAGGAGCGAGGCATCGCGGGCGAGGGCGATGTCGATGGCGTCGGGCAGGATGGGGACATCCGCGGCACGGGCGCGCTCGGCGAGGCGGCGCAGGGCGGGCTCGTGGGTGCGGAGCAGGCCCGCGAGAACCCAGCCGGCGGCGAGAAGCTCGGCGGTATCACCCAACATCGGAAGAAAGTCGGCGGCGAGGAGGGGGTGCTTGGCGGCGAGGGCCCACGCAACTTCCATCCGCGCCCTGCTCTCGTTCTCGACGGGCGACCGAGGCCACCCGAACGCAGGCTCGGGGTGACCGGCGATGTTCACCGGGCCCACGAGTCGGGCCTGAACCGCCAGCTCCGGGAGACCGAGCGAGACCGCGTGAAGGTGCACCACATCCAGATACCCGAGGGACAGCGAGGCCTGTTCGAGGAGCCAGATGAGGATGCGGGGCGGGTCGTCTGTCTTTGGGGCGAGCAACGCGGCCAGCAGCAGATCGCCCGTATCGATGAGCGACTGGGCGGAGCACCCACCATGACGCGCCTCCCAGAACTGCAGGAGGCCCGGGTACCCAGTGATGAGGCTGGCGGCTTGGGCATTCTCTCGGCTGCGATCGGGGTCGAGACCGAGCGCAGAAGCGGCCAAGGAGGCGGTAACGAATCCTTTGAATTCGATCAGACTGGCGAGTCGCGCGTCTCTCCAGAAGCTCTCGTTCCCCCCTCCTTCAAGCTCTTCGTTTGGCGCGTCGATGGCCATGAACGCCGCCGCCGCCCGCGTGACCCCGTGGGCCTCGACGTCGAGACCGTCGACCAGCGCCAGCCGGTTGGCGACGTGCGCCTTGCGGCTCTCTCGCGCCTCGATGTGTGCCAGCCCGGCGGGCTCGCACACCAGCTCGGGCGCCTCGGCCACAGGAATGTGGGACCACAAGGCCCGCTTTGCCCCCTCGTCGGGCACCACGCTCGCGAGCGCCGCAAGCCAGGAAGAGGTTCCGGTGCCCCGTGCGAACTGCCGGGCCAGGGCATCGAGCTGGGGCGGCGCGTAGAGGGTTTCGAGCGCTCGGGCAAAGCCGAGCATGCGCCCGCGCAGGCGGCGGCTGGCGCGCATCAGGTACCACAGGCTGAAGAACCGCTCGGCCACGAGGAAGCCCGTACGCGCCTGCCCGGGAATCTCCACCTTCAGCACGAGGCCATCGCGGTGCAGTCGGGTGAGCTGGGTGGAGACGGTGTTCACGTCGAGTCGGGTGGCCTCGGCCAGCCGGGCGGCGGTGGCGGGGTGCCACTCCAGGCAGAGCGCGCCGAGCACGATCTGCGCTTGTTCGGCCAGCTCCTCGAACCGCGCCTTGTACAGGGGGGTGGCGCGGTCGATCAACGCTTCGAGCGCGGCCTGCACGCTCTCCTCGGGGTCGGCGAGCAGCACCTCGAAGAGCAGCGCGACGGTGCGGGGGTTGCCGCCCGTCAGGGTGTGGAGTGACTGGAACCGCGCGGGGTGCGCGGCGAGCGCGGCCGCGACATCCTCCCGCGAGGCTTGCTTCGCCAGTTCGCCCAGCATGTCGCGCGTGGCGGCCAGCGGCAGGCTCTCGAGCCGTTCAACCTGAAAGAAGTCGTAGAAGGGTGCGGCGTACTCGCTGGTGTCGGCCGGCAGGGCCGGGCTCGCCGCGAAGACCACGAGGGGGTCGCCCCCGCTGAGAGCCTCCCGCAACGCCCACCGCTCCGTGTCGCTGAGTCGGCCCAGCACCTGCTGGAGATTGTCGACGCACAGGAGCAGGCCCTTGTAGGTTCGGGCGAGCGCCCGCAGCCGTTCGTGCGCGAGGGCCGCGCGCGGCGGTTCGTTCGTGGGCAGTCCGGCCACGAAGGTGTCGAGCTCGGCCGCGGCCCCGCCCTCGCCCCGCTCCTGAAGCGCGTCGGCCGCCGCGTCGAGGCAGTTCAACCAGAAGTCGGACAACGCCTGCACGTTGTACTGCTCCTCGGGGAAGGTGAGCGGCAGCCAGCGCTCCGCGAGCGAGGGATCACGGGCCACCTCGACGGCCACGCGGCGCAACAGCGTGGTCTTGCCCATGCCGCGCTGGCCCACGAGCAGCCGGTGCCCCGGCCGGTCGTGGCGCAGCTCCTCGACCAGCTCCTCGAGGAGGTCGAGCCTCGCCACGAAGCTGCGGATGAGGGCCTCGGGCTTCAAGAGGCCCGGGTTGTAGACCACGCTCATCGTTCCCTCCTGGCCAGCCAGACTTCGCGGAGGAGCGGAGAGCGGAAGCGCCACCGCGGGGGCTCGAACACGAGGTATCCATCGTGGGCGAGCTGCTCCATCATGGCCGAGCGTTCGCGCTCGCGTTCGCCCTCTCCCCAGAAGCCGGCCACCTTCTCGCGAAGCAGGCTGGCGGCGGCGCCGGCGGGATCGGCGGCGCACGCATCGAGGACCACCTCCGCAGCCTGCGCCCCCACGGGACCGAGCTCCTTGTCCAGCCTGCCCCACCAGTGCTGGAAGTCCTTCGCGGACTCCACGCCGCAGAGCGCTGCGACGACGGCATCGGGCAGCGCCGGTCCCGGAGGCACGCGGTTCGGGCCGCGAAGGCGGGCGAAAGCGAGCTGGAGAAAGTACGGCACCGGCCAGCCGAGGCGCGCCAACAGCGCATCGCGGTCAGCGGCCGAGAGCGGCACGTGGTGCGCCAGCGCCAGGCCATCGAACAGCGAACGCGCCTCTTCTTCGCGCATGGCCCCGAGCGGCAGGGTGTGGAGGTCGTTGATGAGGCTGCTCCAGCCCTCGCGGGAGGTGAGCGGCGCGAGGCCGATGGAGCCGGCAAGCACCCAGCGCACCGGGTTCGCGTGGGTGGAAGGCCCCTGCCGAACCGACCGGAACCACTCCAGGAAGCGGCGAGCGCGCGGGCGATCGGCCTCGATGAGCGCTGCGAGCAGCACGGGTAGCTCGTCGATGAGGATGAGGTACGGCCGCCCGGGGGGCAGCCCGCCGAGCGCAAGCCGGAGCGCTTCGGACAGGGTGCCGTGCTTGCTCCGCTCCAGTTCCGCGAGCTCCACGACGACGGGGCCCAGACCGAGCTTCTTGATCCGGCCGAGAAGGCCCGCCACGCGGTGGTCCGCGATGGCGGAGGCAACGGACTCGAAGCCCGGCGTGCAGACGACCGTGGCGCACAGGCGTGCGACGAACTCCGCCTCATCGTTCAGGCCGGCCGCGGAGCAGTAGGCCGCGCCGGCGTGGCCCTGGCTGGGGGCCTCCTGCTGGAGCCGGTGCATCAGGCTGGTCTTGCCCACCCGCCTCGGCTCCGAGAGGAGCAGGTGGTTGTCGCGGAGTAGTGACCATGCGTGGGCCAGCTCTTGGCTGCGCCCTACGAAGTCCTGCTCCCTCACGGGCGGGCCGATCACGTTTTGCATTCCACCTCCGTTGACTACATCACCGTATCACAACATCCGTGTAGTACAACAGTCGTGAAGTAAAAACGGCGTCCCGACCGCGCCGCGATGGCGGGCGACGCCCCTTCGGCGTGTTGCCGGGCCCACGCCATCGCCCCCCTCGGCCTACCACCCGAGCGCGAAGCGGATCCGGTCCAGGGCCTTCATCGGCAGGAAGAAGAAGGGCTCGTGGAAGGGCCAGACGCGGGCACGGGTGGCCGCCACGCCGCTCCGATCGAGGATGCCGTTCACCGCGCGGCGCGCCGCTTCGTTGGCCGCCTCCATGCAGGCGAGGTCGGTGTGCGTCTGTACGTAGTCGGCCGCGAGGAAGAGGTTGGGGATGGCCGAGGCGGCCTGGGGGCGCCGCGGGAAGGAGCCCGGCAGGTTCACCAGGAGGGGCGTGTCGTTCACCGAGTTGCCGCCGCCCGGCGGGAAGTGGATGGCGGGGTCGACATGCACGGAGAGGACATCGCTCCAGGCCACGGTGTCGGTGGCGCCGGGGAAGTTGATGTGGTCCTCGATCTGGGCCCACACCTCGGCGATGAGCTCGTCGCGGCTGCACTCCCGCGCCACCATCGGCACCCTGACGCCGCCGGGCCCGGGCCGCGTACGTGGGCTCGCCTGCTCCCAGTCGCTCACGTCGACCGAGAGGATCTCCTGCACGGTGCCATCGCCGTAGCCGGCGAGGGGGTAGTCCTTCCAGAACTGCGCCTGCGCGATGGAAGTGACGGCCCACGGCGAGTGGATGTAGATCGTGTGCCCCGTGCTGAAGGTGAGTCGGCGGTTGAGGTAGAACTGGATGCCGGTCATCCACTCGGTGGCCTGCGTGGGGATGCCGGCGAGTGAGGGGTCGAGCGTGGCGAGGTCGGGTGTGGCGGCGAGCCACCGCGACATCACCTCTACTGGAACGGCAGCGAGGTAGTGGTCCGCGGTGACGACCTGAGGCACGCCCGCTACGGTGACGTCCGCGCCGCTGATGCGACCACCTGCCACGCGGAGCCCCTGGCACGGCGCATTGAAGTGCACGGTCACGCCCATCCCCTGCAGGTGGACGAGCCACGGATCGAACCAGACTTCGTTCGTGGGCCCATCGAGGATGCGGTCGGGCTCCGCGGCGGGGTCGAGGAAGGGGAAGATCAGCTGCACGAGGATCATCGCCACGGTGCGGGCGCTCGCCTCGGTGGGACGCATGGCGGTGAGCGTTCGGGTCAGGCCGATGGCGAGGAAACGCTGGTAGGCCTCCGAGCGCGTGCTGGCCCCGATGAACTCCCACCAGGTCTGGTTCTCGAACTCCGCGAGCCGGCGCGCCTCGCACGAGCCGAGGAAGCACAACATCCGACCGATGAAGTGTTCGATTTCCTGCGGCTGCACGCCGAGCCGCGCGTACTTCAGGCGGAAGAGCCGCTTCCATTCCTCGAGCGTGTCGGGGAAGCTCGCGTTGAGCTCCACGGGCGGCTGCCCCAGGCGCCGGACCTCGATCTCGGTGGTGTTCACGAGGTGGCGATCCACGGTGCCGCCCGGACAGGGGATGCGGCGCATGGTGTCGGGGATATGCTTGTAGAACGCAGGAAAAAAGCGAAATCCGTGCTCGCCGGGGAGGGGGCGGTTGCCCGGCACGGCCGTTCCCGGAACGTCCATGCTGCGCGCCTTGCCGCCGGGTGTGGGGTTCGCCTCGTACACCGTGACCTGAAAGCCGCGCTCCGCAAGCTCGTGCGCCGCGGTGAAGCCGGCCACCCCTCCACCCAGAATACAGACGGTTCTACCTGCTGCCACGGCGCTCCCCCAGCGACGCTGCGACTCTATCCCCCCGCGCCTCCATGGGCATGAGGTAGGCTGGGGCATGCAGTCGCGCGGCCGCCCGGCCACCTTGCCCGAGCTCGCTCCCGTTCTGGGCGAGAGGTTCGTGGCCGAGCGCCTCCTGGGCCGGGGCGGCATGGGCAGCGTGGTGCTGGCCCGCGACCGGGTGTGGGGCACGCCCGTGGCGCTGAAAGTGGCCTCGGTCGGTACCCCCGCGGCCTCCGCGGCGCTGCGGCAGGAGTTCCGTGCGTTCGCCCGGCTCGACCACGCCAACGTCGCGCGGTTCTACGATCTGGTCGGCGATCGGGCGGTGTGCGCCTACAGCATGGAGTTCGTGGACGGCCCGAACCTCGCGCGCCACGTGCGCGGCGAGCTGCTCGCTGGCGAGCCGCTCGACGCTGCGGGGCTCGTGCGCCTCGATGCGGCGGCGGCCCAGCTGCACGCCGGCGTGTCCGCGCTCCACGACGCGGGGCTGGTGCACCGCGACATCAAGCCCGACAACGTGCTGGTCGACCAGGACAGCCGCGTGGTCATCGTAGACCCCGGCATCGCGCTCGCCGTGGAGGAGGGGCCGGAGCGCACGGCCGGCGCCTCCGGGTCGCTCGGCTACATGGCCCCCGAGCAGCTGGCAGGCGGGCCGCAGGGCGGCTGGACGGACTGGTACTCGGTGGGGATCATCCTCTACGAGCTCCTCACCGGACGCCCGCCCCACCGGGGAAACCTCGACTCGATGATCAGCCAGCGCGAGCTGGGGGTGATGCCCGATCTCGCGCTGCTTCCCGGCGGGGAGGCCGACCCCTGGGGGCCCGTGCTCGCCTCGCTTCTGGCCCGGTCGCCGCAGGACCGGCTCGCCGGCGCCGCGCGGCTCGGCGCCCGCTTCGCCTCCACCGGCTCGGCGTTGGCGCCGCCGCCCTTCGTCGGTCGCCAGTCGGAGCTGGCCCGGCTCGACGTCGCCTGGCAATCGGCCGGGGGTGGCCGGCTCGTGGCCATCGTCGGCGAGTCCGGCACCGGCAAGTCGCGTCTCGTGGAAACGTGGGTGGCGTCGATGCGCAAGCAGGGCGACGTGCGGGTGCTCGCCAGCCGCTGCGACCCGCGGGAGAGCGTGCCCTTCCGCGGGCTCGATCGCCTCCTCGAGCTGCTGGCGCCGCGGTTCGACCTCGTCACCGAGCCGTCCTGGTTCTCGGCCCTCCCCGACCCCACGCCCATCGCGCTCGCGGCCCAGGAGCGGGTGTTCGCCGAGCTGCGCTCCCGGCTGGTGGCCGCCGCCTCCGTGCGGCCGCTCGTGTGCTGGATGGACGACGCCCAGTGGGCCGGCGCCGACACGCTCGCGCTGCTCGCGGAGCTCACGCGCCCGCCGGTGCCCATGGGCCTCCTCTTCGTGGTCACCGCCCGCCAGCGCTCCGAGCTGCCGGCGGCGTTGCAGCCCGTGCTGGTGGACGTGCTCGAGCTGGGCGCGCTCGCCGACGCCGACGTGCTCACCGTGATCGGCGGCTCGGTGGATACCGCCACCGCGGCGGAGATCACCCGCGCCACCCGGGGCGACCCGCTGCTCGTCGCCGAGGCGGTCCGGGCGCTGCGCGAGGGGCTCGGGCTCCAGGGCGCGAGCGGCGCGCTGGCGCGGCGCATCGAACGCCTCCCGGAAGGCCAGCGTCGCATGTTCGAGCTGATCTCGCTCGCCGGCGGTCCGCTCGATGCCCCTTCGCTCCGCGAGTTCGATGTCGGCCACCCGCTCGACGCGGTCTCCGCGCTCTTGCGCGCCCGCCTCCTGCGGCTCGAGGCCGGCCCTGCCGGCCCGGCGGTCATGCCCGCCCACGCCCGACTGGCGGAGATGGCGCTTCGTACCGTCGATCAGCCCGGACGGGCTGGCCGACACGCCACCCTCGCACGCTCACTGCTCGCGGCGGGCGATACCCGTCTGGAGCTGCTCTCCACGCATTTCGAGCTGGCCGGCGATGCGCCCGCCGCCGCGAGGTTCGCGCTTCAGGCGGCCGAGATCGCGGCGAGCCGTGTGGCGTACCGCGCCGCGCGCGGCCTCATCGAGCGCGCCTTCCAGCTCCACCCGGCCATCGCCACCCGCGAGTCGCGGGTGCTCCACGCGGAGGTGCTGGCCGCGCTCGGGCTCGGCGCGCTCTCTGCGGAGGCCTATCTGCGTGCCGGGGGCGACCACGGCGATGAGGCGCTCGGGGTACGGGCGGCGGAGCAGGCGCTCATGTCGGCCGGAGCCGAGGAGGGCGCGGCGAGGATCGGCGACATCCTCACTCGCCTCGGCCATCGCGCCCCGGCGGGCCCGGTGGGCCTGGTACTGGGCATCCTGCTCGCGCACTTCCGCCTCGCGCTGGGTCTCCTGCCGCGGGTTGCCGATGGGCGCACGCTCGACGCGCTCTGGGTGGCGGCGGCGGGCCTCGCCCCCTTCGATGCCCTCGGCAGCCACTGGTACGGCGCTCACTACGCGCTGCACGCGCGCCGGTCGGGCGACCTCGCCGTCCGGGCGCGAAGCGCCTCCCTGGAGGCCATCCTGCTCGCCCGCGTGCGGGGCACCCCCTTCGGCGCGCTCGCGCCTTCGCGCCTCGAGCGCGCGCGGAGGCTGGCCGAGGAGGCGGGCGACGTCGGGAGCCGTGCGTACGCTGCGGTGGCGGCGGGGGCCGTGTACTGGACGGTCCAGGATGTTGCCCGCGGCCTCCCAGCCTGCGAGGAGGCGCTGTCGCTCTACGAGGGTCACACCTCCCGGACGGCGCACTGGGAGGCGTCGGTGGTGAGGCTTTGGCTCCATGGGCTGTGCGTGATCGCCGGACGCGAGCAGGAGCTGCGGGAGCTCGCGAACTTCGTCGCGTCCGACGCCGCGGCCCGCGGCGATCCCTGGGCGCTCAACGCCGGCCTGTTCGGACTCGTGGCCCGGCGACGGCTGGAGGATGGCGACCGGAGTGCGGCGCAGGCGGAGCTGGCGGCGATGCGCGCCCGCGCCCGACCGGGGGCCATCTTCCTCGGCGAGGTCCTCGCCGACGAGACCGAGCTCGACATCGCCCTCGCCGTCGGGGACATCGCGGGCGGCTGGCAGGCGCTGGAGCGGGGCCGCGCGCTGCGCGAGCGCCTCCGGCCCGAGGTCGTGCCGGCGCTTGCCGCGGACTACTACTTCCGGCGGGGCGCCGTGGCGGCCGCGGTGGCGGCCGGGCGCGGCGGGCTCCCGGCGGCCGTGCGGAAGCGGACCGCCCGGATCGCCCGTGCCGATCGAGGGCGCCTGGCGCGCTGTGGCGCCGTGAACGCCGAGGGCCTGACGGAGCTTCTGGACCTGTACATGGAGGCGTTGGCGGGCCCGGTCGGGAGTGACTTCGAGGCCCGGTGCGAGGCGATCGCGCAGGCCTGCGACGCCGTGCAGCACCACCACTGGGCGCGCGGCGCCCGCGCGCTGGCGCTCGCGGCGCGGGGCGAGCGCGATGCGCGCTGGAACGACGGCTTCTACGTGGACCTGTTCCTGCCCGGGCTCGTGCCCGCTGGCGGAGTGGCCTCAGCTCAACTGTAGTCGCCGGTGCGCCAGCGGTATTCCCGGTAGGCGGGGCTGAGGGCGATGAAGTCGAGGGGCGAGGTGGCGGCGAGGCGCTGCGTGTCGCGGAAGACCACCCACTGCAGATGCTGCGTGGCCATGTTCGGGGTCGGGACGAGCGGGTGGAGCTCCACGGGCACCGTCTCCCACGCCACCGCGGCGGTGATGCCCCACAGCGCCGGGACCAGCGCGAAGATGTCGCGCGCGATCAGCTGCACGCTGCGGTGGATGTGGAGCTGTGGGCGCAGCACGCTGACCGGGTTGAGCCCCGAGGAGGTGGCGGCGAGGCGGGCGTTCATCCAGGCCTTCATGCTGGCGTAGTCGGGCGCGAGCGTGGCCGGATCGAGCCCGATCACCTGGCCGATCCGCACCGCCTCGAGCCAGGCGGCGTTCCGCTCGGCCGTGGTGAGCGGCACTGGCATGATCTGGTCGTAGGAGTAGAACATCGCTTCGAAGATGCTCGCGTGCACCCACTCCCGGTCGTCGGCCTGCCAACCCGTGTAGGCCTCGCCGGCGCGGTCCGGGCAGGTGCCGACGGACAAGAAGCCGCGGACGCGATCGTGGCCCATGGCGTAGCCCTTCGCCGCGGCCTTCACGGCGTTCCGGTCGCCGAAAATCATGGAGTTCAAGAAAAGCCCCGTGCGCTCCATTCGCCCGGTGGGGTCGTTGGTGAAGTCGCTCCAGTCGAACACGCCCTCGGCCACCACCGGGTTGGCCACCTCGGAGATGAGCGCGCGGAGCGCCCCGATGTTCAGCAGGGGCTTGACCCGGGCGATCTTCCGCAGCTTCGACCCTGCGGGCAGGAGCCCGAAGGTGCTGGTGAGGCCCGCGCCGTTGCAGATGAGGTCGACCCGCGCCACGATCTCGCTATCGGTCATGTTCGGCGGGCGGGGATTCGGCGGAAGCGGCATGCGGAGGTCCGGGAGGGAGGCCAACGTAATCGACGGTCCCCGGCTCGGTCCGCGTGGAGCATTGCGGAAGGCCGAGGCTCCCGCCTCTGCTTTCGGATAGCGGGCACCGATGATCGCAGCGCTCCTGTCGACCCTCCTCGCCAACCCCGCGCTCGCCGCGGGCCCGCGGCTTCTCCTCGTTGGCGACACCGGCGAGGACACGGCGGTGGGGAAGGTCGTGGCCGCCGACCTCGCGGCCGCACAGGCCGGCGCCGACGTGATCCTGGTGCTGGGCGACCTGTACTACGACGCGCCGCCCGTGGACTCGGCCGACTGCGCCGACCAGCTCGTGGCTCGTTCCCGCGGCTTCTACGGTGCGCTCGATGCGGCCCGGATCGTGCCGGTGCTCGGGAACCACGACGTCACCACGGTGGAGCAGACGTCGTTCTCGCCGTCGGCGAGGGCCTGCACGGTCGCCGCCTGGCAGAAGCTCGGGTGGGTGAAGGACGAGGCGCCGTCGGCCGTTCGGAAGGTCGACAAGGCGGGCGTGCGGGTCGACCTCGCGGTGATCGACGCCGGATTTTACGGCGCGGGCGCCCCCAAGCCCTCGCTCACCTTCCGCAAGCAGGCGGACTGGCGCTTCTACACGGCGCACTACGCCTGGCGCTCCGGCCTCGGCAAGTGCGCCGAGCAGGACAAGATCCCGGTCGAGTGGCTCGGGAAGCCGCCGATGCACGCCTGGCTCAACGGCCATGCCCACCACCTCGAAGCGGTCGACGTCGACGGGGTCCTCGCCCTCACCTCCGGCGGCGGGATGGAGATGCGCGCCCCGAAGCTCTGCGACGGCGTGGCCAGCCTCTTTGCGTACGCCAAGCCCGAGGGGGTCGACGTGGGCGGGTGGCTTCAGCTCGACGTCGTGTCGCGCACCGAACTGAAGGTCACCCCCCGCGTGTGCACCACCGCGGGGTGCGAGTGGAAGCCGGCGCTGGCGTGCACGAAGGGAGCGGAGCCGTTCTCGGTGGTGTGCACGCCTACGCCCGACGCCCGCACGGCGGCGTACAACCCACCCGCGCCGCCCGCGCCGCCCGCGCCGCCCGCGCC
>CAISIK010000026.1 GCA_903885375.1 uncultured Pseudomonadota bacterium
CGCATCGCCTCGCCACGCTCGGGCGCCGCGAGCGCGCCAGCCGCGGCGCGATCGAACTCGGCGGCGCGTTCGAAGGTAGGAGCTGCGGCCAGCGAGGCCATGTCGATCGACGGCGAACGACCCGCCGGCGCCCGCGCGACGCCTGCTGCGGGGGGAGCCATGCGTGCCGCGGCGCGCGCCACCGGCGCCACCGGCGTGGGCGAGAGCAGCTCCTCGATGATCCGCACCACCGGGCGCGCGAGCCGCGAACGGCGCACGATCTCCACGGTTTCGGCCGGCGCTTCGCCTTCGACCTCCACGCGACGGCGCGCGCGGGCCACCGCCGAGCGGGCGAGGAGCGGGAGCGAATCGGTTTCGCCCGCGCGGGCGACCGACTCGGCGGCGCGGGCAATGCGGGCGCCGGCGTGTGCGCTGGCGCTGCCACCGCGGGCAACCCGCGCAGGGGTGAACGGGGTGCCGAGCCAGGGATCGGCCACCGGCGGGGTGGGCAGGTTGCGCGGCCGGGGTGCGGCGGCTTCGACCTCTACCGTAGTGGCGATGGCGGGCCCGGGCGCGGGCGCCTCGGGCAGCAGCATCGCATCGAGGGAGAGCGCGGAGATGCGCGAGGTGGGGAGCTTGCCCTCACCCGGCCAGGACCGGCGCGCGGCGCGCATCGTGGTGCCGGCCCGCGCCTCGGCGAAGCGCTCCTGCCGGCGGTCGCGCCGACGGCGCGCGGCCGCCAGCTTGCGCATCATTGCGTGGAACGGCGCCGACGACAGGAAGACCATCCCGCCGGCGTTCGACTCGCCACCTTCCGGAGCGCCCGCGACGGCCCAGGGATCCTCGAGGCCGAGCCGCGTGTAGAACGCGGGCGACATGCCGATCCGCGGCCGGCGACGCTCGCGCGCCCCCATCCGCTCAGCCAGGCCCTCTCCGGGAATGCGACGATCCGAACCCATGGTGCCCTCCTAGCTGATCTGGAGACCGGAGTGGGCGATCTCGATCATCTCGACCGCGACTTCTGCGCCATCGGCGCTGAAGTGGGGGCCTTCCCACGCGACGGGCCAGCCGTCGGTGAAGTTGTAGCGGCGCACTTCCTCGCCGGCAACCGTCATCATCACGATGCTGCCGCTCTTGCGCTTGCCGAACTCGTCGGACAGGATTTCGTTGCGCCAGGTGGCGAGCTGGGTGTCGGAGCTCACGCCGTAGCGGAGCACGAGGTTGTCCCACCGGGACTGCCCGGGGAGCTTGTGCACCCGGTGGTTGACACCGCCTTCCTCGAGCTCGAAGACCTGCGTGGAGGACTTGAGGCCGGAGGCCTCCTTGAACTGGGCCACGGGCTCGGTGCTGTTGCCCAGCACCAGGTAGAACATGAAGTTGCCTTCGGGGTCGGCCACGCGGGGGCTGGCCTCGCTGCCGGTGGCCTTGCCGATGCTGGTTTCCGCGCGGGCGGAGGTCGTGGAGGCGCTTCCCTTGAGCGAGAAGCTCAGCGAACCGCCGCCGTAGTCCACCTTGGCGCCGAGGCTGGGCTGGGCGCCCGCGCGGCCGCCGCCCTTGCCGGCACCGCCGGTGATGTCCAGGCTGGGCTGCGCGCCGCCGCGGCCGCCGCCCTTGCCGGCACCGCCGGTGATGTCGAGGCTCGGCTGCGAGCCGCCACGGCCGCCGCCCATGCCCGCGCCGCCCTTGAGGTTGAGCGAAGGTTGGCCATCCTTTCGACCCTGTCCGCGACCACGCCAGTCTGCCATGAGACCCCCGGGAAGAGAATGCTATCTGATTTTCAACTCACGTGCCCGGCGAACCGAGGCGGAGATCGATCAGAATTTGCTCGGTGGTGCCCACGGGCTTCAGCTTGACTTGCACGCGCAGTTCGCCGCGATCCCGCACCTCCAGCGGGTTTGTCGCGCTGTTGCACTCCACCGAGTACTCCTCCATGGCGCGTGCGCCCGAGAGCAGGCCCGCGTTCCAGAGCTGTTCCAACCGCGCCATGACGTCGCGCTCGACGACCTTCCAGAGCCCCGTGTCGTTCGGCTCGAAGATGACCCACTCGTTGTCGCGCCGGAGCTGCTCGCTCACCATGCTCACGATGCGCCGGCTGTTGATGAAGCTCCAGGCCGGGTCGAGCGACATGGTGCGCGCGCCCCAGATCACCACGCCGCGGCCGGGCGCCACGAGGAGCGGGTTCACGCCCGACTCGGCCACGTTGCCGACCTCGCTCCAGTCCATCTCGATCTCGGTGTGGGTGACCCCCCGGAGCGAGACGTTGGCCGGCGGCCACGCGATGCCCGTTGGCTGGCGCTCCCGCTCCATGCGGGCGTACACCCCGACGAGGGCGCCCGACGGTGCGAACAGCTCATCGCCGGCCATCACCCACGGGTAGTACACCGCGCCCCAAGCGCGGGTTTCGGGCTCGCGGCGGCGGAACTCGTCGAACCACCGGAACAGCAGCTCGCCGTGAAGCCCGCGCGGCGCGTCGAGCACGAGGAAGCGGTTGTTCATCATGCGGCAGTGTGCGAGCAGCTCGTCGGCGAGGGAGTCGCCCAGCCAGGTGACCCGGCCGGTGCGCGACACCTCGCAACGGAGCCAGGAGAGCATGGGCGCGCAGAGGAGCGAGATTTCCTCCTCGCCGCGAAGTCGCTCGAAGAGCGGCCCGAGCACGCCCTCCGCCAGTCCGCTGCCCTGCAGCTGGGCCTCGTCTTCGATGCACACCACGAAGAGGTGCATCTCCTCGCCGCCGTTCTCGAAGAACGAGCGCGTGGCGCGGCGGGCCGGCGCATCGACGAGGCCGCGCTGCGGGTGGTCGGCGAACTCCTCCCATCGCCGCAGGGTGATCTGCAGGAAGTCGCCCGCGGTGGCCTCGGGAGGCCACTGCGAACGGGGAAGGAAGCCGAGCACCCCGGCGATATCGCACCTCACCAGCTCGCGATTGCGAGTGGGGGTGGCGTGGTGCTGGATCAGGATTCCGGGACGCATCGCTCGGCTCTCACCGGGGGGAGTTGATCTTCTCGTTGATCGTGGAGATCTCCTTCACCCAGGCGTGGCGCTCCTTGTGCGACAATTCGAACACGGCGTCCCGTGACCAATGGAAGTGGTATGCGATGAACGCTACCTCCTTGAAGATGTTCTCCAAGGGGTAGCTTACGATTCCCCCAGGCGTCCGAACTCCTTTTCGAATTTGGCGCCGCATTCGGGGCAGGAGACCGTGATGGTGGCCTCGTCTTCGTTGATCCGGTTGTACATCTCTTCGAGGAAGCGCAGGTCGCCTGCGAACAGGTTCTCCATCACGCCGGTGTTCACCTCGTTGAGCGTTCCCAGCCGCGACACCACGCGCGAGAGCAGCACGATGATGAGGTAGGCCCGATTGCGCTGAACGCGCATGTCGGTGAGGGGCGTGATCTCGTCCTTCGCGTTCGCGAGGCGCATGACGCCTTCGCGGTGCAGGACGCCGTCCTTGTCTACATAGCCGCGCGGGAGGATGAACTCGTACTCGGTCTTGAAGTCGGAAGCCACGGCATCCTCGGGAAGGGAGCGTTGCGGAAGCGGGGTGGGGGCGTTGCGGGGGAGGGCCTGCCCTCCCCCGCCCCATGA
>CAISIK010000027.1 GCA_903885375.1 uncultured Pseudomonadota bacterium
CGTCGGGCGGCGGCTCCGGTGGGAGCGGCGGTGGCGGCTCGTCGGGTGGCGGCGGTGGTGGCTCTTCGGGCGGCGGTACCGGCACGGGCGGCGGGCCGGGCGGGGGCGGTGGCCCTGGCAGCGGGGGTTCGTCGAGCGGCGGCGGTTCGTCGGCCGGCGGCGGAGCCGGAATGGGCTCGGGCAGCCACGGCGGCACCAGCAGCCCGGCCGGCACGGGCGGGGGCTCCCACGGGGGCAGCGGCACCGGCGCGGGCAGCACCACCAGCAGCTCCAGCGCTACGGCTGGCGACCGCAAGGCCACGCCCGGCAAGCTCGAACCCGAAGTGAACATCGGGAGCGATCTGGCCGGCTCGCAGGGCGGCACGTCCAGCCGGTTCGACCCGACGGAGGCCGAGCGCCCCGACTTCGTGGCAGGCAGGTCCACCGGGCCCACCACGGCGGGCGCCACGCTTGGTCGCAGCCCCGATCGGGTCACGCCCGACTTCGGCTTCGGCTCGGAGTCCAGCTCGACCGCGGCGCGCGGCGGCGCGCGGGGGATCGCGCTGCCCCTGAGTCCGGAGGAGCTGGCGCGCGCCAAGGCGAGCGGCAGCGCCGACGTCGAGGAGCCCGAGGCGCCCGAGGCGCCCAAGCCTCCGGGCAAGCCCTGAGCACGTACGGCCACGCCGAGATAGGCGTCGGCCGTGGCACGGCCCTCCGATCCCCTCCTCCAGATGCTCCGTGAAGCGCTGCTGAAGCGCGGCCTGAGCACCACCGATCTCGCGGCACGCGCCGGCCTCTCCCGTGCGGAGTTGAAACGGCGCCTCGCCGGTCAGGCCGATCTCACGGTGGATGAGTTCATCACCATCGCGCAGGCGCTCGAGCTGCAGAAGGACATGGCCGCGCTCGTGGGGGTGGCTGCGCCACCGGAGGAAACTCCGGTGCACGCGGGCGCCGAGTCCGTGCCCGCGGTGCACACGCTGCACGGCGCCGCCTCCGCTGAGGAGGGCATCGATGCCTTCGGCAACCCCCCGCGCGAGCTCGTCCGCGCCGGCTTCGCCTTCGGGCTCGACATGTTCCTGAACTTCGCGGCCGCGCAGGTCCGGGAGTCCGGGGTGCCGGAGTCGGTGTTGTCCCGCTTCCCCGACACGCTTCCCATCCGCCTCGAATCGCGGTGGCATCGGCACAACCGGGCGGAATTCCGCGAGGAGGAGCTTCAGGTCTCCCTATCCTTCGATGCGCTGCGGGTGTGCACCTTCCCCTGGTCCGCGCTCCGGTCGGTGGCGTTCACGTTGCCCGACGCGCCCGTGGAGACCCCGCCGGAAAAGCCCGCGCCCGATCGCGGGGCCGGCCCCCGGCCCGTGCTGCGGCTGGTGGAAGACTGATCCTCCTGCTCCTCGCCTGCTTCGAGCGGGAGCGGCCTCCCGCCTCGCCCCTTGCGGCGCTGGAAGTGAGCCAGCGGCCTCCCGCGCTCGGGTTCCAGCTGGGCATCAACGAGGCCCTCGCCGTGCCGGCCGCCCGTCGCGGCGGAATGGCGTCGGCGGCGGTGGAGGCCGAGCTCCAGGAGGATGCGCGGCAGGCGCGGGCGCTGGGCGCGCGCACGGTGCGGGCGCACACCTTCAACTTCCCGCGCGTGTCCTGCGATCGGCTCGCCCGCACGCCGGAGGCGCTCGCCGACATGGATGCCTGGGTGCGCGCGCTGGGCACCGACCTCGAAGGCATCGCCATGGTGAGCCCCTGGCCCGCGAACCAGACGGCGGCCTCCACCCCGCAGTACCTCCCCGACGACCTGGGCGCCTGGGGCGCCTGCGTCACCGCGCTCGTGGAGCGCTACGACGGCGACGGCGTGGCCGACATGGCGGGATTGCAGGCCCCGGTCCGCTACTGGGAGGTCGACAACGAGACCGACCTCAAGAACACCACGCGCGCGCGCAAGGTGGATCGCACCTACGATCCGTCCACCTTTTGCACTCCCTCGGAGTACGGCCGGGTCCTGACGGTGGCCTCCGCGGCGATCCGCGCTGCGTCTTCCGATGCCCGTGTGCTCGCCCTCGGGCTCTACCGTCCCCATGCCGCTTCGGGGCAGGCCTACGCGCGCGCCGTGCTCGCGGAGCCGGGCGTTCGGGAGAGCTTCGACATCATCTCCCTCCACACCTACCACGACGATGACGGGGAGCGGCTCGCTGGCGGGATCGTGGCCGTTTCCGCGCTGGTGCCCGACAAGCCGGTGTGGGTCACGGAAGCGAGCGTGACCGACGAGGGTGGCCTCGAGGAGCAGGGTCGCAAGGTTGCGTCGTACGCGGCGTGGGCGGCAATGGCGGGGGCGGAGCGGCTCCTTTGGCACACGCTGGCCGACCCGCCGCGGCGGTCCAACGGGCGCTCGGGCAACATCGACTTCAACACCAACTCGCTGCTCCAGGCCGTGGATGGCGGCCCGGCCACGGAGAAGCCTGCGGGGGCGGTGTACCGTCACCTCGCGGGTCGGCTCGCGCTCCACGATCTCTCGGGTGCGGCGCCAGATGGCGAGGGCGCCGCGCGGCTCCGCGATGGCAGCGTGCTGCTGTTTGCGGGCTCGCGCCCGGCCCCGGCCGGCGGCCTCTCGTTGCAAACGGGCGAGGCGGTCCCGGCGGGCGGGGAGGCCTTCGCCCCCGCGTGGCTGAACGCTTCACCTCGCCTTGACGCGCGGTGACGTACCGGGACGTGCCGTTCCGGAAAGCGTGTGTAGATTCGAGGGATGCGCTTCACCGCTCCCCCGATGGTCGTCGCCGTTGCTCTCGGGCTCCTCAACCCGATGATCCTGAACACGGTTGCCGCGGAGCAGGATAACGCCGAGCGATGCTCCTCTGGCTCCTCGGCGGGTGTCTCGGCAGTCTCCAGCTCGGCGACCTCGTCGTCACCGAGCGGGAAGACGGAGGACTCGACGTCACTCGATTCACCGGCAAGCCTCTCCTGACCGACCTTCGCTTCGCCGTGGGGCGGGGCGACGAGGCCTACGAGTTCCAGGCCGGCAGCTACCGGCTCCTGTCCGGCTCCACCGAGTGGGAGGAGGTGCACCTCGGCAACCGCCGCGGGGATGGCTTCTGGGGCTTCGATCTGCTCGACAGCGCCAACGTGCCGGTGGGCGAGGTGCTCATCTCCCCGGTGGCCAGCACCGCGCTGTCGCTGCAGGTGGTCGCGTACGAGGGCAACCGCGTGCGCTTCGATGCGGCCTGCACGGGCGATGACCACTTCGTCGGCGGCGGCGAGCACGCGATGGACCTCGACCATGTGGGCGAGGCCTTCGACCTCTGGGTGAGCGAGCCGGGCATCGGCAAGGTGGACAGCGAAACGCCGCCGGCCGACTGGTTCATCACCGGTACCCGGCACGCCTCGAGTACGCCCGACCCCTTCTTCATCCGGCCCGAGCCGGTCGGCGTCGTGGTGCACACGCTCGCGCGCGTGAGCGTGAACCTGTGCACCGCCGATCGGTGGACGCTCGATGTGGCCGACGCCGGCGCCTCCTGGACGGTGCTCGACGACGACACGCCCATGGCCATCGTGCAAACGCACGCCCTGATGTCGGGCTCTCCTGTGCTCCCGCCCGACTGGGCCTTCGCGGCCTGGGCCGATGCGGTGCGGGGTTCCGATCGGGTGCGCGCCGTCGCGGCCGAGCTCCGTGCTGCGGGGGCCGCCGCGAGCGTGATCTGGTCGGAGGACTGGCGCGGCGGCGAGTCGGGCGGCACCGGCTACCACCCCATCCCCGAGTGGGATGTGGACGAGTCGCTCTACCCGGCGCCCTCCGACCTCGACGCCGAGCTCGAGGCGGCCGGCTTCAAGTGGCTGGCCTACTTCGCGCCCTCGCTCGTGGAGGGCACGCGCGCCTGGGATGAGGGCCTGCAGTACGCGATCCGCAACAGCGAAGGCGAGCCGTACACCTACCTCGGCCCCTCGCTGACCACGACCACCGCCCCCGACCTCACCGACCCCGCCGCCGTGGACTGGGCGTTCGCGAAGATGCGCGCCTGCCTCGACATCGGCTTCGATGGCTGGATGGCCGACTACGGCGAGTGGCTGCCCACCGATGCCGTGCTCGCCAGCGGCAACGCGGAAACCGACCACAGCATGTGGCCACTCCTGTGGCAGGAGCTCTCCGCCGACGCCACCGAGGGCTACGACGCCGTGATCTTCGGGCGCTCCGGCTGGAGCGGCGTGGCCACCCTCACCGCCGTGCACTGGCCGGGCGATCAGCGCACCAGCTTCGATGCCGACGATGGCCTGCCGAGCGTGGTGCCGATGACCCTCGGCGCCAGCGTGGCCGGCATTCCCCTCAACGGCTCCGACATCGCCGGCTACCAGTCCTTCGGCAACGACCCGAGCGACAAGGAGCTGTGGATGCGCTGGGCGGCGCTGGGCGCGTTCAGCCCGATCATGCGCACGCACCACGGCGCGTTCTCCGATGAGGACTGGCAGTTCGACAGCGACGAGGACACCCTCGCCACCTTTGCCGCGCTCAGCCGCGTGCACGTGGCGCTCTTCCCCTACCTGCGGGGGCTCGCGGAGGAGGCGGCGGAGCGCGGCACGCCGCTCGTGCGTCCGCTCTTCTTCCACCACCCGAAGGAGGACTGGGGGCGGATCGACGCCTGGCTGCTCGGCCCCTCGCTCCTCGTCGCGCCCGTGCTGGAGGTGGGAGTGCTCTCGCGCGAGGTCTCGCTCCCTGCCGGTGTGCAGTGGTTCGACTGGTGGACGGGCGCGCCCGTCGAGAGCGGCAGCTTCGATGCGCCGCTCGGCAGCATCCCGGTCTTCGCCCCCGCGGGCGCGGTCGTGCCGCTCTTCCCGAACCCCCCCGACTCGCTGGTGGAGGGCCCGATCGCGGGCATCCGCACGCTCGCCGAGGCCGACACCGAGCGCACGGTGGTGGTCTTCGCGGGTGCATCGGGCAGCTTCACCGAGGCCGACGGCACCGCCTACGCCTCGGATGGCGCGGGCACCAGCACGGGCAGCGCCGCCGGTACCTTCAAGGCGGGAACCTTGAAGGCCGGCGGCGTCACGCTCACGATCGAGGGCCCGACCGAACGGTCGTACACCCTTCAGGTGTGGCGCTGAGCGGGTTCCCCTACCCGCCCAGCGCACTCCCTGACAGTGCGGCAACCAGCGCGAAGAGGTCGCTTACGCCCCCGCGCAGCTCCCCCAGTGCTCCAGCAAGCGTCATCGTCATCATGCTGGCGATGAGCGCGTACTCGATGGCGGTTGTACCGCCTTCCTCCTCGATGAGTTGCCGCATTTGATCTCCCCCGGTTGTAGGGGAGTCATCGGCAGGGGGGCGAGGGCCTTGAGGAAAAAGGTCGGGGCGCGCGATCAACCATCCGCGAGGCGGGCGGCGAGGTCGTCCGTGGCGGCCACGAGGCGGGCGGTGATGCCCTCCTCGAAGGCGCTGTGGCCGGCGTCGGCCACGATGTGGAGGTCGGCTTCGGGCCAGGCCCGGTGAAGGTCCCATGCGGAGCGCATGGGGCACACCACATCATAGCGACCCTGCACGATCACGCCCGGGATGTTCTTCAGCTTCCAGGCATCCTCGATGAGCTGGTTGTCGCGGGCGAACCAGCAGCGGTGCTTGAAGTAGTGGCACTCGATGCGCGCGAAGGCCTCGGCGAAGTGGCTGTCGTCGTGGCGGCGCACGAGGTCCTCGCTCACGATGAGCTTGCTGGTGCGCGCTTCCCACACGCTCCAGGCCCGCGCTGCGGCGAGGCGCACGCGCGCATCATCGCTCGTGAGGCGGCGGTAGTAGGCATCCACCAGATCGCCGTGTTCGCTCGGGGGGATGGCCGCGAGGTAGTCCTCCCAGGCATCGGGGAAGAGCATGTCGCAGCCACGTTGGTAGAACCAGTCGATCTCGGTCTTGCGCACGAGGAAGATGCCGCGGAGGACGAGCGCGAGCACGTGATCCGGGTGGGTTTCGGCGTAGGCAAGCGCGAGCGTGGACCCCCAGCTTCCGCCGAACACCAGCCAGCTCTCGATGCCGAGCAGGACGCGCAGCCGCTCCATGTCGGCCACGAGGTCCCACGTGGTGTTCTCGCGAAGCTCGGCGTGGGGCGTGGAGCGCCCGCACCCGCGCTGGTCGAACAGGATGATGCGGTACCGCGCGGGGTCGAAGAAGCGGCGGTGGGTGGGCTCCGTGCCACCGCCGGGGCCACCGTGCACGAAGACCGCGGGAATCCCGTTGGGGTTGCCCGACTCCTCCCAGTAGAGGGTGTGAAGCTCACTGACGGCGAGCATGCCGGTGCGGTTCGGGTCGATCGGTGCGTACATGCCGGCTCGGTTATCACGCGCCTCAGGGGCGGGTGAGCGCCGGATCGTCGGGCTCGATCACCCAGGGACCGCGCCGCGTGGGCCGGTGCACGAGCTCGGCGAGGCGGGCAAGGTAGCGGGGCCGGGGCCAGGAAACGGCGCCGAATCGTTCGAGGTGGGCGGTGTGCACCTGACTGTCGATCAGCTCCACCCCACGCGCCTCGAGCCAGCGCACCAGCGTGACGAACGCCACCTTCGAGGCGTCGTCGACGTCGGCGAACATGCTCTCGCCGAAGAACACATCCCCGAGCGACACGCCGTAGAGGCCGCCCACGAGCCGCCCGTCGAGCCAGGCTTCGGCGCTGTGGGCGATGCCCTGCGCGTGCAGCCGGGTGAACGCCACCAGCATGTCGCGCGTGATCCACGTTCCGCGCTGGCCGGGCCGCTTTCGCTGCCCGCAGCGCTCCATCACCTCGCGAAACTGCGTGTCGAACCGAATCTCGAAGGGCCGCCGGGCGATGATCTTGGCGAGCGAGCGGGGCACGTGCAGGTGGGCGGGCTCCAGCACGAACCGCGGGTCGGGCGAGTGCCACCAGATCGGCTCCCCCTCGCTGTACCAGGGGAAGATGCCCTGCTGGTAGGCGGCGATGAGGCGTTCGGGGCGAAGGTCACCCCCGACGGCCAGCAGGCCTTCTTCAGCGTGCTCGGGGGGGGGGAAGACGGCAGCGTCGACGAGGCGGTACACGGGCACGGCAGCATCCTACTCCCCGGCGCGGGAGCGCCAAGTGGATCAGCGGCTCCACAGGCTCGGGAGCGGGTCGTCCGCCACGTCGGAGGCGTAATCCGGGAGAAGCGGCTGCAGCACGGCCCGGATGGCGGCGTGGCTCTCGAGCGCGGCGCGCAGGGGTTCCCCCCAGGGGGCTCCCCACGCTCGGGTCCAGGCGTCCCGCGCGAGGGGCACGACGAGCTCCTCGCACGGCCATCCCTCCACGGAACCGAAGGGGTCGGCGGGAATCTGGTCGTAGTACTCCCGGAACTGGCTCGTGGGCGCGAGGATCAGCCGCAGCCCCACCGTGTCGGCGAGGGCGGCCTGAAGGCGGAGGCAGGCGTGCTCGCGCCAGTCGAGCTCGGCGTCGAGGGCGAAGCCCCAGTCGCGCTCGTGGAAGGTCTCCACCCCGTTGGTGATCCAGTGGCACAGCTCGTGGAAGATCATCTGGGCGGTGCTGTCGTCGGCATCGAGGGTGTGGCGCGGACCGAGCTCGAGGAGGCCGGTGCCATCGGTGGCGGAGAAGATGGCCGGGTTCCGACGCACGTGCAGCCCGAGGCGCCGCGCGGTGGCGAGCCAGATGAGGTCGACCGGGTCGAGGTAGCGCGACCGGATGGGCCGCTCGTAGGCGGACGCGTTCAGCATGCGGGCCGCTATCCGCCCCCGCGCACGCCCGGGAGTCGACCTGGGCGCGCGCGGCAGTCACGGGAGCGCGCTACGCTGGCGGCGCATGGCTCCCCCTCTGCCGCGCATCCTCTGGATCCGAATGGTCGTGGTCGCGGTCGTGGGCGCGCTGCTCCTGCTCACGCCGGTGCCCAAGCAGGTCTTCGGCAAGGGCGGCCGCGCCGCGCCGCGTTGGCGGATGTTCTCCGACGTGGGCACCGACGTATGCGTGGCCACCTACCGCGAGGGGCCGGGCGGCGAGGTGATCGCACGTTTTGCGGTCGTCGAACCCGGCGCCCGGGCCCAGTTCCCGGCCACCGGCCGCCTGCGCGGCACCGACACCTTCGAGGCCCGCACCCGCGCCATGTGCGGCGGGGGCGACGATCAGGAGGGCATCGCGGTGGACCTCCTCTGCCCCGGCCGCCCAACCCGCGAAGAAACCCGCACGCACGTGTGCGAGGGGGAGGGATGAACCGCCTCCTCACCTTCGTCTCCCGGCCGGGGAGCACGCGCCATCTGGCGGTCATCCGCATGGGCCTCGTGGCTGCCGCCTGGTCGGAGTGGGCGTCGGCGAGGATGTTCTACAAGGCCACGAGCCTGCCGGATCTCCTCGTCACCGTCATTTTCTTCCTGAGCACGACCACCGCGTTCTTCGGCTGGTTCAGCCGCGTGAGCATGGGCGTGGCGGGCGCCACCGTGATGGGGCTCGTGTACGGCTACGGGCTCTACGGCGAGGTGGACACCTACTGGCACAACCACTGCAAGGTGCTGGCCCACGCCATGCTCCTCACCGCGCTCGTTCCGTGCGGGAACCTCTGGAGCGTGGACCGATGGCTGCAGGTGAGGCGGGCGGAGCGCCGCGGCGAGCCCATCCCCTCGTCGGATGGGGATGGCTGGGCCACGCGCCTCCTCTGTTTTGCCGAGGCCACGGTGTGGTTCTGGGGAGCGGTCGACAAGCTGAGCGTCAAGTTCCTCAGCGGCGACCGCATGCTCCAGATCATCGTGAGCTTCTACCCGGTGCTCGCGGGGTGGCTGGCCGTGGTTGCGCCGGTCCTCACGGTGGTGTCGGTGCTCACGGTGCTGCTGGAGTTCGCGCTCCCCCTCGGGCTCTGGTTCCGGCGGGGGCGCCCGCTCCTGATGGTGTCCGCGCTCCTCCTGCACGGCAGCTTCTACGTGCTGCTCCCGGTGGGCACCTTCAGCGTGACGATGATCGTCCTGCTCCTCGCCTGGTTCGATCCCGACGAGATCGACGCGCTCTGGCGCCGCCTCGACGGAACCTCCGCTGGCGCCTGAACTCCTCGGGAGGGCCGCCCCGGCCCTGCTCCTCCTCGCCGTGCTGGGGGCCTGTTCCGCTCCCGCCGAGGCGCCCCCTGCGGCCGTGCCCGCCGTGGCCTCGGCGCCCACGCCCGCCGCTCTGCCGCGCGAGGCGGCCCCCGCGGAGCCTTCGCCGCCGCCCGCCGCCCCCGCCGGCTTCCACGTGGAGCGCCGCGCGCTCACCGCGCCCGAGAAGGCCGCCATGGTGGGCGTGTCGTGGCACGAGGGCTGCCCGCTCGGGCTCGACGCGCTGGTTCGGCTGGAGCTCCGGCATCGCACCCCGACCGGACCCGACGCCACAGGCGTGCTCGTGGTAGCCGCCACGGCCGCGCCCGTCGTCGAACGCGCCTTCGCCCGGATGTACGCCGCGGGCTTCCCCATCGTGCGCATGGAGCCCATCGAGGCGTTCGGCGGCGACGACGAGGCCAGCATGGCCGTCAACAACACCTCGGCCTTCAACTGCCGGGCGCGGTACGGCGGCAAGGACTTCTCGCGCCATGCCTGGGGCGAGGCGATCGACGTGAACCCCCTCTGGAACCCGCTGGTGAAGGCCGATGCCGCCGCTCCGGGCGGGGTGCGCGTGGCGCCGGAGAGCGGGCGGCCGTGGAGCGACCGCACCCGGGTGGAGCCCGGCAGCTTGCAGGCGGGGAGCGAGGCCGTTCGCGCCTTCACCGACGAAGGCTGGGGCTGGGGCGGCACTTGGCGGTCCCTCAAGGACTGGCAACACTTCAGCGCCGACGGCCGTTAGCGGGGTGGGACCTCTGCGCCCCACTGGGGTGCACACGCCCCATCCCCCCGGCGACCCAGCCCCGGCCTTGTCGCGCAACTGTGCGCCTTCCACCATCGATCATGGCTGGCATGCTTCCTGCGAGGGTGGCGGCCATGCTGCTCCTGCTCGCCTTCTCCTGCGCCCCCGAGTCCTCCGAGAGCCCCGCCAACGCCTTCCTCGCCGCCGAGGCGCAGACCGGCGTGCCGCACGAGCTGCTGCTCGCCCTTGCGGCCGCGGAGACGGGCGTGCAGCGCGTGGAGGGCGTGGAGGAGTTCCCCGGCCAGTCCGCCGGCTGGGGCGTGATGGGGCTCCGGGACGACGTCATCGAGAAGGCCGCGAAGCTGGCCGGCGTGGACGTGGAGGTCGTGCGCCGCAACGACGACGCCAACGTGCTGGCCGCCGCCAGCCTGCTCGCCGGCTACGCCGAGCTCGGCGGCATCGACACCAACGATCTGAGCGGCTGGGCCCCGGTCGTGGCGCAGTACTCCGGCATCCGCGACGAGGAGGGGCGTCGCGAGTATGTGTGGTACGAGGTCTACGAGCAGCTCGGCAAGGGCGTGGAGGTGGAGGGCTACCGCTCCGAGCCCCGCATCGACCTCCCGGCCTACCCGCCGCCCACCCGCACCGCCTCGCGCACCGGCGACGGCTCCACCGTGTGGACCCCCTCGCCCAACTACAACAGTCGCAGCGGCGCCGGCGTGGACTACGTGATCATCCACGCCTGCGAGGGCAGCTACTCCGGGTGCTGGAGCTGGCTCACCGACAGCAGCTCCAGCGTGAGCTCCCACTACGTCGTGAACACCGATGGCAGCGAGGTCCGCCAGCTGGTCGACGAGGACCAGCGCGCCTGGCACATCAGCGCCAGCTACGACTGCACGCTCAACGGCAACCAGGACTGCGGCACCAACGGCCAGTCGATGAACACCATTTCGGTGGGCATCGAGCACGCCGGCTACACCTCCCAGACGTCGTGGGACAAGGGGCTCCTCGCGCGGAGCGCGGCGATCGCCTGCGGCGTGACCCAGCGCCACGGCGTGCCCATCGACAGCTACCACATCGTGGGCCACGGCCAGCTCCAGCCGTGGAACCGCGCCGACCCCGGCAGCGGCTGGCCATGGACGAGCTACCTCGATCAGGTCCGCTCGGCGTGCGGCTCGTCCGGTTCATCGGGCTCGTCCGGCTCGTCGGGGTCGTCCGGTTCCTCGGGGTCGTCCGGCTCCTCGGGATCGTCGAGCTCGTCGAGCAGCCTCCCCACCTCCCGCAGCTTCGTGATCGACAGCAACAACGCCGCCAACGACACCTCCGCCTACTGGATCGAGATTTCCAGCGCCTGGTTCTCCTCGGCGCGGACGAGCGGGTACTACAACACCGGCTACTGGGCCGCGCCCACCGAGGGCGTGTCGGACCCCGCGCACTTCCGCTTCGAGACCGACGCGGAGCGCTGTTACACGGTGGAGGCCTGGTGGCCCGCCGCGAGCGACCGCCCCTCCGCCATCACCTGGGTGGGCTGGGACGAGAACGACCACGAAGTGGGCCGCGCCACCGTGAACCAGCAGACCAACGGCGGCAAGTGGAACTCGCTCGGCCGGTGGACGTTCCCCGCGGGCTCCAACCAGATCATGCTCTCGCGCTGGGCCGGCACCGGCAAGTACGCCGTGGCCGACGCCGTCCGCCTCACGCCCTGCTGAGCGGGGGTGGGGCGATGCGCGAATCCCGTCCGCCGTGGGGCGAAGGGCGGCTGGCTGCGCATCGCGGCGCCGCCGTGATCCTCCTCGTGGCGCTGGGCGCCTGCGCCACCGAGGCGCCCGCGGTCGCCCCGGCCGAGCCGCTCCCGCCCCTCTCCGGGGCGGCCTGCTTCGTGCGGGAGCACGACGGCGCCGCCACCACCTGGCGACTCGATCTCGCCACCGGCGCTACGTCCGAGCTCGGTCCCGGCTTTCCGGCGGCGCCCGACCCGCTCGGGCAGGTTGTGCTCCTCGTGGCCTCGGAAGAGACGGCGGAGGGGCACCGGGAGCGCCTGTGCACCGTGTCGCAGCCGCCCGCGGGCGGGGAGTTCGTGTGCGCGGCGCTCGCCCCGGCCGCGGAGTTCGTGCGCAACCCGGCGTGGAGCCCCGACGGGAGCTTCGTGGTGTTCGAGTCGAGCGCCGCGAGCTTCCGCGACCTCTGGCGGGCCCCGCGCGGCGACGGCGAGCCGACACGGCTCACCGACGCGCCGCACGGCAGCTTCGACCCGGCCGTGTCGCCCGACGGCACCACGCTCGCCTTCGTGTCGAGCCGCGAGGGCGACCTCGAGCTCTACACGCAGCCCATCGCGGGTGGCGAGGCGGCGCGGCGCACCCTCGCCGCCGGCGACGACCGCGCGCCGGCCTGGCGGCCCGACGGCGCCCGTCTTGCATGGCTCGCCACGCGCGGGGAGCGCGTGTCGGTGGTGACTGCGCTCCCCGATGGCAGCGATGTGGCCGAGCTCTCGCCCGAGACCGACGGCGCGATCGCCTTCTCGTGGTCGCCCGACGGCCGGCGGCTCGCGGTGCTCCGCTCGGCGGCGACCGGCGCGGAGCTCGTGGTAGTCGACGCCGTCCGCGGCTTGCGCCTCGCAGGCGCGCCCGCGGTGGCCGCCAACGCCCCTCCGGCTTGGATGCCCGGGGGCGACGCCGTGCTGTTCGCCGCGCCCGTCGAGGGTGCGTCACGCATCGCTGCGCTCCGCACCGAAGGCGGCGCGGTGCAAGTGCTCACCTCGGGACCGGGGGCGGACTGGCTGCCGCGGGCCGCGTTCGTGCGGGGCGCCGGCGCGCCACTGTGACGGTAGCGCGGGGGGCTCCGCCGGCGCGCCCCTACTCGCAGGTGGAGGCGCAGGTCCACCAGCTCAGGCTCAACGCGTCAGGGGCCACGACGAGGTCCGCCGTTGTCGGTGCGTCGGCGGCCGTGCCGAGCGTACACGCGCCGCAGGGGCCCTCCACGGAGACGGGGGTCATCCCCGGGCAGGCATCGAGGTAGTACAGCGCGCCGCCCTGGGTCTGGGCCGAAGGCTGGGCCACCGGGACGTGGATGTCCTCGTTGCCGTTTTCCGTCGGCACGCTCACCTTCTGCCACACGAACGCGGTCTCGAAGCTGCCGCCGAGGGTCACCGTCGCGCCGGTCACGGGGGAGCTGGCTTCATCGAGCACGTACACGGCCACCACCCCGGCGGCGGGATCACGGGCCAGGCCGCCGAACTCCATGCGCGCGTCGAAGTGGGCGCGGTTGAACGCGCGTGCGGTCGGCAGGGTGGCCGAACTGCCGGAGCCCCGCAGGTTGGTGGGGAACCAGGTGGCGGCGTCCGTCTTGTGGGTCATCCCCACGGTCCAGGCGGCGGCCGGAAGGGGAACGCTCCAGGTGACGCCGTCACCGTTGGGGCTGCCGACTCCGGCGCTGCTGGTGAAGTTCCAGTCGGCGGTCGTGCCGGTGACGAACGAGTAGATGGGGGTCTCGCCGTCAACCCCGGCGGCGAAGTCGAGCGTGGAAGCGGCCGTGGTCGCCCCGAGGTCGAGGTTGCCGTCGCAGGCCTCGAACGCGGTGCCGGTGTCGGTGCCGGTGTCGGTGTCGCCGCCGGAGTCGCTGTCGTGGATGGGGCCGGTGTCCTCTGCGGTGTCGGCCGCCGATCCGGAGTCGGGAGCGTCGGTCGCGGAGCAGGCGATGGCCAGGAGGAAGAGGGCGGAGCGGTACATGCGGGAACCTCGTCGTCCGGCGTCCTACCGGCCCACCCCCGGGCCCACACCCCCACCCAACCCCCAAACGCTCCGGAGCACCGTCGGGGCGGAGGAGCGAACGACCTGTACCGAATATCTGCTATCAGACCATTTTTTGGCTGCCTGCTACGGTAGGTTCGGGGCGTCACCTTCCCGCCCCTCGGAGCGCCCTTGTCCCAGCCACTCTCGCTGTTCGTCCGTGAGTCCGTCCCCGCGCCCCCGCCCTCCGAGCACCGCGCCATGCGGGCGCGCCGGCCGCACGGGGTGGGTCCCGAAGCGGCGCTCCGAGCGCTGCTGCGTCGCGAGCCGGCCCTTGCGGAGCGCTGCCTGCGCCTCCTGTCTCCGCCTCCGGAGTCGGTCGAGGTCACCCTGCCCGAGCATGCGCTCCCGCTCGTGTGGCCCCTGCTCGCGGGTCGGGACCATGAGGCGCTCGTCAGCGTGGCGCTCGACATCCGGGCGCGCAGCATCGAGGTTGCCGTGCTGAGCTCCGGATCGCCGGGGGCCACGGTGGTCGATCCCGCGCAGATCTACCGGTGGGCGCTCACGCGCTCCCGTCCGGCGGCCTCGATCCTCCTCGCCCACAACCATCCCAGCGGTGATCCGCGGCCCTCTTTCGCCGACCGCGTGGCCACCGAGCGGGTCGCGGCCGCCGGCAAGGCCCTCCACATCCCGCTCGCCGATCACTTGATCGTGGCTGATCCGGAGCGGTGGTGTTCGATGGCGGAGCTTGGGCTGCTCTCCGCGGGCGGTCGGGGGTGAGCGGTCGCCAGGACTCCCGTCGGCGGCCCTGGCTACGGCTAGTGCGGCGCGTCCGCTGCAGGAAGGATCGCGGACTTCGCCCCCGCGGGCCCCCCGCGCGCGCGCGAGGCCGACTACTCCCGGCTGAGCGTGGCGGTGCCCACGAAGGTCACGCCCATGTTCGTGTCCTCCCAGTCGAAGTCGACGACCACCTCGCCGTCGCTGTAGGTGCCGACGCCGGGGAACTCGAGCACGTAGCCGTTGCCGATGTCGTCGGTCCACATGCTGTCGATCGCGCCATCGACCTCGCTCCCGGCCCAGTCCCCCTCCTGTGCGTAGCCGTTGGTGAAGGTGCAGGTGAGGTAGCCGACGAGGCTGCCAGCCGCGTCGATGGCCAGCTCGGCATCGCCCTCGCACTCGGTCTCGGTGCCGAAATAGGTGTTCAACCCGACGATCTCGCCGAGGTAATGGCCCTCGCTCAGGTCGGCGGGCAGGCCGCCGGTGTCGCCGCTGTCGCCCGGGTCCTTGCCGCCCGGGGCATCGTCGATGGTGGCGGTGGACTGGCAGGCGAGCAGGAAGGCGAAGGAGAACGCGGAGAGTCGCATGGATGCCTCGGGAAGGGTGCCGCGACTTACATGCCCGCGGAGGACGATTCCGATCGGCGAAACCTGGTTGGCCGCTCCCGCCCGTGCTTGCGGTGACCCCGACTCCGCGCTTGCGCATCGGGCGGGTGCGGCTACGGCGGCGCCGCCATGATCCCCACCCTCCTCATCGCCGCGCCGGCTTCGGGCTCCGGCAAGACCACGGTCACCTGCGCCCTCGCCGCCGCGCTCCGCGCCCGGGGCCTCGATGTGCGGCTCTTCAAGGCCGGCCCCGACTACCTCGACCCGACCTGGCACCAGGCGGTGTCCGGTCGGCCGTCGCGCAACCTCGACGGCTGGATGACCGGGCGCTCCGGCGTGGAGGCGGCCTTCGCCCGCGGGGCCGCGGGCGGCGACATCGCGCTCGTCGAAGGCATGATGGGCCTGTTCGATGGGCACTCCCCGACCACCCTCGAGGGCTCCGGCGCGCAGGTGGCCCAGTGGCTCGGCATTCCCACGGTGGTGGTGGTGGATGCCAGCGCGATGGCCCGAACGGCGGCCGCCGTGGTGGCGGGGCTGGCCGGCTACGAGCCCTCGGTGCCGGTGGTGGGGGTGATCTTCAACCGGGTGGGCGGCCCGGGGCATGCCGGCCTGCTCGCCGAGGCGATGAAGACGGTGCCGTCGGTGCGGTGCCTCGGTGCGCTCGCCAGCCGAAACGAGCTGGCCGTGCCGGAGCGCCACCTCGGACTCGTGTCCGCCGAGCTCGTGGCTCGGCCGGGTTGGGTGGAGGAGATGGCGGAGTGGGGGCGTTCGCTCGACCTCGATGCCCTCTTGGCGCTCGCGCGGGTGCCGACGGTGGAGGCGCCCGCCCGCCGCGTGGCGCCTGCCCGCACCCGCATCGGCCTCGCCCTCGACGCGGCCTTCCACTTCTACTACCCCGACAATCTCGACCTCCTCCGCGAGGCGGGCGCCGAGCTCGTGCCCTTCTCGCCGCTGGCCGATGCCGCCCTCCCCCCCGATCTCGGCGGGCTCTACATCGGCGGCGGCTACCCCGAGTCGCACCGGGAGGCCCTCGAAGCCAACACGGCGATGCGCGCGGCAATCCGGGCTTTCCCCGGCTGCATCTACGCCGAGTGTGGCGGGCTCATGTACCTCGGCGCGCGCCTGGCCAGCGAGGGCGGGGATGCCTCCGCGATGTGCGGGGTGCTCCCCCTCCGCACCCGGATGACGCCCCGGCTGCGCGCGCTCGGCTACCGGGAGGTCACCACCACGGTCGACACGCCGCTCGGTCCGGCGGGGATTTGCTTCCGCGGCCACGAGTTCCACTACTCCGAGCTGGAGGAGGTACCCGCGCTCTCGCCGGTGTACCGGGTGGCCGGCGCCGGGGCCCCCGAGGGCTGGCTCGGCGGGAAGGTGCTCGGCAGCTACGTGCACGCCCACTTCGGGTCGAACCCCCAGCTCGCGGCGAACCTCGTCGCGGCGTGCGCGTTGCGCGGAGGCGAGGCGCCGTCGGAGGGTTGAGTCGGGGATGGTGCGGCGACGCGCTGTGGTTACCCTCGATCCATGCCCCTGCTGCTCCTCGCGTGCGTCGGCTCCGGCCCGGCCGTCGGCGCCTCCGCGACCGAGCCGCCGGCCGATCGCGACTCCGGCGCGCCCGCGGACACCGCGGAGGACAGCGGCGCCGCCGCTATCCGCCCGCCCGGCGCCACGGTTCGCCTCGAGTTCGAAGCCGACGTCATCGGCGCCACCGTGGTGGTGACCCGACTCCACGAGGTGGACAGCTGGACCGCCTCCTTCGGTGAGGCCCTCACCAGTGCCACCGTTTCGGGCCCCACGATGGACCTTGCGCTCCCTGTCCCGGCCGTCTCGGACCTGACCACCGAGGCGGACGGGACCCAGGGCGTACCCGGCGCGAAGTACCTGCTCACCGTGCATGACGACGGCGACGGCGACGGCGTCGTGGACGACGACGAGCCGGTTCTCGGGCACGGCACCGCCGAGCTCCTGTGGGCGGAGGCTCCCACGGGGGCGTTCGGCGGCGGATGGAACCACGTCGGCTTCGGAACGTCCTGCTATGCGCCGGGATTCGGCGTCCCGGCGCTGCCGGTGCACGTGTTTTCCACCGGCGACGATGCGATTGCCTGGACCAGCAGCGCCGCGCTCGAACGGGTCGATGCCCGGCTGGTTCTGTTCGACGAGGAAGCCGTCCGCGGGGACACGCCGGTGGGCGCGGAATTCACCATCGCCGCCTCGGGAACGCCGATCTCGCTCGAGCTGCCGCTCTTCCGTCCGGCGAGCGCCGCAGCCATCCTCGTGTACGGCGACCTCGACGCCAGTGGCAGCTGGTCGGCCGGTGACGAAACGATCGGCGGCGTGTGCGACCGCTCGGGCATGCAGGCCTTTGCGCTGTTTTCGGGCCTGCCGCTGGGGCTCGTCGAGACGTGGGCTGCGCTCGACTGGTACTGCTCCAGCGGGTACCTCCTGCCGCCGGGCTGGATCGTCGTCACCGCCCAGGATCCGCCCGAGATGCAGGGAGCGGCGGACTACTCGCCCGCGGAGGAGTACCTGACCATCGACCCGGCCTGCACACCCGACTGGATGTGAGCCCGCATGTTCCGACGCCGGCGCCCCTCCTCCCTTGAGGCCTGCCCCCTCCGCGCGTTACCGGCACCCCATGCTGCTCGTCAACACCGCTTCGGCCGCGTGGCTGGCCACCGTTTCCGGAATGGACGACCCCTGCTGCGCGCAGAAGGTGGTCACGGCGCTCCAGTCGGTGCCCGCCGTCACGGCGGTGGCCGCGAACTTCGAGGCCGGCCAGGCCTGCCTCCAAGCGTCGGTCCCGCTCACTTCGGGCGCGCTGGGCACGGCGTTGGCCTCCGCCGGCTACAGCCTCGTCAGCCTGGCCGAAGTGGAGGCCTGCCCCGCCGGAATGCAGCCCGCGGCCGACCCGTGGGCGGCGGCCAAGGGGCTCGATGTGGTCACGATCTCCCACGGTGCGCGGGTCGACCTCACCCCCGTGCAGGGGAAGTTCACCGTCTTCGACTTCGGCGCCCCGTGGTGCGCGCCCTGCCATACCGGCGCGGCCCTGCTCACCACGTACATGGGCAGCCACGCGGATGTGGCCGCGCGGGTCGTGTGGCTCGACGCGGGCGATGCCAAGGCCTCGTTCGCGCTGCCGGTCGTCACCCAGCACCTCGCCTTCGCCGAGGGCCTCCCCTGGTACAAGGTTGTCGGCCCGGACGGCAAGAAGCTCTACGAAGGGAGCGTGGCCAGCGCCGCGATCACGGCGATCGACCGCCGGCGGGCCCGGTGATGGCCACCGTCCGGACCCTCACGCTCCGCGCCGTCGTGGGCGCCATGCTCTACGCGATGATGGCGCCCGCCGCCCACGCCACGTGACCCGGTTGAAGCAACCCGAACCTCCAGGTTGGAGGCTCCCGCGCACAGCCGTACCTTGATGCCGGCCGGTTCCGGCTCGACACGCAGGCCATCTTCCAGGCCACCCGCATCCAGCACGTGGCCAACTGCCCCGAGGTGGACCCTCTCCTCTGCGCCACCACCGGGATTCCCGAGCACTGGCACGATCAGGCGATCACCTGGCTCCGCGTGGATGCGCTGCTCAGCGCGGGACTCGGCAAGGGGTGGGCCGTGGCTGCGGGCCTCCCGTTCGACGTTCGGGCCATCACAGTGGACTACACCCGCGACGGTGAGCCCTACACACCGCCCTACGACGACATCCACCATAGGGACGAGGTCCTCCTCGGCCCGGTCGATGGGAGCCTCTGGCTGAAGCGGACGTGGATGGCCGGAAGTGTGGTGCTCACGCCCTCCGTGGGCAGCTCGCTCCCCATCGGGCACACCGAAGCCGACCCCTTCGCGCTCACCGAGGAGGGCAAGAAACACCAGCACATGCAGTTCGGTACGGGCACCTTCGATCCGCTCGTGAGCGTTGACGCGGTCGTTCGGGCCGGGCGGTTCGGCGCGCTGGCCACGGCGTCGTCGCGGCTCCCGATCCAGGAGGGGGCCAACGGCTACCGGGCGCCCCGCACGGTGGTGGTGAGCGTCGGGCCCACGTTCGCGGCCACCCCGAAGGTGTACACGTGGCTCCTCGCCGAAGGGGCGTACGAGGGCGAGGAGCTGTGGCACGGGGAGGCGTACGGCGGGCGGGCGTCGGTGTCGGCCTCGGCGGGCGCGCTCTACTCCGTGAACCACGACCTGTCCTTGCAGCTCACCGCGCGGGTGCCCGTCTGGGAGGCCGTGCACCACACCGACGAGGACGCATCGGTGTCCCAACCGCTCAGCGTGGCGGCGGGGGTGTCCTGGGCCTTCGGGAAGCGCGCGGTGGAAGAGGGCGAGTAGGGAAGCCGAACGCGTCGGGGTCACGTTAGGTAGAGCTGTGCTTTCCCTTCTCCTCGCCTGTGAAACCGAGCCGGACGCTTCGGTTCCGCTGCATGTGGATGACGGGGTGGAGCTCGGCGAGGTTCTGGCGTGCGCCGACCCCGCGCCCGCCACCACCTACACCGAGGTCGGCGAGAGCTGGGGCTTGCAGGCGCCCCTCAACCGCTTCGACCAGCACGAGGAGAGTCCCAGCATCGCCACCGGAGACATCGATGGCGACGGTCTGGATGACGTCGTCATCGTGAACTCCAACGGGAATTCGCACCAGTACCGGAGCACCGGCGCCGGTTTCGAGGTGGTGGACATCAGCAAGCTCATCACCTCGAACCTCGGTATCCTCCTCTTTGACACGGACGGCGACGGGGACCTCGACCTGATGTTGGGGGGCGCAACCCCGCGCACCCTCACCAACACCGCGGGAACGTTCAGCGCCGGCCCGGCCTTGCCGGTGCTCCCCGCCGAGACGGTCGGCGAAAACGTGATGGCGCACGAATTCGCGCCGGGCGACCTCGACGGGGACGGCGTTTTGGAGTTCTACGTTCCGAGCACCTACAATTTCGATGACTTCGAGGTGCAGTTCAACGACATGATCCTGAAGGGAGGGGAGGATGTCTGGCAATATGATGTCGATACCGTGCCTCCCGCCGTGGGCGAGCGCCACGGGATGGACGCGCTCTGGTTCGACGCAGACGCGGACGGTGACCAGGACGTGTACGTCGTGAACGACTTCGGCATGCTTCAGGGGTCGAGCACGCTCCTGCGCAACGACGGCGGCGTGCTCACTTCCCTGGAGGAGAGCTGCTACTGCGCCGCCCTGTTCAACGCCAAGGGGGTGGACGTCGATGATTTTGACGGGGACGGTCGGGTGGACATCTACGTCAGCGCCAACCCCTTCAACACCCTGTTCCAGCAGCTCGCCGACGGCACATTCGTGGATGTGAGCACGTCGGTGAACGCCTGGGCGGTCGATGCAGACGCCACCGGCTGGGGCGGCATCTTCGTCGACTTCGACAACGACGGTCAGCGTGACCTCTTCCCCGCGCAGGGCGACCGCTGGAACCCGGCGGTGGACCATCCCCGGGTCACCGTGCCGATGAAGCTCCTCCGTCAGGACGGGGGGTGGTTTTCCGACGTGGCGGGCGACCTCGGGCTGTCGGCCACGGGTTCCTTTCGGGCCGTGTCCGCGCTCGACCTCAACGCCGACGGCGTTGAGGATCTGCTGATCACCCAGATCGAGGACCGTCCGCAGCTGTACCTGTCCGACAGCTGCACCGAAGCCGGCTGGCTGGAGGTCGAGGCCCCCATCGGGAGCCGCGTCCAGGTCGAGGCGGGAGGTCGCACGCAAACCAACTGGGTGAAGACCGACGCCGGCTACCAGTCCCACCGCGCCCCGCGCGTGCACTTCGGGCTGGGGGAGGCGGAGACGATCGACCGGCTGACCGTTACCCTTCCTGACGGTCGGGCGCTGGCGGCCACGGGGATCGAGGCGCGGCGGCGCGTCGTGGTGCCGGGCTGACGCTCACGGGGCGTCTTCATCTCCGACGATGACGGCCACCGAGTCGGATGCGGCACGGCCCTCGCTGTCGGTGGCCTCCAACGTGAGCGTCACCGACACGTTCTTGAGGCTGCGGGTGTAGTCCGACGTGAACCCGAGGTACCCGTACATGCCGGTGTAGAGGTGCCCGCACGGCGCTTCCGATCCCATCGCCACCCGGTAGGTCTGGTCGGAGATGACCGACCCATCGTCGTTCCGGGTGATGGTGTAGTGCACGATCACGATCTCGTCGGTGTTCCAGAGGCGCAGGCTGCCGTAGATGTGTTCTCCGCCCTGCGCGCCGGTCACCATGAACACGGTGTCGCCCTCCTGAAGCTCCTCGAAGGTCAGCACACCGGTGCCCGCGAGCGCCGAGGGTTCCTCGTCGAAACAATCCACCGCGGTGTCCTCCGCCGTGGCGCAGGCCATCATCATCAGCGGCAGAAGGTGACGCGGAGACATGGCGCGGACCCCGGCGGGGAAGGTGCGCCATCGTACTCCCGCCGGCAGCCGGGGGACAGGGGGAGCCAACGGACTACCGCCGCATGCGCCGCTCGAACCACAGCGCCCCGCCGGGCAGGAGCGCGCTCCCGAAGGCGAGGCCCGTGTCGGCGAGGCTCCAGCCGCCCGCGCGTTTCGCTTCCAGGAGGCTGTTCACGTAGAGGACAGTGAGGATGCCGTGCACCCATCCGAACCAGCCCTGGCCGCCGTCAAGCACGATGCCGGCGCCGTACTTCAGCGGCATGTACACGACGAAGAGGGCGATGGCGCTCGCGGCCTCGAAGCGGCTCCACCGCCAGAAGCCGGCGAGGATGGCCTTGGCTTCGTCGGGTGCGGGGTCGGCCGGGGGGTTCGGCAGGCCGCGGCCGAGCCAGAGGGCGATCCCCACGGCGAGGGCGGCGCCGAGCGCGGCGTAGGCGACCCACGCGCCGCCCGCCGAGCGGCCCACCATCGCGCCGATCGTGGCGCCGAGGGCCGCGCGGGCGAGGATGCCGCGGCGCGTGTTCCGCGCGGCGGGGCGGGAGCCGAGCAGGGCGAGATGCAGGGCCAGCAGGCTCAGCAGCATGCTGCCGCTCACCCAGGGGGCGCCGAGCGAGCCGCCGGCGTGCTTGAGGAGCCCGTAGCCCGCGAACCAGCTCAGGAAGAAGCCGACGGGGAGCATGCCCCACGCCGCCACGATGCGCTCCTTCTGGGATTTGGGCCCGGTCGAGAGCATCACGCCCCCGGCGAAGAGGGCGAACCCGACGAACTTCAGCACACGGAGAACGAGCCAGATGTCCATGCCGGCGGGCTATCGCGGCCCGGCGTCGGCAGGGGGGGGCCTCGGTACGGGGCGGGCGAAGAACTCGGCGAGCTCCTCCCAGGGGCGGCTGGTCGGCGAGGGGGCCCACGCCTCGGGCAGGTAGGCCTGCAGCTCGTTCTGGAGGAACCGCCGGCACACGAGCACGACGGCGCCGCGGTCCTCGGGGCGGCGGATCACCCGGCCGGCCGCCTGTACCACCCGCGTCATGCCGGGCTGGATGGAGGCGAGGCCGAAGCCATCGTCCCACCGTCGTTCGTTCCACTCGGTGAGGAGCTGCGTTTCGAGCGTGGGGGGAGGGAACGAGGGGCCGATGATCAAGGCGGCGGCGAGGGCGCCGGCGGGGAGGTCCACGCTCTCCCCGAACACCCCGCCGAGCACCGCAGCGAGCACCCGATCCGGCTCCGCCATGGCCGCGGCCGCCTCGGAGCGGGCGGCGGGGGACATGCCCGGCCGCTGGACCACCCGCTCGCGGCCGGGGAGCTCGAGTCCGGCCATCAGGTCGTTCATCTGCTCGAAGCTGCCGAAGAAGAGCGCCACGTTGCCCGGCACCGCCGCCACGCAGCGTTCAATGAGGTCGAGCACCCGGGGGCGCTCCCGCTCCCGGTCCTTCCAGGCGGTGGACACGCCCCGAGCCACGAGCACGAGCCGGTTCTCGGCGGGGAGGTCGGCCTCCACCGCGAGCTCGGAGAAGCGGGAGGCCGGCACACCGATGCGCTCGCGCCAGAACCAGGTGGGGTGCAGGGTGGCGCTCACGCCCACGACGGCCGCGCAGGCGGCCATGCGCTCCTCCAGCAGGAAGGCCGCATCACGGCACACGAGCTGGATGCTGGCGCCGTCGGTGAGGGTGACCACCTCCTCGCCGGCGCGGTCGGCGTAGGTGGAGAGGCGGAAGAGGGCCTGGCCCAGGAGGCGCCAGGGGTCCTCGCCGGGGCGCGGGTCGGCCTCCACGGCGCGCGCGTGCTCGAAGGCGAGGGCGTCGTAGTGGGTGAGGGTGTCGGCGAGGGCGCCTTCGTCGGGCTCCCAGGGGCGCACCTCGCCGGAGGCGGCTTCGTCGAGGAGCCAGCCGCGTACGGTGTCGGCCAGCTCGCGGAAGGGGGCGCCCCCAGCGCCGGGGTAGCGGGTGTCGATGGCGTCGAGGAGCGAGGCGTCGAGGTGCGCGGAGGCCCACCCCCGCGCGCGGTCGGGGAGCTGGTGCGCCTCGTCGACCACCACGACGAACCGCCGCGGCGCGCCGAAGCCGAAGCAGGCGCGGAGGTGCACGTCGGGGTCGAAGGCGTAGTTGAGGTCGGCGATGACCACGTCGGCCACGTGGGCGGCGTACTCGACGGCGAGCGCCCAGGCGCAGGCCCCCTGCCGGGCGGCTTCGGCGGCCACCGCCTCGGGCAGCACGATGCCCGCTTCGGCGAGGGGCACGAGGTCGGCGAGCTCGGCGGTGCCGACACAGTCGCCCCGGGCGCATGCGGGGCAGGCCTCCGCGCGGGAGGGTACCACCACGGCGCGCAGCGGCAGGCCGGCGGCGCGCATCCGCTGGAGCGTGTCGAGCACGATCCAGCGCTGGGTGCCGCGGGCGGTGGCCCAGAAGCACCCGAGGTCGGCGCGGAAGCACTCGGCGAGGGCGCCGGCGAGCACCGGGGCGGTCTTGCCGAGGCCGGTGGGGGCGGTCAGGGCGAGCACCTCTCCCCGTGCGGCAGCGTTCTGCACCGCCTCGAGGATGTCGGCCTGGCCGAGGCGGAGCGCGGGGAAGGGGAAGGGGATCGACGCATCCCGCCGCAGGTGGCGCCACGCGAGCCAGAGGCCGCGGGCCCGCACGCGGGCGGCGAGCCAGGCCCGGAGCCAGGCGGCGAAGGAGGGGTCGGCGTGCATCGGCACGACGCGTTGGCTGCCATCGACCAGCGACACGAGGCGCAGCCGGCCCTGCGGGCGCGGGAGCTTCGCGGCTTCGGCCATGAACAGGTAGGCGCACAGCTGGCGCGACCAGGCCTCGGCCACCTCGGCCGAGGCGAGCGCCGCTTCGCCGAGGCCCACCGACTTCACCTCCTCCACGAGTGTGTGGCCGTCGAGCATCTCCACCACGCCGTCCACCCGTGCGGTGATCACGCACCGCCAGTCCTCCACCTCCTCCGTGTGCCGCCAGCTCTCCTCGTGCCGGGTGCCCTCCTCCGCCGTTTCCCTCGCCGCCCGGTGGGCGCCCGCCCCGGCCCGGGCGCGGGCGCGCGGGGACATCGCCAGCCCGCCCAGCTCCGCGCGCGCGCCTCCGAGGTCGCGCACGGCGAGCTCGAGCGTGCGGGTATCGTCGTGCCAGCGCAGCAAGGCGCCCCCGCATATCGCAGTGGAAGTGACATTCGGGGACGAACCCGGGGCGCCGTCCGGGGTCTGGGACGTCTCCCCCGGAGTTCCCATGATCCTGCTCTTGATCGGTGCCGCCTTCTCGTCCGACTATGCCGCCGAAGCCAAGGAGAGGATGAAGCTCAGCTTCGACCTCGACGCGGTGCAGGCCGAGCTCGCCGCCCCGCCGGCCCCGGCCTCCGCCGCGCGCAAGGGCCGGGCGCAGGCCGAGGTCTACATCCCGCTGCCGCCGCCGCTGCCGCTGGAGCCGAACTCGGAGGTGGAGCGCGTGCTGGTGCTGCGCGACCGCGCCGTGGTGACCCGTGCCCGCACGGTGGAGCTGGCGGCCGGCACGCAGCGGGTGCGCTTCGAGGGCCTCCCGGCATCCATCGACACCACCACGCTCGCCGCCGATCTGCGCGTGGGCCGCGGCCGCGTGGTGGGCGTGGAGCTCGTGTCGGGCACGGGCGACGTCGAAGAGACCGAGCGCATCGAGGGCATCCGCAAGCGGGCGGAGGCGCTCTCGGCCGAGCTCGGCGGCCTGCGCGACCGCATCGAGTCCATCCTCGTGCAGCGGGCCTACCTCGACCGCTCCCTGCTCGGCGCCAGCGAGGCCACGCGCACCGCCCCCACGCTCGACGTCGTGAAGGGCACGCTCACCTTCCTCGGGGAGGCCGAGCGCGACCTCGCCAGCCGCCTGCGCGAGCACGAGGAGAAGGCCGGAAAGATCGGCGAGGAGCTCGCCCCGCTCCTGGTGAAGCTCCGCGACCCCAGCGCCACGGGCCTGACCGTGCGGGTGGACGTGGAGATGCCCGCCGCCGGGAAGGTGGACGTGGCGCTCCGCTACGGTGTCCTCGGCGCATCCTGGTCGCCGACCTACAGCGCGCGCCTCGACCCGGATGCCGCCGGGGTCACCTTCGAGACCCAGGCGCTCGTGCAGCAGTACACCGGTGAGCTCTGGAAGGACGCCCGCATCGAGCTCTCCACGGCACGGCCGCTCGTGGGCGGGGCGGCGCCCGAGCTCACGCCCTGGCTGCTCGACGAGTACGGCGTGGACGCCAGCAGCATCGGGAGCACGGGCGGCGCGAGCTCCGGCGCCGGCGCGCGCGTGTACCCCGTGGACGGCAAGCGGACGCTGGCCGGCGATGGTTCGCAGGCCCGCTTCCCGCTCGCGTCGGTCACGGGCAACGTCGCGCTCGCGCTCGACACCGTCCCGCGCATCACGCCCGAGGTGTTTCGGAGCGGCCAGTTTGTGTGGACGTCCGAGAGTCCGCTCCTCCCGGGCCCCGTGGCCAGCTTCGTGGGCGGCGACTACGTCGGCAGCGCCACCATCGGCGCCATTGCCCCCGGGGAGGCCATCGGGCTCGGATTCGGGGTGGAGGACCGGGTCAAGGCCGAGCGCACGCTCGTGTCCCGGAAGATCGAGCACCTGCTGGGTTCGCGTACGAAGACGACCGTCCGCTTCCGCACCACGGTCCGCAATTTCGGCAAGGCGGCGGCGGTGGTGAACCTCCGCGACCAGGTCCCCGTCTCCCAGGTGGACCGGATCACGGTGTCGGCCGTGGAGAGCTCGCTGGCGTCGAACGTGGACCCGACCGCTCCGGCGGGGGTGCTTGGCTGGTCGCTCTCCGTGCCGGCCGGCGGGTCGCAGCAGGTGGAAATCTGCTTCTCGGTGACGGCGCCGCGCGAGCTCCAGGGGCGGGTGGATCAGATGCTTTTGTGAGCCGCGCAGCTCCAGGACGACGCCCCCTTCGCCCGCTGCGGGAGCAGCAGGCGAGCCGGTGGCCCGCGAGGTGCCCGCTGTCCCTGTTTCTCCCTTCTCCGCCGGGTTAGGCGAGCCGATGGAACACGCCAACGTTGGCCGCCTCCGCGAGTTCTACGCCGCGTTCAACCGTCGGGATGCCGCGGCGATGGCGGCGCTCTACGCGCCCGAGGCGACCTTCTCCGACCCCGCGTTCCCCGGCCTCCGCGGTCGGGAAGTTCCCGGCATGTGGGCGCAGCTCTGCGGCGCCGCCAGCGAGCTGAAGGTGGAGCTGGTGTCGGTGAGCGCCACCGACACCGAAGGCGTGGCCCACTGGGAGGCCTGGTACCCCTTCGGCCCCGGCAAGCGGCCCGTCCACAACGTGATCCACGCCCGCTTCCGCTTCGAGAACGGCCGCGTGGTCGAACACGTGGACGAGTTCGACTTCTGGCGGTGGAGCCGTCAGGCGCTCGGCGTGGTGGGCCTCCTGCTCGGGTGGAGCGCGTGGCTCCGCGCGAAGGTCCAGGGCCAGGCGCGAAAGGGCCTCGATCGTTTCCTTGCGCAGCAAGCGGGCACCTGACGCGTCAAGGGTCGGATAGACTCCCCCTGTGACGTTGACCGTTCCCCCGCCGCTCCCTGCCACCGCGCCGGTGCTCTGCGTGGGGGGTCCGGTGTGGACGACGCTCGTCGCCGCGTTGCGCCCCGGTGCCCGGCTGGCGGCCGATCCGGTGGGCTTCGCCGAAGGGTTCGCCGAGGGCGCGTACGCGCTGGTGCTGGTGGACCTCGCCACGATCTGGGCCGATCCCATCGAGCTCGCGCTCGCCCTGCGTCGGCGCCACCCGGAGGTGCGCCTCGCCGCCCTCGGCGCTCCGGCCGCCGAGGCGCTCCTGCGCTTTGCCGCCGTGGGGTTCGCCGAGGTCTACGGCGCCTCCCCCGAGGGCATCACCCAGCTCGCGGCCCGCCTCGCCGCCAGCGCAGCGCCCGCGGTGGCGGCCTCCTCTCCTCGCGAAGCGGAGCTGGAGCGGGAGTTGGCGGCCCTCCGCCAGAACGGCGACCGCCGCTTCGCCGCCGAGGTGGCGCACGACCTGCGCGAGCCCTTGCGAACCCATCGCCTCCTGCTCGAACGCGTGGAGGGCCAGCTCGCCCTCGGGGATGGTGAGGCCGCCGCGGCGCTCCTCGCGCGCCTGTACGACGCCACCGCGCGCATGGAGGAGCTGATCGACGGCGCCCTCGCCGACCTTCAGCCGGCCGCCAACCCCGATCCGAGCCCCCCCTCCTCGGTGGACCGGGTGCTCGACGAGGTCCTCGACCAGCTCTCCGCCCTCATCGAGGAGACCAGCGCGCGCATCGAGCGCGGCCCGCTCCCCGAGGTGGGGGTGGCCGCCTACCCGCTGCGCCAGTTGCTCCAGAACCTCGTCGTCAACGGCATCCGCCATGGCGGCACGCCCCCTCGCGTCCACGTTTCGGCCCGGCGGGATGGTGAGCTGTGGCGGCTCCGGGTCCGCGATTGGGGCCCGGGGGTGCCGCTCGCGGAGCGCGACTCCATTTTCCGCCCCTTGGCCCGGCTCGCCGGGAGCGCGCCCACGCCGGGGCACGGCCTCGGGCTGGCGATCTGCCGCAAGCTCGCCGAACGGGCGGGCGGCAGCATCGAGGTGGCCGATGCGGAGGGTGGCGGCGCGGTCTTCGTCGTCAGCCTTCCCGCCGTCTCCGGCGAAGAACGAACCGAAGAGATGCGTCTGGAATCTTGACATGCCAATAGCTGGGGTGTACAATCTGTCGCAGTCACAGGTCTCCCCTGCCCCACTCTCCCGCCATGCGCCTGCTCCTGCTCGAAGACTCCCCCGCGGAGTACGAAAACCTGCTCGTCTGGCTCCGTCCCCACTTCCAGATCGACCACGTCACCTCCGTGGCGGGCGTCCGAAAGCTGCTGGCGGGGAACCGCTACGACGTAGGTCTCATCGACCTCTGTGTAGATGACAGTCGCGACCTCGCCACCTTCCTGACGGTTCGCGAGCTGGCGCCCGAGCTCCCGGTGGTGGTCCAGAGCGGGCTGCAGGAGGATGCGATCGCGCTCGAAGCGGTGGCTCGCGGCGCTCAGGACTACCTCGTCAAGCGGAGTTTCACGGCCGAGCTCGTGCGCCGCGCGCTGCGGTACGCCATGGAAAGGGCGGGCGCCGAGCGCGAGCTTCGCGAAAGTCGGGAGCGCTACCAGCTCGCGCTCGCGGGCGCCCGCGACGGCATCTGGGACTGGAACGTGCTCACCGGCACCTTCGTGGTGTCCGAGCGGTGGTGCGCCATGCTCGGCCTTGCACCTGGCGAGTTCGGGCTCGAAGTGGAAGACTGGCTCCTGCTCATGCACCCCGCGGAGCGCGACGCCGTGTGGAGTACGCTCCAGGAGCATCTCGCCGGCGCTACGCCCCACTTCGAGATCGAGCACCGCATGCACCACGCGGCCGAGGGGTGGGTCTGGGTGCGGTCGCGCGGCATGGCGGTGCACGATGCCGCCGGGCGGGTGACCCGGGTGGCGGGCTCGCAGAGCGATGTGACCGAGCGCCGCGCCGTCGAAGCCGAGCTCGTCCGGCGGGCTACCACCGACGACCTCACCGGGTTGGCCAACCGTGCCGCGTTCCTGGCGCGCCTGCAGGAGGCCTCCGACCGTCTCGACGGGAACCCCCGGGGCGCGTTCGGCCTGCTCTTCCTCGATCTCGACCGGTTCAAGGTGATCAACGACAGCCTCGGCCACCAGGTGGGCGATCGCCTCCTGATCGCGGTGGCCCAGCGCCTTAGCCTCGGCGTTCGCCCCGGCGATCTCGTGGCGCGCCTCGGCGGCGACGAGTTCGCCATCCTCGCCGAGCCGGTGGACGGTCCACGCGCGGCCGAGGAGCTCGCGGCGCGGCTCCACCGCACCCTCGCGCAGCCCTTCGTGCTCGGCGACAACCAGGTCTTCGCCAGCGTGAGCATCGGGATCGTGGCCTGCGAGAGCAAGGGCGGCGACGCGGAGGAGCTGCTCCGCAACGCCGACATCGCCATGTACCGGTCGAAGCGCGCCGGGCGCGCGGGCACCGAACTCTTCGCCCAGGCCCACCACGCCGCCGTGGCCGGGCGGCTCGACCTCGAAACGGGGCTGCGCCGTGCGCTCGCGGAGGGCGGCCTCAGCCTGAACTACCAGCCCATCGTGGGCCTGCCGGGCGCAGAGCTCGTGGGCTTCGAGGCCCTCGTGCGGTGGACCCAGCCCGATGGGCGCTCGGTCGACCCCTCCGTGTTCATCCCGCTCGCCGAGGAGACCGGCCTCATCGTGGAGTTGGGCGCGTGGGTGATGCAGGAGGCCTGCGCGCGCATGGCCATGCTCTCGCGTATGCACGACGGCGCCTCCGACCTCGCGATCAGCGTGAACGTGTCGTCGCGCCAGTTCGCCCACGGCGACATGTACGAGCTCGTCCGCAGGGTGCTGACGGAGACGGGGCTGCCCGCCTCGCGGCTCGTGCTCGAGCTCACGGAAACGGCGCTCATGGAGAACCCCGTCACCGTCACCGATGTGCTCACGCGCCTGCGCGCCCATGGGGTGCGCGTCCACCTCGACGACTTCGGCATCGGCTACAGCTCGCTCAGCTACCTCCAGCGTTTCCCCATCGACAGCCTCAAGATCGACCGCTCCTTCACCCAGGGCGTGCCCGGCCAGTCCGGCGACGAGGCCATCGTGCGGGCCATCCTCTCGCTGGCCAGCGCGCTCGGCATGGAGGTGGTGGCCGAGGGCGTGGAGAGCGCGGCGCAACTTGCCCACCTCGCCGGCCTGCACTGCGGCTTTGGTCAGGGCTACCTGTTCTCGCGCCCCGTCGAGTCGCGTGCGCTCGATGGGCTCCTGGGTCGCGACTTCCGACCGAAGGCGCTGCCCCTTGCGCTGGAGCGACCGCTCGCCTTCGGGCACCGCCGTCGGGCGGGAGAGCGCGTGGCCCAGGGCTGAGAGCGTTCGAGGGGGAGATGCGCCGCGACCCGTCCCCCGGGGATCGTGGGCAGGCGCGCATCTCGGCGCCCCCGGGGCTGACCTCGGCCGGTTCGGCGCGCTAAGCGCGGCCGGTGCGCATCCCGCTGCCCATCGATGCCGCCCTCGCCGAGGTGCGCGCCGCCCTCGAGGAGCACGGCGCTGTGGTGCTCGAAGCGCCCCCGGGCTCGGGCAAGACCACCCGGGTGCCGCTCCTCGTGGCGGAGCTGGTGGAGGGGCAGGTCTGGGTGCTCGAGCCCCGCCGGGTGGCGGCGCGGGCCGCGGCGCAGCGGGTGTCGCAGGAGCTCGGCGAGCCCGTGGGGCAGACCGTGGGCTACGCCATGCGCCTCGATCGGCAGGTCGGCGCCCGAACGCGCGTGGTCTACGTCACGGAGGCGCTCCTCACCCGCCGCCTCGATGACTTCGACGAGCTGGGCGCCGTCGTGCTCGACGAGTTCCACGAGCGCAGCATCCACACCGATGTGGCCCTCGCGTGGGTGCGCCAGCTCCGTCGCGCCCGGCCGGCGCTCAAGCTGGTCGTGATGAGCGCCACGCTCGAGGCCGAGGCGGTGGCCCGTTTCCTTCAATGCCCCCGCGTGCGGTCCGAGGGCCGGCGCTTCCCCGTGGACATCCGGCACCTCGACCGGAAGGACGAGCGCCCCCTCGAAGTGCGCCTCTCCGCGGCGGTGCGCGCGGTCACCGGCAACGTCCTCGCCTTCCTCCCCGGCATCGGCGAGATCGAGCGCGCTGCGGCCCTGCTCACCGACTTCGACGTGGCGCTCCTGCACGGCGAGCTCGATGGTGCCGCGCAGGACCGCGCCCTGCGCGCGCCCGATCCGGGCTCCACGCGCCGTCGGGTGGTGCTGGCCACCAACGTGGCGGAGACGAGCGTCACCGTGGAGGGCATCGACACCGTGGTCGATTGCGGGCTCGTGCGGCAGGCCGCGTGGGACCCGTGGTCCGGCCTCCCCACGCTCGACCTCGTTCCCATCGCGCGCGACTCCGCCGCCCAGCGCGCCGGGCGCGCCGGGCGCCTCGGACCGGGCACCTGCCTGCGGCTGTACAGCGCTGGTGATCACGACTCCCGCCCCGCGCAGACCGCGCCGGAGGTCCGTCGCATCGACCTCGCCGCCACCGTGCTGGCGTTGGGGGGGCGCGAGCTCGAATGGTTCGAGGCGCCCACGCCGGCGGCCTGGCGGGCCAGCGTGGCGCTGCTCGAGCGCCTCGGCGCGCTTCATGGCGGGGCGCGCACGCCGATCGGCGACGAGATGGCGCGGCTCCCGCTCGCGCCCCGCCTCGCGCGTGTGCTCCTCGAAGGCGCGGCGCTCGGCGTCGGCCGGCAGGCGGCCTCGCTCGTCACGCTCTTCGGGCGGCGCCTCTCCGGCGATCTCGTGGACCGCGCGCTGGATGGTGAGGGCGATGCGGGGGAGCGGCGGCGCCTGCTGGGGCTCGTGGATGCGCGCGGACCGGAAGCGAAGGCCCCCGAGGCGGCGCTCCGTCAGGCGCTGCTCGCCGGCTTCCCCGACCGGGTGGCGCGCCGGGAGGGGGGGCGCGTCCGCCTCGCGGACGGTGGCGCCGCCGAGTGCGAGTCCGCCCGCGATGGCTTCGTGGTGGTGACCGAGGTGGACCGCGTGGGCACCCGGGTGCGCGCCCGCTCGATGACCCCGGTCGACGAGGGCTGGCTCCTCGAACGCGCGGAGGTCCGGGTCACGATGGGGTGGGCCGGCGAGCGCGTGGAGGTCCGCGAGGCGCTCCAGTTCGGCGACCTCGTGCTCGACGCCTCACCCGGCAAGGGCGACCCGGAGGCCGTCGCCCGCCTGCTGCACGAACATGCCCGCGCGGTGATGCACCGGCACGTCCCCGACTGGGAGCGCGGGGTCGCCGTGCTCGGCCGCGTGCGCTTCCTCCGCCGCCGGGGGGAGGAGCTCCCGGAGCTGGAGCTCGACACGCTCGCGGCCGCCTTGTGCCGCGGCTGCCGCTCGCTCGGCGACCTCGAGTCCACCTCGCTCGTCTCCACCATCCGCGAGGCGCTCCCCGACCCCGCCCGCCTGGACCGGCTCGCCCCCGAATTCGTCCGCCTCCCCGGCCGGCTGCGCGCGCCGGTCGGCTACGACACCGACGAACCCTGGGTGGAGTCCCGCATGCAGGACTTCTTCGGCCTCGCCGACGGTCCCCGCGTGGCGGGCGACACCCCGCTCGTTTTGCGCCTCCTCGCGCCGAACTACCGGCCCGTGCAGGTCACCACCGACCTCGCGGGCTTCTGGGCGCGCCACTACCCGGGCCTCCGCAAGGAGCTCATGCGGCGCTATCCCCGGCATGCGTGGCCGGAAGATCCCCGCAACGCGGTCGTCGAGCCGAAGCCGGAGCGGGATACTCGACGCCGATGAAACAAGTCTGGATTCCCCGCCCGGGTGCCCCCGAAATCCTTGAAGTGCGCGAGGCGCCGGACCCGAAGCCCGCCCCCGGTCAGGTGCGCGTGGCCGTCGAGGCCGCCGGCATCAACTTCGCCGACGTGGCCGCGCGGCTCGGCAACTACCCCGACGCCCCGCCCTACCCCTTCGTTCCGGGCTACGAAGTGGCCGGTCGGATCGACGCCGTCGGCGAGGGCGTGGCCCCCGAGCGCGTGGGCGAGGACGTCTTCGTGATGACCCGCTTCGGCGGCTACAGCTCGATGGTGTGCGCCCCCGCACCCACGGCGGTTCGCCGCCCTGCAGGGATGAGCGCGGCGGTGGGCGCGGCGCTGCCCGTCAACTACCTCACGGCCTGGATGATGCTCCGCGTGATGGGTCGCGTTGCGGCGGGCGACCGGGTCTTCATCCACAGCGCGGGCGGCGGCGTGGGCCTCGCCAGCATCGACCTCTGCCGCGCTGCGGGCGCGGAGATCTGGGGCTCCGCGGGCCGGAGCAAGCACACCTTCCTCGCCGAGCGCGGGGTGCACCACCTGCTCGACTCCCACACCGACGAGTGGCCCACCGAGGGCATGGACCTCGTGCTCGACCCGATCGGCGGTCCGAGCTGGGCGCGCGGGCTGGCCGGCCTCCGCGCGGGCGGGCGGCTCGTCTGCTTCGGGCTCAGCGCGGGCTCCACGGGCAGCACGCCATCGAAGTGGACGCAGCTCAAGGCAGCCCTGGGCATCCCCTGGTTGCAGAGCAACCCCGTGGCGCTCATCAACGCCAACAAGGGCGTGCTCGGCGTCAACATGGGGCACCTGTGGGATGAGTCGGAGCGCGTCCTCGCGTGGACCCGGGAGATGGTCGGGATGTGGGAGGTGGGGCACCTGCGCCCGCATGTGCATGCTTCGTTTTCGTTCGAACAGGCGGCCGAGGCGCATGCGCTCATTCATCGGCGGGAGAACGTCGGGAAGGTGTTGCTCACCCCTTGAGGGGCGGCCGGGCACGACGCGGCGACCGTCGGCGCGGCGGGGGCGAGGAGCCCCGGCTACCAGACGCCGTTGGTGATCTTGAGCGAGTACTCCTGGCAGGAGTAGGTCGTGCTCGTGCGGAACACGTGGATGTAGTAGTCGTTGCTCAGGTCGTCGCACTCGTTGTATTCGGAGGCGGCGGCGCAGGTGCGGTAGTCGCTCGGGATGGTGTGGGAGCCGTCGCCCACGTCCTCCTGGTAGACCTCGTACTCCGAATAGCCGCTGCCCTCGGGGTCGGTGCCGGAGCCGGTGCTGCACTCCAGCTCGCTCGTGGTGCAGCCGCCCTCGTACACCACGAAAGCGTACTCGCTGCTGCCGGCCGTCAGCTCCACGTGGAAACGGTAGTTGTTGTAGGTGCCGCTGACCGTGTCGGAGGTGGTGATGGAGTACCAGTCGTCGTCGCTGGCGTCGAGGATGTTGCCGTTGAACTCGATGGTGGCGGTGCCGTCGGCCGCGAGGGTGCTCCAGTCCACCACGGGGTCGGCGCAGCTGTCGCCGTAGGCGGTGGTGTCCTCGTAGTCATCCACCGGGTCGCACACCTCGGTGCCGACGATGTTGGACACGGCGGAGGTGTTGCCCGAGGCGTCGGTGGCGGTGGCGTAGAACGAGTAGGAGAGGCCCGCGGTGAGGCCTTCGCTGAAGCTGAACGTGCCCGCGCCGTTGGCGGTGGCGGTGTCGGTCGTGACGCCCGAGCTGCTGGAGATGTACAGCGTGACGTCGGCGAAGGGCTCCGTGGAGCCGCTCACGGTGGCGCTCGTTTCGTTCCGGTACGGGTCGACCGAGTTCAGGATCGGCGCGTCGGGCGCGGTGTAGTCGCCGACCAGCGCGGAGTCGGTGCCGGAGCCGCTGGTGGCCGTGCCATCGCTGGCGGTCACGGTGCAGGCCCAGGTCTCGCCATCGCTTGTGTAGGAGGACGCCACGGTGTTGCTGGTGACGGCCGAAACCACGCCGTTCACGGTCCACGCGTAGGTGTAGGTGATGGCATCGCCGTCATCGTCGGTGCTGGCGCCGGTCACGGTGCAGGTGAGGGTGTCGTCGTCTTCCGGATAGTTCGGCGTGACATCCACCGAGGGCGCCGTGGGGGTGCTGTTCTGGATCGTGCGCGTGCCGGAGATCACGGAGGCGCCGAGGTCGTAGCCGTCCCACGGGAAGATCTCGACGGTGATGTCGTCGCCCTTCACGAAGTACGTGCCCGCGAGGGTGGGGTCGGTGGCGCCCGCGATGGCGGCCCCGTTGAGGTACCACTGGTAGGTCTCGCCCTCGGCATCGCCGTCGGGGTCGGAGTAGCCGGTGGCGTTCGCGGTGAGCGTGTCGTTGGTGTAGGCCGTGGCGGGCGTGATCGTGGCGCTGGTGAGCGAGGGCGGGCCGTTGCCGATCGTGGCGCTGTCGGTGCCGGCGGGGCCGTCGGAGGCGCCGTCGTTCGGCACCACGTACACGGTCCAAATGTCGCCGCGGGAGGTGGCGCTCGCCGGCAGGGGGTTGCTGGTCCGGCCCGAGTCCACGCCGTTGAGGTACCAGAAGTAGCTGTAGGTGATGGCGTCGCCATCGGCATCGTAGCTGGGGGTCACGACGGAGACGGCGAGCGGATCGCCCGAGCCCGCGGGGTCGGGGGTGATGGCCACCGTGGGGGCTTCGGGAGGCTCGTTGATGTAGAGCGTGGCGTAGTCGACCGCGGTGATGCCGTCGGTGTCGGTGGCGGTCACGGTGATGGTGTGGACACCGTGGCTGAGCGCGTCGTAGGTGAAGTCGGCGGTGCCATCGCTGCCGGCGCCGCGGGTGGAGAAGATGCCGTCGATGTCGCTCTCCCACACGAGCCCCACGGCATCGGGGGTGTCCTCGGCGTCGCCCACCGTGGCCTCGAAGTACACGACCTCGCCGATGTTGGCGCGGTCGCCCGACTTCGGCGCGACGAGGGTGAGGGTGGGACGGGAGCCGGCGGCCACCTGCACGGTGGTGGTGTCGGAGCCGGTGCGGCCCGTGGTGTCGGTGACGGTGAGGGTGAGCTGGTGCTCGCCTTCGCTCAGTGTGGCGGTGCCGGTGGTCTTTCCATCGCTCGACGGGCTCGACGAGAAGGGCAGCGCGCCATCCCTCGACGAAACCCAGGCCACCGTGAGCTGCTCGGGAAGGTCCTCGCCGTCGGACACCGCGCCCTCGAACAACGTGAGCTGGTTGGAGAAGTACTCGCCGCCGAACTCGGGCGTGACGATCTCGGCGATGGGCGCGTCGTTCTTCTGCACGGTGACGTGCACGGTGCCGACCGCCGATTCGCCGTCGGGATTGATCGCGGTGAGCGTGACGGTGGCATCGCCGCGGCTGAACACGGTGGCGCATTCGGAAACGCCGTTGGTGTCGAACACGGCGCCTTCGCAGACCGTGCCGCCGTTGATGGCCCAGGTGGCGCTGATCGAGGTCAGCGACGTTTCGAAGTTCTCATCGACCACGCGGCCGCGCATGTTGACGGCCACGCCCTCGTTGAGCGAGGCCCCATCGGCCGGCGACTCGATCGCCACCACCGGCGGCTTCGTGAATTTGGTGACGCCGTTGGTGTTCTCACACCCAGCGAGGACGAGGACGGTGCTGAGCACGAGGAGGGCGGGTCGGATGAGACACCTCCGGAAGTGTGGAGTATACGGCGGAACTCCACGAGCAACAAGCTCGGCGAGTCCGTTCTCCTGCGCACCGTCTACGCGGGGCGTCGAGGGTCGCTCGGGCCGGTCAGCCGCCCTCGTCGCCTACCGCTTCCACCGGGCAGCTCTCCAGCGCGAAGCGGAAGAGGTCGAACTCCGCCGGAACGTGGGCGCGTACGTAGGCCTTGCGCGCCTCGTCCCGCCCGAAGATCTCGGGCGAGATGTCGGTGCAGGTGTCGCAAGAAACGCAGGTGAGGTCCACGAACCAGGGGCCCGGGGCATTGCGGGGGTGTCGGCGGGAAGGGTCCGGCATGTTCAGCCTCGGTGGCCATGAACGACGCGGGCGCTCTCGCGGAGGTCGGGGCCGGTCACGGTGCCGGCTCCTTCGGTTCGCAGACCGTGGTCGTCGGGTTGTTCATCACTGCGCTGCCCACGGCGGGCGGCGATTCGTTCGAGGAGGGCCGGCTCGGGCTCGCGGCGGAGCACCTTCCGGATGATGGCCTCCGGGTTTCCGGCCACGGGGAAGAGCTCGGCGGGGTCGTAGTGGTAGCCCATCGAGTAGAGCCCGGCGCAGACCGGATCGAGCGCGCAGGCATCGCACGCGGGTGCCTTGCCGTGGAGGAACTGCTTCTGGAGGACGAAGCCCTTCTTGTCGAGGAAGCGGATGCAGCGCTCCTCCTCCTTCACGATCTTGCGGGTTTCCGTCGAACTTTCGGCGTACTCGGGCATGTAGCAGAGGGGCACGCGCTCGGCGCGGAAGGTGCGGCCCACCTGGGTCAGAAAGCGCATGGCCCGGCGCAGCGAGAGCTCGAACTCGCCGAGGCGCGGGATCACGTCCGGGTTGCGCTCCGCCCGGTTCATGTTCGGGTCCATGTTGTTCCACACGAAGTGGCGCACGTGCGGGTGCCGGCCCACCACCCAGCGCACCGTCTCGTCGAGGTGGTCGCTGTTGTAGGCGTTGATGACGGTGTTGATGTCGGCGGTGATGCCGAGGGTGCCCACGTGGCCGAGCGCGCTGTCGATGTGGTGGTGGCTCCCCGGCGTCTGCGTGAGGAAGTCGTGCACCGCCTCGCGGCTGGAATGGAGGCTCAGGTGCACGTGGGTGAGCCCGCTCTCCACCAGCTCACGGAGGAAGGGCAGCTCAGAAATCCGCTGACCGTTCGTGATCATGCGGATGAACAGCCCTTTGCTGTGGGCGTACTGCACGGCCGGCAGGAGCAACGGGGCGATGGTGGGCTCGCCGCCGGTGAGGATGATGCCGTCGTAGCCGCGGGCCACGAGATCATCGATGGAGTCGCGCATCTCCTGGTCGCTCAGGCTCACCCCGCTGGGCGGGTTGCTGCAGAAGCGGCACGCCTGCTTGCATTCGCGGGTGAGCTGGAGGTAGCCGAGGTTCGCCATCAGCTCCGCCGGCCGGCTTCGGTGTCGATGAAGGGGACGGGGCGGTTGGCCGGCACCGGAATGCGGAAGGGGGGCGCCTGGGGCGCGGCCCCCGCGGCGAGGCGCGGGTCGGGATCGTCGGCGGGCCAGGCGAGGAGCTGCGCGGCGGCATCGATGGCCCACTCGCCGGTCAGCGGCTGGAGCTGCACGAAGCCGTGCGCCCGGAGGGACTGCAGATGCTGGCCCCGGCAGGAGCCGGCAACGGGGCAGGCGGAGCAGCGAAGGGAACGCGCGTAGTAGTGCTCGCCCACGTACTCATCCACGAACGCGTCGATCTGCCAGCGGCCATCGGCGTGGAAGAGCTGCGTGTCGAGGCGACGGGGGGCGCGTTCGAGCCGGGTTCCCGGCGCGAGGCAGGCGGGCAGGTTCTCCACCCGCACCCGGCGACCGAGCGCGAGGAAGAAGGCGCGCCAGTCGGGGTCGAGCGCCAGTGATTCGCTGGCCTTCGGCCGCGTGGGCGCGTGGATCACGCAGCGGTCATCGAGCCGATCGGGGGACTGGAGGAGCGCCTCCGCGAAGGTGCGGTCGAGACGGAGCTCCACCTCCACGCCGAGCGCCAGCGCGGCGTCGAGCTCCTCGAACCCTTCGACGATCACCCGCGAACCGGGCGGGAGCAGGGTGCCGGCGGGGACGGCGCTGGCGGGAATCCGCAGCGGCCCGATGGGCGCGGGCGGGAGCGCGGCCACGCCGAGCCAGCGCACGCCGGCCGGGGCGTGCGCCGCCAGCGCGAACTCCGCGCCGATCGCGAACTCGTCGAAGCCGCCTGCGTGCGCGCGGGCCACGTGCCGGTCGAGCGTGGAGCAGAAGGGCTCGATGAAGCAGTGGGGGCAGCGCTTGGCGTCGCGGCAGTCGATGGGCGTGCCCTCATCGAGGTAGCGGCGGAACTGCACGCGGCGGCCGCCCACCTCGTCGAGCATCTTGTGCGGGTCCTGGATGAGCTCCTCGAGCCCTTCGAGGTGCTGGACGGGAAAGCGGTTGGTCCAGATGTGGAAACCCGGCACCCGCGCGTAGCGGAAGACGCGCCGCAGCGCGTCGGCGTGGGCATCGACGTCGTAGAAGAGCTCGGCGCGGTGCTCGAACGCCTCGCCCTGTGGGATCACATGCAGGAGGTCGAACTCCCGGACGCCCACCCGCGAGCAGAGCGCCACGATGGCCTCGAGGTGCTCCACGTTCTGCTTGTTGATGCAAACGTCGACGTTCACGATCACCCGGCCATCCCGCACCGCGCGGATCATGGCGCGCATGAGGTTCTCGAACCCGTTCTTCGTCTTCGTGAGGTGGTCGTGCAGCTCGGGGGTGTGCCCGTGGAGCGAGAAGGTGATCTCGTCGAGCCCGGCGGCCACCGCGCGCAGGAAGAAGGCCCGGTCGGCGAGCTTCTGCCCGTTGGTGACGGTCTGCACCCATCGGTAGCCCTGCGCCTTCGCGTAGGCGACGACGTCGTGAAAGCGGGGGTGGATCGTGGCCTCGCCGCCGCTCACCACGAGCCGGCTCGCGTGCTTCTCCTCGCGACCCCGGCGCACCTCCACGCAGATGTCCTCGAAGCTCATGAAGCGGCCGTCCTGGGCTTCGGCGTCGAGGCAGAAGATGCACTTGCTGTTGCACGCGGCCGTGAGCCGCACCCAGTGCTTGCTCTCGTTGGCGACCCCTTCGTGGTCGAGCGTGATGGCCTGCGGCGCTTGCATCGCTCGCAAGGTAGCATGCGGCCGACCCGGGTCGCGCGGCATGGCTCCAGCATATCCCCCTTCGCCCTGCACCTGGCCCGCGGGGCGGGATGACATCGGCCCCTGGCGGGCCCGCCAGCTTCGCCTCGTGGCACGCCGCCTGTTCACCGGCCCCCACGACCTCCCGCCGTGGGCGGCGGGCGCCTGGGCCTCCATCCGCGAGCCGCTGGCCGCCGTGATGGGGCAGCACACGGGTGTTTTCCTGTCGGCGCTGGCGCTCCCCACCGTGGGCGCGCCGCTCGCCGCGGGCGACCTCCTCTCCGCCCTGCCGCACCTGCTCCTCGAGCTGGCCCGCCGCGGCGTGATCGGCGAGCAGGGCCTCTGGTGGGGGGCGCCGGTCTCGCGGCTCGTGAGCCCGGCGCTCGGCGCCGACCGGCGCTTCAACCCGCCGCTCGTGGGCGTGCTGTTCGAGTCCGGCATCGTCACCCTGCGGCCCACGGAGGAGTGGCGGCTCGCGCCCGAGGCCGTGCCCACGGCGTGGCCGCTCGAACATGGCGGGTGGCTGCTCGGCGCCGACACCAACCCGCTCGCCATGAACGAGGCCCACCCCGACAAGTCGGGCAACGCGCTCTCGTTCGGGAGCGTCCCGGTGGCGGAGTGGCTGTCCGCCCTCAACACGGCCCGCGGGCGCCTCCACGCGTTCATCCCCGAGCTGGCGCGGGAGCATGCGAACGTGCTCGTGGGCATCGTTCCCGTGGGGCAGGACGACCAGATGAGCCTGTCGGCGTCGTACCAGGAGGCGCCCGGCCTGGCCTACCTCTCGCTGCACCCCGATTCGCTCACCATGAGCGAGGCCCTCATCCACGAAACCCAGCACTCCAAGCTCAACCTCGTGGCCTGGACCGACGCCGTTCTCGAGAACCACGGCGAGCTCTACCGCAGCCCGGTGCGGCCCGACCCGCGGCCGCTTTGGGGGGTCATGCTCGCCGTGCACGCATTCCTCCCGGTGGCGCGCCTCCACCGCGCGCTCCTCGATGCCAGCGCGCCGGAGGCCAACCCCCGGCGCTACGTCGAGGTGTGCCGGGTGAACCACGAGGGCATGGAGGTGCTCCGCGCGGCCGCCCGCCCCACCCCCGCCGGCGCCGCCATCCTCGCCGGCATGGATGCGCTGGAGCGCGCCCTGTGGGAAGTGAGCGGCGCGGCCTGACCGGGGCGCGCGCCCGGGTCGACTCCCGGGCGTGCGCGGCGGTTCACGGGTGGGGGAGAGCCGTCCGGAGGGCGGGTTATCCAACCCGCCCGACGCCGAAGGCCGGAAAGCGAAGCTTGGAGGCGGGAGGGAAGGCGGCGGTAGGGGGCGGGCGCCAGCTCGCCCCCTTGCAAGAAAGCCAAACGGAGCGGCCCGCGCGCGTCGAGCCCGGGCGCCAGCCGACGATCAATCCCAGCGGGCCGCGCAGTGAGCCGGCCTCAGCTCTGGCGCATGCCCGGCGCTTCGCGGCCCACCGCCACCACGTAGTCGTCGTAGCTGCCCTCCCAGGCGCGCGGCCCCTCCGGACCGAGCTCGAGCACGCGGTTGGCGAGGGCGCGGAGGAACGCACGATCGTGGCTCACGAACACGACGGTGCCGTCGTAGTCGTCGAGCGCCTTCATCAGCGCGCGCTTGGTGCCGAGGTCGAGGTGGTTGGTGGGCTCGTCGAGCACGAGGAGGTTGGGGGCGTCGTAGAGCATCTTGGCCAGTGCGAGTCGGGACTTCTCGCCGCCGGAGAGCACGTCGATCGGCTTGTCGATGTCATCACCGGAGAAGCCGAAGGCGCCGGCGAGGCTGCGAATCACGCCCTGGCCCTCGCGGGAGGCGTGGGCCTCGAGCTCCTCGAAGACCGTCCTCGTCACGTCGAGCTGCTCCACCTGATGCTGGGCGAAGTACCCGAGCGTCACGCTGGCGCCGATCTTCACCTCGCCGGCGTCGGGCGTGAGCACCCCGGCGAGCATCTTCAGGAGCGTGGTCTTGCCGGAGCCGTTCTCGCCCATGATGGCCCAGCGTTCGCCGCGGCGCACCATGAGGTCGGCGCCGTTGTGAACACGGCGGGTGCCGTAGGATTTGCGGAGGGCGGTGGCGGTGATCACGTCGTTGCCGCTGCGATCGGGGCGCTTGAAGGCGAAGTGGCGCTCCACCATCCGGCGGGGGGGCTCCACGCGCTCGATCTTCTCGAGCTTGCGGGCGCGGCTCTGAACCTGGCTGGCCTTGGAGGGCTGGGCCTTGAAGCGTTCGATGAACCGGAGCTCCTTGGCGAGCATCGCCTGCTGGCGCTCGTACTCGGCCTCGCGCTGCGCCGCGTCGAGGGTGCGGGCCTTCTCGTACTGGTCGTAGTTGCCGGTGTAGGTGCGGATGTGGCCGCCGTCGATCTCCACGATCTTGTCGACCACCCGGTTCATCACGTCGCGATCGTGGCAGGTCATCAGCACCGCGCCCGGGTAGTCGCGGAGCCAGGTCTCGAGCCAGATGATGCTCTCGATGTCGAGGTAGTTGGTGGGCTCGTCGAGCAGGAGGAGCTCCGGCCGGGCGAGCAGCAAGCGGGCGAGCTGCACGCGCATGCGCCAGCCGCCGGAGAGCTGGCCCAGCTTGCCGTTCATCTCCTCCTGGCCGAAGCCGAGGCCGGAGAGGATGGTGCGGGCGCGGGAGTCGAGGTCGTAGCCGCCGCCCGCCTCGAAGGCGGCCTGAACATCGCCGTAGCGCTCGAGGATGCGGTCGTAGTCGGGGTCGTCGACATCGCCCAGCTTCGCTTCGAGGAGCGCGAGCTCCTCCCCGGCTTCGGCCACCGAGCCGGCGCCCGCCATGGTCTCCGTGAGGACACTCTTGTCGCGCCACTCGGCGAAGTCCTGGCGGAAGTACCCCACCGTGAGCCGCCGCGGGCGCTCGACCGACCCCTCGTCGGGCCGTTCCTCGCCCAGGATGAGCCGGAAGATCGTGGTCTTGCCCGAGCCGTTGGGGCCCACGAGGCCCACCTTCTCGCCAGGGTTCACCTTGAACGAAGCATCCACGAACAGCACCTGCTGCCCGTGCTGGCGCGTGACGTTGTTGAAGTCGACCAAGAGCGGCTCCGCGGGGGGGCCGCGGCGTAGCTCACGCGCGGGCAGAAGGCGAGGGGAGGTGCTCTCCGCCGCTCATCAGGAGCTTCTCGTGCCCCACCACGCCGCAGGAAACGAAGAACTTGACCGCTTCTTCCACGCTCATGTCGATGTCGGTGACATCGTGGCGCGAGAGGATGACCGGGTAGCCGAGGTGGAGGTGGTTGGAGGGGAAGAACACGACGAGCCGGTCATCCCCTTCGAGCGCCGAAGCGTTCTCCTTGGCCACGAACCCGAGCGTCCACCTGCCGACCATGGGGTACTCCACGAGGACCACCCGCCGAAAAGGCTGCTTCGACTCCCCCGTGAAGGGCGCGACGATCTGGCGGGAGGCGTTGTAGAGCGACCGCACCACGGGGAGGCGCTCGATACCCGACTCGATCGAGGAGATCATCCGCTTGAAGAACAGCTTGTTGGCCAGGATGCCGATGACGAGCACGAGCGCGGCGGTGACCACGAGCCCGAGCCCCGGCACGTGGATCGGGCGCGCGAAGAGCACGGACAGCAGCGCATCCGTTCGTTTGCCGAGCACCCCATCCACCGTGCCGAGCACGATCGACAGCACCTGGAAGGTGATGAAGAGCGGCAGCAGGGCGAGCAGGCCGGTGAGGAAGTACCGCCGAAGGTTGTCGGTCCATTTCGATCGCACGACCCAATCCCCCGCGGAACGTTGTGCACCGATCGGCGCCGCGACAAGCCGGCGCCGCCGATGTCTCGCTCAGTCGGTCGTCTGGACCACGAGGCCGAGCCGGTCGCACTCTCGCGTGAGCGCGCCGAGCTCGGCCTCGAGCGGTCGACCGGTGAAGGTGATGGTGCGGGCGCCCTCGCCGTGGAGTTTTACGAGGCGCTGGCGGAGCGTGCGCGAGTTGTCGGTGTCGGCGACGTCGAGGACAGCGTGCGCGGCGCCTGGCGGCTGCGGGCCCGCCGGACGCAGCTCCTCGGTGCCCCAGCGCGCCACGTAGGCGGCGTCCACGCCGGGACAGATGGGGCGCAACGCGCAGTGGGTGCACGGCGGCGGCCAGAGGGGAGCCGCCGCCGCCTCCACCGCGATCGCCGAGTAGCGGTCGGGCTGGGCCACGTCGCGGCGGTCGCCGAGGAGCGCGAGCAGGTCGGGCGCCACGCAGGGGGGGAGCCCCACCACGTCGAGCTCCACGCCCTCGGCCCGCGCGCGCTCGGCGGCGGCGCGGATCGGCTCGGCGAGCAGCTCCCAGCGCGGCAGGAGCATGCGGGCCTCCCCCACCGCGGCGCCCACCTCCCGCCCCACGTGGGCGCGCACCGACCGCGCGCCCAGCGCCCCGGCCACGCCCACCGTCTCCGCGAGGAGCGGCGCCCCCGTGCGGGTGAGCACGGTGTTCACCCGCAGGCCGAGGCCGGCGGCCACGCTGCGTCGGGCTGAAGCCACCGCCCGCTTGAAGCTGCCGGGCGTGCGGGTGAGCCAGTCGTGCACCGCCGCCGTGGGCGCGTGCAACGCAAGGGCCACATCCGTGAGGCCCGCCGCCCGTAGGGCCCCCGCCGCACCCGCCGCGGCGAGCACGGACCCGTTGGTCTGCAGGGCGATGCGTTGGAAACCCGCCTGGCGCGCGAGCCCGAGCAGATCGAGCAGGTCGCTCCGCAGGGTGATCTCCCCGCCGGCGAGCACGACGCCCTCACGGTGCGGCAGGCGGGCGAGCGCCGCCGCCAGCTCGGGCAGGCTCGCTTCGCCATGCGCCGCGCGGAGCGCCTCCTGGTCGCAGAAGCGGCAGCCCTGGTTGCAACGGAAGCCCGTCCGGAGGTCGGTCCAGCGCATCGGCTACTTGATGGCGCTCAGCTCGGCGTCCCCGTGGATGGGGAGGTAGTTCTTCCACACCCCCTCGCAGACGTTACCGTACCGGCACCCCTCGCACCGGGCTTGCGGCTGCGTCTTCAGGTCGTACCGCTTGCGGTCCTGCCAGTTGAAGCGCGCGCGCCCGTCTTCGATCTGCGCGATGCCGTCGGGGAAGCCGTCGGCGGTGAGCGTCTTGATCGAGCAGTCGGTGTCCAGGTCGCGGAACTCGCCGATGTACTTGCGGGCGAGCGCCTTGTTGCCGAGCAGCTCGGGGGGCAGCACGCAGAGCGGGAAGCTGCCCAGCGTGAACGTGCGCTTGTAGTGTAGCTCGTTGAGCAGCACCGCCTTGAGGACGTAGGGCACGACATCGGTGAGGCGTGGCACGAGGCTCGTTTCTTCCTCGGCGTAGCCCTCGGAGCGCACGAAGTTCGCCCGCACGTCGTCGAGGCCCAGCTCGAAGAAGAAGCGGAGGATGTTCGGGAGGTAGCGGTAGTTCCAGGCGTTCACCACCACGTTTACCGACACGTTGTCGCGCATGTGCCCCTCCGCCTTCTTCTGGAGGAGGTACTGGAGGCCGGACTTCTTCTTCTCGAAGTTGCCGGGTACGCGGGTGAGCGCATCCTCCAGCCGCGGGGTGTGGCCGTGCATCGAGATCGTCACGCGGGTGAGCCCGGCGTCGATGATGCGGTCCACGAAGTCGTGGCGGAAGAACTTGGTGCCGTTCGTAGCGAGCGCGATCCGGGTGTAGCCGAGGTCGCGGGCGAGGGTGACCGCCTGGATGATCCACGGGTAGGTGGTGGGCTCGCCGCCCAGAAAGCCGAGCGAGCGCGTGCCGTTGGCGTACCAGCGGCGGATTTCCGCCTCCATCTCCGGCCAGGGCATGTACCGGCGCATCTCGGTAGCCGGCAACCCATCGAGGCAGAAGACACACTTGTTGTTGCAGATCTTCCCGACGTTGATCTCGACGTTGCGCCGCGTGTCACGCCAGAGGTCGCTCCCGCCTTCGGTCAGCGGAGCGGGAGCGGGGCTGACCTCGTTCAAGTGGCCTCCATGGCGTGGAGTTCGCCGTGACCGTACAGTTCGACATACCGCGCGAAGACCCCGTGACACAAGCGATTCCAGCTACAGGACTCGCATACGGCCGGCTGGGTGCGCTTTCGGTCGGGCGCCCACGAGTAGATGCCCTCGAGCGAGACCCGGTCGGGGTGGCGGGTCCACTCGAAGGTCACGCGCGGGTTCCAATGGAGATCGTTCGCGTACATGCGGGCCTCGCCGAGCACGCAGGCGGGGAGGCCGAAGAACCGCACGATGGAATTGCCCGCGGCCGCGAGGATCTTCGGCACCAGCGGGCGCACCTCGTCGAGCCGCAGGGTGAGCGCCTCGTAGGCCTGCTCGCCGGCGCCTTCGGGCGTGACGTTGGAGATCACGATCAGCTCGGCGCCCCGCGCGCTCGCGAGCCGCACCGTCTCCACGATGTGCTCGGCGTTCTCCCGCACGAGCACGGTGTTCACGAAGGTGCGGAAGCCGGGGAAGCTGCGGGCGTTGGCCATGGCGGCCGAGAGCCGGTCGAAGCTGCCCTTGCGTCGCGTCTGGGCGTCGTGGACCTCGGCGGTGGGGCCGTGCAGCGAGAACAGCGCCTCGCTCAGCCAGGGCAGGGCGCGGGCGGCAAACGCGGGGTCGGCGAGCCGGGTGCCGATGGTGCCGATGCTCGTGCGCATGCCGAGCTTTCGGGCGAGCTGGAGGATTTCGACGAACTGGGGGTGGATCGTGGGCTCGCCGCCCGTGAAGTGCACCCCGTCGATGCCGCGCTCCGCCTGCTCGCGGAGCACCCGAGCCACCCGCCCGAAGGTGACGGGAAAGGCGGCGTAGTCGGCCATCCGGGTCTCTTCCGAGCAGAAGGTGCAGCGCTCCGGGCAGTGGTAGGTGATGTGGAACTCGAGCCGGCGCATGGGCTGGCCGGAGACCGGGTCGATCCAGGGGGGGGGCTCCGTCATGCTTCCGCCAGCCGTTCGCGGCGCGCGAAGTAGGCGGGGTAGAGCCGGTTGCACAGCCGGGTGAGGGCGGCATCGGCGGCGGCGGTGCTCTGCATCACGTGCTCGCCCAGGGTGTCGTGCAGGAAGCCGCCCGCCTCCTGGCCGGCGGCCACCAGCGCCTCGGCGGCTGGCGGGGCATCGAGGGTACCGAGGGCGAAGCGCTCGCGGAGGTGGTCGAGGTTGCCCGCGAGGATGAGGTTGTTCGCGTAGATTCGGCGGTCGCTGTCCACCACGAAGCCGGTGTTGTAGAAGGCGACGGGCGCCCGCACGAAGAGGTTGCGCAGGTAGAGGCGCTCGCCGGCCGCCCACGCGCGCTCGAAGGCGGCGGCGATGGCCGAGAAGGATTGGTTCAAGGCTTCGAGTTGTTCGGGGCGCCAGGGCAGGTAGTAGCCCGGGAGCAGGTTGAACCGGCGAACGCCGAGCGAGCGCAGGTACGCGAAGTTGTCGGCGGCCCGCGCGGCCGTGCTCGGCGCGATGGTCTGGGTGACGACGAAGCGCGGCAGACCGAGGAGCCTCGGCAGGAGCGCCACCACCCGATCGTGCGAGGGCGACCCGCGGCGGAGCCCGTCGTGGTCGCGGGCCACGCCATCGAGGCTCAGCGTGAGTGTGACGCTCGGGTGGGCGTGCAGCCACGCGATCCAGTGCTCGTCGAGGTGGGTGCCGTTGGTGCTGAGGTACACGTTCACCTCGGACGGCGCGGCGTCCACCGCCGCCTTCACCACCTCGGGCACCAGCAGCGGCTCGCCGCCGAAGAGCTTGGCGTCTCCCCCGCCGTAACGTTCCACGAAGAGGGCGATGGCGCGCCGGGCGTCGTCGGCGCCGAGGTCGGGCTCACCGTCCTTCACCGTGGGGCAGTAGGCGCAGCGCAGGTCGCAACGGCGCGTGACCACGAGGATCAGCGCGTTGCGCCACCGTTCGGCGCGAACGCCGCTACCACTGGCCGTGACTGCCGTGGCTGCCATGCGATCCGTGGCTGCCGTGGGAGCCGTGGGAGCCGTGGCTGCCGTGGGAGCCGTGGGAGCCGTGGCTGCCGTGTGATCCGTGGCTGCCATGCGATCCGTGGGAGCCGTGGGAGCCGTGGGAGCCGTGCGATCCGTGCGAGCCGTGCGAGCCGTGGCTGCAATGCTGCGCGAGGAGCACGGCCGTGCTGTCGGGCGCCGTGCCGCTCCGGTCGAGGAACGAGGGGTCGAGCTCCATCTCGCCCGCGGACGCCTGCAGGAGCAGGAGCGACTGGGCCACAGCGTCGGTCGGCTGGTTGGCCGCTTTGGCTTCCTGAGCCTGGAGGAGCTGGAAGGCCTCCCGCTTGAGCGTGGGGAACTCCGCCTCCTCGGCGGCCTTCACCCAGTCGGCTCCGGCTTTCTTCCCCGGGAACGGGGCCTTGGGATCGTCTTTGCTCATGCCATCACCTCGCCCGAAGGCGCGTAGGGAGTGGTGCCGGGCCGGGAACGCTGGATGGTCCAGCGGCGGAAGATGCGTTCGATGGAGCCGTCGGTGTCGTTGGCGAGGAGGTGGTACAGGTACTGCTGCACCCCGTAGAACTCCTGGCACTTCCGGGAGAGCGGACGCTGCCCGAAGATGTCCCCGTCGAACATGTAGTTGTGCAGCGGCTGCACGCCGCACGTGGGCTTGTACACGCACGAGTGGCAGGCCGGCAACGAGTCCTGGATGGAGGCGACCGCGAGCGCGCGTACGGTGGGGTGCCGCAGCACCTCATCGAAGGTGGACGACTCCACGTGCCCCAGCTTGAAGAAGTCGTTGCCCATGTGGGCGGCCATGCGGCCTTCATCGTCGGTGTAGATCGCCCCGTCGAAGTTGTAGGCGAGCTGCGCGCTGCCGGAGCCGCAGGGCGAGCGGCAGTCGCTGTAGTTCGGGTCGTCAGGGGTGAGCATCTTCGTGAGGAAGATGGAGGCGAGCCGCTCCTGCACGAACACACCCTGCCGGTTCAGGTCGAGGATGTAGTCCAGCGTGGTGCGGTAGAACTCGAGGAACTCGGGCATCGTGTACCCGATCTGCTTCCACGTGTTCACCGCGAACCCGAAGGGGTTCAGGGGGCGAAGGTGCAGGCTGCGAATGCCGCGGTTCACGTACTCGTCGACGATCTCGCGCCCCCGGTCGAGCGAGTACCGGGTCGTCGTCATCAACGCATCCACGTGGAAGAGGTCGGGGTCGAAGCCCCGACGCACCCACTCGCCGTTGAAGCGGTTCATCCAGTGGGTGACGGTTTCCCAGGAGCTGGACTTCTCCATCCAGCCGCGGTTCTTGTCGTGGAGGTCCTGCGGGCCATCGAGCGAGGTGCATACCATCACGCCGCGGTCGAGCAGGTAGTTCATCTTCTCGTCGGTCATCAGCGTGAGGTTCGACACCAGCGAGAGGAGGAGCTCCCTGTTCTCGTAGCGGTTCTTCTCGAGCGCGTAGTCGCAGATGAACTGGATCACGGGGAAGTTGGCCGTGGGCTCGCCGCCCTGGAACTCGAAACCAAGCACGGGCGAGGGCGACCGGAACACGAAGTCCACCACCTTCCGCGCGGTTTCGAGGGACATGTCGGTGTCCACCCGGTCCATGTCGGTGCGGCTGGCGTGGCAGTAGCGGCAGGCGTGGTTGCAGCGCAGCGTCGTGACGACGGCGTGCAGGTGCGGGCCATGCTGGAGGAAGGCCTTCTTCCGCCGCAGCTTGGCCGCGAGCGCATCGATGTCCATGTCGCGCTTGAGGAAGTACCGGCGGCGGAGCGACTCGTAGAGCTCCTCCCCCGGCTGCACCTTGCCAGCGATGAACCGGCGGAAGTCCTCCGGGCTGAGGAAGAGGTGCTCGCCCACGTCGTTGGTGAGCAGCACACGACCATCCACCATGCCGTAGCGGAAGAAGCCGACGGACTCCTTGTCGAAGGTCGCAGGGTCGACGATGAGCGGGGTGTGCATCACGCCTGCGCCCGCCGCGTGAGGATGGTCTCGAACAGGGCGTGATTGCCCAGCTCGTCGGCCAGCCGTTCCCGCACGCTCTCGCGCACCGGCACGATGTTCACCAGCCAGTCGGCCTCGGACTCGCCGAGCTCCGACGCCCCCAGCGCGGTGAAGCGGCTCGCCGCCCGGGCCACCGCATCGCCATCGTAGAGCGACTTGTGGAAGCGGAGCTGCAGCGGCTCAGCCATTGGTGGGCTTCTCCCACGGCACCGGGATGTCCAGATCGTCGCTGGCCATCTCTTCGGCATCGAGCTCGGCGAGCAGCTTGTCGATCGTGGAGGGGCCCTCGGCGGCGAAGAGGGCGCGCGCGAGGATGTACTCGCGGAGGCGGCCGTTGCTCTCGCCGATCTGCTTGCGGAGCGCCTGGTTCAACAGCTCGTTCGCGAACTGGCCCGACAGCGATTCGAGCTCCTCCGCCGAAGCCGGCCCGCGGGCGCGAAGGGCCACGACCACCTGACGGTCGGCGGCGCGGTCGAGAAAGACGTAGGCTTTGTCGATGAACAGGTACGCGGCGCCCATGATGACGTCGAGCGCGTAGATCGACTCATCAATGGTGAACCGGACGCGGCGTTCGGAGACTTCGGCCTGGAGGGCGTTGTCGCTCATGCGGAGGGGGCTCCCGGCGCGAGGCGGTGGGCCGCCGCAGCCATGGCATCGGGGTGGGACCACACGCGGTCGGCGTGGGGGCTGAGCTCGCGGATGCGGGCGAGGTCGGAGTTTTCGTTCTCGGCGGCCACGGCGGCCAGCCGACGCAGCGCGCGGCCGAGGGACTCCTCCATCTCGGCGGTGCCATCGCCGCCATCCATCACGATGAAGTCGAGGAGCTCGGTAGAGGCCGGCCCTCGCGGGGCGCCGTTCCGAAGGCAGACATCCACGCGCACCTGGCGGCCGGCCGCGTGCGCCATCGTGAGGGTGACGGCGCCCTGGGCGGGCGGGTACACCCGCTGCAGGCGCCACCCGAGCCCCAATTCCGCGTCCGGACCGAGCGGATGGAAGAGGAACCCGGGATGGAGCGCCTCGGCGGCGAGGGCTGCGCCCGGCGCGGCGGCGGCGATTCCGAAGAGCGCGAACTGGACGAAGGAGCGCCGGGTGTTCATGGGCAGGGTTCCCCGAAGGTGGAGAATATCGCGAACCGGGTAGGGGCGGGCGATTTTCTCCCCCGCGCGGTGCGTTAGCCGGGGTACGGCATGATCGAATTCCTTGTGCTCGGTACAGGCGTGGCGGGCTTGTCCTTCGCGCTGAAGGCGGCGCGGCACGGCCGGGTCCGCGTCATCACGAAGACCACTCGCGACGAGTCGAACACCAACTACGCGCAGGGCGGCATCGCCGCCGTATGGTCGCCCGACGACTCGGCGGAAGACCATGTCCGCGACACGCTGGTGGCCGGGGCGGGGTTGTGCCGTGCGGAGGCGGTGGAGCAGACGGTGCGGGAGGCTCCTGCGGCCGTGCGCGAGCTGATCCGGCTCGGGGTGGCCTTCTCGCAGTCGGGTGGCGAGTACAGCCTCCATCGGGAGGGCGGGCACAGCGCGCGCCGCATCCTGCACGCCGACGACCTCACCGGCGCCGAGCTAGTGCGGGCGCTCCTCGCCGCGGCGGCCGCCGAGCCGAACATCGAGCTCGTCGAGCACCAGATCGCGGTCGACCTCGTGACCGAGAACTCGCTGGCTCGGCGGCGCGGGCGGTCGCCCGTGGAGCCCGATCGTGTGCTGGGTGCCTACCTGCTCGACGTGAGGACCGGCGTGGTGCGCGTGGAGAAAGCGCGGATCGTGGCGCTCTGCACCGGGGGCGCCGGCAAGGTGTACCTGTACACGTCGAACCCCGACATCGCGAGCGGGGATGGCATCGCGATGGCCTGGCGGGCGGGCGCCCGCATCGCGAACATGGAGTTCGTGCAGTTCCACCCCACGATCCTGTTCCACCCGCACGCCAAGAGCTTCCTCATCTCCGAGGCGCTGCGGGGGGAGGGCGGCATCCTGCGGCTGAAGAACGGCGAGGCGTTCATGCGCCGCTACGACCCGCGCGCCGAACTCGCCTCGCGCGACATCGTGGCCCGCGCGATCGACGCGGAGCTGAAGCGCCGGGGCGACGACTCCGTCTTCCTCGACATGACGCACCTCCAGCGGGCCGACCTGCAGGCCCGCTTCCCGAACATCTACCACCGCTGCCACGAGCTGGGCATCGACATGGCCACCCAGCCGATCCCGGTCGTTCCGGCGGCCCACTACTTCTGTGGGGGCGTCCAGACCGACCTCGAAGGCGAGTCGAGCGTGCACAACCTCTTCGCCATCGGCGAGTGCGCCTCCACCGGGCTCCACGGCGCCAACCGTCTCGCCTCCAACTCCCTGCTCGAGGCCGTGGTCTTCGCGGACCATGCCGCCCGCCTCGCGGTGGCCCGCCTCCAGGACGAGCCTCCCCCCGATGTCGACGTCCCCGAGTGGGACCCCGGCCGCGCCGTGGACAGCGACGAGCAGGTCGTCATCACCCAGACCTGGGACGAAGTGCGTCGCTTCATGTGGAACTACGTGGGCGTCGTTCGCACCACGCGCCGCCTCCTCCGTGCGCGCGCCCGGGTGGCGCTGGTGAAGGACGAGATCCACGACTACTACTGGGACTTCCGGCTCACCGCCCCGCTGGTGGAGCTCCGCAACCTCGCCACCGTGGCCGAGCTCGTCGTGGAGAGCGCGCTCCGCCGTCGCGAGAGCCGCGGCCTGCACCACTCGCTCGACTACCCCGATCTGGACCCCCGCGGCGTCCGGGACACCGTGCTGCAACGCCGCTGGTAGGCGGCCGGCATCACCAGGGGATGGCGGCCACCCGGCGCGCTTCGAGCACGGCAGTCTGGAGGTCGAGCTCGGCGGCCACCAGGTCGGCGCGCGCGCCGGCCAGATCGTCCTGAAGGCGCAGCAGCTCGATGGAGGCGCTGATGCCGGCCGCCACGCGCGCCTGCCCCGCGGCGAGGGCCGCTTCGCCGAGCGCCACCCGCGCCGCCTGCGCCTCCTGCACCATCTCCGCCGTGCGCGCCTGCTCGGTGGCCACGGCCTGCGCGGTCGTGAGCTTCCGCCGGAGGGTGTCGTAGGAGAGCTCGGCGATGCGCACGCCGAGCGCCTTCGACCGCTCGCGCAGGAACGGCCCCACCACACCCGGAAGCGACCAGGTGCCGGTGACGGTGACGGTCCAGCTCACGGGCTCCAACGCGCTCGAGGCCGCGAGCCCGCCCTTCGGCAGCCAGCTCGCCGCTGCCTCCCAGTGCGCCCATCGGGCCGCTTCACGCTCGGCGCTCGCGGCCTCCAGCCAGGGTGAGGTCTGCGGCTCGGAAGGCAGGGCCAGCGGTTCGGGGGACTCGAGCTCGCCGAGGTCCTCCACCTGGAGGGCGAACTGCAGCTGCAGCCTCGCTTCACGCACGCGGGACTCGGCGCGCATCCGTTGGGCGCGCGCCACGAGGTGGGCGGACTCGGCGCTCTGCCGGAGCAGGTCGCTGTCGATGCCCGCGGCCGCGCGCTGGCCCACGGCGGTGGAGATGTCGGCCGCGGCGCTCTCGGTGAGGCGCGCCGCGGCGAGGGCGCGCTCGGCCTGCAGCGCCCCGATGAAGAGCTGGGCGGCGGCGTACTGCGCGTCGAGGGCCGTTCCGCGGGCCGTGTAGCGCGACGCCTGCGCGAGGCTGGACCGCTCGGCGGCGTCGAGCCAGCGCACGGCGTCGAGCGCGCCCACCGACACCGACATCGAGGAGGTGGCCACGCTGGCGCCGCCGGTCCACGAGCGCTGCAGCGACACCGCCGGGGTGGGGCCCAGCGCCGACCACGCCCGGCCGGAGTCGAGCGCGGCCTGGCGCGCCTGGAGGGAGGCGATCTCCGCCTGGGGGTTCACCTCGGCAGCGCGCTCCACGGCGCCCTGGAGGGTGAGGGCATGCGCGAGGGAAATCAGGAACATCATGCAGAAAGGCGCTCCTCGGCCGAAGGGCCGGACCCGATCAGTTGCTCCAGCTCGGCGATGTGCTTGGGCACCCGTCCGCTCAGGACCTCCGGCTCGCCGCCCTGCTCGGTGGGCGGACGAATGCGGACGTCGTCCTCGATCCGGATGCCGCCGAGGCCGAGCCACCGTTCGGCCTCCTCGAAGTTCACCTGCTCCCCGAAGCGCGCGCGAAGCGCCCGATCGTGGAGGATGGCGGGCACGAGGTAGAGGCCCGGCTCGATGGTGACCACCATGTCGGCTTCGAGATCGAGGTCCATCCGCAGGTAGCGGGCGCCGAACTGGAGCGGGCGCGAGCGGCCGGCGGCGTAGGCGGGCCGGTCGCCGAAGTTCTCGAGGTCGTGCACGTCGAGCCCGATGAGATGGCCCACGCCGTGGGGGAAGAAGAGGCCCGCCGCGCCGGACTCGACCAGATCGTCGACCGGGCCGCGCAGCAGGCTGAGGTCGCACAGGCCTTCGGCGAGCATCCGCGTGGCGGCAAAGTGGATGTCCCGGTACCGTTGGCCGGCCCGGCACATCGTGATGCACGCTTCGTTCGCCGCGAGCACGAGGGAGTAGAGCGCGCGCTGCCGCCCGTCGAACCGGCCGTTCACGGGCCAGGTGCGCGTGATGTCGCTCGCGTAGCCGCCCACGGACTCCGAGCCCGCATCGACGAGCAGCAGATCGCCGTCGCGCAGGGGGTTCGGGTAGTCGGGGTTGTGAAGCACCTCCCCGCGCACGGTGACGATGGGGTGGTAGCTGGTCACGGCGCCGCGGGCGGCGATGAAGGCTTCGAACAGGGCGGCGAGGCCGCGCTCCGAGCCGCCCACGCGGGTGGCGCGCATCAGCATGCGGTGGCCGGCCCCGGCTAGCTCGGCGGCTTCGCGCATCTCGGCGAGCTCGTGTGCATCGCGCGTGCGCCGGAGCTGGATGACCGCATCGACCAGCGAGCGGGGCCCCGGCGAGGCCGGGTAGGCCAGCCGGCGGCCGCTGAGGCGGGCGAGCCGGGCCGTGATGGCGGGGTCGGGCACGGCCAGCGTGAGGAGGCGCCCGGCGTGGGCTTCGGCCGCATCGCCCAGCTCGCCGAGCGGGCGGGCGTGCTCGATCCCGAGGCGCTCCGCCCGGGCATGGATCGAGGGCACCTCGCCGTGCCAGAGCTCATCCCCCGGTTCGGGCGGGGCGAGGAAGATGGTGCAGGCCCCATCCACGAGGAGCGCGAAGGCCCCTGGCTCGGTGCACCCCGTGAAGTAGAGGAAGGTGCTGTCGGAGCGGAAAGGGAGGCTGTTGATCGGGAGGTTCCGCGGCCGCGTGCCGTTGTTTCCGAGGAGCACCGGCGCGCCCACGAGCGCGCAGAGCGCCTGCCGCCGGCGAGCCCGCACCGCGCTCAGCGCCTCCAAGTGAGCTCCGCGACCCCATGGCTGCCCTGCAAACGGAGCGCGGTAGGCGTTTGGCTGCCGCACGCCTCCGCCGGCCAGGTGAGCTTGAACACCCGATCCCAGTCGGTGATGTGCGGGTAGAGCGTGCGGTCGAGCTCGCTGGGCTTCTTGAGCTCGACCACGCGGGCCGGCCCACTGCAGCGGACGTCGCCCACGAGGAGGCTCACCGTCCACGGCGCGGAGCCATCGTCGGCGATGTGCAGCACTTCCTTCCAATGGCTGGTGGCCGAAAGGACGATGCCGATGCCTTGGGCGGCCGCAGGCGGAGCGCCCACATCGGCCGTGAGGTGCCCGATGCGGGCGGCCTGCGCCGCCACGACCGCCGGGGTGAGCAGCGTGGCGCGGGCGAGCAGCGCGGTGTGCCAGCCGTCGTACAGCCGCGCTTCGGCCGTGGCGCCCGCGATCGCGGCTTCATAGGCCCGGCGCTCCGCTACCTCGCTGGCGCCGGCGGTGGCCGCGAGCACGAACCACGCCGCCATCACGCCTCGAGCTCCGCCCGCCGAACCAGGGTGCGGAGGGTGAACCCGCGCTCGGCGAGCGCCTCCGCGGCGCCCTCCTCGCGGTCCACCACGGTGAAGCACTGGACCACCCGGAGCCCTTCGGACTCGGCGCGGTCGACCGCTTTCAGCAAGGAGCCGCCGGTGGTCGTGGTGTCCTCCACGATGGCCACCTCGCTCCCATCGGGCAGGTTGGCGCGCCCTTCCACCCAGCGCTGCAAGCCGTGGCCCTTGGGCTCCTTGCGCACGATGAAGGCGTGAACGGGCCGCCCGCGCACCACGCTGATGCTGGATACGGCGCTCGCGATGGGGTCGGCCCCCATGGTGAGGCCCCCCACGCCCACCACGCCCGGAAGGAGCGCCTCGTGGATGAGGGAGCCGATGAGGAAGCTGCCCTCGGCGTTGAGGGTCGTTTGCCTGGCATCGACGTAGAAGTCGGACTCCCGACCGGAGGCCAGGGTCACCTTCATTCGACGATAGGACTTCTCCCGGAGGAGCTCAACCAGTCGGGCGCGCATCTCCCCCGTCTATCGTGGTGTCGGCTCAGCCGAGCAGCCAGTCTCCGACGTCGGCGATCACCTGCTCCTTGCCGAGCTCGTTCACCAGCTCGTGGAGCATCCCGGGGTACTCCTGCACGCTCCCGCCGATCTTCGCGGCCACGGCGCGGGCGGCCACGGCATCGGTGATGGGGTCGGAGTCCGAGAGGAAGAAACGAACCGGCATCGAAGGGGCCGGCATGGCCGCCACCCGGGCCTGCGCCGCGGTCATCTCGGTGAACCAGCGGGCCGTGACCTTGGCGTACACGTTGGGGTCGGCGAGGTAGGCCTGGCCCACGGCGGGGTCGCGCGAGAGGTGCGCGGGGTCGAGATCGTTGGCCAGCGCCAGCGTGGGCCAGAGCTTCGAGAGGCCGCGGCCGAGGCCGGCCTTCCAGCCGGGCACCTTCATCTTCACGCCGCAGAGCGGGTTGGAGAGGGCCAGCCGGGCGGGGGCGAGGCCCGCACGCACGGAGTCGAGCGTGATGAGGCCGCCCATGCTGTGGGCGAACATCCGCCAGTCCGGGCGGAGCGTGCTCGCCACGGCGTTCACGTCGGCCACGTAGTCTCCCCAGCTCAGCACGTGGCTCCGGGCGCCGCCCGAGTTGCCGTGCCCTCGGGGCTCCATCACCGTGACGCGCGCGCCCCGGGCCGCCCACGCGGAGGCCACGTGCGTGTACCGGCCCGCATGCTCGGCGAGGCCGCCGAGCACGAGGATGTCGCGGGCGCCATCGCCGTGCACGACCGCGTGGATGCGGGTGCCATCGGCCGAGGTGACGAAGGTGGACTCCATGCGATCAGTTCGCGAACAGGTCGGACTCACGCGCGAGCAGGGCGGCGGCCTTGCGTTTCTCGGCCTCCATCTCCGGGGCCACCTCGACGAGGCGGTCGCTCGGGGCCTGGATCACCCAGTTGAGCTCCCGCTCGAAGGTCTCCTTGTCCTGCTTCTTCACCGCCCACTCGCCCGCGAGGAGCACATGGGTGCCCAGGAAGTCGGGGTAGGCGGCGATCGCCTTGTCGAAGTGCTCGCGGCTACGGGTGAGGTCCTGCCCGGCGAAGCTCGGGATGGCCGAGTAGTACGCGCCCCAGTACCGGTCCGGACCCGAGTAGTAGTAGGTGGGCTCGAGCTCGCCCGCGCGGGTGATGTACGCCTTCACGGTGGGGAGGTACTTCAGCGTGGTGCCGATGCCCGAGGCCTTCGCCCACTTGCCGAGCGAGGAGCTCGTCCAGTACAGGCAGGGCACGTCGGGGGCCTGGAAGGCGCGGGCGGCCGTGGCTTCCGTTTCATCACCCTTGGCGAGCAGGGCGGTGAACTCGGTGTTGATGGCGAGGCACTTCTTGCCCCACTCGATGGCGGTGGCCCATGCGGCGATCTGGGCTTCCTTCTCGGTCTCGTGGCCATCGCCGAGGAAATACCAGCCCCGGAGGAGATGCATCGCGGTGTCACGATCGCTGGGGTTGGTGGCGTAGAGCGCCTCGTACTTCTGCAGCGCCACCTGAAGCTGGGCCTTGTCGCCCCGGTTGGCCCAGGCCGCTTCGGCCTCGGCCTTCAGCGTGCTGACGGTTTCGGATGCCACGGGCTGGGTGGGAAGTTCGGCGATCGCGTAGGTGCCGGCCGGCTTGGCGCAGCCCGCGAGGGCGAGAAGGATGAAGGTCGACATGGTACTCCAGAAAGGGTGGCGATTTCTACGTAGTTGGGGCCCGCTTGTCAACTCCCGCGACCTTCGCCGAGATCCGCCGACCGTCGTGACATCGTCGGGCATCCGACGCGACCACATGTCGCACGTGGCCTGCTCAAGGTGCCCGCCCGGCGGTCGATACGGTACCGTTCAGGCACGAACTGCATGCAAGAAGCCGCCAACATCGGCGGGATCAATCCCGCCGACCTGCCCTCGCCGCCCGCTGCGGTGGCTCGAGTGGTGCGGCTGGCGTCGGATCCGGAGGTCACCTCCGACAAGCTGGGGGCGGTGATCGCGTCGGACCCGGCGTTCACGGCCGAGCTCCTCCGCACGGTCAACTCGCCGTTCTACGGGCTGCAGGCGCCGATCACCGCCGCATCGCGCGCCGTGACGGTGCTCGGCATCCGGCCGCTCCGCAACCTCGCCATCTGCTTCGCCGTTCGCGACTCCCTGCGAAACTCGGCGTTCCGGACGCAGGACCTCGAGCTCTTCTGGGAGGACTGCCTCCGCCGCGCCGTGGCCGCCCGCGTGCTCGCCCGCACCTCCGGCCTCGTGGCGCCCGAGGAGGCCTTCACCGTCGGCCTCCTTCAGGACTTCGGCATGCTCGCCATCCTGCGCGCGAACCGGAAGGACTTCGCGCAATGGCCCAAGTGGCGCGCCATGTCGCCGGGCGACCGGCACGACGACGAGATGGAGCGCTTCGGGCTCGCGCACGATGGCATCGCCGACCTGCTGGGAACCCGGTGGGGTCTGCCGCCGGGGCTCGTGGGCGCGCTGACGTGGCATCACCGGCCCGACGATGCCGCCTGTCCTCCGGCGCATCGGGTCATGGCCCGTTTGGCCTGGCACGCCGACCTCATCTGCGCGCTCATCGCCTCGCCGACGTCCGATGGGCTCACGGAGGTGCGGGAAGCGCTCGCCGCCGACTACAACCTCCACGACGAGGCCGCCGACCGCGTGCTCGAATGCATTCCCCTCGAGGTGGAGCAGGCTGCCACCGGGCTGGGCATGCGCGTGGGCCACCAGCCGAACTTCGCGAGCATCGTGGCCGAGGCGAGCAAGACGCTCGTCGAGATGAACTCCACCTACGAGGAGCTCACGGTCAAGTTGGAGCGTGCGCTCGCCGAGAAGGAGGCGCTCATGGAGCGCCTGCAGGAGGCCAACGCCGCGCTCGCGCGACTGGCCTACTTCGACCCGCTCACGGGGCTCTCCAACCGGCGGCACTTCGACGGCATCTTCCGCGACTCGCTCACCAAGGCGGCACAGGCCGGCACGGTGGTGTCGCTGGTGATGGTCGACCTCGACCAGTTCAAGTCGGTGAACGACACCTACGGCCACGGCGTCGGGGACATCGTGCTGCGCAACTCGGCCAACGCCATCATCAAATGCTGCCACGATGGGGACGTGAAGGCCCGCCTCGGAGGCGAGGAGCTGGCCGTGTTGCTTCCCGGCTGCGACGCCCAGAAGGCTTTCGGGGCGGCCGAACGGTTCCGGCAGGCGATCGAGGCCGGCCAGGTGACGACCCAGCAGGGCGTGCTCAAGGTGACCGCTTCGTTCGGCGTGAGCACCTTCCAGGGCAGCGGCACGCGGGTGGACGTGGAGCGGCTGGCTCAGGTGCTCACCGACATCGGCGACAAGGCGCTCTACCAGAGCAAGCACAACGGCCGGAACCGCACCACCATCGGGGGCGTGGTCAGGTAGACGGTCGCGAGCGCCGCATGCGCGAAGGGCCATCATGTCGCGATGGCCCTTCGGCGTTTCCACCCCGGGGGGCGCGCCTCAGCGCTGGAGCTGTTCGGCCAGACGGGCGCGCTGCGCCGGGTCGAGGTCCGTGAAGCGGAGGAAGACCTGTTCCTCGCCCTCGATGACCTCCACGCGCGCCACCGTACGGAGCACCCGCTCGCCCCCGAGCCGAAGCTCCACGCTTGGGTGCATCTCCCCGTGCACGAGGTCGTCGTCGCCGGGGTTGCGGGTCACGAAGATGCCGGCGAGCGAGAGTCTCCCTCCGGGCTTGAGCCGCACGCCCACGGCGTCGTCGTGCAGGAGCACGATGGCGTCCGGAACGAGCCGGGGACGGTCGAGGGCGCGCAGGCGAAGCTGGCCGCGCTCGGTCTCCGTGACCCAGCTGATGAGGCGGCAACGGTCCGCGGCCGAGAGCTCGTCGAACTGCAGGCCCACCACCGTGGACTCACCGTGTCGACCCTCCTGCGTGGCCACGCGCTTCACCGTGGCGGAGGTGAGGATGCCGGGTGGTGGTCCCACCGGGAGGTGGACGAAGTCCACGGCCTGTCCGAAGGCGAGCCGTTCGTCGCCGGGCTCGCCACGTACGGCACACCCGCCGCCGCTCACGTCGAGGACGGTCCGGCTGAGCAGCGCCGCGCCCGCCTGGATGCGGAGCTCCAGACCGGAAGGCGCGGGCACGCGCAGGTACCGGCGACGCTGCACCCGTTCGAGGTCCCGCGGCTTCTCCACGAGGATGCCCTGGTTGGTGGCGGCGAGCACGCGGCATTCGCCCACGTGGGGGAGTCCCCCGAAGAGGAGCTCCAGCCGCACCCGGGGCAGAAGGCGCTCGAGCACGAGGTTGCCGTGCGTCGGGAACACGGGCGCCAACCAGAGGGCCTCGTCCGTGCTCGCCGTCACGCTCGTCTGGAAGGCCCCCCCCGACTGGTCGAGGTAGAGCCGGATGGACGTCCCCACCGCGGTGGCGAGCTCGACCACATCTTCCACGGGTCCCGGGGGCGAGAGGCGCACAGGCCACTCATCGGGCGCGGGGGGAGGGAACTTGAGGACGGGCTAACGGACCCGCTCGAGAAGCTTGACGAAGGCGGCAACCGCTTCGCCGGGTGGGAAGCACCAGGCGAGCTCCACCTGCACGGGCCGACCGCGGTGCACCACGGCATCGAGCACGCGTGCCGGGGCGCGGAGCACGCGGTCTTCACCCCGCCAGAGCTCCACGGCCTCCAGCGTTGCGCCCGGGGTGAGGTCGCGGTCGAGGGCCTCGGCGCTCAGCGTGACGCCCTCGAGCGTGGCATCGAGCACGACGCGCGTGCGGGGTGTGCCATTTGCGGCCAGCACCACCCGCGTGTCGGCGAAGGCCTGGACGGCGCGCTGGGCCGCCTCGCGGCGGCCGGTGCGGGTCTGCCCGCGCACCCAGGCATCGAGCCGTTTGGCATCGGCGCCGTGGAGGCCGAGGAGGTCGAAGCCGGCCTGGCGTTGTCCCGAGGCAAGGGTGCGGATGTGTCGCACGGCCGCGGCGCCTGCGATGGGCGGGCCCAGCGGCAGCGTGAACTGGACCTCGGCCAGGGCCGCGCCTTCGGCCGGCTCCCCGCCCTCGCCCAGGAGCGCGACACCGAGGCCGCGCGCGCTCAGGTCGAGCACCGGGCGACGCAGCACGGTGTCGCCGACCGAGAACAGGACGGTCATGCCGGGGGGCGCGGCAATCCGCGCGCTCACCCGCTGCTGGATGGGCCGCAGCTCGTCGGGGCGGGAAATCCGGATGTCGCCTCCGGTCCGCCGGAGCTCCCCCTCGAAGGCCCAGGCGCGGTTGGACACATGCAGGGAAACCCGCCCGCGGCCGTGGGTGGGCAGCATTCCCGGCTTTCCGGGCGCGAGCACCGCGAAGCGGAGCTCGTCGGCTTCGAGGCCGACGAGGCGCGCCGGCACGGGGTTCTCCCCTCCACCGAAGCGCAGCTCGGCGGGGGAGGAGGCGGCAACGGCCCGACTCAGCACATCGTGGAGGTCGGGGGTCCGGCGCGGCAGTTGCAGGAGAGGGTCCGGTGTGGGCGGAGAATAACGGCATGGCGACGATCGTGCGGGAGCTGGCGGATGCGTCGCGCGGGGCGGGTTAGCTCGCGCCATGCTGCTCGCCGATCCGCCGTTGGCGTTGACCTTTGACGATGTCCTGCTCCAGCCGGGACACTCGACCCTCCTCCCCCGCGATGCCGATGTTTCGTCGTCGCTCACCCGCCGGCTTCGGCTGAACGTCCCGGTGCTCAGCGCCGCGATGGACACCGTCACCCAGGCCGAGATGGCCATCGGGATGGCCCGACTCGGCGGCATGGGGGTGCTCCACAAGAACATGAGCCCGGCCGCCCAGGCCGGCGAGGTCCGCAAGGTCAAGAAGGCGATGACCGGCGTCATCCTCGACCCGATCACCGTCGGCCCCGACACCACGCTCCGGCACGCGCGCGCGTTGATGCGCGAGAACGGCGTGAACGGGCTCCCGATCGTGGAAGGACCGCGCGTGGTGGGCATCCTCACCAACCGCGACCTGCGCTACGAGCGCAACCTCGACCAGCCCGTGCGCAACGCGATGACGTCGGAGCACCTCATCACGTGCCCGCCGGGCACCGGCCTCGAGCGCGCCCGCGATCTGATGCAGGAGCACCGGGTCGAGAAGCTCCTCGTGGTGGATGAGCACCAGAACCTGCGGGGGCTCATCACCTTCAAGGACGTGGAGGCCACCACCACCCACCCCCTCGCCGTGCGCGACGCGCGCGGGCGCCTCTGCTGCGGTGCCGCAGTGGGCGTGGGCGCCGACCGCGACATCCGCATCGCCGCGCTGGTGGAAGCCGGGGTGGATGTGATCGTGATCGACACGGCCCATGGCCACAGCGAAGGGGTGCTGCGGGCCGCGCGCGAGGTGCGCCGCCTCTGGCCCGACCTCCAGATCATCGTGGGCAACGTGGCCACCTACGACGCCACCCTCGCCTGCATCGACGCCGGTGCCGACGCCGTGAAAGTCGGCATCGGGCCCGGCAGCATCTGCACCACGCGCGTGGTGGCGGGCGTGGGTGTTCCGCAGCTCACCGCCATCGCCGACAGCGCGCGGGCCGCGAGCCGCAGCGGCATCCCGATCATCGCCGACGGGGGCATCAAGTTCTCGGGCGACGTGGGCAAGGCCATCGCCGCCGGCGCCGACGTGATCATGGCCGGCTCGCTCTTTGCCGGCACGGATGAAGCGCCCGGCGAGGTCGTGCTCTACCAGGGCCGCTCCTACAAGAGCTACCGCGGCATGGGCAGCGTGGAGGCCATGCAGGCCGGCAGCTCCGACCGGTACTTCCAGGACGACGCAGGCGACCCCGAAGCCCTCACCCGCAAGCTCGTGCCCGAGGGCATCGTGGGCCGGGTGCCCTACAAGGGTCCGGTGTCCGACACCGTCCACCAGCTCATCGGCGGCCTGCGGGCGAGCATGGGCTACACCGGCTGCGCCTCCATCCCGGAGATGAAGGAAAAGGCGAAGTTCGTGCGGATGACCGCCTCCGGCCTCCGCGAGAGCCACGTTCACGACGTGATCATCACCAAGGAAAGCCCCAACTACCGGATGGAGTGAGGCATGAACAAGGTCTTCGAGTCGGCAGCCGCGGCGATCGCGGACATTCCGGATGGTGCGGTGCTCATGGCCGGCGGCTTCGGCCTCTGCGGCATCCCGGAGAACCTCATCATGGCGCTGCGCGAGCGGGGCACGCGCGGGCTCACCGTCATCTCCAACAACTGCGGCGTTGATGACTGGGGTCTCGGTCCGCTCCTCCAGAGCCGGCAGATCCGGAAGATGATCAGCAGCTACGTAGGCGAGAACAAGGAGTTCGAGCGGCAGTACCTGTCGGGCGAGCTGGAGGTGGAGCTCTGCCCCCAGGGCACCCTCGCCGAGCGCGTCCGGGCCGGCGGCGCGGGCATCCCCGCCTTCTTCACCCCCACCGGCTTCGGCACCGTGGTGGCGGAGGGGAAAGAAACCCGCGAGTTCGATGGCCGTAGCTACGTGATGGAGCGCGCGCTCGTCGCCGACTTCGCGTTCGTGAAGGCCTGGAAGGCCGATCGCCAAGGCAACCTCGTGTACCGCCACACCGCCCGCAACTTCAACCCGATGATGGCCACGGCGGGTCGGATCACGGTCGCGGAGGTCGAGGAGCTCGTGGAAGACGGCGAAATCCACCCCGACGCCGTGCACACCCCCGGCATCTTCGTGCAGCGGGTCATCCGCGGCCACGACTACCAGAAGCGCATCGAGCGCCGCACCACCCGGGAGGCCTGACCATGCCCATGACCCGCGATGGCATCGTGAAGCGCGCCGCCGAAGAGCTGCGCGACGGCTACTACGTGAACCTCGGCATCGGCATTCCCACGCTCGTGGCGAACCACATCCCCCCGGGGGTGGACATCGTGCTCCACAGCGAGAACGGCCTCTGCGGCATGGGCCCCTTCCCGCTCGAAGCCGACGTCGACCCCGACCTCATCAACGCCGGCAAGCAGACCGTGACGGCCCTCCCCGGCGCGAGCTTCTTCTCCAGCGCCGACAGCTTCGCGATGATCCGCGGCGGCCACATCCACCTCACCATCCTCGGCGCCATGCAGGTGAGCGCAGGGGGCGATCTCGCCAACTGGATGATCCCCGGCAAGATGGTGAAGGGCATGGGCGGCGCGATGGACCTCGTGTCGGGCGCGCGCCGTGTGGTGGTCACCATGGAGCACACCGCCAGGGGCGAGCCCAAGCTGCTTGCCGCGTGCAACCTGCCGCTCACCGGGGTGGGCTGCGTGGACCTGCTCATCACCGACTACGGGGTGTTCACCTTCGAGGGCGGGCTCACGCTCACCGAGATCGCGGAGGACCTCTCGGTGGAGGAGGTCCGTGCCGCCACGGCTGCGCCGTTCGCGGTGGCGCCGAACCTGCGGCGGCTCGCGCTGGATTGAGGGGGAGGGCTTGGGGGCGATCCGCGTTCGCCCCGTTGCTCTTCGGGCCGGCCCTGCCGCGGATCGCGGCGCAATCGGGGTGTTCAGTCCTTGTAGAGGTAGACGTCGGCCAGGGTGTAGCAGCCCGCGTCCAACTGAACACTGGTGTCGGCCGAGGTGCCATCGGAGGAGGCGCGCCCGGCAATGCCCACGTAGAAGTCCCCTGACTCCTCGCACGTGAAGTCACGGCCGTCGCTCGTGCAGGGGAGAGGAATCCCCAGCAGCTCCATCGTGATGGTCATGTTCTGACCGCTGCACTCCACCACGATGTTGGTGGGGAGGTAGTCCTCGATCGCGCAGCTGTCCTCGTACACCTGCCACTCCGAGCCGTAGTTCCCTGCATCGAGCGCGCAGCCGCCGCCGCCGCCCCCGCCCGTGTCGCCGGTGTCCTCGGGGGAGTCGCACACGCCGCTGCCTTCGGACTCGATCAGGTCGTTGTACGCCGTCTCGCACTCCGCATCGCAGTCCTGCATCTTCTCGCGCGTGGACTCCCAGCAGCTGCCGCTCTCGCCGTACTTGCCCTTCACATCGTCGTACTCGTCGGGGTCGGCCTCCTCGAGGCAGGCGAGGTAGTCTGCGCAGCTCGAGGTCTGGTGCACACCATCCTCGGGGCCGGTGCTTCCGCCGGTGTCGCCTCCGGTGACCGCCGTGTCCTCCCCCTCACCGAGGAGGCCTGTACAGGCGAGGGTGGAGAGGGCACTGACGACGACGAAGGCGTGGAGGATGCGCATGCCGCCGTCTACACGAGGAATCGTCCGTCGTCCATCGGAAGCGCATCACGGGGGGGATGCAACGCGCAGCGGCGCGCGCCCACCCCGAGGTGGGGCGCACGCGCGTTGCCCGACGCCCCCTCGGGGCCTCGCCTACTTCTTGACGGCAGCGCGCACGGCCACCACGGCGCCATCGGCCCCGGGCACGCCACCGCGCACGTAGAGCAGGTTGCGCTCCACGTCGACCTGCTCTACGTACAGGTTCTGCACGGTGAGCTTCGCATCGCCCATGTGACCGGGCATCTTCTTGCCCTTGAAGGTCATGCCGGGGGTGAGGCGGGTACCGATGGAACCGCCGTGGCGGTAGTACTCGTGCACACCGTGCGAGGCCTTGAAGCCGCTGAAGTTGTGCCGCTTCATGACGCCGGCGAAGCCCTTGCCCTTGCTGACGCCCTGCACATCGACGCGCTGGCCTTCCTTGAAGAAGTCGGCGAGCACGAGCTGCTTGCCCACCTCGAGGCCGGCGACGACTTCCGCGGTGACGCGGAACTCACGCACCACGGCGGCGGTGCTGGCGCCCGCCTTCTTGAAGTGGCCGAGCTCGGCGCGGGTGGCGCGCGAGTCCTTCTTGGTGCCCCAGGCGACCTGAACGGCGTTGTAGCCATCCTTGGTGGTGGCGGTCTTGACCTGCAGGACGGTGTTGGGGGTCAGCTCGATGATGGTGACCCCGCGCGACGCGGCGTTCTTGTCGAACACCTGGGTCATGCCAATCTTCTTGCCGATCAAACCGAGAATTTCATTCGCCATGGGAGCCTCGCATTGGACGGATCGTGCCGTCGTACGGGTTGTACGGCCGCGATATGCGGGCGCGCCGGGCGACTATTGCCCTGGGGGGCGGCGCGCAAGGTCGCTCAGAAGATGTCGAGCGAGCTGCCCTGGAGCTCGATGACGTAGTCATCCTCGACGGGGTCGTTGCTGATGATGTGCAGCACGTTGTTGTCGAGGTCCTTGATGGAGAGGTCGACGCAGGTGGAGTTCGCATCCCCCCGGTAGGTGACCTTGAACGACGTCGTCTTTCCGGGAGCCACGGTTTTGGAGCCGGTCCACCCCGAGAGGGAGAAGGTGCCGCAGGTGGCGATGATGTCGTTCTCCACCGAAACGTCGCTCACCACGAGGTCCTCGTCACCATCGTTGCCCACGGTGATGGTGCGGCCATCGTCGGCCCCATCGATGCTGAAGAAGTCGGTGATGGCGTAGTCGCTGCTGCTGCCGGTATCGACCTCGATGAGCGGCGAGCACACGTCGCAACTGTCGATGCCTTCGCCGGTGAGCGCGATGCGGGTCGTGGGCGAGCCCGGATCGTCGGACTCGATCACCAGGTTCGTGGAGTACGACTTCTGCGCGGTGGGCGTGAACGTGACCTCGATCACGCGGTACTCGCCCGGATCGAGCGTGCGCGGGGGGGTGAGGTTGCCCCCGAGGACGAAGGCCGTATCGCCGCTTGAGGCCGCGCTGACAGTGAGCGCCTCGGTGCCCGTGTTGGTGACGACGAGCTGCTTCATCGCGCTGGCGTAGAGGTCGAGCTTGCCGAAGGCCAGCGAGGGCTGATCGGTGGAGAGCTCCGCGCCGGAGGTGGAGCCGCCACCCGTGTCCTCGCCTTCGCCCGCCGCGCGCCCGAGGAGCTCGACGGTGGCCGTTTCCTTGCCGAGGGTCAGCTCGATGGCGCCGGCGTGCTCACCGGCCTCCGTGGGCTCGTAGGAGAGCGTGAGCACCGTTTCGGTTTCGTTCTCGAGGTCGAGGCCCGTGGAGTTCACGCCGAAGAACTCTCCGCTCACCGAGGCGGTGGCATGCACCAGCTTCCCGGAGGTGTTGGTGAGCACCAGCGCTTCTTCGCCGATGTCGCCCACGTCGAGCTCGCCGAAGTCGATCGAAGTGGCGTTCAGCGTGACGCCATTGACCGTTTGGTTCGTGCTGCCGCCCCCAGCCTGGGGAATGGGCTGGAGTCCGATGCAGCCGAGGAGGAGGGGGATCATCACCGCCGAAGTATAGCGTACCGGCTCAGAAAGTGTACTTCAACGACGCCGAAGCGTTGAGCCCGAGGTCCCAACCGACGGCGTAGAACACGTCGGCATCGATGCCCACCGAGAAGTGGGAGAGCTTGGTGTAGTACTCGAGCGTGGGGCCGGCGAAGCCGTAGGGGTGGATGCTGCCCTGGATGCCGGGATCCGCGCCGAAGGCGGGGATGACATCCTCGGTGTACCCCGTGGACTCCACGAGGTGGGGGCTGTACAGCGCACCGCCGCCCGCGCGGAAGCCGATGCCCACCCGACGGATCGGGTAGGCGCTGAACTCGTAGGCGGCCTGCAGCGAGTAGGTGCGAAGGTCGCCCTCGGTGCAGGGGTAGCCGCCCGCGGCGCCACCGTTGAAGTCGCACAGGCCGCCCTGAAGCTCCCACGCGAGGCCGTTGTGGATGCCCTGGACGAACCCGACTTCCCAAGCCATCGACTGCTTTTCGTTGTCGACGAAGTCCTGCCCGAAGCTCAGGCCGACCACCGTTCCGGCGCTGACCGCCGAACCGTTACCCTTGTTGCCGAAGTTCAGCAGGTAGGCCCCCGCGCCCATGTTGGCGCGGGCGTAGAAACCACGCACGATTTCGCGGATGGTGCGCTCGTCTTCCGGGCGCGCCTTCTTCTTCTTCGGCGTGTCCTCCTCCTCGTCGGACTCCTCTTCTTCATCGGAGGCGACGGCATCATCGGAGCCCACGGCGACGAGCCAGGGCTGGGGCAGGGCCGGCTCCGCGGCGACTGCAACGGGCAGGACGAGGGCAAGCAACGGAGCGACGATCATCAGTACGACCTCAGCGCGGCAGGTTTTAGCACAGGTGGGGCTAACCCGGCGAGAAGATGAAGGGATAGCTGACGATGACGATGCCGCCGCCCTTCGGTTCGGGGAACTGGAAGCGCATGAAGCGACCGTTGATGCAGCCTTCCACAGCGGGGCTACCCATGGTAGAGGCCTTGGTCGTGGCCGAGGACACGGTGCCATCCTTGGCGATGACGAACTTCACCGTGATCTTGCCGCCGAGCGCGGGGTTCTTGGTGAGCTCCCGCTGGTAGCAGTAGCGGATCTGGTTCATGTTGCGCTTGATGACGGCGTCGATGAGCGACTTGTCGAGCGCGCCGAGGATGATCGGGTCGCCACCGGGGGCGCCGATGCCGCCTTCGCCCTTCTTGCCGAAGTTGCCGCCGCCGGAGCCGTAGCCGCTGGCGCCCGACCCACGACCCTTGGTGCCGAGACCGCCGAGGCCATCCGCCGTGCCGCCGCCGCCGAGGCCGGAGCCGCGACCGCCGAGACCGCCGGAGCCCATCTGGGTGCCCTTGGCGCCGATGAGGCCGCCGATGCCGCTCATGGTGTCGGCGTTCATGCCGGTGGCGCCGAGAGCCTGGTCGAGGGCGGAGTCATCGCGCAGCGAGCCCAGCACGCCGGCGTTCTCCGCGATCTCCTTGTCCAGCTGCTGCTTCTGCATCTGGACCTTTTCGCCCTTGGCCTTGTCCATCTTGGCGTCTTTCTTGCCGACCTTGCCCTCTTCCTTCTTCGCCTTGGCGCCTTCGCCGGCGTCAGGGTTCTTGTCCTCCTTCTTGTTGTCCTTCTTCTCCTCCTCCTGCTTCTGCAGGAGCAGCTCCACCATGTGGTCGTCGAGACCGTTGTTGGAGCCCTTCGGGGGCGGGGGAAGGAACATGTAGGCGAAGGTCATCGCGGCGGTGATGAAGCCCATGAAGGCCACGATGCCGACGATGGGCCAGTCGATCTGGGAGGCGCCCTTGGGGGCGAGCTTGCCCGGGTAGACGAGGTGGGCCACGAAGATGGTGGTGCCCAGGTCGACCACGAGGCGGGTGTCTTCGCCGATGTCGATGCTGAAGAGCTCGCCGCCATCACGCTTGGCCGAGCCATCGGCCAGCATCTCGGCGAAGGTCTTGCGGGTCTCGCCCACATCCACGAAGCCGGCCCACTTGTCGGAGACGCGCGCGGTCCAGCGGCCGCCGGCGTTGCTGAACAGCTGGAAGTTCCGGCTGGGGAGCATGTCCGAGGGGACGAAGAACGCGGACTCCCACGCATCGCCGAAGAAGCTCGACTTCACGCCGGAGCCGAGGGTCACGGCCTGGCCGCGGAAGTGCCGCACGTCGACCACGGAATCGCCGAAGACCTGCGCCACTTCGAGCATCCGCCCGCGCGACTTGTCGGCGGCGGCGTCGTTCGCGGAGGCGCTGGCGCGCATCACGAAGGCCATCACGTCTTCCACGGGGCCCTCGTCGTCTTCCGAGACGGGGAGCGACTCGCCGGGGCTGGTGTGGTCATCGCCCGCATCCTCGCCCGCGGCGCTGAGCGCGGAGGCGCTCTCACCGGCGGCCTCGACGGCCTCGGGGATCGTCACGGTGATGCGGATGTCGCCGATGCTGATGGTGTCGCCGGAGCGGAGCACCACGTTGCTGACGGATTCGCCGTTGACCTTGGTGCTCTGGTCGCCCACGAGGTCGAGCAGCTGAACGGAGCCGTCCTCGTTCACGTTGAGCACGGCGTGCAGGTCCTGCAGCGCGGAGGCTTCGACACGAAGCATCGCCGCCGGACCCTTGCCGATGGTGACGCTCTCGTTGCGAAGCTCTTCCCGCCGGAGAAGCTGATCGCCGTTGTAGATGTCGAACGTGAGGGAAAGTGAGCTGCTGCCGGCCATGTTTCGTCCTCGGAGCCGGGCGTCTCGCGACGGGCTCCTGGGGTGGGGTGGTTTGCTACTTGACTTCGTCGACCGACTGTTCCATCTCTTCGTTGAAGTCAGCGCGGAGCTTGATCAGCGGGTTGAACTGAGCCTTCTTGCGGTCGAGGACGAGGGCGCTCTGGGGTTTGACCAGCTCACCGTTCACATCCAGCCCTTCGAAGTCGATTTCGGTCTTGGTCTTGTAGACGACCTTCGTTTCCCCTCCGCCCTCTTCATCCTGGGCGAGCGCCGCGGAGGCGCCGAACCCGGCGAGAAGGGCAACGAGGATGGTGCGGGAGGTGAACTTGACCATGGGCGACTCCGTGAGGCGGGATTGTTCCCGACGGCGAGCAGTTGGACAATAGGGCAACGGTTTGGTTCCCGTCAAACTTGCGTGTGCGGCGATCGGGCTAGCCCGGGGCGGGAGCCGGGGCGGGAGCCGGTTCGGGAGCGGGAGCCGGAGCCGGGGTGGGCTCGGGGGCCGGCGCGGGGGCCGGGGTGGCAGTGGCGCACGCGGCCACGGCCTCGGCGAGCTGCGCCTTGGCATCATCCACGAAGGTGGTCATGTCGGCCACCATCGCGAGGTCCTTCTCCGCGATGACCGGCTTCGCCTGCTCGATGACCATGGGCACGAGGTCCATGACGCCGGAGGGGCTGGTCGCGAGGCACTCCCCGTACTTCGCGATGTCGGCTTCCATCGACTTGATGGTGACATCCATCGCGGCGAGGCGCTCGGCATCACGCTTGGCGCGCTCCTCGGCCTCGATGCGCTTGCGCTCGATCTCGGCTTTGCGCTTCTTCTCCGCCTCTTCGAGGGACTTGATCTCGTCCTTCAGCTTGAAGATGTCGTCGGTGGGAGAGATCGTGCCGGCGCTGGTGGTCACGAAGGTGTCCAGGATGCCTGCGGCCTTGGTGAACTTCTTCGTGTAGTGCATGTGCAGCATGACCGCGTTGGTGGTCAGCGTGCGGTTCGTCGGGTCGCGCTTGAGCAGGGAGTCGTAGATCTTCTCGGACTCGTCGTACTCCTTCTCGCCGCGCAGCGCGATGGCGTAGCCCATCTGGATGTCGACGTTGGCGGGGTACTGCTTGGCGATCGGCTCGAAGCAGGTGCGCGCGAGCGGGTAGTCGCCCGAGTTGAGCGCCACGTACCCGAGGTTGAGGTTCGCCTCGAGGTTGGAGGGATCCACCTTCAGCGCCGTGCGGAACTGCTCGATGGCAGCGGATTCGTTGTGCTGGGCGAGGTGGGTCACGCCCATGTTGTTGTAGATACCCGCGTCGGCATCGTTCAGCGTGCGGGCCTTTTCCGCGGCCAGCGTGCTCATGCCGTAGTCGCCCTTGGCGTAGTAGGCGCGGGAGAGGTTGCGGTAGGCGCCGACGTTCTTCGGGTCGCGCGCCAGCACTTCCTGCGCTTCGGCCACCGCCTCGTCGTACATCTTGGCGGAGGTGTAGGCATCCACCAGGTTGTTGCGGGCTTCGATGTCGTCGGGGTGGGCATCGACGTAGGCCTTCAACGCCGTGGCGCCCTCGGCCGCCTTGCCGTTGGCGACCAGCGCCCCGCCGAGGTTGAACACCGCGGCCGAGAAGTCGGGCTGCAGCTCGACGGCCTTGCGGTAGTAGGTCTCTGCCTTGGCAAGGTCGCCCGTGCGTTCGGCGGCATAACCAGCGTTGAACCACGCCTTGGTGTAGGAACCGTCGGCGGTGGTGGCGGCCTCGAACCGGGCGAGCGCGCCGGCGTAGTCGGCGGTACCGCCGGCTCCCCCGAGGAGCTTCACGCCGGCGGCGAATTCGGCCTTGGGATCGACCTGCGCCGCGGCGTTGGGGTCGGTCTCGAGGGGCTTCTTCTCGCCACAGCCAGTGAGGACGAGCGCGATGAGGAGGATTCGGAGCATGGCTTAGGGCTCTTTTTCGAAGGAGGCGGTCTTGGCCGAGGGCGCGGAGAAGCGCGGCGAAGGGATGGTCTCGAAGAGGCCAGGGTACTCATCCGGCGCCAGCACGCCGAGACGACGCGTGGCTTCTGCAGTGCTCTCGTCGTACAGCGAGAGCTCGTACGCCTTGGTGAGGGCCGCGCTGTAGAAGGTCGCGGCCTTCTGGGTGGCCGGGTAGGCCTTGTCTTCCAGCGCCATCCGGTAGATTTCCTTCTGGTCCTCGGTGAGGTAGGTCGGAATGTACGAGTTGAGCAGGGTCGACGCGAGGTCTTCCGAGGCGTGCCCAAGGCGGACGAGCGAGGCGGTACCCCACTTGCCCGCGCCGGAGGAGATGATCTTGTTGTAGGTCGCTTCCAGTGCGCTGAAGGCCTTCACCTTGTTCTTGAGCTGCTCGAGCAGGAGCTTGTCGACCTGCTTCTGCGGCAGCTTCTTGTCGCCGGGGCCGCTCACCTTCATGGCCATGTAGGCGGCATACTCCGGCTCGGAGAGCGCGAAGAGCATCTGCGCGTAGGCTTCGGTGGCCACTTCGCCACTGGCGCCGGCCGCCTTCTGCCCCTCGTAGAAGGTCACGCCGTCCTTCCAGTGCTGCGTGAGCTTCGGCGCCATGCCGATCTTGTCCATCATCAGCCCGTAGCGGAGCCGCGCGAACATCATCTCGTCGAACGTGTACTGCACGGGGGGCGGGGCGCCCTTGACCGGGCGGCCGGTCGCCACCGAGAACACGCCCATGTAGACCTTGCTGGCCTCGGCGTACTTGCCGTTGGCTTCGTAGATCTTGGCGATTTCGAGCTGCACACCGTTGATGTTGGGCTCGGTCTTGTAGGTGCCCATGTACTTCTGGTAGTCGCCAATCGACTGCTCCCACTGGCCCATCGCGCCGCGGAACAGCGCCGCGGAGAAGATGGCGTCCTTCGAGCCAGGGTGCGCCTGGTCCATGGAGTACAGGCGCTCGTACCATTCGGCGGCGTGCGTGAAGTCGGCGGTGGACTCGTAGTCGAACCCGAGCGCGGCCACCTGGTCCTTGTAGTACTTGGACTTGGGGAAGTTCTCCACGATCTCGTGGCGAACCTTCATGGCATCGCGGGTGCGGCCGAGGTCGTGGTAGTACACGCTCGCGTTGTTCAACGCGAGGTCGGCGTTCTGCGACTTCGGGAATTCCTTGTAGAACGCCCAGTAGTCCGCCGCGCCCTTGGCCTTGTCGTTCGACTTCTTGAAGCCGACCTCGATGAGCTTGAGCGAGGAGTTCTCGTAGATGCCGAAGACCTCCTTCTTGAAGCCGTCGGAGCCAAGGCCGTCCTGATCGTAGAAGGCCTTGCTGACCTCCTTCAGGTTGGGCCAGTCCTCGACGAGCGTGAAGCTGTCGAGGATGAGGTTCGCGGCCTGCTCGGCTTCCTTCGACTTCGGGTCCATCCCGATGACGATGCGGAACCGGTCGGACGCGTCCTTGAACTGGTTGTTGTTGTACAACAGGTACGCGGACTTGTAGATGATGCTCCGGACCTTGGCATCATCCGGGTACAGCTTGGCGAACTGGTCGAGCGCCGTGAGCAGCTTCTTCTCCCAGTCGGTGAGCTCGATCGGCTCGGTGCCGGAGCCGGGGCCGTCGGACTTCTTGTCCTTCTTCACGAACTCGTCGGCCGCGAAGATCGCGGATTCGGCGCAGAACTTGGAGTGCTTGCCCTTCGGGTCCATCGCGACGACCTTCATGTACTGGTCGTAGGCGACGTCGAACTTCTTCAGCTTGTAGAGCAGCTCGCCATAGTCGTGCCGCATGTCGTAGCTGTACTTCGAGTCGGGGAACTCCTCGAGGTACGTGGCGTACGCGCCTTCGGCGAGGGCACGCACGCGCTTCTGGGCCTCGCCCGTGAGCTTGTTGCCCTCGATCTGGTAGTTGGTGGCCACCGTACGCAGGCTCTTCTCGATGAGCTCCTGCGCGGACTTGATCGACTCGGTGTTGCTCGCGTTGGCGCGCGCCCAGGAGCTCGACTTGCCGTACTGGGTGCGGAGGCGGTCGATCTCCGCGATCGTGTCCTCCTTCTTGCCCATCTTGGTGAGGCACTGGATGATTTCGTTCTGGTACTCGGGGGCTGTCGGCGCCGTCGGCTGCTCGGTGATGAGCCGGCGGTAGGTCTGGATGGCCTGCTCGAACTTGCCCTGCTCGAAGTAGGTGGCGGCGAGCCGCTTGAGCATGTCGCGTACGAGTTCGGGGCGGCCGAGCTTGCCGAAGTACTCGTAGGCTTCGTCGAGGTTGCCGGCGTCGGCAAAGAAGCGGACGAGGTCCTTGAGCGCTTCATCCTGGAGCTGGATGTTGCCCTTGGTGTTCGCCTGCTTCGTCGAGTAGTCGACCACGGTCTTCATCGTGTCGATGGCCTTGCCGTACTCGCCGACGTTGTACCAGCACCACGCGAGCTTGTAGTTCGCGAAGGCGTACTTCTCGAAGTCGCGGAAGGAGGCGGCGCGCTGGTACGCGGTGAGCGCCTTCATCGCTTCGTTCTTGTCGAAGTAGTACTCGCCGATGAGCAGGTAGGCATCGGGGATGAAGCGGCTGTCCTGGTAGGTCTTCACCAACCGGGTGAGCTCGAGGTTGCTCTCATCGCGACGCTTGGCATCACCCGTGGCGTTGGCGATCTCGTTGAGCGCCTGGCCCAGGTAGAAGGTGGCCTCGTCGGCACGCTGGAACTGCGGGTAGTTCTGGAGGATCTGGCGATACAGCTTGATGCTGCGCTCCTGCCAGGAGGCGGAGGCCGCGTGATCCTGCGGAATCTTGTCGGGCTCGCACTTCGGGGTGTTGAAGCACTTGTCGAACTCGGCGCTGTAGGCCTCCATCTCGCCCTGGTACAGGAAGCGGCCCTCTTCGAAGAAGAGGTCGGCGAGGCGGAGCAGCATCTCGGCCTTCTGGTCACCCTCGAGCACCGAGTCCTTCAGCAGCTGCTTCAGGCGCTCGATGGACTCCATGCGCGCCGCGTGGGCCTTCTCCTCGAACTCCTTCTGCGCGGCATCACGGGCGCTGGCGTCGGTGGCCTTGAGCACGCGGCGATCGCCGCGGGCACCGCGGTCCTGGGCCATGGCCTGGTCGGGCGCGACGAGCGAGCCCGCCAGCGGGATGACCGCCAGGGCGAGGAGCAGGTTGGAACGAAGGAACTTGAATCGGAACATCATCGACGACTCCGGGTCGCGTCGGCGTCAGACATTGGGGGGCGAGTGAAGGTTCTCGGAGAGCCGAGCTACTTGCACTTTGCCTGTTCGGTGTAGTGGTACCAACCCAGCTCATCCTTCCAATACTCGCCGTTGAACGGCCAGTAGATGAAGCGGGGTGAAGTGGCGAAGTCGGTGTCCTGGCTCTTCGCGGTGTCCTTCAGGTCGATGTTCTGCATGCTGTACGTGTAGTCCGCACGGCGAGCATCCACGACTTCGAACTGGATGATCTGGGCCTGGCCGATGAGCTCGCTCATCTGCTTGGTGACCGTGACCATGTTGCGGAGAAGGGCGCGGCCGGCGCGCTTCTTCAGGCGCTCCCGGCTTTCGGCGATGATCTTCATCGTCTCTTCGCCCACCGCGGTCTTCCACTGCGACTTCTGCGAGAGGATCAGCTGCTCTTCCGTGTCGAGCAGCGCGAGGTGCTGGACGAGGCCGGCCAGCTCCTGGTCGCGGAGCAAGCGGAGGAAGAGGGACTTCGGCAGCAGGGTTTCGCCCTTGCTTTCGAAGTAGCGCTCGTAGGCCTGATCGGAGAGCTTGCGGCCTTCCTCCGAGGAGTACGTCTTCAGCGTGTCCTTCAGCTCCTGGTGGATCGGCACGTACGTGGCTTCGAACTCCTTCAGCGTGCGCTCGACGTCGTCGAACTGGCAGAGGTTGAAGTAGGTCAGCGCGCGGAGCACCGTGGCTTCCGGGATGAACTCGTTGTCGGCGTAGTACGGGCTCTCGACGGTGAGGACCTCGCCGAGGGTGTAGTTGAGGTCGCTGAGCATGAACAGCGTCCACGCCATTTCGAACTGCGCTTCGGCCCAGTAGACGCTGTCGCGCGGGACCTGGGAGTAGTACTCCTTGGCCTGATCGTACTGCGCGATGCCGTAGTAGATGCGTGCGATGTTGAGCACCGCGAGCTCGCGGAGCTTGTCGAGGGCTTCGAGCTCCTGGAGCGTGGGCGCGTCGACCTTGGTCTTGGCCACTTCGGAGAACGACCGCACCGCCGACTTGAGCTTGCCCTGCTTGTTGTCGATGACGCCCACCAGGTAGGTGGCGCGGGTGTAGAGGTCGGACTTCTCGCTCACCTGCTGGAGCATCTTCTTGGCGTCGGAGAGTCGATCCGCCTCGTAGTACTGCAGGCCGAGGAGGTAGTAGAGCTGGTTCCGGGCCGACCGGGGGTAATCCTCGGGCGAGATCTTCTCGACGACCTTCTCGAGGTCGGTGACATCGCCCGTGTACTTGTAGATCGCCACCAGCTTCGGGAGCGCGTACTTGAAGTAGGGATTCCCCGTACCCTTCTTCAGCACTTCGATGAAGTAGTACTGCGCCGAGTGGTACATCTTGAGGTCGTAGAGCGACATCCCCATGTAGTAGAGGATCTTGCTCTCCTTCTCGGGGTACGTGTTGTCCTTGAGGAGGTCGTGCAGGGCGAGACTGGCCGAGAGCGGCTTCTTCGCCTTGTACTGGCGGATGGCGTCGTCGAGCTTCTCCGGGTCCTTGCCGGCCTCTTCGTCGCTGTCCTTGTCGGAGAGCTCCTTGCGGGAGGAGTCCTTGCCCACGCTGGTGTCCTTCTCGAAGGAGTCGCGCGAGGCGGCCTTCTTCGACTTGGGCGCGGGAAGCTCCTCGTCGTCGGCGGGCTCGGCCGGGGCATCCTTCGGGGCGGAGTTCGCGGCGATCATCTTCTTGACCGCAGCCACCACGGGATCGGGCGCGCCCTCGTTGGTGAGGCAGCGCACGAAGTCGGCCGTGAACGACTCGCCCGAGCCTTCGATGGTCTGCACCACGATGCTCTCGGGAACGTTCACGTTGACCATGTTCATCACTTCATCGCAGGTCAGCGCGTGGGCCGGCGCCGCGAGGGTGAGCAGGAGGAGCGGAGACATCTACTTCATCCCCGGGAAGAAGAAGGAAACGTTCGTCTGGACGATGAGGTTGTTCTTCATCTCCAGGGTCGTGGACTTGACGGTTTCGATGTAGGTCATCGACTTCACCTCGGCCCGGAGGGCCACTGACTCGCTGAAGGCGATGCGGGCGCCGCCGCCCATGACCGTGGTGGGGTGCACCTGGCTGGCCGTGCGGTGCGCAGGACCATCCGGTGGCTCATCTTCGGCCTGGAGGGCGACGATGTCGTCTTCCGTGGCGGTGATGCCGAGCCCGACGGTGCCGTACACGTCGAACGCGATGATGCTGTTGCCGGCGGCAACCTTGCCGTAGATCGGGGCGAACTGCAGGCCGACGGAGCCGTGCGCGGTGAGCCGCGAGATGTCGGGCGACACGCTGTTCTTCTCGAGGAGCTGGCAGGACAGCGGCTTCCAGTCGGGGTCATCGCAGCCGCCCTGACCGAGGACAGGGCTGTAGGCGGCGGTGGCCTCGATCGCGAAGATCTCGGTGGCGTGGTAGTCGAAGACCGCCCCGAGGATGTACCGGTTGAGGAAGGGATCGTTGGCGACGAAGCCGAGCGACGGGCCGATCTCGTAGCGGTGCAGCTTCATGAAGGTCTTCGGCTGGATGGTCTTGATGACCTTGCGCTTGCGCTTCGGTTCCTCGACCTTCTTGGCCGATTCGACCTTGCCGGACTTCACGGCTTCGCGCTCGGCCTTCACCGAGTCTTCGTCTTCTTCTTCATCCTGCGCCACGGCTTCGACGGCGAGGCTCGGGGAGCCGGAGTCGACCGCGAGCCCGGCGTCGACTTCGTCGGCCAGGGCCATCGGAGCGATGGCGAGGGAAAGGGCAATGCTCAGCATCGGGTGTCCTGGCCGCTCAGAAGTTGAAGATGCGGGGCTTCATCTTCGGAATGAAGATGCTGATGCCGCCGGTGGTGATGAACGCCGTCTGGACCTCGTTGTTGAGGACCTGCGGCTGTCCGGTGGTGGGGTCCACGTCGCCGACGATGTAGTCGGCCTCGGGGCCGATGAACACCAGCGTTCGCGCGTCGATCTTCAGGGCGATGCTCGGCGAGAGGAACACATTGATGCCGGCACCGAGGTTCACGGCGGGGCTGAACTGCGTGCTGGGCTGCGGCTCGACGTACACCGGGTCGTCGGAGTTGCCCGAGCGGTAGTCCTCGGAGATCGTGGCCACGTCCTTGCTGATGGCGAGGAGGCCGACGCCGCCGGTGCCGTACACGTCGAAGTTCACGACGCCTTCACCGATGAGGTTGATCTTGCCGTAGACAGGCGCCCAGCGCGCGCTGAAGGCGGCGGCCATCTGGAGCCGATCGATCGGCTGCTGGAACTTCGTCTTGGGATCGCCCTGGTAGGCGATGTCCAACAAGGTGCGGGTGAGCCCCTTCACGCCGGAAACGCCGCTGTTCGGCGAGTACATGAAGGCGGCCTCGACCGCGAACCGCTCGCTGAAGTGGTAGGCGAGGAAGGCCCCACCCACGTACACGTCGGCGAAGGAGTTGTTCGGCACGTACCCGAGGGCGGGCGCGAATTCGAACCGGTTCGTCTTCAGGAAGAAGCGGTTCCGGATTGGATCCGGAATGGGCTTCTTCCCGTTGAATTCGCCGAGGGCTACCTCGGCGGAGTTCTTTTCGCGAGCGAACGCCACATCCGGCGTGAGCAACCCCGTTGCCATGATGGCAAGGGCGGCCGCACCACCGAGAAGGCGCGAGATGGGTCCGAGAAGGCGACCTGCAGGCTTCATTCCAGCACTCCGCTGTCCAACTTGCCCCGGGTGGGATCCGAGGGCGCCGCACCATAGCACGGAACGGCTGGTTAGGTAGGTGGGCAGGTGAGGGGGGCGATGATGTTGCTGCTGCTGCTGGCGCGGGCACTGGCGGGCGAAGCGGCGCTCGTGGGGCCCACCGCTCCGGTGGCTCCGGGCGATCCCGTGAGCTTCACCTACACGCTCGAAGGGGTGTCCTGGCTGGATGGCTGTGCGCCCGTCGAGCTGGAACAGCAGGAGGGCGATCGCTGGGTGGCGGTGGCCCGGAAGACCTGCTCCGCCAGCCTCGTGGCCACGCAGGTGGAGGGAGCGTTGGTGCTGTCCGTGCCGTCGCCACCCGTGGGTACGTACCGGGCTGCGGTCACCTTCGGCGTGGGCTGCGTTGCAGGCCGAACCTTCCCCGTTGCGGCCTGCCAGACGCTCGACTTCGTGCGGTCCTCGCCCTTCACGGTGGTAGCGCGCTTGGCGGAGCCGGCCCAGGGCCGCTAGCGGTCGCTCAGGGCTCGCTCTCGGAGAAGGTCAGGTTCAGCGTGGCCCAACCCATCCCGCCGCGGCGATCCCGCACCACCACCCAGATCGCTTGCGCATCGAGGGTGGGGTCGTCGGGAGCGAAGTACACCACGCTGTCGAAGGGGTGGAGCGTATTCGTTTGGTCGAATGTACCCTCCTGCAGGTACCAGGAGAGGTAGGGCTCCTCCGTGCGCTCCTCCTCCTCCCCGCTCTCGTTCCGGAACGTGTAGGTTTCCACCGCGTCTTCGGCGAGCACGCACTCCACGGTGTAGGCCTGCCCGCGATCGAGGCGGACCGTGGCACCATCCTCGATCTCGAAGCCATCCACCTTCCAGCCGGCAACCACCGGATTGTGGTTTGGCGTCGTCGCAAGCGAGACCGGCACTCGCTTGTAGGCGATCTCCACGTCGTCCTCCGCCAGCTCCTGCCCCTCGGTGAGCTCCGGGAAGGCCGTGATGTAGGTCATCGCGAAGGTGCCTTCGAGACGGTCAGCCTCCGGCAGGGCGTCGAGGAAGTCGTCCGGCACGATCCAGGCGGGCGGAATGGCGGGGAGGTAGCCGATGAATCCGGCCGCCTGAAGCGCTTCCAGGTCCATGTCCTCGGGGTCGCCGCTGCCGAGCAGGGCCGGATCGATCTCGCAGCCGTAGTCGGAGCTCGCTTCGGCGCTGCACACGAACCACGCACTGCCGCCCAGCGCCTTCGCGGGAGAGAGGATGAGGGCATCGAAGGTCACGACGTCGCCGGGGCGCGGTTCCGCCGGGGTGGCGGCCACGGCGAGCACCCGGAGGCGATCGATCTGCCACGACTCGGCCATCGACGCGCTGTCACACGCGGAGAGTATCTGGATAATCAGCATTAGAACTCCACCTTGGCTTCGAAACCCGGGCTGGGGATGAAGGGCAGGCCCTTGAAGTAGGTCTTTTCGGTGTAGTCGTAATTGTACTGTTCGAACTCTGGATTCTCGCCGTGAAGTGCATTGATCAGGTCGACGTAGAGGAGGAGCTGCCATGCCTTGAAGGTGAACAGCTTGTCAAATCGTGCCGACACGGCCCAGAAGGGCGGGAGGCGCTCGCTGTTGTAGGCGCCTGTGGGGAAGGCCGAGTAGGTGTCCTGGTCGACGTCGTAGACCCCCAGGGAGTACGGCGTGCTCGGGTTCCCGGTGGTGTACTGCACCTTGGCGCCGATGCTCAGATCGTAGGGGAGCTTGTAGCTGCCCACCGCGGTGAGGATGTGCGTCTGGTCGTAGTCGAAGAGGTACCAGTCCTCCCCGGGGCGGTCCTGACGCTCGGATCGGCTCAGCGTGTAGCTGACCCAGCCGAAGAAGTTGCCGACGGGCTCGTGCCGGACGATGAGCTCCATGCCGTAGGCGCGCCCGACGCCGGTGTTCACGAAGTAGCTGTCGTCGAGGCTGCCGAAGTTGCTGTTGCTGACGATCAGGTCGGTGAGGTCCTTGTAGAACCCCTCGAGCTCGACCTTCACGGCGGGCCCGATGCCCTGCTCGACGCCCACGCTGCTCGACCAGCTCTGCTCGGCACCGACCGCGGCCGGCTTGTCGTCGGGTCGGTAGGACTGGAACGGCTGCGGCGGCTGGTGGTAGAGCCCGGTGGAGCCCTTGAGCGCGGTCTTCTCGGCCGCCTGCCATCGGAAGGAGAACCGCGGGTCGGCCGCCAGCACCTCGTTCTCGTCGGGGAGGATGACGTACATCAGGCGGACGCCGCCGTTGAGCGCGAGCTTGTCGGGGTCGGCGAGCGGCTTCCAGGTGGCGCGCAGCCACGGGTCGGGGCCCCAGCCGGTGGCCGTGCCGCTGAGCGTGTAGGGCTCGCGCTCCGCCAGCGGATCGATCTCGGCGAACGAAGCCGGGTTGAAGGGGAGCTCGATGGCGAAGTCGGCCCAGCCGAAGATGGCGTCGATCCCGCTGACGACGGCGAGGTGCTCGTCGTGTTCGTAGCGGACCTCGCCCCGCACCTCTGCGGTGTACTTGGTCTGGATGAGCCGGAAGGAGTTGCCCACGTCGAGCGCGGCCTCGTCCGTGCCGAAGCTCGGGGCCACGCGCGCCGACCAGTGGTTGCCCCAGGCGCGGTCCCACGTGGCGCCGACCCGGTACGTGCTGTATTCGGTGGCGATGTCGCCCTGCGTGTCGGCGTCGGTGCCCTGGGCGTAGCCGGTGGGGGTGGAGACGAGCAGGGAGTCGCGGAACCCGAAGGCGAGCACCGAGAACTTGTCGGGCCGCTTGCCCTGATACTGGTACTTGGCCTGGAAGTCCCACCACCGCGGCACCACCGAGAAGCCATCGTCGGCGAGGAAGGCGGGGAGGAGGAGGTCGATGTACGAAGCCCGCGCGGCCACGCCCACGCCGTGCTCGTGCTCCTTGCCGAGGCTTCCCAACCAGACGCCGCCGGAGTCCAGCGCGTCGGTCGACCAGCGGAGCTCGTTGCGCTCGGGGAACGAAGTGCGCGTGGTGGCATCCACCGTGCCGCCCGTACTCCGGCCGTAGTGCGGGCCGTACCCGCCGGGCAGGTAGTCCACGCTCTGCACGAGGTCGGGATTGATGACCGACTCGAACCCGCCGAGGTGGTAGATGTACGGGATGAACATGCCATCCACGTAGACGCGACTGTCCTCGGGGTTGGAGCCGCGGATGATGAGCAGGCCCGAGCCCAGCGGGGCGCGGGCCGCTCCCGGGAGGTTCTGCACGACCCGGATGGGGTCGCCGAAGGTGCCGGGGATGCGCCGCGCTTCGTCCATCGAGATGGTGCGGCGGGTCACGTCGTCGGTTTCCCGGCGGTAGCTGCCGAGGATGCCCGGGTCGGCATAGCTCTGGTTGCGCACCCACAGCCGCGCGCTGGTCACCGACCCCGCCACCACCTCGACCGTCTTATCGAGCGTGTCGTAGCCGGGATGCACGGCCCGCACGGTGTAGCTGCCCGGCGGGAGGCCCCGGAAGGACCAGCGCCCTTCGGCGTCGGTCTGCGTTTCGAGGTTCAGGCTGTCGATCCGGAGCAGGTGGTCGGCCATCGGCCGCCGGGTGCCCATCTCCACGATGGTTCCTTCGAGCGTGATGGGGGCCTCGCCGGGCTCGGCGGCCGCGGCTGCGTCGGGTGTGGCGCCTTCCACCCTGGCGCTGTCGAGCACGAAACCGTAGGCGAATTCGATCGCCACGGGCACGGGCCCGGTGGCGTCTTGCGCGGGCGTGAACCGGAAGGCGCGCGCGGCCTCGACCGCCGCTTCATCGAAGCCGAAGCCGGCCGCTTCGAGCACCTCGACGCGGGTGACGAGCCCGGCCTCATCGATCTCGATGAGGAGGCGCACGGACCCCTCGCGCCGCTCGGCGGTCGCGGCGGCGGGGTAGGGCGCCTGGACGAACTCCAGCAGGGTTGGTTCGACGACCAAAGGCGGCAGCTCCGCCTCGGCTGGCGGCGGAGCGGGCGCAGGGGTGTCGGCGAGCGCCGCGTGGGCGGCAAGCAGCAGGAACCACGCGCTCATTGTTCGATCCTCACCGTGCAGACCTGGGGTACGCCCGTGACGGCCACGGGCGTGCCATCCTGGTTCCCGGGCACGAACTTCGCCTTGCGCCACGCTGCTGCGCACGCCTCGCCGGTGCCGTAGCCGAGGTCGCCCACGACGCGCACGGCGGACACGCTGCCCGCGGGGTCGATGTCGAGGCTCACCTTGATCTCTCCTTCGACGCCGGCCTTCTGGGCCTCCTCCGGCACGTCCATCATGGGGCGCATCCGGCTCTTCGGGGGCGTCGTGACGCTCGCGAACGTGCGCGGGCCTGTGGCCTCCTCGATGCTCATGCCGGGCCCGGCGGCGGCGACACGCGTGGAGTTGCCCGCGCGCGCATCGAGCCCCGTACCCGAGCCGGGCGCGTAGGAGTTGGCGGAGAGGCCCTGGGTTGCGCGCCGGATCGGCCGCGCGGCCGGTTCGGGCGGCGGCGCTTTCTCGGGGACCGGCTCGGGCGGAGGGATGTCCGCGAACTTCACCGCCTTCGGCTTCGGTGTGGGCTTCGGGGCCTCCACCGGCGGGGGCGGCGGAGGTGGCGGCGGCGCGGGCGGAGGCGGGGTGGTGACCACCATCTCCACCCACTCGGGCGGCTTCGACTCCCGAACCGGTTGCGCGAGGATCGCGGTGGCGGCTACCGCGTGGAACACCACGGACGCGAGGATGCCGAGCGGGACGATCCACAATCGTTCGCTGCGCGACTCGCCGAACGGCGAGAGCGAGCCGGTGGTCCCGGTGGCCGTCATGGGGCGGGGCTGCCGGGGATCGGGTCGATATTGATCGCGAACTTCGCCACGCCCTCCTGCTTCACCACGTCGATCACGTGGGTCACTGCGCCGTGGCGGGCGTTCATGTCTCCCGCAATGAGGCAGATGACCTCCTTGCTGCCGGCCTTCGCGGTTCGCACCGCCTCGCGGAGGCCCGCTTCGGTGACGGGCGCGCCATCGAGCAGGAGGCTGCCGTCCTCGAGCACCGAGATCGCGAGCGACGAGGGCGCGGTGGCATCGCCGGTGGCGGCGTCGGGGAGGTTCACCTTGATGGAGGGGGACACGATGTACGAGGTGGTCACCATGAAGATGATGAGCACGACGAGGATGATGTCGACCAGCGGGAGGATGTTGATCTCCGTCATCCCCTCGTCGTCACCCCCCAGCCGGGCGCCAGCCACGCCTACTCCCCTTCCGCGCGCATGCGGGCGACCACGAGGTCCGCGAGGCTCTCGATGCGGCCCACCTGCGCCCGCACCATCCGCGTCAGCACGTTGTAGAGCACGACGGAGGGGATCGCGACCATGAGCGCCACCGCGGTGGCCACCAGCGCCTCCGAGATGCCGGACATCACGGTCTTGGCGCCTTCTTCCGAGGTGAGCGAGAGGTCGTGGAAGGCCTGGATGATGCCCAGCACGGTGCCGAAGAGGCCGATGAACGCGGCCGTGGAGGCCACGGTGCCGATCGCGATGAGGCCGCGCTCCAACCGAAGCTTCTCGAACAGCAGCGTGCCCTGCATGGCGTAGCGGGAAGCCGCGCTCGCCCGCGCCCGGAGCCCCGCGAGGACCACGCGCGACTCGATGCCGCCGAGCGAACCGAGGGTGGTTTCCAGCTCACCCCGCTCGCCGCCGCCGAGGTACCGGCCCACGGCCGCCTCGAAGCGGGCGGCGGGGGTGCGGTTGACCATCATGTACACGATCCGCTCCACGCCGATGGCCACGCACATCGCGGACATCCCCACCAGCAGCCAGAGCACCCAGCCCGCGCCGAGAAGTGCGAAGTTCAGCATCGCCTGAGCCAGCATCGTGCCTCCTGGGCCGGGGCCGTCTAATTCGATCGACCCGGCGCGGCGCACGCGCGCGTGAACCGCGACGCGTGCCGCCCCACGCTTTCTGCCCGGACGACGACGACGTTGGCAGCCTCGATGAATTCGTGCGCATCGGCCGGGGTGAGGGCCGGGGTGAGTGCGCAGCCGTCGGCGCTCAGGAACTGCACGGTTCCGCGGGGCTGCGCCGGGTCGTCCCGATGGAAGACGGGGTGGAACCGATCGTTGAGGAACGTGGTCACGTCGGAGTTTCCCGCGATGCGGTCCACCGGGCCGCCGGGTTCGTCGACGAAGACGGCCACGGGGTGTTCGACGGGCTCCTCGTCGGACCGCCACAGGACCCACCTCGCCGTGGAACTCGACGTGCTCACGGGTGGGGGGTCCGGCGGGTCGCTACACGCGAGGAGGAGCGCCGGAAGAAGATGGAGGCGACGGGCGGAGTTGAACCGCCGAATGATGGTTTTGCAAACCATTGCCTTAGGCCACTTGGCTACGTCGCCGGCGCCGCCGGTCTAAGGCCCGGAGGCGCCGGCGGCAAGGGCTCACGTGTGCAACAGGCGGCGACAGGCGGCGTGGAGCTCGCGGGCATGCACGATAACGCGCGCCTGCCATGCCGGATCCAGCGGCGCGAAGGCCTCGCGCATGCCCAGCTTCGCGGGGTGGTCGAGGCGCGGCTCCCCCCAGTGGTGGAGGCGGTTCTCGGCGCGCAGCCGGGCGAGCACCCCGAGGTTGCCGAGCGTGCCGAACTCGCAGGTGAACCCGTCGTACCGAACGCCGGGGAGGCGCTCCAGCAGGGCGCCGGTCAGGCCGCCGCGGATGAGGTAACCCTGTGGGTCCGAGGGGTCCCAGGAGCGCACGTCCTCGCCCATCGCGGTGCGCACGCGGGCCAGGTCGCCGGGCGCGACCTTTCCTTCGAGGAGCAGCGTGCGGCCGCCGTACGCACCGAGCGCGCTGTGCCAGTCCACGTGCACCACCCGCTCGCGATCACGAAGCCGGCTCTCCAGGAACGGCAGGAGCTGCGCGGGCCCCGGTTGCAGCTCGCGCCCACCGTAGAACAGCCCCTTCTCGAACTCGTACTGGCCGCTCACCACGGCGTTCTTCAGGGCGCCGTACCCATGACGCAGCACCGACCAGGCCACATCGAGCCAGAAGAACTCCGGTCCTCCGGGGGGCGTGCGCGGGTTCAGGAGCGTGTCGAGCGCCCGATAGGCGGGATCGACGCCCTGCCACCCGCCGGGGGGATGGAAGTTGCGGTTGAGGTCGACGTTCGCCTCGTTCACCCGCCGCAGGTTGGCCCAGCCCCACGGGTTGAGCGCGTGCACGTAGAGGATGGCCTCCTCGCCCCGCTCCAGGGTCAGCGCTTCGAGCTGGGCCGCGCCGCCGCCGAAGCCCTCCACGCCGTGCAGCCCGCTCGTGTAGAGGAGCACGCGCCGGGCGTCGGGTGGCCCGGCCCAGGCCCAGTCGATGGAGTGGTCGTCGTCCACGGGGAAGTGCCCGGACTCCATGCCGGCGGTCGCGGCCCGGAAGCGCTCGCGGGCCTGCGCGTAGTCACGGCTGAATCTCGCCTCGATAGCATCCATGCCACGGAACGTAGCGTACCGGTCCGGCCGGTGTCCCCGCGCGATAGGCGCGCCGCGTGAAGTTCGCGCTCGTCCACCGCCGGTTCACCACCAATGGAGGCACCGAGAGGTACCTCGTGGGCCTCGCGCGTTTCCTCGTCGGTCAGGGGCACGAGGTCACGGTCCTCTGCAACGAGGTCCGGGAGGACCTGCGCGCCGAGCCCGGGGTCCGCTTCGTGCACCTCCCGATGTGGCGGCCGGTCAAGGCGCTCAGCCTGGCGCTCTCGGTCTTCCGGGCGCTGCGAAGTGAGCGCTACGACGGCATTCTCGGGCTCGGTCGCCACTGGGGCCACACGGTCTACCGGGCCGGCGGCGGCTCGCATGTGGACTACCTGCGCCGCGCCCATCCGATCCGCCGTTGGCTCTCCCCGGGCGACTGGCTCGACAGTCTCCTCGACCGCCTGGCCGTGCGTTCGGCGCGGGTGTGCATCGCCAACAGCGAGCTCGGAGCTGCCGGCCTGCGTAGCGACCATGGCGCCCCTCGCGTGGAGGTCATCTACAACGGGGTGGACCTCCAGCGGTTCCGGCCCGATCCGGAGGTTCGCCGGGCCGTTCGGGAGGAGCTCGGCGCCGATGGGCGGGTGGCCATCTTCGTGGGCAACGGGTTCGTCCGCAAGGGCCTCGACGTGGCCATCGCCGCGCTGCCGGCGGGGTGGACGCTCTGGGTTGTCGGCGGTGATCCGCCGGTGCCGGCTCCGCCGTCGGTGCGATTCCTGGGAAGCCGGCGCGACCCGGAACGGTTCTTGCAGGCTGCCGACGTGATGATCCTCCCGACGCGGTACGACCCCTTCGCCAACGTGTGCCTCGAGGCCCTCGCCTGCGGCATCCCCGCCCTCACCACCCGCGCCAATGGCGCCAGCGAGGTCGTTCCCGAGCCCTGGATGGTGTGCGAGGCGGTGGAGGAGTTCCGCGCGGCGTTCGCGCGGGTCACCCCCGACCTCGGCCCGGCCTGCCGTCGGGCGGCCGAAGCGTTCACGCCCGAACGCAGCTACCGCCGGGCCCTCGCCCTGCTCTCGGAGACCTCCTCGTGAAACGGTTCCTCAAGCGGCTGGCCTGGCTCTCGCTCGTGCTCTCCGTCGTGGGCGGCCTCGTGGGGGCGTGGGCGTATCGGAAGTACGTGGTGATGGAGCCCGGCCCCGAGTTCGACCGGGCCCACGTGCTCGCGATCATCGCGCAAGAGTCGCCGGTCTACTACCGCGACGGCGTCACGCCGATGGGCGTCTTCTTCGACCAGGAGCACCGCAGCTACGTGCCCTACGCCGAGCTGCCGGCGGACTGGGTCGGGGCCATCGTGGCGTCGGAGGACGGGAGCTTCTGGACGCACCCGGGCGTGGATCCGAAGCATGTGATCCGCGCGATCGGCCAGAACATCCAGGCGGGCTCGGTGGTGGCCGGCGGGTCGACCCTCACGCAGCAGACCGCCAAGAACCTCTTCTACCGACCGGATCGGTCCTTGCGCGCGAAGGCCGTGGAGCTCGTGGATGCGTTGCGCCTCGAAGCGCATTTCTCCAAGGAAGACATCCTCGAGTTCTACGCCAACCAGTTCCATGTGAGCGCCAACGGCCGGGGCATCGGCATCGCCGCCCGGTACTTCTTCGACAAGACGCCCGATCGGCTCACCACCAAGGAGTGCGCGTTCATCGCCGGCATGGTGAAAGCGCCCAGCCGGTACAACCCCTTCATCGGGCAGACGGAGGAGCGCCGTGCGGTGGCCCGCGAGGCCGCGGAGGCGCGCACCTCCTACGTGCTCCGGCGGATGGTGAGCACCGGATACCTCCCCGAAGGGCGGCGCGAGGCCATCGCCGCCGAGCCGCTCCGCTTCCGGCGGGGCGCCTTCCGGTACGACCGGAGCGTTGTCCTCGACGAGGTGCAGCGGCGCCTCGAGGAGCCGGAGTTCGTGGAGCTCTTCGAGCGGGCTGGGATCGACAACCCCTCCACCGCCGGCCTCCGCATCGTCACCACGGTCGATGAACGTGCCGAACGCGCCGCCACCTACGGGCTTTGGCACCACCTCACCGAGCTGGGCGGCGAGCTGGAGCGTCCGGGCGTCTCGGCGCTGCTCCTCCCCGAGCTCACCCAGGTCGAGGCTTCGCCGGAAGCGGCGTTGCGGGCTTCGACCTTCTACGAAGCGCGCGTCGTCTCCGCCTCGGACAAGGAGGTGCAGGTGGACGTGGGCGGCCGGCCCTGTGTCGTCGACGCCGCAGGAGTGGAGCGCATCGCGAAGGCAGTAGGGGACACGCCGGCGAAGGTGGCGGCCGGGCTCACGCCCGCCCGTTTCGTGCTGGTGAGCGTGCGACCGGCAGGCGTGGGCTGCGACCTCGAGCTCCGGCCGAAGCTGCAGGGGGCGGTGCTCGTGCTCCAGGACGGCGAGATCCGCGCGATGGTCGGCGGCAACGACAACCGGAACCTCAACCGGGTGACCGGCGCCAATCGCCAATTCGGCAGCACTTGGAAGCCGCTCCTGTTCCTCAGCGCGATGGAGCTGGGCTGGCTTCCCACCGACATCCTCGACAACCGGCGCAGCGTCTTCCCCTTCCGCGACGTCTGGTACTACCCCCGCGCCGACCACCCCTCCGACCCCTTCCTGTCGATGACGGCCACCGGCGCGCGGTCGGAGAACCTCGCCACCGTCTGGCTGCTCTACCACCTCGTCGATCGGGTGGACGACGACACGCTCCGCCGCCTCGCCCGCGAGGTGGACCTGTGGCCGCGCGACGGGGAGACGCCCGCCGACTTCGGCGTACGCATGCGGGACGAAGCGGCGCTTCGCTCCAGTCCGGAGCGCTTCTCCGAGTACGCGTTCATCCGCGCCCGCGCCGACGTCATCGCGCAGCTCGCCAGCTCGCGCCACCCGGAGGATGCGCTCGCCGTGCGCTCGCTGCTCTACGGGTACGGCGCCAGCGCGGAGCGCGCGCGGGTGGAGCGCACCCAGGGCTCGGCCGAGCGCGAGTCGCGCCTCATCGCGCTGGAGAACACCTTCCTCTCGCTCGAGGAGCGTGCGTCCGCCTGCCTCGTCGGCCCGCTCTCGGCCTTGCAGTGGGAGCCCGTTTCGCAGGCCCTCGCCTGCGGACGCGCGCCCGCCGGCTTCGAGCCCGTCCCCGCGGAAGCACTCGCCCTGGCCACGGGGACCGACGTCGGGGGTTCGCTCGCCGAGGAGGGTCGCGACGACCTGCTCATCGACGGGCGGCTCCACCTCGGCACGCTGCGGCTCCTGCGCGTGGCCCTCGACGTGCGGGCGGCCCAGCTCGCCGACAGCGACCCCTGGGACCCCGAAACGCTCCTCGCCCACCCGGATTGGCGGGCCCTCGTCGGCGTCCGGACGTTCGCCCGCGCCGCCCGCGAGGCCGGCGTCGAGGCGCCTCTCCCCGAGAACCTCACCCTCCCCCTCGGCGCGGCCGACGTCTCCCTCGCGGAGATGGCCGGCGCCTACCAGACCATGCTGGGCCGCGGCGCGCCGAAGTTCGTGTCCGAGGGCTTCGGGGCGGGCTCGGTCACGGGGTTGCGCACCGCCTTCCTCCTGCCCGAGAACAGCGAGCCGACCGCGCTCATCGCCGAAATCCGCGACGCGGGCGGGAACATCCTCTTCCGGATGCGGCCCGCGCCGGTGGGCGACGTGGACCCCCGCCCGGGCGCGATGGTCGGCGACATCCTGCGCAATGCCGTCCTCCACGGCACGGGCCGCCGCGCCGCTTCGCCAGAGGGCCTCACCGGCTGGCCGCTCGCCGGCAAGACGGGCACCACCAACGACTACCGCAACGCCGCGTTCATCGGCTTCGCGCCGGTCCAGAGCGGCGGCGTGGCCGTTTGGGGCCAGGCGTTCACGGTGGCGGCCTACGTCGGCTACGACGACAACACGTCGATGCGGCGGGGGCGTCTCCGGGTGCAGGGGGCGAGCGGGGCGCTGCCTGCCTGGCTCGACACCGTGCGCGGCATGGCTGCGGCCGGGCTGCTCGGCTCGCCGGGACTCGCCGAGTACGGGGTTCCCGAGGGGCTCGTGCGCGTGGACGCCCCCGATGGCGCCGGCTTCGATGGCGCGGCGCTCACGGCGCTGCGTCCGCCGGGGCAGCTGCCCGAGCGCATCATCCGCGGCGCGACGCTGCCGGTGGAGGGGGCCGCGGCGGTGCCGGAAGCGTCGCCCTCGGGCGCGCTCGTCCTGCCGAACGACGCCGAGTACGGGCCGCCGGCGCCCGACGAGGGCGTGGACCCTTCGGTGGCGCCCGCCGTCGACGAGGAGCCGACCCTCGACGACCTGGTGGGCCACGACCTGCTCCTCCCCGACTAGGCCCGCGGGTACGCTTCGTTGCAGAAATCCTGCGGAACAGGCCGGTTGCGTCGGTTAGCACCCGCGCGTGCTGATGCTCCTGCTCGCCGCGTGCACCGTGATGCCGTACCACCGGCCTCCCGACACGTCCCTGCTCGTGGCTCCCCCCGCCGCGGCGCCGGCGGTCGATGTGTCGGGTCTCCTCGGCCGTCTGGATGCCCTGCTCGCGGCCACATCGTCGGTTGATGTCCGCGACCGCCTCGTGGAGCTGCGCGAGCTCGTGCTCGGCGCGGCGAGCGGCGATCCCGCGCTGCGGGCGCGTGTCCTGCAGTACGCCGAGCGGGCCCTCGCCATCGAGGAGCGTTCGTCGGAGCAGACCATCCCCGCTCCCGAGGGCGTGATCGACCCCGTGGAGGCGCCGGTGGTGGAGGAGGAGCTGGTGGACGAGGCCGTGCGCAGCGCGGGACCGATGGCCGCCGTGGAGGCCGCCGCGGCCGCGGGGCGTTGGGAGGAAGCCCTCTCGGCGCTCGGTTCGCCGATGGCGGGCGAGGATGCGTCCGTTGCCGCCCTGCGGAAGCGGTGCGCGGATGGGTGGGCGAAGGCGGAGCGTGAGGCCGCTGCGGCCGACTTCATCCGGGCGGTGCAGCTCCCGGCCGGGCCCGCGCGTGTGGCGGCAGTCGCGGCCGTCAAGGAGCGGCTGGAGGCGGTGAACCGGCGTTTCCCCGACAACGCGGTCGCCGACGAGGTGCGCCGCCACCTCGCCACGGTGGCGGCAGAGCAGGCCAAACCATGACTCCTTCGTTGGCCGCCTGGGCGGCCGGGCTCGTGCCGGATTTCGAGGCTGCGCTGTTCGGTCGCTTCGAGGATGCCGACCCCGGTTTCCGCGAGGCGCTGCGCTACCCCCTGCAGACCGGCGGCAAGCGCATCCGTCCGCTCCTGGCGTTCGCCGCCGCCGGTGCGCTCGGCGCCGATCCGCGGCGCGCGCTCCCGGCGGCGCTGGCGCTGGAGCTGGTGCACACCTACTCGCTCGTGCACGACGACCTCCCCGCGATGGACGACGACGACCTCCGGCGCGGCCGCCCCACCGTGCACAAGGTGTACGGCGAGGCCATGGCAATCCTCGTGGGCGATGCGCTCCTCACCGAGGGTTTCGCGGTCATCGCGGAGTCACCGGCCATGGTTCGTGAGCTCGCGGCGGCCGCAGGGGCGGTCGGCATGGTGGGCGGGCAGGTGCTCGACATCGCTGGCGGGTCGCAGGATGTCGTGTCGCTGACGCGCCTCCACGCCCGGAAGACCGGCGCGCTCATCCGCGCCGCCGCTCGGATGGGCGGTTTCGCCGCCGGGGCCGATGCACGGCAACTGGAAGCCCTCACTCGCTACGGAGAGGCCGTCGGGCTGGCCTTCCAGGTGGCCGACGATGTGCTCGATGCCGAGCAGGACGCCGCGCCCGAGGGCCCCCCCTCCTTCGTGCGGCTGCTCGGTCTGGCCGGTGCCACCGCCGAGGCGAGTCGCCTCGGCGACGTGGCGTGCGGCGCTGCCGAGGAGCTCCCCGCCGCCGAGCGGCTCGTCGAACTGGCCCGGTTCGCCGTGGAGCGCACGATCTGAGGTGCCCGAGCGCCTCGACCATGCGCTGGTGGGGCGTGGCCTGCTCCCCAACCGGGAACGGGCGGTGCAGGAAATCCGCGCGGGCAACGTGATCGTGGATGATCGGGTGGTGGACAAGCCGGGCACGCGGGTGGCCGAGGGCGCCCGGCTCCGCCTCCGGGTGGCTCCGGCGCCTTACGTTTCGCGTGGCGGGCGCAAGCTCGAAGCCGCGCTCGATGGCTTTGGGGTGGCCCCCGCCGGGCGGACCTGCGCCGACTTCGGCGCCTCCACCGGGGGCTTCACCGACTGCCTCCTGCAGCGCGGCGCCGCCCGGGTGTACGCGATCGACGTGGGGTACGGCCAGCTCGCCTGGTCGCTGCGCACCGACCCGCGCGTGGTGGTGATGGAGCGCACGAACGTCCGCCATCTCGCCGGCCTCCCCGAGCCCATCGAGCTCCTCGTGGGTGACCTGTCCTTCATCTCGCTCTCGTCCGTCCTCCCGTCGATATGCAAGGCCCTCGCGCCCGGCGGGGAGGCGGTCGTGCTGGTGAAGCCGCAGTTCGAGGTGGAGGCCGCGGGCGTGGGGCCGGGCGGGCTCGTGCGCGACGAGGCGCTGCAGCTCGGCGCGCTGGCGGCGGTGGAGGCGGCCGCGGTGGCCAACGGGCTCGCCGTGCTCGGCGACATGCAGAGCCCGATCCCGGGGGCGAAGGCGGGCAACCGCGAGTGGCTGCTGCATCTACGCAAACCGGCGTGCTAAGGTAGGGTGGGAGCGCACATGCGGCGAACGATCGCGATTGGAGCCTGGCTCAGCCTCTTGGCGGGCTGTACGTGGATCGACGATGCCCAGCGCGAGGCGCGCCGCGGTCAGGTGGATGACGATGGCGACGGCGTGATCGCGGCCGAGGACTGTGACGACGCGAACCCCAGCGTGTCCACTGCCGAGCCGGAAATCTGGTACGACGGCATCGACAGTGACTGCGCGGGCGACGACGACTACGATCAGGACCACGACGGCTACGTTCCCGCCGAGTTCGTGGGGCTCACCACGCTGAAGGTGAAGGGCTCCGGCACGCTGAAGGGCGGCGACTGCGATGACGAAGTGCCCGAGGTCTCTCCGGCCGCGAAGGACATCCCCTACGACGGTGTGGACAGCTCCTGCGGCGGCGGCGATGACTACGATCAGGACGGCGATGGCTACGTGCCCGACGAGTACGTGGGCCTGGCCACCAAGTACGTCGGCACGAGCGGCCTCCTGCAGGGCGGCGATTGTGATGACGGCAACAGCGCCGTGAACCCGGCCGTGGTCGACTCGGCGTACGACGGCCTCGATGCCGACTGCGGCGGCAACAACGACTACGACGCGGATGCCGACGGCTACGTGCCCGACGAGTGGTACGCCGTGGCCGGCGGCATTCCGGGTGGCGACTGCAACGACGCCGACGCCAGCGTGAACCCCGCCGCCGTCGAGACCTACTACAACGGCGTGGACGACGCTTGCAACGGCGCCGACGACTACGACCAGGACGGCGACGGCTTCGTGCGCTCGGGCGATGTCGGTCAGGTCACCGAGGGTGTGGCCAACACCGGCCTCCTCCCCGGCGGCGATTGCGACGACACCAACCCCGACGCTCGTCCCTACGCCAACGAGACCTACGGCGATGCCATCGACGGCGACTGTGATGGGGGTCGCGACAGCTTGCAGCTCAACGCGGTGGAGGGCTTCGTCTTCACCGACGCGCATACCCCCGTTTTCGTGGAGCTCGACGGCCAGATCTACCTGTCGGTGGCGGCGGGCGATGTGCTCACGCCCACCAGCCACTGGTACGCGAGCGGGTTCGCAATGGTCTGGGAGGCCGGGCTCGTGGCCAACGACGCGAGCCTCGTCAGCGAGTTCGCCTGGGCGAAGTCGGCCAACCCGACCAACTTCGAGGTGGGCGGCGCCCACGCGTTCCGGGCGGTGGATGACACGCTCTACGGCGTGATCGGCCGCGTGGGCAGCCACTTCCGCGCGTTGGCGTTCGAGTCCTACGCGCCGGCCACGAGCGAGTCCGGCCAGGCCACGGCGCAGTCGAACTACGTGGCCGACGACGCGTTCGACGATGCCGACGTCTTCGTGGATGCGTCGGGGCGCGTGCACGGCGTCGGCTGCGACGGCGGCACGAACGGGGTCTTGACCTACGCGCGCGTCAACGACCTCGCCACCAGCACCGCCGCCGACGTGCAGGTGAACGAATCGGAGGGCGTGGCGAGCGCGGTGGCCTGCGCCTTCGCGTACGATACGGATCTTGAGATCGTGGCCGCGCGGTCCAACGACCTCTACAGTTACACCTTCGACGACCAGTCGGTTGCCCCCACCTTCACCGGCACGGCGAGCGGGGCGGGCTGGGTCGCCGCCGACGTGGACGAATCGGTCGACGGCAGTTCGCCGCTGGAGGTCTACGCGCTCGCCACGCAGGTGTACGTCAGCGGCACCGGCATCTCCGCGCTCGTGGGCCAGATGGGCGATGTGCCGCTCTCGGCCGACGCGGTCCTCCTGCCGGATGGGAACTACCTCATCGGCTGGGTGAACGACGATGGGACGGCCCGCCTCGCGATCGGCAACGACGCCTCGGGCTTCGCCTACGTTTCCCTCTCGTTCGATGACGTGGCCACCGGGATTGCCGTGTGGGCCGACGAGGACAACGGCATGGTCGCCCTGGTGAGCGATGCGCAGGTCGCGGTCGGCGTCTACGACTGGTAGTGGCGCTTAGGGCGCGGCGAAGGCCACGCCATCGTCCGCGACCGCGGCGCCTTCGCCGAAGAGGTACACCTCCTCGCGCGAGCGCAGGCCGGACTTGTCCTCCGCGAGGATGACCACGCGGTTGCTGCCGGCCTCCACGGGCACGACCACCGAGAACCGGTTCACCTTGCCGCGACCCGGGCGGTAGAGGAGCTTCTTCTCCTTCCAGTCGACGTTCGATTCCCAGCGCCGCCGGTCCACCCGACCCGAGCCGGCCAGCACCACGATGTGGTCGAGCCCATCGGCGTCCTTCACGGCCACGGACAGGGTGGCGGTGCCCGGACGAAGGCGCGTGGCGACGGGGGCCACCGTGATCGCGGGCGCCTCCAGGCGCTGCGGGGCCCCCGAGGTGGGCAGCTCGAGCGGCCAGGACACGAGCCGGTTGAACCCTTCGGCGCCGACCTCGACCGCGAGGGGCAGGGTGCCGGGGTGGCCGGTCCCGAGCGTGAGCGGCTGCCTCACCTCGAGCACGCCGCCGGGCACGAGCACGGCGCCGCGGTCGGCCACCGCGGCGAACTCCACCCCGGGAATCTCCACGAAGGGGATGCGGGCGCGCACGTCGGTGAGCGTCATCGTCCCCGTGTTGCGGAGCTCGAGCACGACGGCGCCATCTTCCCATCGGGCGACGGCGCCCAGCCGCGGGCTCTCGCCGCCCTCCACGGTGAGGATGTCGTCGAGCGCCGCACCCGGCTCGCACCCCTGGCACTCCAGGACCCCGACGAGGCGATCGGCCCGCGCGGTGCTGCCCGACGAAGGCGTGAAGGGCAGCGACACCACGCGGTGTTCGCCCGCATCGAGGCGCCCGATGGGGACGACCCGATCGTCGAGGTCGGGGTTCACCGACCGGAGGCGCAGGGCCGCGCGGCTGAGCGGTGCGCCGCGGTTGTCGATCGCGAAGCGCAGCTCGAAGCGCTCGCCGGCCCGCGGTGTGGCGCCGGGCTCTAGCTTGACGCTCACGTTGGTGGGCTCGGGCGAGCCCTCGCCGCCGTGCCAATCCAGCGAGGCGCGGCGGAGCGCATCGGTGAGGCGCGAGGCTTGCAAGGCCGTGAGCGTGGGCATGAGCGCCTGCGCGCCCGCGAGGGCGGCCTTCCGGTCGGTGCTGCTGCCGGCGGCGAGCAGCGAGGCGGCGAAGCGCAGCACCTCGTCGTCGGGGTCGTCCCCGCCTGCATCCGCGTAGAAGAGGAGCGGGGTGCCGGCGGGGAGCCGCTCCCGGATGCGCGTGGCGTCCGCATACCAGAACGGGTTCTCGCCGAGCTTGACCGGGTAGAGCGCCACGTCGGGCACGACCCCCACCTCGTTGACGTGCACGTCGTTGGCCAGCACGTACTCGGCGGCCGTCATCTTCAGCTTGAGCCGGTCGGCTTCGAGCGCGTGCAACGTCTGGACGGTGCCCTTGCCGAAGCTGGTTTCACCGATGACGAGCGCCCGATCGAGCTGCATCAGCGCCCCGGCGAGGATCTCCGCGCCGGAGGCCGTTTCGTGGTCGATGAGCACGACCACGGGGGGCAGCGGGGCGCCGGAGTGGGGGTGGGCGTCGATGAACTTGAGGAGGCCGGGCACTTCGCCGCCCGACCTGACCTCGGTGGTGACGATGCGGCCGGCATCCACGAAGGTGTCGGCCGCGCGCGCCGACTGGCGCAGCGAACCGCCGGAGTTGCCGCGGAGGTCGAGGACGAGCCCGCGGTCGAGGAGGCCCTGCCCGCGCAGCTCGGCGAGGACACGATCGAGGTTGGCGACCGTGCGCTCGGAGAAGTGGTCGATGTGGATGACGCCGATCCCGTTCGGGCCGGCCCGGCCCACCACGTTCGGGATGTTCACCTCGGCCCGCTCCACGTCGAAGAGCAGGCTCTCGGCGCCGCGCATCACCTCGACGCTCAGCCGCGAGCCTTCAGGGCCGCGGATGTGCGCCGCGGCATCGCGGGGCACCATCCCGGCGGTGGAGAAGCCATCCACGCGCACGAGGACGTCGCCGACGCGCAGCCCGACACGCTCGGCGGGCGTGTCGGGGTACACCTCGGTGAGCACCAGCGCCCCTTCGGCGCGCTTCAGCGTGACCCCGATGCCGGTGAGGGTTCCGCTCAGGCGCTCGTCGAACCGCTCCAACGCGCCGCCCACGAGCACGGTGGTGTACCGGTCGAGGGTGGAGAACGCGCCATTGAGCAGCTCGGCGCGGAGGTCGAGATCGGCATCGAGCTCGCCGGACCCCTCCCGGGCCACATCCTCCAGCTCGGCCAGGGCCGTGGCGAGGTCGCCGCCGAAGGTCACCCGCCGCTCACCCGCGAGCCCACGCACGTGCGCGGACTGCGGTGTGGCCTGCACGAGCAGCGGTTCCACGCGGCCCTCGAGGCGGAGCGCCGCGGCCTCGAACATCTGCCCGTGGTCGATGCGCTCGGGCCACCGGTACTGCCCCTCCACCAGCCGGAGCGCCTCCCGGTACAGGCCGACGTCGCCCGCGAGGGCACAATGGAGCCACCACCACATCGCAGGGAAGGTATCGCGCGATTATCGGCGCCGGCATGAATCGTGAGCTTCGACTCCCCCACAGCACCCTCGACCTCGATCGGGCCGAGCGCATCGGCCAGCCCGAGGTGGTGTACGGCGAAGGGAAGACGGCGGCGCACATCGCCGATGCCCTCGATGGCCTCATGTCGGCCGGGGGCTTTGCCTTCGCCACACGCGTGGATGCGGCGAAGGCGGAGGAGGTGGGGCAGCGCCTCGGCGATCGCGGCACCTACTCGTCGGATGCGCGCATCTTCTCGCTCGGCACGCCGCCTGTTCCCGTGGGGCGCATCGCGGTGGTGAGCGCCGGCACGAGCGACGAGGCGGTGGCCGCCGAAGTGGAGCGCACCGCGGAGCTCCTGGGCAACGGCGTGCTGCGCGTGCGCGACGTGGGGGTGGCCGGGCTCCATCGGGTGATGGCGCGGGCCGAGGAGCTACGCGCCTGCCATGCCGTGGTGGTGGTGGCGGGCATGGATGGCGCCCTCCCTTCGGTGGTGGGCGGGCTGGTGGGTTGTCCGGTGATCGCCGTCCCCACGAGTGTCGGCTACGGTGCGTCGTTCGGCGGCCTGGCGGCGCTCCTCGCCATGCTCAACAGCTGCGCCCCCGGCGTGACCGTGGTGAACATCGACAACGGCTTCGGCGCCGCCTATGCCGCCTCGCGCGTGAACCGCGCCCGGGTCGGCGCGTGAAGCGCGCGTGGATCGATCCCGTCGGCGGGCTCGCCGGCGACATGTTCGTGGCCGCGCTCATCGACGCCGGCGCCGACGTGGCCGCAATCCTCGCCGAGGTGGAGCGACTCGGCGTTCCCGGCTGGACCGCGCGCGTGGAGCGCGTCTGGCGCGGCCCCTTCCATGCGGTGCGCTTCGTGGTGGAGCTCGATGACCCGGTGGGTTCCGTCGCGCACGACCACCAGCACGATCATGGCCACGGCGGGCACGATCACGCCCACGCCCTCGCCCCCGCGCCCGCGCTCGCCACGGGTTGGCGGGCGGCCAGCCGGCGCTGGGTCGACATCCGGGCGCTCCTGGAAGGCTCCGCGCTGGCCCCCCGGGTGAAGGCCAGGGCCATCGCGATCTTCGGTGCGTTGGCGGTAGCCGAGGGGCGCGTGCACGGGATGGCGCCGGAGGAGGTCACGTTCCACGAGGTCGGCGCCGTGGACTCGATCGTGGACGTGGTGGCGGCGTGCGTGGCGCTGGAGCTGCTGGACATCGACGAGCTCACGGTGGGGGTGATCCCCCTCGGAACGGGGCACACCCTCGGCGCGCACGGCTGGATTCCGCTCCCCGCCCCCGCCACCGTCGAGCTGCTCCGCGGGCTGAGCGTGGAGGGGCGCGAGGTGAAGGGCGAAACCGTCACGCCCACGGGGGCGGCCATCCTGGCGGCGCTCGCCCGGTCGGGTCCGATGCCCGCGATGCGCGTGGGCGCGTCGGGCGTGGGCGCCGGCACGTGGGATCCGGCGAGCCACCCGAACGTGGTGCGCGTGGTGATCGGGGCGGGCGAGGCCGGCGCCGTGGCGGAGGTGGCCGAGCTGCAGACCCACGTGGACAGCCTCCATCCGGAGCTCGTGCCCGCGCTCGTCGAGGCGCTGTTCGAGGCTGGCGCCATCGACGTTTTCGTGGCCCAGGGGCTCATGAAGAAGGGGCGGCCGGGGTGGTCGGTCGCGGTGCTGGCGCCGCCGGAGCTGCGGAGCGTGGTCGGCGAGGCGCTCCTCCGCCACGGCCGCACGCTCGGCTACCGTTGGCACCTGGCGGCGCGCGAAGTGCTCGCCCGAAGCTGGGAGTCGGTGGCGACGCCGTGGGGGCCGGTGGACGTGAAGCTCGGCACCCGCGCCGGCGAGGTGCTCCATTGCGCGCCGGAGTACGAGCAGTGCGCCGCCCTCGCGCGGCAGGCGGGCGTGCCGGTCGGGGAGGTCGTTGCGGCCGCGCTGGCCGGCTGGTCGTTTCGGCGGGGTTGAGGGATACTCGCTACGTGGCTGCATCCCCGCAACAGCTCCTCAGCGCCCTGCTGGACATGGAAGTCCACGGTGTGCTGGCGGCCGATGCCCAGGGCCGGGTGACCTTCGGCAATCCTGCGGCCTGCGCCCTGCTCGGCTACAACATGATCGAGCTCCAGACGATGGTGCATGTCACCGACGTGTACTACCGGCCGGACGACTCGCGAAAGGTGATGGCCGCTGCGCGTGAAGAGGGCTCGCCCGCTGTGGAGGTGATGCTTCGTACCCGCTCCGGGGAGCTCGTTCCGGTGCGCATGCACGCCCGCGTGCTCACCCGGTCCGACGGCAGCTTCGCGGGCACCGTGGGCCTCGTGGAGGACCAGCGGGAGCTCCTGGACCTGCACCGCCGCCTCGAGGAGGCGGCCTCCCAGGTCATCGCCAGCGAACGGCGCGCCGCGGTACTGGACACAACGTCGCAGACGGCGAACGATTTGAGTCAGCCAATGATGGCAGCGATGGGAAACATCGAGCTGGCCCTGATGGAGCCGGACCTCGAGCCGCGGGTGGCGGCCCGGCTGGAGCGCGCCTACGAGCAGCTGGAGCGGCTGCAGGTGCTCGCCGCGACCTTCGCCCGCCGGGGCACGACGCGCCCGGGCGGCTGAGCGCCCTTGCGCGCGGCCGGCTGATCGGCTAACCGCGGGCCGCTCCCGGCTCTCGTCGGGAGACGTTCACGCTGGACCAACGTTGCTCCCCGTGGTGTCGCCCAATCCAGGGCGATCGGGTGCCAACGCCGGCGGTCGCCCAACCACGAATCCCAAGGTAGCAACATGTCTGTCTCTCTTCGTGATCTCCTCGACGCCGGCGTTCATTTCGGTCACCAGACCCGCCGTTGGCACCCCCGCATGAAGCCGTACATCTACGGCCAGAAGAACGGGGTCCACATCATCGACATCCAGCAGACCGCCACCAAGCTCCTCGATGCGAGCCGCTTCGTGCAGTCCCTGGCCGCCCGCGGCCAGTCGATCCTCTTCGTGGGCACCAAGCGCGCCGCGCGCGACATCATCGCCGATGAGTCGAAGCGCGCGAACATGTTCTACGTCAACGAGCGCTGGCTCGGCGGCACCCTGACCAACTGGGAAACCGTCAAGAAGAGCATCGACCGCCTCAACTTCCTCATCAAGTCCCGCACCGAGGGCCGTTTCGACGCGCTCACGAAGAAGGAGGCGCTCACCCTGAGCCGCCAGATCGAGAAGATGGAGAAGTCGCTCGGCGGCATCAAGGACCTCAAGGGCCTCCCCGGCGCGATCTTCGTGATCGACCCGAAGAAGGAGCACATCGCGGTGGAAGAGGCGAACAAGCTGAAGATCCCCGTGGTGGCCCTCTGCGACACCAACTGTGATCCCGATGGCATCGCCTACGTGATCCCCGGCAACGACGACGCGATCAAGTCGATCCGCCTCTTCACCGGCGCCATCGCCGATGCCGCCGCCGCGGGTGTGGCCGCCGGCCGCAGCGAAGCGTCCACCCACGCTCGGTACGTCGACGATGGTGGCGACACGGGCGTGGAGATCGTCCGCCGCGGCTCCGCCCCCGAAGCCGACGCCTAAGATTTCCCAAGAATCATCAGGAGACCAACATGGCAACGATGGAACAGATCAAGGAGCTCCGCGAGCGCACCGGCGCTGGCATCCTCGACTGCAAGAAGGCGCTCTCCGAGAACGGCGACGACGTGCAGAAGTCGATCGACTGGCTCCGGGCGAAGGGCATGGCTTCGGCCGCCAAGAAGGCCGGCCGCGCGGCCGCTGAAGGGCTGGTCGAGTGCTACATCCACGCGGGCGGCAAGGTCGGCGTGATGGTGGAGCTCAACTGCGAGACCGACTTCGTCGCGCTCAACGAGAGCTTCAAGCAGCTCGCCCGCGACATCGCGATGCACATCGTGGCGGCGCAGCCCGAGTACGTCCGGCGTGAAGAAGTTCCCGCCGATGCCTTCGAGCGGGAGAAGCAGGTCCAGGTCGAGAAGACCATGGCCGAGGGCAAGCCCCAGGCCATCGCCGAGAAGATCGTCGTGGGTCGCATGAGCAAGTGGTACGAAGAGGTGTGCCTGCTGGACCAGAAGTGGTTCAAGGACGACTCGAAGACCGTCGATCAGGTCGTCAAGGACCTCACCGCGGTCATCGGCGAGAACGTGCAGGTGCGTCGTTTCTCCCGCTTCGTCATGGGCGAGGGCCTCACCCGCCGCGCCGATGACTTCGCGGCCGAAGTCGCGAAGCAGGCGGGCATCGCGTAGCTGCCCGCGGCGCGATAAGCCGGGGGCGTGTCGAAACAGCCCATCTACTCTCGTGTGCTCCTCAAGATTTCTGGTGAGATGCTCGCGGGCGACATGGACTTTGGGATCGATCCCGGGGTCCTTCGTCGCCTCGCGGCCGAGCTGAAGGAGGTTGCCGGTCTCGGTGTCCAGCTTGGGCTGGTCATCGGTGGCGGCAACATCTTCCGCGGCATCTCCGGAAGCGAAAAGGGCATGGACCGGTCCCATGCCGACTACATGGGCATGCTGGCCACGGTGATCAACGCGCTGGCCATGCAGGATGCGCTCGAGTCCGTCGGGTGCAAGACCCGCGTGGTCAGCGCGCTGCGCATGGAGCAGGTCTGCGAGCCCTACATCCGCCGGCGGGCCATGGCCCACCTGGCGAAGGGGCGCGTCGTCATCTTCGCGGCCGGCACGGGCAACCCCTACTTCTCCACCGACTCTGCGGCCGCGCTGCGCGCCGCGGAGATGGGCGCCGACGTGATCCTGAAGGCCACCAAGGTCGATGGGGTCTACGACAAGGACCCGAAGAAGTTCGCCGACGCGGTGCGCTTCGAGCGGATCGCCCCGATGGAGGCGTTCAAGCTCGGGTTGAAGGTGGCCGACGCCACCGCGATCGCGCTCGCGATGGAGAACAACACGCCGATGATCGTGTTTGATCTCAGCGTTCCCGGAAACATCAAACGGGTGGTGTGCGGCGAGGCCGTGGGCACCATCGTGACCACGCCGCCTGCGGCGGGAGGAACCCCATGAGTGACGAATACCTGAAGAGCGCCTCTGGCGACATGGCCAAGGGCATCGACCAGCTCAAGCGCGACCTCGTGGGGGTCCGTACCGGTCGCGCCACGCCGGCGCTGATCGAGCACCTGCCCGTGGAGGTCGCAAGCTACGGCAGCACGATGCAGATGAAGGAGCTCGGAGGCATCACCGCGCCCGATGCCCGTCTCATCGTGGTGAACCCCTGGGACAAGGGCACCATCAAGGACATCGAGCGGGCCATCGCCGTGAGCGGAATGGGCTTCAACCCCCAGAGCGACGGGCAGATCGTCCGCATCCCGATCCCGGCCCTCACCGGCGAGCGCCGCCAGCAGCTGGTGAAGGTCGTCAAGCAGCACGCGGAAGATGCGAAGGTGCGCGTTCGCGGCGTGCGTCGCGAGTACAAGGAGCTGCTCGAGTCGGCCGAGGCCGATGGGGAGCTCACCGAGGATCAGCTCAAGAAGGCGCTGGAGAAGCTCCAGACGGAGACCGACTCCCACGTGAAGCTGGTCGACGAGGTGTGCGCGCGCAAGGAGAAGGAGATTCTCGACGTGTAGTCGGGAGAGCCCATGCCCGTACCAGCCCATGTCGCGATCATCATGGACGGCAACGGCCGGTGGGCCGAGTCGCGCGATTGGCCGCGGGTGCGTGGTCATGAGGAGGGTGCGGAGAGCGTGCGCGTGGTCACCCGCGCGTGTCGCGAGATGGGCTGCAGGGCGCTGACGCTCTACAGCTTCTCCACGGAGAACTGGAAGCGGCCGGAGGAGGAGGTGGGCGCGCTGATGGGGCTGCTCGCGCGCTACCTCGTGCAGGAGCGCAGGGAGATCATGGAGAACGGCGTGCGCCTGCAAACGATCGGGCAGACCGATCGGCTGCCGCTCACGGTGCGCGCGGCGTTGAAGGAGCTCATCCACGCGAGCCGGAACAACACCGGCATGGTGCTCACCCTCGCGCTCTCCTACGGCTCCCGTCAGGAGATCGTCGATGCGGCGAAGGCCCTCGCGAAGAAGGCGGCCGCCGGCCGGCTCCGGCCCGAGCAGATCGACGAGAAGCTGTTCGCGAGCGAGCTCCAGACCGCCGGCCTGCCCGATCCCGACCTGTTGATCCGCACCAGCGGCGAGCTTCGCATCAGCAACTTCCTGCTCTGGCAGCTCGCCTACGCCGAGCTGTACGTGACCGACGTGCTCTGGCCCGACTTCCGCCGCCCGCAGCTCGAAGCCGCCTTCGAGGCTTTCGGCAAGCGCGAGCGTCGGTTCGGGGCCACGGGCGCCCAGCTCCGGTCGGGGCCCTGACGATGCGGAACCGGATCATCGCCGCGGCCGTGGGGCTCGCCATCGTGCTCCCCATCCTCCGGGAAGGCGGCGGCTGGGTAGTGGCGCTCGTCGCCTTCGTGGTGGGCGTGGGCATGGATGAGTGGGCCGTCATGGTGGCCGGCGAAGGCGAAGGCGTTCCCGCCCGGCGCTTGCGCGCCCGCCTCGTGCTCATTCCGATGGGCGTGCTCGCCTTCTGGTGGGTGGCGGTGGGCGCGAAGGGCTCGGCCCTTCCCCCCGAGGCGCTCCTGCTGGCCATCGTGGGCGTAGGCTTCCTCGTGCCGATGTTCGCCGAACCCGACGTTCGCCGCGCGGGGGATGAGGCCGTGAAGAACGTGGCTGGGCTTGTGTATGTGCCGCTCCTCCTCGCCACGCTCATCCCCATCCGGGCGCGCGAGGATGGCCTCTGGATGATGGCCTTCCTGCTCGCGGCCACCTGGCTGGGCGACACTGGCGCCTACTTCGCCGGTCGCTTCTTCGGCCGGCACAAGCTCTTCCCGCGCATCTCCCCCAACAAGACGGTGGAGGGTGCCATCGGCGGCCTCGTCGTCTCCGCGTTCGGGTCGGCCGCCATAGCCCGCGCGAGCGGGCTCCCGTTCACCGTGCTCGAAGCGGTGCTGCTCGCCGCGGTGCTCGATGTGGCCGGCATCGTGGGTGATCTCGCCGAGAGCATGCTGAAGCGCGCCTGGGGAGTGAAGGACTCCGGCTGGATCATGCCCGGCCACGGCGGCATCCTCGACCGGATCGACTCGCTGCTCTTCACCGCGCCGCTCCTGTGGGCCTGGCTGGCGCTCCGATGAACGAATCTTGACCGCCTTCGCCGGCGGCGAGCCGCTGGCGTGTGCAAGGAAGGCCCCGTGGACGTGCTGGCGTTGTTGAAACCCGTACTCGCGATGCTCGCGATGGTGGGGTCCCTGATCCTCATCCACGAGGCGGGGCACTACGTGGTGGCGCGGCTTTTCGGCGTGTCGGTGAAGGTGTTCAGCCTGGGCGTGGGCCAGCGGCTCGTGGGCTTCCGGTGGGGCAAGACGGACTTCCGCATCTCCGCGCTGCCGATCGGTGGCTACGTCCGCTGGGTGGGCGCCGACCCGTTCTCCGATGCGGGCTCCGACGATGACGACTGGATCGACGCCGCGGGCTCCTTCATCCACAAGCCGGCGTGGCAGCGGCTGCTCATCGTGGCCGCCGGCCCGCTCACGAACCTCGTCCTCCCCGTCTTCGTCTTCAGCGCGCTGTTCATGGTCGGCGAGCCCCAGTGGCAGGCGGTGGTGGGCGCCATCGTGCCGGGCAGCATCGCGGAGTCGGCCGGGGCCCAACCCGGCGACGAGATCGTGGCCGTCGGCGAAACACCCACCGGCACCTGGGTGGATGTCGCGGAGGCCTTCGAGGAGACCGACGCCGACACGGTCACGCTCCGCGTGCGGCGCGCCGGCGCCGAGACGACGCTGGCCTTGCCCGTCGCCGAGGCCACCAACCCCCACCGCTTCGGCGACTTCGGCCTCGACCCGCGCGCGCTCGATACGGCCGTGGTCGTGGACGACCCGGCGAGCCCCGCCTCGCGTGGCGGCGCCCGCAGCGGCGACCGCATCCTCGCCATCAATGGCGCCCCCGTGGCCACCTGGCACGCCATGGCGGCGGCGCTGGGCAAGGCGGAGCGGGTGTCGGTGAAGGTCTCCCGTGCCCCGCCCGCGCCGGAGGAGGGTGCCGAGCCCGGCGAGGCGGCGGAGCTGGAGCTCGAATGGGCGGCCGACCCGAGCTGGGCCCCCGAGCGCTTCCCCGCGGATGACGACACATGGGCGCGGTGGGGCATCGCCCACGGCACGCTCGGCATTGGCTCCGTGGCGCGGCTCCCCGATGGGCGCGCCTCCGCCGCCCAGTGTGCCGGACTCCGCGTGGGCGACCGCATCCTCCGCCTCGGCGACCGCGACATCCGCCGCTGGGCCGACGTGACCGCTTCGGTGGCCGGCACCGTCGAGGAGCGCGCGGAGGCGGCGGCGCCCGCTCGGCCGCTCGGCTTCGTGGTCCGGCGCGATGGCTCCGTGATCAAGCTCGAGATCACCCCCGACGTGGTTCAGGTGGTCGACGACGACCGGCGCTACCGCGTTCGCCCGCTCATCGGCTTCAGCCCGATGGGCAGCTTCGTGTACCCCGACACCATCCCGCGGCCCTACGGGGTTGCCCAGGCGGCCACCCGGGGCCTGATGGCAACGGGTGAGAACGCGCGTCGGATGGTGGAGCAGATCGGGTTGATGGTGTCCGGTGGCGCGCCGGTGAGCCAGAACCTCGGCGGCCCCATCGCCATCTTCTCCACCGCCAAGGCGGCGGCGGAGGCGGGCCTGTTCGCCGCGGCCGGAACGATCGCGCTCCTCAGCATCAGCCTCGGCGTGATCAACCTGCTGCCCGTGCCGGTGCTCGATGGCGGTCAGATCGTGATGTACGCCGCGGAGTGGGTGCGCGGGCGTCCGCTGCCGTACCGCCTGCGGGAGCGGCTCCAGCAGGTGGGGGTGCTGCTGCTCGTGTCGCTCTTCCTCGTCGTCAGCGTGTGGGATGTGCAGAGCTGCGTGCGCGGCGGGCGGGAGGAGCCGGTCGTGGCCGCGCCGGTGGGTCCCGCGCGGTGCGAGTGATCCTGATCGATACCGCCGGCCCCACGGTGGCGGTGGCCGCGTTTGCCGGCGGCGAGTGCGTGTGGTCCGGTGCGAACACCATCGTGGCGGGCGCCGATGGCTGGCTCACGCCCGCGCTCGCAGTCGCGCTGGGCTGCCTGGGCGGGCTCGATTGCGTGGCGGTCGTGGTCGGCCCGGGGGCCTTCACCGGCCTGCGCGTGGGCGTGGCGCAGGCGCTGGGGCTGGCGTTCGCGCGCGGGGTGCCGCTCCGGGCCGTGCCCAGCCTCGCGTTGCGGGCGGCGGCGAGCGGGGAGAGCGCGAACACGCTCGCGGTGATCGATGCGCGGAAGGGGCGGCTCTATGTCCAGCGCTTCCGGGTGGCAGGCGGGCTGCCCGAGGCCGAAGCGCCGGCAGAGGACCTCCCCCCCGAAGGCGCGAGCGCGCTCGCGGCGGCTGGGGCCGTCGTGCTGGGGGAGGGGGCCCACCTCGTGCCCCTGCCCGCGGGCGCCACCGTGCCCGTGCTTCCTCCCGACGCCTTCGTGCGCGCCGGCTGGCACCTGTGCGCCTCCCTGCCCGATGTGGAGGCATCCGAACTGGCGCCGTTCTACCTCCGCGAACCCGACGCCCGGCCGTCGAGCTGAGCGGTCTGGTACACTTTCCCCACCAAGGAGCACTCATGGAGTCGGATGAACTCGATCTCGTGCAACGTCTGGCCGCCGGCAACGACGAGCTGCGGCACCTGTGGGGTCGGCACCAGGGCTACGAACGTGACCTCAGCCGTCTGGACGGGTTGCGGTACCCCTCGGAGGCCGAGCGCCGCGAGATCGGCCGCCTGAAGCGCATGAAGTTGCGGGGCAAGGAGCGCATCCAGGCCATCATCGACGCCCACCGCAAGGGCTGACCGACAACTCGCGACCACCGCGGGGGCGCCGGCTCCCCGGAGCGGGGATAGAAGCCGGGCATGACTGGTCCGTCCATCGCCGTTCTGGGGGCTACGGGAAACGTCGGTGAGGCGCTCCTCGCCCGACTCGCCGGGAGCCCGCTGGCCACCGGCGAGGTGGGTGTGTACGCCTCGCGGGCCACGCGGCGCGAAACCGTTGATTTCGGGGGGAAGACCCTCCCGGTGCGCACCCTCGCGGAGGCGGCCGATTCGGGCGCCAGCCTCGTCTTCTGCGCGCTGCCGCCGGCGCTCGCGCAGCGCACCGTGGCGAGCTTCGCGGCGCGCGGCGCCCTGGTGATCGACGTGGGCAACTCCTGCTCGGGCCTGTTCGCCGGCCCCCTGTGCCTGCCCGATGTGCGGCCCATCGATGAGGGCGCGGTCTCGCGAGCCGGAGGCGCGCGCACGCCGGGCGCCATCGGCTGGCTCCTCGCCACCACGCTCGCGCCGCTCCTCCCGCTCGGCGCGTGGGGCATGACCGGACTGGTGAACCTGCCCGTCACCGCCTACGGGCGGCTCGCCACCGAGGAGTTCTCCGAGCAGGTCGTGGCCTCCTTCAACAGCAAGGATCCGCCCCGCCGCCGCTTCCCCGACGGCATCGCGTTCGACACCCTCCCCGAGGATGTGGATGCGGGCGAGTGGAGCGAGCGCGAACGCGCCGCCGCGGCCGAGGTCTCCGAGCTCCTCGGCGTCAACCCCGGCCGCATCGGCGTGCAGGTGTGCACCCAGCCCGTGTTCAACGGGATGACCGCCGCGCTCCACATCCGCGGCGTGGATGATGCCGAGCCCGCCGAGACGGCCCTGCGCGCCGCGCTCGGGATGGCCACCGCGGCGCGCATGCGCTCCCTTCGGCCGCGCAAGGTCATGACGCGCACGCCGGTCTACTTCGGCGGCGTGCGGGCCGACCCCGCGGGGGATGGCATCCATCTCTGGCTGGCGGCCGACAACCTCGCCGGGGCGGGCGCGGCCGTTCCAGTCCTGCTGGCCGAGCGCCTCCTCGGCGCCGGCGTCGCTACGGGGGTCGACGCATGAGCATCACCTTGCTGCTGCTGGGGCAGGCGCTCGCGCTGCCCACCGATGAGGCCGCGTGGATCGAGACCACCACCGGGGTCGACGACCTGTCGGTGAGCTGGGATGAGGCCTGGGTGGCGTTCACCACCAGCGGCGGCGAGCTCATCGTGCTCGACACCTCCACCTGGGATGCCTGGAACGTGCCGGTGTCGGGGGTGGCCTCCGGTGGCGTGGCAGTGGGCGGTCCGAGCGGCGCGAGCACGCTGTTCGCGGGCCTTTCCGACGGCAAGGTGGCGGCATGGGGGCTCTTCCCGGGCGAGGCGCCCAGCGAGCTGCTCTCCTTCGCCGTGGGCGGTGCGCCGCTCGCGCTCGAGGCCGACGGGCAGACGCTCTACGCGCTGGTGGACGCTGCGGAGATCGGCCCTTCGCTTGAGTCCTACGTGGTCGGCACGCTGGCGCCCACCGGGGTCGAGGCGGCCGACCTCGGGTCCGACGGTTTTGCCGACATGGGCGCGCGGATGGGCACCGACTCGGAAACGCAGGCTGGCGTCATCAGCTACCTGTACGTCACGCACGGCGGCTCGAAGGTGTCGCGCGTGAGCGTGTCGGCGAGCGCGATGTCGCCGGGGCTCAACGATGCGAGCAGCGGCGGCTCACAGGATTACGGCGACGTCTGGGCCGTCGATGGCATCGCCACGACCTGGTTCACCAACGCGGGCTCCGCCAGCAGTGTCAGCTCGGCCACCAACGACTCCGGCACGTTCGAGATCAAGAACACCACCGAACCCTCGCTGGGCGAGCCCACCGCGGTGGGCGGCTCCTACCGCGATGGGTGGATGGGCATCTCCAACGCCGATGGGCTCCACGTTTTCGCCTACGGCGAAGAGGGGCTCGCCGCCAGCGCCGACGTCGTCATCGCCGAGGATGCCCTCGCCACCGAGATCGTGGCGTTGAACGGCTACGGCGTGGTAGGCCTGGCCTCGGGCGCCTCGATCGTGTCGGCGCTTCCTTGGGTGCAGCTCACCAGCGTTTCGGCGGAGTCGGTGATCCCGGGCGACGAGGTGACCGTCAGCTTCACCAGTAGCAAGACGGGGAGTTGGCAGGCCTACTACCAGGTTCTCGGCGGTGCAGGCACATCTACCAAGTTCGAGGACGCCTCCGGTGAGGTGGAAGCCGGCGAGGAGGTCACCGCTACGCTCATCGTCCCCGAGTCCGACTCCGACGCCGACCAGCGCCTGCTCGTGGAGCTGCGTGTGAGCGACGATGGTTGGGGCACGTCGGGCCGCGATGGCGTGTACCTCGCGGTCGACCCGCGTCCCGCCTCCCCCACGCTGGGCGGCGATGCGGTGGGCTTCGGGGATCGCACGATTCGGGTTCAGTTCGATGCGCTCGACCTCGATGCGGCGCAGTCCTACCAGGTGTTCATCACCACCGAGCCGTGGGAGTCGGGCGACTACGCCACGGGCGGGCCGGCCTACGTCGGGCCCGACAAGTACACGGCGGATTCCACGTTCAAGGGAGAGCCCGATGCCTTCGGGGTCTTCGATTGTACAATCGGCGGGCTCACCAACGGAACCACCTACTATGTGGGCGTTCGGGCCATCGATGCGGATGGGGCCGAGGTCCAGGAGAGCGATATGTCAGATGTGTACGCCGTCACGCCCGAAGAAACCTTCTCCGTGAGCGAACGGCTCGGGATCGAGAGCTGGTGCGGGCTCCAGCTTCGGGAGGCCGGGTGGTTGGCGGTGATCGCGGCGGGCTTCGCCGTGGCCCGTCGTACCCCGCGGCGGCGGCTGCGCGGGGTGGGCGCCCTGGCGCTCCTCGCGGTGGGGCTCGCGCTCCCCGGCGCCGCACAGGCCCGCCCCCACGAGGATGACCAGACGCCCCGGCACTGGAACCTCGGCCTCCGCTACGGCCCCTTCCTCACCCAGGACGGCACGGCGCTCACCGATGCCTTCGGCGAAACCGACAATCGCCTCTTTCGTCTGGACCTCGGCTGGACCTCCAACCTGCTCGACGTCGACCTCGGCTTCGGGCTCTACAGCGACGATGGGGGGCAGACCACGGCCTCGGGCCAGTCGAGCGTGGACGAGACCTCGCTCAACGCCGTCCCCTTCGGGCTCGACGCCACGCTCCGCCTCGACTTCGTGCGGGAGCAGCCGGTGGTGCCCTTCGCGCGCGCCGGCGTGGACTTCTGGTTGTGGAACGAGACCTGGGTGAGCAAGTTCGACGACGACGGCGGCGGCTCCACCACGGCGGGCAGCTTCGGCTGGCACTGGGCGGGCGGTCTGATGATCCTGCTCGATGGGCTCGACGCGGGCGCTGCGAGTCGGCTGGAGAACGCCGTCGGCGTGAACGACACCTACCTGGTGGCGGAATACCGGCAGACCTACACCCTCGGGTCGGACGTGCTCGACTTCAGCGGCTCCGAGCTCACCTTCGGGCTCAAGTTCGACTTCTGAGCCGGTGCCCAACTACCGACTGATCATCGAGTACGACGGGCGGGACTACGCTGGCTTCCAGTCGCAGCCGCGCCATCCAAGCGTGCAGGGCACGCTCGAGGCCGCGCTCGCCCAACACTTCGAGACCGGCCGCGTGATCGTGCACGGCAGCGGCCGCACCGACTCCGGCGTGCATGCGCTGGGGCAGGTGGTCAACTTCACCGTCGATGTGGAGCGGGAGCCCGACCGCGTTCGCCTCGGCCTGAACACGCTGCTGCCCCCGAGCATCGCCGTGGTCGAGGCGCGGATCGTGCCGGCCACCTTCCACTCGCGCTTCTCGGCCACCGGGAAGACCTACCGCTACCGGGTCTTCGAGCGCCGGGACCGGAGCCCCTTCTCCACGGGCTTTGCCCTGCACGTGCGCCGTCCGCTCGACTGGGGTGCGGTGGAGGCAGCCCTGCCCACGCTCGTCGGCACCCACGACTTCTCGGCCTTCCGGGGGGCGGGCTGCGTGGCCCGTTCGCCGATCCGCACCATCGATCGGGCGGAGCACGTGGCGGTGGAGGGCGGGGAGCACCACCTGTACTTCCACGGCAACGGCTTCTTGCGCTACCAGGTGCGGCGCATGGTGGGCACGCTCCTCGACATCGGGTTTGGCCGCCGACCGCCCGCGGAGCTCCAGGAGGTCCTCGCCTCCCTCGATCCGCGCCGCGCCGGCAAGACCGCGCTCGCCTGCGGGCTCTGCCTCCTGCACGTGGACTACCCGCCCGAGTCGCTCACGGGCTGAGCGAGCCGTCCTCGAGCCGCGGGGGCACGCCGGTGACCCGGGTGATCGCGCGCTCGAGGCCACGGAAGTACCGGATGCGATGCAGGAGCGGGTTCATCCAGCCCGTGGTGATGCAGTAGTGTGAGAGGTAGGGGGGGCGATGGTGGAGGGCGTGGTGCTCGGGCCGGAGCACGAGGCCGCTGCGCTGGAGGAGCCGGATCCACCGGGGGTTCTCGCCGCGGTGGGCCCAGCTGTGAAACTGGTTCGTGGCGAAAACACCGAGGGAGAGCGAGAGGAGGAAGACCACGCCGGCCCGCTCCCAGCCGCCCGCTGCGGGGTCGAGCGCGAGCGCGCCCAGCAGGAGCGGGAGGGTGGCCAGGCAGTTGCTGCCATTGGTCTCGACGAAGTCGTGCCGGGTGATGGCCAGCGGGTCCACGTGATGCTCGCGGAACGGACGGACGAACATCGAGCCCAGCACCGGTGTCCTTGCGCTGAGCCAGGTGTCGAAGAACCAGTGGACCGTGCCGGAGCCGAGGTCGGCGGCGAGGTACCCCGCGAACAGGGCCAGCCCCACGATGCCGTCGAGGAATTCGCCGCCGAGGGCGGCGAGCCGCGAGGCGTTGGCAACCGCGGCGGCGAAGAAGCCGACGATCCCCACGGTGTCGACGACCCGGGCGCCCAGCGAATAGCTGGCCAGCGAGGTCCGGGAAGTCGTGTTTCTGTCGGTCATCTCTCGCGCCGAGCATACCACCGGGCGATAGTCGGTGGGGCGTGCACCCCGATCCCCGCACCCTGACGAGCGCCCCGAGCGAGACCATCCGTGGCGCGCTGGATGCTCCGGCCGAGCTGCTGCAGCCGCGGGGGCAGCTCACGGGCGCGTACACCACGCTGGACACGCTCGGGCAGGGTGGAACCGCGCTGGTTCGTCGCGCGCGGCAGGTGGTGCTCGACCGCGACGTGGCCATCAAGACGCCGCTGCGGGAGCGCCTGGGTCCGGCCGCCGTTCAGCGGGTGCTGCAGGAGGCATGGGTGACGGGCACGCTGGAGCATCCCGGTGTCGTGCCCGTGCACGACGTCGTCGTCGATGCCGACGGCTGCCCCCACATCGTGATGCGGCGCATCGCCGGCCACACATGGACCGAGCTCCTCCAGGCGCCCGCCGCGGTGGAGGCCCGGTTCGGCGTGCGCGACGTTCTCGCGTGGCACCTGCGGGTGCTCATGGCGGTGGCCGCGACCGTCCATCACGCGCACGAGCGCGGCGTCCTTCACCGCGACCTGAAGCCGGACAACGTGATGATCGGCGCTGGTGGGGAGGTGTACCTGCTCGACTGGGGGCTCGCCGTGGCGCTCGACGATCGGAGCGCACGCCACCTCCCGCTCGCTGCCTCCCAGGGCAGCCTCGCGGGCACCCCGCACTACATGGCACCCGAGATGGCCCGCGCCGATGGCGAGGCCTTCGGTGTGCCCACCGACGTGTACCTGCTCGGCGGGCTCCTGTTCACCGTGCTCACGGGCCGGCCCCCGCACGACGGCGAGGAGGTCCAGGAGGTGGTGGACAAGGCCGCCAGCGCGCTCCCAGTGGTCCCGGCCGACCTGCCTGGCCGGCTGCGCCGGCTCTGCGAGGCGGCGCTCGCGCTCGAACCCCGGGATCGCCCCCAGACCGCGGAAGCCTTCCGCCGAACCGTGCAGACCTGGCTCGAGGAGCGCGACGCCGACGCGCTCGCCGACGCCGGCCGCACCGCGCTGGCGGAGCTCGAGTCGGCCAGCGCACGGGGCGATGCCGCGGGCCTCCCCGCCGCCTTCGCGGCGGTGCGTGTGGCCTGCGAACAAGCGCTCGTGCGCGCCCCCGAGCACCCCGCGGCCCTCGCCACGCTCGACCGAGCCTACCTCCACATGGTGGAGTTCGAGCTGGAGCACGGCACCCCGCGAGCGGCGGCGGCGTGGCTCGCCGAGGTCCGTCGACCGCCCGCCGGCCTCGAAGAGCGGATCCATGCCGCGGCACAGGCTCTGGCGGATCGGGAGGCCGCCGCGGCCAGCCTGCTCGCCGACTTCGACACGGGGGCGGGCGTGCGCACCCGGGCCTTCGTCACGCTCCTCCTCGGCATCGTCTTCGTCTTCGTCCCCCTCCTCACGGGCCGCTTCGCGCGGGATGCGCCGATGTCGGACATCGCGAGCGCCACCGCGGTCGTGCTCGTCGTCGTCCTCGGGCTCTGGTTCTGGGCGCGCGACTCGCTCAGTCGCAGCGTGCTGAACCGCGGGTTCATCCGGACCACGGCCACCGTCCCCGCGTTGCACCTCGTGCTCATCGCGGGCGCCGACCGACTCGGCCTGGACGTGGTCGACATCACCGTACTGCTGCCGCTGCTCGCGGCCTCCACGTGCTTCTCCATGGCGGCCACCCTCGAGCCCTTCATGCTCCTGCCGGGGCTCGGCTACGTGGCCACCTTCGCCGCGGCCTCCGCCTGGCCGGCGCTGCGCTGGGAGTGCGTGGCGCTCGGCAACGCCCTCCTGGCCGGCGTGGCGCTGTGGCGCTGGGGCCCCACCGGCCTCACGAGCTGGCTCGCCTTCCGCGAGGAGAAGCGCCGCGCCCGCGAGGCATAGGCTGCCGCCGGGCCTACTCGGCTGCCGCGGGGAAGCGGAACACCACCTTGCCCTCCGCGAGGTCCGCCTCCACGCTGCCGCCGGACACGAGCTTGCCGAAGAGCAGCTCGTCGGCCAACGGCTTCTTGAGGTGCTCCTGGATGACCCGGGCCATCTCGCGCGCGCCGAACTCGGGCTTGTAGCCTTCGTTGCCCAGCCACTCCCGCAGCTCGTTCGAGATGGTGATCGTGACGTCGCGCGACTGGAGCTGGGCGCCGAGCTCGCGTACGAACTTGTCGACCACCTGCAGGATGACCGGCCGGCTCAGCGCCCCGAAGACCACGCTGCCATCGAGTCGGTTGCGGAATTCGGGGGGGAAAACCCTCGTCAGCGCGTCGGCCACCTTGCCTTCCACGCCCGGCGCGGAGAAGCCCACCGAGCTCTTCGCCGCCTCGCGCGCGCCGGCGTTGGTGGTGAGGATCAGCACCACGTTGCGGAAGTCGGCCTTCTTGCCGTTGTTGTCGGTGAGGGAGGCGTTGTCCATCACCTGAAGCAGCATGTTGAAGATGTTGCCGTGCGCCTTCTCGAGCTCATCGAGCACCAGCACCGCATGCGGGCTCCGGCTCACGGCCCCGGTGAGGAGGCCCTCCTGGTCGAAACCCACGTAGCCGGGGGGCGCGCCGATCAGGCGGGAGACGGTGTGCGATTCGCTGTACTCCGACATGTCGAAGCGGATGAACTGCACGCCGAGAACCTCGGCGAGCTGCTTGGCGAGCTCGGTCTTGCCCACGCCCGTGGGGCCCGAGAACAGGAAGCAGCCCACCGGCTTGTTCGGCGAGCCGAGGCCGGCGCGGTTGAGCTTGATGACGGAGCTGATCGCATCGATGGCGGAGTCCTGCCCGAAGATGCGCTCCTTGAGCTCGCCCGAGAGGTTCTTGAGGCTCTTCGTTTCTTCGGCGCTCACGCTCTTGGGCGGGATTCGCGCCATGCGGGCCACGATCCCTTCCACCTGCTCGCGCCCCACGACTCCGCCGGGGTTGGTGAGCCGGCTAGAGGCGCCCGCTTCGTCCACCACGTCGATTGCCTTGTCGGGCAGGAAACGTTCGTTGATGTAGCGGGCGGCCAGGCGGGCGGCGGCCTCGATCGCATCGTGCGTGTAGGTGATGCCGTGGTGCGCCTCGTATTGCGGCTTGAGGCCCTCGAGGATGAGCACCGTCTCCTCCACCGAGGGCTCTCCCACCTCGATGGTCTGGAAGCGGCGGGCGAAGGCGCGGTCCTTGCCGAACGCCTGCCGATACTCCTGGTGGGTGGTGCTGCCGATGCACCGGAGCTCGCCGTTGGCCAGCGCCGGCTTGAGGATGTTCGACGCGTCCATTGCGCCGCCGCTCACCGCACCCGCCCCGATGACAGTGTGGATCTCGTCGATGAACAGGATGGCCTCGGGCGCATCGCGCAGCGCGTCGATCACGCCCTTCAGTCGCTCCTCGAAGTCGCCACGGTAGCGGGTGCCCGCTACGAGCGCGCCCATGTCGAGCGCGTGGATGATGCAGGGCTTGAGCAGGTCGGGCACGTTGCCCTCGACGATGGCCTTTGCCAGGCCCTCCACGATGGCGGTTTTTCCGACGCCGGCATCGCCGAGGTAGAGCGGGTTGTTCTTGCGACGGCGCGCAAGGACCTGGATCGTGCGTTCGAGCTCGGCGGCGCGGCCGATGAGCGGGTCGATCTTGCCGGCCTTGGCGCGCTCGTTGAGGTTCACGCAGAACTGCTGGAGCGGGTTGGCGGCGGGCTTGCCCTCGCCTGTTTCCGCGCCGGCGCCTTCGAGCCGCCGCGTTTCGGGCACCTTGCGGCGGCCGTGGGCGATGAACGAGGTCACGTCGAGCTTCTCGATGCCCTGCTCGGCCAGCATGGCCACGGCGTGCGAGTCGGACTCGGAGAAGAGCGCCACCAGCACGTTGGGCCCGCGGATCTCGGTCTTGCCGCTCGACTGCACGTGGAGCGCGGCGCGGTTCAGCACCCGCCGGAACGACTCCGTCTGCTTGGGCTCGTCTTCCCCGTCGCGCTCGGCGACCGGGATGGTTTCGAGCGACTCGAAGAAGGTGTCGAGCGCCCCTTCGAGGAGCTTCAGGTCGGCGCCGCACGCCTCCAGGCACTCGGCCGAGGAGGGGTCGGTGAGCAGGGCGTACAGCACATGCTCCAGGGTGATGAACTCATGGCCGCGTTCCCGCGCTTCATCGAGGGCCAGGGAAAGCGCGATGGTCAGTTCACGGGAAAGCGTCACTCGGGCTCCGTCGTCACCAGCAGGGGATAGGCACGCGCTCGGGCGAGGTCCATGGCCTGGCCGCTCTTGGCCTCGGCGATCTCGCGGGTGTAGATACCGGCCACGCCCTTGCCCGAGCGGTGCACGGCCAGCATGATGCGCGTGGATTCCACGCGTGTCCTGCGGAAGACGTTCATCAGGACCTCCGTGACGAACTCCATGGTGGTGTAGTCGTCGTTGTGGAGGATAACCTTGTACATTCTGGGCTTTTCCACCTTCGGCTTGGTGGCGGTCTGCCCATCATCTCGGGTGTCGGGCTTGTCGGGCCCGCACCGGAACGGCTCGCTCATTCGCATCCGTGGAGGGTAACGTGCCCGGCATCGGGGCTCCGACCCCTGTCCGAATCTTCGAAGTGGAGCGGGTGAAGGGAATCGAACCCTCGACAACTAGCTTGGGAAGCTAGCGCTCTACCAACTGAGCTACACCCGCCTACCGCGTGCATGTAATCGCGGTGTCCCATAGGGGCAACACGCGTGCCCGTGAAGCCTGCCCCTCGTCGCCGTCGTCCTCGCCGCCGTTCGTGGTGGATGCTGCCCATGGCGGCAATGGTTGCGTTCGCCCTGATGATTCGCTCCGACCTGGCCACCCGGGTGGCGGGGAACGCGATCCAGGTGGCCGTGGAGCGGGTGCTCGGCGAGGAGGTCACGGTCGGAGCCGTGACGGTTTCTTACTTCCCGCCCGAGGTGGGCCTCGAGGGGGTGGTGATCAGCCACCGCGCTGATGGCGAGCGCATTGTGGGCGTTCGCAGCGTGCGCGCCCGCTTCGGCGTGCAGGACTGGAAGGTGGGCCTCGTGGAGCTCCGGGTGGAGCGGCCCGACGTGCTCCTTCACCTCGACGCCGACGGCCTCCGCGAGTTCCGCGACGCTGCCTCCTCGAAGGGGGCCTCGGCGGACGCCTTCCCCTGGATGGCCCTCACGATCGTGGACGGGCACGTGCGGGTGGAGGGCGGGGACCGCCTCGCCGAGGTGTCGGACATCGACATCTCCAGCGAGCCCGACGGCCGGCTCGACATCGCGTGGGGGGCCATGCACCTCCGCGGGGCCGGCATCGATGAAAACACGGGCCCCACCCGCCTGAAGCACGTCACGCTCTCGCCGAAAGCGGTGCGCGTGCCGGCGTTGGCGATCACCTTCGACCACCTCGCCATCGAGGGCAGCTTCGCGGCCACCTCGGGGGGGCCCATCGAGGGGGAGCTCGCCGTGTCGGCCGGGCTCCCGGCGTTCACCACGAGCAAGGCCGACCCCCGGAGCTTTGTGGATGGGTCGCTCCACCTCGACGTTTCCCTGTCGGGCGAGGTCGCGGCACCGGTGTTCGATGCCCGCGTCGCCACCGAGAACGTGGTCTGGTGGCGGATCGACTCGCACGGGCTGCCGCATGCGCTGAACCTCGGCCGCATCGTGGGCCCGCTGCACTTCGAAGGCCACGAGCTCACCGCCGAGCGCCTCGCGCTGCCGTGGGGTGATGGCGAGGTGAGCGTGGAGGCGAAGGTCGACACCGACGCGCGCACGCTGAAGGCGGCCGTGCTGGCCGAGGGGGTGCATCTCGGACGCGTCCTCCGCCAGACTGGCGGCTTCGCTTCCCCCTGGGTGGACTTCCCGGCCGACGTGGAGACCCACGTGGAGGGAACGCTCTCGCCCTTCGCGCTCCACGGCCCCTTCGAGGTGGTGTTCCGCGACCTCATCGTGCGGAAGGGCCCGTACGACGGCCAGGCCGAGGTCGTGCTCGATGTGCCCCAGGGCCGGGTCGTGGGCGACCTCGCGCTCGACGGCCACCACATCGTCCTCGACGCCTGGGACACCCGTTTCGGCCCCGCCCACGGTCGCGCCTGGGCCGACATCGGCTTCGGTTCGGATGGCCCGCTCGACCTCCGCACCGAGCTCCGCGATCTCGACCTCGCCTGGCTCTCGCCGCTCGGCGGGGCGGGCCTCGGGGGGCGGGCCGAGGTGGTGGGCACGCTGGTGGGCCCCTTCGGCGACCTCGTGGCCGACGCCGACCTCGATGTGGTCGACGCCGAGGTGCTGGAGCTGGGCATCGCCGACCGCCTGCGCGCGCACCTCGACAGCGACCTGCACCGCCTCGAGTTCACGAGGCTCGAAGCCGAGCTGGGGCACACCCGCTACGCCGGCAACTACACGCTCGACCTCGGCGGGGAGTCGTTGTGGATGGACACGCAGATCGCCGTGTCCGAAGGCCGCATCCGCGACCTGTCCGGCATCTTCGTGGACCTCGGCGAGTTCGACGGCGGCGTGGTCGCTTCGGCGGTGCTTCAGGGCAACCCCCGGCGCCTCACGGGCGAGGTCCACGCGCAGTTCGATGACGTCAACCTCTACGGCGAGCGTGGGTTCGCCGGCGGCGCCACCGCCTGGATGGACGACGGCATCCTCACCATCGACGATCTCACCCTCCGGCGGGAGGCGGGCTCGCTCCTCGCGCGCGGCACGGTCGGTCGCGGCTACGCCATGAACGTGGAGTTCCTTACGGACGGGTTCACCCTCGAAGGGCTCGATCACCTGCGCGGTTCCCCGGTGGCGCTCACCGGCGCGCTGACGGCCGACGTGGAGGTGGGCGGGACGCTGTACGACTGGGCCCCCCGCGGCCGGCTGCGAGCGCGGTCGATGTTCGTCGGAGAGCGGGCGGTGGAGCCGAGCGAGGTGCGCTTCCGCACGGACGAGACAGGGCGCGTGGTGTGGGAGGGCGAGATCCTCCGCGGCGCGGCGCGGGTGGGCGGACGCCTCGCCCTCCGCGGCGATCAGGCCTACGACGTGCACGCCACGCTCGATGACTTCCCCGCCGACGTCTTCTACCCCTTCGGCGCCGACGGCAGCCGCCTCGAAGCCACCCTCAGCGGTGAGCTGGAGCTCGCGGGCCAGCTCGGCGAGGACCGCACGCCGGTGGATGTGGACGCCCGCTTCGACGAGGTGCGCGTGGCCTGGAACGGCCACACGCTCCAGAACGAGGAGGACTGGGTGGTAGCGGTTCACGGCCGGTCCGTGCAGGTCCCGGGCCTCTCCCTCTCCGACGGCGCCAGCACCCGACTCGGCCTCGAAGGGTGGACCACCGCCGACGGGCGGGTCAGCTTCCGGGGCGGCGGCGACTTCGACCTCGATCTCGTGCGCCTCTTCGCGCCGGGCATCCCGCTCGCCGAGGGCGTGGCCACCCTCGATGTCACCTTCGGGCCCAACGCCGGCCCGCACGGGTTCGTGGCCGAGGTGAGCGCGAAGGACACCGTGCTCCGCACCGACTACTTCCCCTCCACCTTCACGGGCCTCACCTTCACGGTCACCACCGACGGCGACGCCTACACGCTCAGGGGCGTGTCGGCGGAGGTGGGAGGCGGGCGGCTCACCGGCGAAGGGACCATCGCGGCGAAGTCGGGCTGGCCCACCGCCTACGATCTGCACGCCACGCTGCGGGATGCCCGCGTGCAGTACCTCGACTACCTCCCGGCCATGGTGGGGGATGCCGACCTCACCTTCGATGGTCCGGTGGGCGACCTACTCATGGCCGGCACGATCCACATCGACGACATGGAGTTCCGCGACCGGGTGGACTGGGAGGCCCGCATCGTGGCGCTCCAGGCGAGCCGGCTGACCGACTCGGCCCACGCCGAGCGCGAGGACTACTTCAGCATGGACCTCGCGGTGTCCGCGCCCGACACCATCCGGCTCCGCAACAACCTCGCCGACGCCACCGCCCGCGCCGACCTCCGCATCGTCGGCGACACCGCCCGCCCCGGCATGACGGGCAACATCGTGGTTGATGGCGGCGGCCGCATGTACCTGCAGGACCGCGAGTTCGAGGTGACCCGCGGCGAGATGCGCTACCGCGACCCCTACTCCTTCGACCCGGAGATCGACTTCCTGCTCGAAACCGACGTGAGCGGCCGCGAGCAGGACTACCACGTGGCCTACCGGGTATCGGGGCCCTTCTCCGACTGGACCACCACCACGTCGAGCGACCCCTACCTCTCGCAGGCCGACATCAATACGCTCCTGCTCTTCGGCATGACCCGCGAGGAATTCGAGCAGTACGGAGGCATGGCCGCCGCCGCGGTGGCCGCGCAGGCCACCGATCTGCTCGCCGCCCAGGTCGCGGCCAACCCGGCGCAGCTCGTTGACCGGTGGAACCTCGTGAGCGGTGTGAACGCCCGCGGCACGCCTACGCTCGACAGCAACTGGCGCGTCGTGGCCGCCAAGGAGTTCCTCGGCTTCACGGCCATTGGCGAGCTCGATCTCGCCGACTACGACCTCTACCTTTCGCTGGAGCGGCGCGTCACCCGCAACTTCTTCGCCACCGTCTACGGCACCACGCAGGAGGAGGGCCGGTCGCTCGACTTCGGCTCCGCCGTGGGCACCGAGCTGAAGTACCGGTGGGAGCTGGATTGAGTCTCCTGCTCCTGCTCGGATGGGCGGCCCTCGCGCAGGCCCAGGAGCCCGAATCCACCGAGGCCCTCGAGGAGGAGGGCCTCACCGCGCACACCGGCCAGCTCGTGGCCTTCGTGACCATCGCGGCCCCCCGCGGCGGCATCGGGAAGGAGGCGCTCGACCCCCTCTTGCGCGTGCGGCAGGACGGCATCTTCCACCCGGGCGATGTGCGCCAGGACATCGCCACGCTCTTCCGGGCCGGCCAGTTCGCCCAGGTGGAGGCCTGGCTGTACCCCTGGCCCGTGCAGCTCCCCACCGGCGAGGAGGCCGAGGGCGTGCGGCTGGAGTACCGCGTCTACCCGCAGCCGCGGGTGGCCCGCGTGGTGGTGACGGGGGCGCGCTCCATCCCCGTTCCCGAGCTCCTCGGGGACCTGCGGCTCGCCGAGGGGGACGTGTGGACGCAGGACGACGTCCACCGGTGGGAGTCCGCCGTGACCGAGGCCTACCTCGCCCGGGGTTGGCCCTCCGCCCAGGCCCGCCTCGAGCGCAGCTACAACGACGATGGCGACGTGCTCCTGCGCTTCGAGGTGGAGGAGGGGCCGCCGCGCCGCGTGTCGCAGATCCGCGTCCGGCCGAACGCCGCGCTCTCCGAGGCGGAGGGCCGGGCGATCCTCGCCCGCAGCGGCCTGCGAGTGGGCCGCCCATGGACGGACGTCGCGCTCCGCGAGGCCCAGGACGCCGTGGTGAGCCGGCTCCACGACTACCCCGACCGCTTCCTGTGGTGGCGGCGCGACTGGTGGCCGGAGGCGCGGGTGAACCTCAAGGTGGTGCCCGAGGAGGGCGGCGACCGGATCTCGCTCCTCATCGAGGAGCGCCGCCCCTGGACGATCGAGCGGTCCGACCCCGTCAACCACCGCGATCTGCCCGATGAACGCGCGCTCGTGGCGGGGATGGGGCTCGACGGCGGCGCCCGGCTCGGGCGCGAGTTTGCCGAGGAGGCCAGCGCGGAGCTGAGCGACCGGGCCGCCACGGCGGGGTTCGTGGATGCGAAGGTGGAGGTGAGGGTGGACGAGGGGGAGGACCACGTGCGCCTCACCATCGGCGGGCAGCCGGGCCCCCGCTACGCGCTCGTGCGGGTGCGGACCACCGGCGATGTCATCGACCCCGACCTCATCGGCGCTTCCACCCGCGGCGGGCTCTCCGGGTGCCAGGCGGGGGGGCGCTACCCCTCCGAGACCCGCGCCGATGCCCGCTCCCATGGCCGGAGCGACCGGTTCCTCTGCCAGGCCACCGCCGAATCGGCGCGCGAGGCGCTCGTGCCGCCGCTCCTCGGCCGGCAGACCGTCACCCCCGAGGCGGCCGACCGCGCCGCCGCCGACATCGCCGAGTACTACCGGTCCCAGGGCTACCGGTCGGTCACGGTGGAGCGCACTCGCTTCGAGCGGGTCGGCGAGCCGCACACGCGCGTGCAGGCGGTGGAGGTGGGGTACCGCGTGGAGGCGGGCCCGCGCGTGCGGCTCGTGGGCGTCACCGTCACCGGCGGCGTTCCCGGCCTGGCGGGGACCACGTTCTTCGCCGACCTCCTGGGCAAGCCGCTCAACCCCAACACCGTGGCCGAGCGGGCGCGCCGGATCGTGGAGCAGCACCGCGATCGTGGCTTCCTGCATGCCGACGCCCGCGTGCTGACCGAGCTCGATGCGGAGGGGACGGGGGCCCAGCTCCGGGTGGAGGTCGTTCCCGGTCCGATGGTGCTCGTGCGGTCGGTGCTCGTGCGCGGTCACAGCCGCACCCGCCGCGAAACCATCGAGCGGCCCATCCAGCTCGCCGCCGGCCAGCCCGTCTCCCCCTCCGTGCTCTCGGATGTGCGGCGCGACCTGTACGAGCTCGGGGTGTTCTCGCGCGTGAGCGTGGAGGCCGAAGGCGACGAGGACCGGGTCAAGGACATCATCGTGTCGGTCGACGAGCGCCGCAACCTCGCCTTCGAGGCGGGCGGCGGCCTGGCCACCGACAACGGCGCCGCCCTGTTCTTCCGCGCCCGCCACCGCAACCTCGGCGGCCTCGCCCACCGCCTCACCCTCTACGGGCAGGCGGGCGTCGGCTGGCTCGGCGACACCTGGACGCCCGACTGGGTGGCGCCCGAGTGGAAGGCGGCGCTCCGCTACGAGGCGCCCAACCTGCCCACGCTCGGGGAGCGGGTGTCGGTCGACGTCCTGTTCAATGAGGAGCAGCAGGAGCGGAGCTACCGCATCGAGCGGTCCGGCGGCGGCGTGGGCGTGCGGCTGCGGCTCGGTCGCAGCGCCACCGCCGAGCTGGGCTACCGCGCGCAGTACCGCCGCCTCCTCGACGTGGACCCGGGCGTGCTCGTGCCCGGCGATGCCTGGGCCGAGGAGCTCGGCGTCACCGACCTCGCCGACCCGGTGCCGCTCCTGCCGAGCGCGGGGCGCTGGGCCAGCGGCATCGAAGCGAGCTTCGTGCTCGACCTGCGCGACGACGTGACGGCGGCCACTCGCGGCGGGCTCGGCAGCCTGTCGCTGCGCGTGAACGACGACGTGGTGAGCGACCTCGCCTTCGTTCGCGCCGAGGGGAGCTGGACGCAGCTCATCCCCGTGGGCGGCTTCAGCCTCATCCTTCGCGCCCAGGGCGGCATCGCCGCCGCGCCGGAGGACACGCTCACCATCCCGGTGGAGGACCGCTTCAGCGCCGGCGGCGGGGGCTCCTTCCGTGGTTTCGACGTGGACCAGCTCGGCCCGGCGAACTTCGTGGGCGCGGAGCCGATCGCCTACCCGAGCGGGCTCGAGCCGGTCGTGGACTGGTCGCAGCGCGAGGCGTCGGGCCGCTGGGTGCCCACGGGAGGGGACAGCCTGGCCATCGGCACCGTGGAGATCGGCATCCCGTTCTCCAAGCTCGGCCTGTCGAACTGGAGCTCCTGGCAGCTCGCCTTCTTCAGTGATGTGGGCAACGTCTGGTGGCTCTCGCCCGCCGTCACGACCGACTCCATGCTCCGCGGCGGCGACCCGCTCCTGCGGGTGGGCACGGGCGTGGGCGTGCGCCGGTCCACCCCCATCGGGCCCTTGCAGCTCGACGTGGGCTTCAACCCCGCGCCGCTCGACTACCGCGAGGAGCTGATCGCGCGGGTGCACTTCGCCGTGGGCGCCCTTTGAACGAACGTCGGCTCCAGGTGGCGGTGGGCCTCGCGTGTGTCCTCCTCGTGGTCGCCCCCGCGCTGCTCCATCCCACCGGGGATGCGCTCGGGCTGCGCTACGTGGATGGGTACGGCACCTACTGGTGGTTCTGGTACCTGGGCGAGGTGCTCGCCGGCCGTCAGGACCTCGTCCACACCGACCTGCTGTTCCATCCCTGGGGCAAGGAGGTCTTCGCCCACACCGGCGGCAACCTGCTCGACGCGCTCCTCGCCTGGCCGCTGCGCGCGATCTTCGGCCCCACGGCCGGCACGAACGCGTGGATCGCCGTGGTGGTGGGCACCAACTACGCGGCCGGCTGCAAGCTCGGGTCGGCGTTCACGGGCCGGTCGGGGTGGTTGTCGGGGGTGGCGCTCTCGCTCAACCCCTGGGTGATCCAGGAGCTGAGCGGGGGCCGGCCCACGCAGGCGTGGATCGCGCTCCCTGCGCTGGCGCTGGCCGGGGTGTGGTCGGCGCGCACCGTGGGCGGGGCGGTGCTCACCGGACTCGCGGTGGGCGCCTCGGGGTGGTTGTACTGGTATGGCGGGCTCACGACCGGGATCGTGGCGGTGGTGGCGGGCGTGTCCCGGCTCGCACTCCGCCCCGAGCGCGGGCGGGGGCTCGCGGTCCTGGCGCTGGCGGGCGCCGTGGCGGCGGCGGTCGTGGCGCCCGGCGTGTGGTGGATGCGGGAGCAGATCGCCGGCGGGGAGGTCCCGGGCCTGCTCGCGCTCACCGGCACCGGCCTCCTCGCCCCCCTCACGCTCGACGCCGCCGCGGGCGGTCCCACGGGGCTCCAGGTGCTGGCGCCGTTGATTGGGCGCAGTGGCGGGCTGTCGGAGGCCGAGGGCGTCTTGCGGTTCGGGGCCGGACAGCCCGCGCTGAGCTTCGCGAGCGGGGGTGGGGCGCTGGTGGCGGCGGTCCTCGCGTGGCGGGGCGGCAAGCGTCGCGAGCTCGCTACCGCGCTGATCGTGGCGGTCGTGGGGCTGCTCCTCGCGTGCGGCCCGGCCATCGTGGTTGGGGAGGGGTTCGTGGTGAACCGTCCGTGGGTGTGGCTGGTGTCCCATGTGGACGTCCTCCGGCGGTGGTGGTGGCCGGCACGCGCCATCGTGGCCGTTTTCCTCGGCTTTGCGGCGCTCCTGCCCATCCTCGCCAGCGTGCGCGGGCTGCGCTGGGTGTTCCTCGCGGGCATGGCGGTGGAGAGCTTCCGCACCCACCAGCTCCCCCTGCCCACCTGGGATGCGCGGATTCCGGCGCCGCTCGCCTGTCTGCGAAGCGCGCCGGCGGGGGCCGTGATCGACCTGCCCTTCCTCTCCGACCAACGGAACCTGTGGTTCCAGACCGAGCACCACCACCCGCTGCTCTCGGGAATGCTGGTGCTGAGCCCCGAGTTCGGTAGCGCCCCGGCGATCGCCCTGCGGCAGGAGAACACCTTCCTCGACCTCCTGCTCGATCTCGGGGAGCGGCAGTACACCCGTCCGCTCACCTACGACCCCCCGGATCGAGCGTCCCTCGTCGCGGCCGGCTACCGCTACGTGCTGGTGGACGAGAGCCGCTTCTGGACGACGCGGCCCGGGGGGGAGGAGGGCGAGCGGAAGTCGATGTGGCCGCGTCTTTCGCGGCTCCTGCGGCCGCTCCTCGGCGAGCCGGCCCTCGATGCCGATGGCGTGGCGCTGTTCACGCTGGACGGGGCACACCTCGACTGCGTGGTACCCTCCGGCGCACCGTGACTGCGCCCGATCTTGCGACGCCGATCGACTCCTGTGTGCGCCTGGAGACGCCCGAGCACGTGGTCCTGCCCGTTTCCCTCGCCGGCGTTGGCGCGCGCGGCATGGCCTGGCTCGTCGATGCCGGCATCCGGGCCGTGGTCCTGTGGGTTGGGGGGCTGCTCCTCTTCACGATCGTGCCGGCTTCCGAAGGCGCCGGGAGCGGCGCGTGGATGGTCGTGTGGTTCCTCCTCGACTGGGGCTGGTACGCCGCCTTCGAAGCCTTCGACGACGGCCGGAGCCCCGGCAAGCGGGCGCTGGGCCTGCGGGTGGTGAGCGCCGACGGCACCGCCATCACCCCGCGCCAGGCGCTCCTCCGCAACCTGCTGCGCGCCGCCGACGCCCTGCCCGCCGTCTACTTCGTGGGCGCCGTCTCGGTGCTGGTGGATGGTCGTTTCCGGCGGCTCGGCGACATCGTGGCCGGCACGCTCGTGGTGCGGGAGGTCGTGGAGCACATCGAGCTGCCCGCGGTGGCGATCACGCCCCCCGTGCTCGCGGGCGAGCTGCCGGGCCTGCCGCGGCAACGGCGGGTCACCCCGCAGGACCGGGCCGCGCTCGAAGAGTGGCATGCCGCCTCCCAGCGCCTCGGCGTCGTGTGGAGCGAGTGGGTGGCCGCCCGCGTGGTGGACGCCTTCGTGAAGCGCTACCGGGTCGCCTCGCCTACCCCCACCCGCACGCTGCAGCGCCTCCTCGCCGATGCGCGGGCGGTGCAGCCGGAGCTGGAACGCGCGGCGGGCGCGGGGGTGGATGAGGGGCGCGCGCTCCAGCGCCTCCTCGCTGACGACGGCCGCCTCTCGCCCACGGAGGCCCCGGCCTTCGTGTGGAGCCTGCGCGCGGTGGTCGCGGAGCTCGGCCGGCTGCGGCAGGTGTCGCCCGGACGGGCCCGCGCGGCCGAGCAGGCCCTCTGGCGCGCCGAGGGCATCCTGCGGGGGGCGCGGGCGCCGGGGTGGTCGATCCCGCTCACGGCCGTCCACCGCTTCCTCCTCATCGAGTTCCCGGCCGCGTTGCGGCGGAGCGGCGGGTGGTTCCTGCTCGCCAACGCGCTGTTCTGGGGCCCCTTCTTCCTCTGCGCGGTGGGCGCGGCCTTCGACCCGGAGTTCGCCGACCGCCTCCTCTCGCCCGAGATGCGGGCACTCGAGGACTCCTACCTCAACCCGGAGAGCCGCACCGCCGACCAGAACGCCCAGATGGCCTGCTTCTACGTGCTCAACAACGTGGGCATCGCCTTGCGGGCCGCGGCGGCCGGCGCCTTCGGGGGCATCGGCACGGCGTGGGTGCTCGTGAGCAACGGGGTCGCCATCGGCGCGTTCACCGGGTACCTCGCCAGCGTGGGCGGGCTGGGCAACCTGCTCCGCTTCACGTCGGGGCACTCGGCGTGGGAGCTGACCGCCATCACGGTGTCGGGTGCAGCGGGCTTCCGTCTGGGCGCGGCGTTGCTGGCGCCGGGGGCGCTCCCGCGCGGGGCGGCGCTCGTGGCGGCGGGGCCCGATGTGCTGCGCCTCGCGGGCGGCGCTGCCGCCATGCTCGTGGTGGCGGCCAGCATCGAAGGCTTCTGGTCGGGCTGGCTCCTCCCCGACGCCGTGAAGATCACCTTCGCGGCCGTGCAGGTGGTGCTCGTCGTGCTCTGGCTGGGCGGGTTCGCGCGGAGGGCCCGGTGATCGAGAACTCCGGGGTGGTGATGCGCCGCCGGGGCGCGCCCGAGGTGCTCGACCTCGCCACGGCGCTCGTCCGGGTGGATGCGGGCCGGCTCCTCCGGCGGGCCCTCCCGTTGGTCCTCCCGGTGGCGATGGTCACCGGCCTCCTGTGGCTGCTCGAGCCCTGGCTCGGGGTGGCCGCCGGCGTCCTCATGGCGCGGCTGGTGCAGCTCCCCGCGCTCCTCGCCGCCAGCGACCGCGCCGCGGGCCGCGTGCCGTCGCTCGCCTGGTCCCGGCTCCTGTCGGGGTGGGCGGCGCTCACCCCCGGCACCCTGCTCTACGGCTTCGGCTACGTCGTGGGCCTCCCGCTGTTGGTGCTCCCCCCCTACCTCTGGCTGCGCGGCCTGTTCCTGCCGGAGGTGGTGGTGCTGGAGCGCCCGGAGGGCGGGGCGGGCGCGCGCCTCGGGAGCTTCATGGCCGGGGCCGTCGGGGAGATCCTCGTCACCCGGATGTGGCAGGTGGCCATCGAGGTGTGGTTCATGGTCGGGGTGGCGCTCACGGGCGAGTTCGTGATCGAGGTGCTCCTGCAGCTGGGCGCCCCCTTCGGCGCGCTCATGGAGGGGGAGGCCTCGCCGCTCCTCGTGGTCGGCTCCTTCCTCGCGCAGCCGTTGCTCTCCGTGTTTCGCTTCTGCAGCTACCTCGACATCCGCACCCGCCGAGAGGGGCTCGACGCCTGGTTCCTGCTCTGGTCGGCGGCCAACCGTGAGCCCTCGCCGTGATCGCGCTCCTGCTCCCGCTGGCGTGGGCCGAGCCGCCGCCCATCGAGCGCCCGGACTGGTGCGAACGGGCGCAGGCGCTCGGCCCCGACGATCGGCGGTGGTGCTCCTCGCCGCCGCCCGACTGCCCCGCCTTCGAGAAGGCGTGCGCGGCCACGCGCACGGCCAGCGCATCGGGAGGGTGTGGCGGCGAGCCGGAGCGGGGTCGGGCCGAGCCGGAGCCGGTGCCGCTGCCCGATGTGCCCGTCGGCGTGGTGGCCCTCCCCGGCTGCGAAGCCGCCATCGGCGGCCTCGGGTGGGGTGCGCTCGGGGTGGTGCTGGCCCTCGTGGTGCTGGCGCTCCTGCGGCGGGTGGCCGCGCCGGGGGACGAGGCCGGGGAGGGGGGCGAGCTCGCGCGGCTGGAGGAGCCGGAGGGCGGCCCGGTCGTGCAGCCGGATGGGGGCGACTGGCTGGCCGCCGCCCGTCGCGCGGCCGATGCCGGCCGGCTCGGCGAGGCGTTGTTGCTGGCGCGGGCGGCGGCCGTGCGCGGGCTCGAGAGCCGCGGTCGCCTCGATCCCGACCCCTCCCGCACCGATCGCGAGGTGCTGCGCGGACTGGCGAACGACCCCGCCACGCGCGACGACCTGCGGGTCGTGATGGGCGCGCTGGAGCGGGTGCGGTACGCCGGAGGTTCCGTGGACCGCGGCACCGTGGAGCGGGCGCTCACGGCCGCCGCGAAGGTGTTGGCGCGGCTCTCGGTCGTGGGGCTCCTCTCCCTCCTGGCCGCGCCCGCGCACGCCAGCCCCAACGACCACGATCTCCTCGTGCCCACCCTCCGGGCCGCGGGGGTGGAGGTGCTCGAGTCGGACCACATCGACGCCGACGCCGGCACGCAGCTCTGGTTTCCGGGCAGCTCGTGGACCGACGCGGAGCTCGAACTGGCGGTGGCCGCGGCGGAGGAGGGCGCCACCGTGGTGATCGTGGGCACCACGTTCGCGGCCAGCCTCCCGTTGGAGGGCGTCGTCTTCACCGGCGCCTGCTCGGGCGTGATCCGGCCTGTGGTGTGGCTGGGCGGCGTGGCGGCCTGGCCGCCCCTGCGCCTGCCCCCGCGGAGTGGCACGTGTGTGCAGGCCCCGCTCGGATCGTCGCTCCTCCTCGACGAGCAGGGGGGCGCGGCCGCCACGGAGATCGCCGTGGGCGATGGTTTTCTCGTGCTCGTCACCGTCCCCGCGCTCTTCGAGGATGCCTCGCTCCTCCACCCCGACAACCGGGCCGCCCTGGTGGCGCTGCTCGCGCTCAAGGCGGAGGTCCCCGTCACCCTCGTCACGCCCACGCTGCGCACGCCGCCGGCCACCGAGCAGGTCATGGCGGCCGGTTTTACCGTGTTCATCCTGCAGCTCGGGCTGCTCTGGGTGCTGTGGGCCTGGAGGGGGGGCAGGAGCTTCGCGCCGCGGGTGGCGCCCATGGGCGGGCAGAATCGCCACTTTACCGACCACCTCGCGGCGGTCGCGCGTTTCTTCCGGGCCCGCGGCTCCAGCGAGGTCGGTTTTGTCGCCGTGTCGCGGCGGGCGCTCCTGCGGCTGGAGCGGCTCGCGGGGGTGGGCGGTGAGGCGCTCGCGCCGCGAGTGGCGGCACGGACGGGGCAGCCGCTCGACCTCGTTTCCCGGCTCATCGACCGCGCGCGGGCGGCGCCCGACTCCCCCGGCGCGGACACCTCGGAACATCTTTACCTCGTGGAGGCACTTTGGAAGCTGGTCACCCTGATGCAGACGGCGAACTCGCCGCATTCGCCCGGACCTTCGAAGCCGTAGACCAGGCCGTGCGTCGGGTCGTCCACGGGCAGCCCGAGGTCGTCCGGCTCACCCTCGTTGCGCTCTTCGCGGGCGGCCACGTGCTGCTCGAAGGGGCGCCCGGCCTCGGCAAGACGCTGCTCGCCCGCACCATCGCCCGCACGCTCGGCTGCCGCTTCCAGCGCATCCAGTTCACGCCCGACCTCATGCCGGCCGACGTGACCGGCGGCAATGTGTACAACCAGGCGGAGCACCGCTTCGTTTTCGTGGCGGGCCCGGTGTTCTCCGAGCTCCTCCTCGCCGACGAAGTGAACCGCGCGCCTGCCCGAACGCAGGCCGCGCTGCTCGAGGCCATGGCCGACCGGCAGGTCACGATCGACGGCACCACCCGCCGCCTCGCCCGCCCCTTCTTCACGATGGCCACCCAGAACCCGGTGGAGTCCGAGGGCACCTGGCCCCTGCCCGAGGCGCAGCTCGACCGCTTCATGGTCAAGGTGCTCGTGCCCTCGCCGCCGAAGTCCGTGGAGGTGGCCATCCTCAACGCCCACCTCGCCGGCTTCGATCCCGCCTCGCTCGATGAGCAGGTGCTCCCCCCCGTGCTCGACTCGGCGGGCCTCGTGCGCGCGCAGGATGCGGTGCGCCGGGTGCGAGTGGAGCCGCCGGTCATCGACTACATCGCCGAGCTCGTGGGGCGCACCCGGGCGCACCGCAGCGTCTTCCTGGGCGCCTCTCCGCGCGCGTCCGTCTCGCTGCTCCTGGGCGCGCAGGTGATCGCGGCCTGCGAGGGCCGCAACTTCGTCATCCCCGACGACGTGAAGGAGCTCGCCCCGGCCGTGCTCCGTCACCGACTCCTGCTTCACGCCGAGGCCGAGATCGACGGCGCCACCCCCGAGGAGGTGGTGGCCGAGCTCCTCCGCGACACGCCTACGCCCTCGAGCCGGACCGCCGGGTGAGCTGGCTCCCGACCGGCCGCCTCCTGCTGCTGGCCACGCTCCCCCTCGGGATCGCGGCCGTGGGCGTGCTGGTGGAGCCGCTGCGCCTCACCGCGCTCGGGGTTGACGTCGCGCTCGGGCTGGTCGCCGTCGTCGATGCGCTCACGCTCCTCGGCGTGAGCGCCACGCTCTCCCGTCAGCTTCGCACCACCTGGTCGGTGAACCGGCCGGAGCGGGTGGTGGTGCAGATCGCACGGCGCAAGCGGGGCGCGGTGCAGGTGGAGATGCAGGTCACCCTGCCCGAGGGGATCGAAGCCGAGGGGCTCCCCGCCCGCTTCCGGATGCGCGAGCGCGCGCGGGTGGAGCTGCGCCTCGTGGCGCGCCGCCGCGGACGCTGGGTGCTCGGCGACCACCCCCTGCGCATCACCTCCACGTTCGGGCTCTGGCAGCGCCAGCTCCTGCTCCCGGCGCACGACGTCGTGCAGGTGTGGCCCGACGTGAAGGCGCTCACCCAGTACGATCTGCTCGCCCGCGCCGGGCGTCAGGCCATGCTCGTGCGCGTGCTCCCCCGCCCCGGCACGCTCGCCGAGTTCGAGCGGCTGCGCCCCTGGGCGCGGGGCGACGAGTACCGGATGGTGGACTGGAAGGCCACGGCGCGCGCGCGCCAACCCATCGTGCGCCAGCTCCGTCACGCCACCAACCAGAGCGTCGTCTTCCTGCTCGACCTCGGCCGCACGATGACGGCGGAGTGGCAGGGACGCAGCGCGGTGGATTCGGCGCTCGACGCGCTCCTGCTCACCGGCCACGTGGCGCTCCGGCAGAAGGACCGCGTGGGCCTCATCGCCTTCGACCGCAAGGTCCGGGCGCTGCTGAAACCCCAATCGGGCCCGCGCGCCCGGCAGGCGCTCCTCCGCGCCGCCTGCAACCTCTTCCCCGAGCTGGAGGAGCCCGACTTCCGGGAGGCCTTCGCCGCGTTGCGCACCCACGTGCGCTCCCGCTCGCTCGTGGTGCTTTTCACGAGCCTCGCCGACGAAGGCAGCGCCCGGCTCCTCCGCCAGCTCCTCCCCACCGTTTCGCGGCACCTCGTCGTGTGGGTTGCGCTGCGCGACCCGGGCGTGGAGGCGATGGCGAACCGCCCGCCCAACGACGATCCGCTCTCCCCCTGGGAGCGTGGCGCCGCCGCCGAGTTCCTCAACTGGCGCCAGCGCACCCTCGACGACGCCCGTTCCCGCGGCGTGCACGTCATCGACGCGCTGCCCGCCGAGGTCACGCCCACCCTGCTCTCGCACTACCTCGACGTGAAGGCGCGGCAGGTGCTGTAGGGCGCTGCGGCGCGACCGGTCGCGGGGGAGGCGCGGATCGCCCCGCAGCGCGGCCAGGGGGTGAAACGCTCGCGTGGCTGGGTTAGCCCCGCCCCCCGGGGCGGCCCGGGAAGGAGTCACGATGCTCACCCTCGGTGGCGGCCCGGCACTCTCTGGCTTCCGACGGCAACGTCTGCTCGCGCGCCTGCGCGCCGTGGAGCCGGCGGTGGTCGGGCTCCAGGCCGACCATGCCCACTTCGTCGATGCCGACGCGCTCTCGGAGGTCGATGCCGCCTCGCTCCGGGCGCTGCTGAGCTACGGGCTCGAGCCCCAGTCGCCCGAGCGGCGGGGGGCGTCGCTCCTCGTGGTGCCTCGCATCGGCACGCGCAGCCCGTGGTCCTCGAAGGCCACCGACATCGTGCACAACTGCGGCATCGCCGGCGTCCGGGCGGTGGAGCGCGGGGTGCGGTACACCTTCGAGGGCGAGGGCATCGATCTGGCGCGCCTCGCGCCGCTCCTGCACGACCGGATGACCGAGTCCGTCATCCACGACCTCGAGGCCGGCTTCGACCTCTTCGTCCAGCGCTCCCCCGCTCCGCTCCGCACCGTACCGGTGCTCGCCGGCGGCGCCGCCGCGCTCCGCGAGGCCGACCGCGAGCTGGGTCTCGCGCTCGCCGCCGACGAGATCGACTACCTCGTGGCCGCGTTCACCCGCCTCGGCCGCGACCCGACCGACGCCGAGCTGATGATGTTCGCGCAGGCCAACAGCGAACACTGCCGCCACAAGATCTTCAACGCCTCGTGGACGCTCGATGGCGAGCCCCAGGCGAACTCGCTCTTCGCGATGATCCGCAACACCACCGCCGTGGCCCGCGCCGCCCTGCCGGAAGGCCTGGGGAGCGTACGCTCGGCCTACCACGACAACGCCGCCGTCACGACCGGGCCGTCCGTCCGGCGCTTCATGCCCGACCCGGTCACGGGCGTGTGGGGCTACGGCGAGGCCGCCCCGCTCCACATGCTCATGAAGGTGGAGACCCACAACCACCCCACGGCCATCAGCCCCTTCCCCGGCGCGGCCACCGGCGCGGGTGGCGAGATCCGCGACGAAGGCGCCGTGGGCCGCGGCGGCAAGCCCAAGGCCGGGCTGTGCGGCTTCTCCGTGTCGCACCTGCGGGTGCCCGACGAGGCGCCCGAGCCCTGGGAGGTCGAGAACCCCGGCAAGCCCGATCGCATCGTCAACGCCTGGCAGATCATGGTGGAGGGCCCCCTGGGCGCCGCCGCCTTCAACAACGAGTTCGGGCGCCCCAACCTCGGCGGCTACTTCCGCACGATGGAGCTCACCCACGGGGGCGAGTGGCGCGGCTACCACAAGCCGATCATGATCGCGGGCGGCCTCGGCAACATCGCCGAAGCGCATGTGGACAAGCGGCCGATCCCCGCCGGCAGCGCCCTCATCGTGCTCGGCGGGCCCGCCATGCGCATCGGCCTCGGCGGCGGCGCGGCGAGCTCGATGGCCTCCGGCCAGAGTCAGGGCGACCTCGACTTCGCCAGCGTCCAGCGCGACAACGCCGAGGTGGAGCGCCGTTGCCAGGAGGTGCTCGACCGGTGCCAGGCCGCCGGCGAGGCCAACCCCATCCTCAGCGTGCACGACGTGGGCGCGGGCGGCCTGAGCAACGCCTTCCCCGAGCTCGTGAACGATGGTGGCGTGGGCGGCCGATTCGACCTGCGCGCCATCCCCAACGCCGAGCCCGGGATGAGCCCGCTCGAGGTCTGGAGCAACGAGGCGCAGGAGCGCTACGTGCTCGCGGTGGGCGAGGTGCGGCTCGCGGAGTTCGCGGCGCTCTGCGCCCGCGAGCGCGCGCCGTTCGCGGTCGTGGGGCGGGCCACGGCGGAGCGGGTGCTCCGGGTGGATGATCCGCTGCTGGGCCCCCCCCCCGTCGACCTGCCTCTCGACGTCGTGCTCGGCAAGGCGCCGCGCATGCACCGCGAGGCCACGCATGCGCCGCCGGCCGTTCGGCCGCTCGACCTCTCCGGCGTGGACCTCGCCGAGGCGGCCCGTCGGGTGCTCCGCTTCCCCGCGGTGGCCGACAAGACCTTCCTCGTGACCATCGGCGATCGTTCCGTCACCGGGCAGATCGTGCGCGACCCCATGGTCGGGCCCTGGCAGGTGCCGGTGGCCGACGTGGCGGTGACCACCGTGGCCTACGAGGGTCACGCGGGCGAGGCCATGGCGATGGGGGAGCGCACGCCGCTCGCCCTCTTCAACGGCCCCGCGTCGGCGCGCATGGCGGTGGGCGAAGCGCTCACCAACCTCGCGGCCGCCCCCATCGCCCGCCTCGAGAGCGTGGTGCTCTCCGCCAACTGGATGGCCCCGGCCGGCCACCGCAACGAGGATGCGGTGCTCTACGACATGGTCAAGGCCGTGGGTCTGGAGCTTTGCCCCGCGTTGGGCATCGCCATCCCCGTGGGCAAGGACTCGATGTCCATGCGAACGACATGGGCGGGCGGCTCCGTTACCGCCCCGGTAAGCCTCATCGTGTCGGCGTTCGCGCCGGTCACCGACGTGCGCGAGGTGCTCACCCCGCAGCTCCAGGACGAGCCCGACACCTGCCTCCTCCTCCTCGACCTAGGCGAGGGGCGCAACCGCCTCGGCGGCAGCGTGCTCGCGCAGGTGTACGGCCAGCTCGGCGACACCGCGCCCGACCTCGATGACCCCGCGAGCCTCCGTCGGTTCTTTGCCGGCATGGTCACGGCGCGGGCCGAGGGGCTCCTGCTGGCCTACCACGACCGTGCCGATGGCGGGCTCTTCGCCTGCCTCGCCGAGATGGCCTTCGCCTCGCGGTGCGGCCTGCACGTTCGTGTGACGGGGGCGGCGCTGCCGGCGCTGTTCGCCGAAGAGCTGGGCGCCGTCGTCCAGGTGCGGCGTGGGCAGGTCGAGGCCGTGCGCGGGCACTTCGCCGGCCTGCGCGTCACCGAGCTGGGCGAGCCGGTCTTCGGGCCGGCGAGCGCGGGCGAGCGGCACGAGCTCCGCTTCGAGCTCGAGGGCGGCCGGGCGTGGTCGGTGGCGCGGCCCGAACTCCATCACCACTGGAGCCGCGTGACCCACGCGGTCCAGGTGCGTCGCGACGATCCCGAGTGCGCGCGCGAGGAGCTCGCCCGTATCGACGAGCTGGCCGATCCGGGCCTCTCTCCCCACCTCACGTTCGTGCCCGAGGGCGCCCCCGGTCTCGGGCGGCGTCCCCGCGTGGCCATCCTCCGCGAGCAGGGCGTCAACGGGCAGGCCGAGATGGCCGCGGCGTTCGAGCGCGCCGGGTTCGAGCCGCTCGACGTGCACATGACCGACCTCGCCGAGGGCCGGGTCGATCTGCGCGAGGTCGTAGGGCTGGCGGCGTGCGGCGGCTTCTCCTACGGCGATGTGTTGGGTGCCGGTGGGGGCTGGGCGCGCAGCATCCTGTTCAACGCTCGCCTCCGCGAGCAGTTTGCGGCGTTCTTCCACCGTAGTGACACCTTCTCACTCGGCGTGTGCAACGGCTGCCAGATGTTCTCCACGCTCGCCGAGCTGGTGCCCGGCGCCGAGGCCTGGCCGCGGTTCGTGAAGGGGCGCTCGGAGCAGTTCGAGGCCCGGCTCTGCACGCTGCGGGTGGAGTCTTCGCCGTCGCTCTTCTTTGCGGGCATGGCCGGCTCCACGCTCCTCGTGCCCGTGGCGCACGGCGAAGGGCGGCCGGTGTGGGCCTCGCCCGAGCAGGAGGCGCAGGCGGCCCCGCTGGTGGCGGCACGCTTCGTGGATGGCTCGCGTGAGCCCACGGTACGCTACCCGTGGAACCCCAATGGCGCCGTCGGCGGGATCACCGCGCTCACCACCCCCGATGGGCGGGCCACCATCCTCATGCCGCACCCCGAGCGGTCCTTCCGGTGGACGACGCTCTCCTGGCAGCCGCCCTCGTGGCGGAGTCGGGCCAGCGATGCGAGCCCGTGGCAGCACTTCTTCGCCAACGCCCGGCGCTGGGTGCGCTGAACGGCGCGGGCGCGCGCGACAGTCACACCAAGGGCGAATCCGGCAGGCCGCACAACCGGCGCACCTGGACGCGAACGTGCCCCGCGCGCCGCGCCGCCGCCTCGGGCGAGTACGGACTCTCCCCGAGGAAACGCGCCGATACGGCGGGCACTGCGAAGCAGACGAGGTGGAGCCCCACGATGGACAGCACGAGGTCGCGCGGATCCTGCCGGGGAATCTCTCCCGCCGCCATCCCGGCTTCCAGGAAGGCGGCGGCGATCTCAAGCACGTTCACCGCGGTCGTGGCCCCGGGGGTGCGATCGCGCGGACCGACGAGCTCGGCGAGCAGCAGGCCGGCGGCTTCGGGGTGGCCCGCCAGGTAGACGGTGAGGCCCTCGCTCAACGCGTCGAGCTGTTCGTGGAACTCGCCGGGACGGATGGCGTGGGCGAGCACCTCCGCCAGCTCGGCCAGCACGGAGTGGAGGGCCTCTGCGTAGAGCGCTTCCTTGGAGGGGAAATGGTGCAGCAGCGAGGGGCGGCGGATGCCGAGGCGCGCGGAGATGGCTTCGAGGGTGGCGCCGGCGTAGCCCTCCGCGGCGAATTCTTCGCGCGCGGCCCGAACGAATTCCCCGCGGTCGCGAGGGGTTCGCGGACGGCCGGCTCGACGGGGGCTAACTTCGCTCACGGATGCGCTTGCCAAATATCTACCACATAGTAGGTTGCCGCACCATCTGGCGGCCCGATGTTGTTTCTGCTCCTCGCCTGCACTCCTTCCCCCGACCCGGAAGGCGGGTCCTCGTTCGTCGACTCCGGTCGAGCCGAGGACTCTGGCGAGGGCGACACCGCGGAGGACTCCGGCGGGGACTCGGGGGGCGATTCGGGCGGGGACACCGGCGAGGAGACCGGCTTGGTGTATGCCGAGGGTGATGGGCCCTTCGCGGTGCAGGAGAGCAACGGCAAGGTGGCCGGGCAGGCGGTCACCTGGTTTGTGCCGACCGGCGCCGAGCCGGCCCCGGTCGTGATCTGGTCCCACGGCACCTCGCGCTCGAAGGCGCAGCACGTGGAGGCCGCCCGGCACGCCGCGAGCTGGGGGCTGGTCGTCGTCACGCCCGATCTCCCGGTGTCCTTCGGTGGGCACGAGGAGAACGCGTCCTTCCTCGCCGATGACCTCCTGCCGGCGGCCCTCGCGAGGGAGGAGGCGAACGGAAAGTGGGCCTTCGTGGGGCACAGCGCGGGCGGCCTCGCCAGCTTCCTCGCAGCCGCCCAGGTGGGCGCAGACGCCCTCGTGGGCCTCGACGCGGTGGATGCGGAGGACCTCGGCGCCGATGCCGCGCCTTCGATCACCGCGCCGGTTTTGCGACTCGTGGGCGAGCCGGGCGTGTGCAATGCCTCCGGGAACGGCCGCGACTGGGCGCCGGGTGGCACCGACTGGATGGTGGAGGTGCCCGGGGCCTCGCACTGCGACTTCGAGAGCCCGACCGACAGCCTCTGCACCGCCATCTGCGGCGCGAGCGATGCGGGTCGGCAGGAGGTCGTCGGCGAGTACGCCACGGCCTGGCTGGTTCACCAGCTCATCGGCGGCGCCGACGAGTGGATCGGCGGGAGCGAGTTCGAGGACGACGCGCGCGCCGGCCGGGTGGAGTAAGCAGGGGTTAGCGCGGGGCCCGATCGCCGAGGATGCGCCGCAGGAGCTCGAGCAGCTCGCGGACCGCGTAGGGCTTCTGCAGGAACTCCACGTTGCCCTTGCCCACGAGGCGCCGGGTGGCCTCGACTTCGTTGTAGCCGCTGCTCAGCACGATCGGGACGGTGCCCCGGATCTTCCGGATCTGGAGCATTGCGTCGGCGCCGTTGAGGCGCGGCATGGTGAGGTCGAGCAGCACGAGGTCGACCTCCTCGGCGAGCGCGCGGAAGGCCTCCACGGCTTCGTGCCCGTCGTTGGCCTCGATCACCCGGTAGCCGCCGAACTCCAGCGCGGCGCGCGCGCAGCTGCGCACGCTCTCCTCGTCGTCGACCACGAGCACGGTGGGTCGCGCGGCCTCGGCGGGGGCGGGGGAGAGGTCTGCGGTGGCGGGCGATTCGCCGGCCGGGAAGTACACCTTGATGGTGGTGCCGCGCCCCGGCTCGCTGTACACGCCGATCATCCCCTGGTGCCCGCGCACGATCCCCTGCACCGCCGCGAGCCCCAGACCGTGCCCCGACTGCTTGGTGGTGAAGAACGGGTCGAAGATGCGCGCGGCGGTCGCGGCATCCATGCCGTGCCCGGTGTCGGACACCTCGACCGTAACGTAGCGCCCGGGCTTCGCCTGGGAAAATGGGCCGCGCTGGCGGATGTCCTCCGGCCCGAGATCGGCGGTGCCGGTGCGGACCACCACGGTACCGCCGCGCTCCCCGATGGCCTCGGCCCCGTTGATGACGAGGTTCATGAAGATCTGGGTGAGCTGCGAGCCATCCGCTTCGACCCGCGGCAGGCGAGGATCATCCTCGAGGCGCAGGTGCACGTGCTTGGGGATGCTGGCCTGCAGCAGGATGGTGAGCTCGGAGAGCAGCGCGTTGACGTCGGTCGACTCCACCCGGAAATGGCCGCGGCCGGAAAACGCGAGTAGCTGCCGGGTGAGATCACTGGCCCGCCGTGCCGCGGCGATCATGGCGGTGATGGAGCGGGCGGCCGGCGCGCCGGGAGGGGTCTGCAGCTCGGCCAGCGAGGCGTTGCCGAGGATGGCGGTGAGCAGGTTGTTGAAGTCGTGCGCGATGGCGCCGGCCAGCACGCCGAGGCTCTCCGACTTTTGCACGTGCAGGAGCTGCGCTTGCAGCCGGGACTGCTCGCGCGCCGCCGCGATGCGGTCGGTCACGTCCTGGGCGAGCCCCCAGGCAAGGAGGCGACCGCTGTCGGGATCCGGGCGCAGCAGCACCAGCTCGGAAACAGTCCGTTCGGGGGCGTCCGCCTCCGCCTTCAGCGAGGCTTCCACCCGGTAGGAATCGCCGGCGCCCACCAGTCCGCGCCGGGCCGCCTCGATGGCCGAACGCCCCTCTTCGCTCAGCTCATCGAGCAGCTGCCACGCCGACGTGGCGGTGGAGGCCGACCCTCCATAGAGCGCAGACGCCGGGCCGCGGATCCACCGCAGCTGCCAATCCGCCGGATCGGCGCTCCACACCACCACCCCCAGCTTCTCCACCAGCTCGTCGTACCGCGCGCCGGCCGCTTCCGCCTCGCGCTGGGCGAGGACGTGCTGGGTCACCTCGAAGGCGAAGGTCGTCAGTCCCTCTACCGCCCCATCCTCGCCGAAATTCGGTTGGAACGTGAGGTTCCAGTAACGTTCTTCGGGCGGGCCGCCGCGGGCGCGAGGCGTGTCGGCGCGGGCGGCGTTGGCGATGAACGGCTTGCCGCTCTGGAAAACGCCATCGAAAATGGCCAGGTACCCCTGGGCCACGAATTCGGGAAAGGCCTCCGCGTAGGGTCGGCCGATCAGCGGGCGGCCATCCCCTGACTGCACGAAGAGCTTGTTGGCAAAAACAAAAACGTGCTCCGGACCTTGGTGAACCGCAATTGCCGCGGGCGCATCCTGAAAGGCCCGTACCAGCAGCTGGTGGTGGGGGTTCTGGACTGACCGATCGGGCATCTTCGGCTCCGGGAGTTCGGGGGTACATAGCTGGCCGATTTGAGGACCGCCAGCGCGACGTTGCGACGTGACGCAGGGGATTTTGAATTCGTTCCGCCAGCCCGAAGCCAAGTTTTTCGGGTACGGACCTGTCCACCGCCCGATGAATTTCCCCGTGGATTCTTGCCGACTTGGCTCGTTGTGGGTTTTTGTTTTTGATCCCACGCCGCCGAGGCGGGTTTGCCCGACTGGCGGACGGTCGCGCGTGGCGGGCTCGTCGCTCCAGCGTGTCGGAAGGCGGGAGGCCACGATACCATCCTCGCATGCAGGTCTCCGCGCGCGCCGCTCCGGTGTTCTTGACGCTGCTGGCGGCGGTGGGCGTGCCGCTCGCCCGCGCGTTTACCCGGGTGCCGCCGGGGGAAGAGGTGGTGGTGGAGCTCGCGCGCGAGGGCTTCGTCCGGCGGGCCGGAGGGGGCCGCAGCGGGGCGGATCTCGAACGGGTCTCGGCCGCGGTCGTGGCCGCGCCTGGCGCTGACGTGACGGTGCACTCCCGCTGCGTGGAGGCCGGATTCTCGTTCCTGAGCTCCGGGCGCTGGTTCTACGACGTGGAGGTCACACCCGAGGTGGGCGCCCCGGAGCGGTACTGGCTGGAGGTGGTGGACCTTCCCGGGGGGCCTGCGCTGTTCGGGGTGGATGCCGCCTCGCCCGTTCCAGGCTGCCTCGATCGGTGAGGCAGGCGCCGATCAGCGTGCCTCCTCGAAGCGCGCCTCCTCGTCGTCGTACACGTACAGCCCGCCCCTGAGGTCGTACACCCAGCCGTGGAGCTGGAGGCGCTGGGCGTCCAGGCCAGCCTGCACGCAGGGGTAGGTGGTGAGGTTGGCGAGCTGGTCGAGCACGTTCTCTTCCACCGCCCGACGCCACTGGCCCTCGCCCCCGCTCCCATCGCGCGCGGAGCTGTTCACCACCGCCGCGTCGGCGATCCACCGGTGGAGCTCGGGCATCGCCACGCGATCCACGCCGTCGATCATCGCCTTCACGCCGCCGCACCCGTAATGCCCGCACACCACGATGTGACCCACGCCGAGCGCGCCGAGGCCATACTCGAGCGCCGCGCCCACGCTGGCCGAACCGGGCCCCGAGGCGGGGACGAGGTTGGCCACGTTGCGGATCACGAACAGCTCGCCCGGTGCGGAGCTGGTGAGCAGCTCCGGCACCACCCGACTGTCCGCGCAGCCGATGTAGAGCGCATCTGGCGATTGGTGCTCCGACGCGAGCTCCGCGAGGAACCCCCGGCTGCGGGCCACGTACTCCCGACGAAAGGTGGCGTGTCCGCGAAGCAGCTTGTGCATCCGGGCAAGTAGCCCGAACCGTCGGCGCGGGCCGCCATCGGGCCCGGCGCCAGCCGCGCCTCCGCCCCCCTGACGGGATAGCTGCGGGAAACCCCGCCAGATGCTCCTGACGCTCGGCTTCTTCCTCGCCGCCCTGCTCTACGCTTCGGTAGGGCACGGCGGGGCCTCGGGCTACCTCGCGATCATGGCGCTGGTCGGGATGGCGCCCGCCGAGATGAAGCCCGTGGCGCTGGTGCTCAACGTGGTGGTGTCGGTCATCGGCGTGTCGGCCTACGCTCGAACCGGCCAGCACCACTGGCGCACGCTGTGGCCCTTCCTGCTGGGCGCCGCGCCCTTCGCCTTCCTCGGCGGCGGCCTCCCCGTGCCGCCCCACGCCTTCAAGGTCCTCGTGGGCGTGCTGCTGGGCCTGGGCGCGCTCCGGCTCCTCGTGGCGCCCAAGCAGGGCGCCGAGCCGCCCCGGCCACCTCCGGTGTGGGCCGGCCTCACGATCGGCGCGGCCATCGGCCTGCTCGCCGGCCTCACGGGCACCGGCGGCGGAATCTTCCTCACGCCCGTCCTGCTGTTCGCCGGCTGGGCCGACGCTCGGCGGGCCGCCGCCACCTCGGCCGTGTTCATCCTGGCCAACTCCATCGCCGGCCTGCTCGGCGCCAGCCGCACGTTTCCCGCGCTGCCGTCGGACTTCCCGCTGTGGGCCCTCGCCGTGGCGGTGGGCGGTGGGCTGGGGGCCTGGCTGGGCAGCCGGCGCCTGCCACTGCTCGCGCTCCGTCGCCTCCTCGCGGTCGTGCTCGCGATCGCCTCGCTGAAGATGCTCCTCGGCTGAAGGCGGCGCGCGTCAGCTCGGCTCGTCGAGCCCTGCCGCGAGGCGCACTTGCGGACGGTACACCGCGATGCGCCGCCCGAGGTCGGGGCTCAGCCGGGCGATACGGGGCTGCTGCCGACCGAGGAACAGGCGCATGCGCTCCCGAACGTCCCACAGCTGGACCGGCTGCCGCCAGCGCACCACGCGCGACTGCACGCCATCCCAGAAGTTGCGCCGTGCCTCCATCGAGAGCATCGCCCCGCGCCGCACCTGCGCGGCCTGCTCGGGCGTGCGCACCATCCGGACCAGCGCCTCTTCGAGCCAGCGGCCGTGATCCTGATCCTGCAGGGTATGAAGCGTAAAGTACTGGATTTCGCGCTCGGTGAAGCCGGCGCGACGGAGGCCGTCGATGATGGGAACGAACATCTTCGGAATGGCCCACTCGTGCCCGGGCCCGAGGGCGCCGAGCCCCACGAGGAAGGGCTCCTCGGTCACGATGCGGAGGTGCTCGCGGATGAAGCCGGACACGCGCGGGTCGAGCGGCTCGGTGTCCTCCTCCCCGGGACCCACGCCGCAGGCGGTGAGGTATTTCCGGTACAGGAGCGCGTGGTCCTCGCCATCGCTGCCCTCGCCGTACTCGTCCACCAGGACCTTCGCGATCCAGGACTTCGACTCGCTGTCGGGCGCGCGCAGGAGGAGGTGCTCCATGTAGCGGCAGAACGTGCCCACCAGCGGGTAGTGGTTGAGGCCGAAGACCTTGTAGTCCTCCCGCGTGAACGGGGTGGTGCCCACGCGCATGAGGAAGACGTGGTTCACGGCGGGGTGCTCTTCCACCTCGCGGCGCAGGTCGCGCAGGAACTCAGCGGCTTGCATGCTGGTGGTGCTCCCGGATGATGCCCGCTTCATCGCGGAGGTAGCTGCGGTAGTCGAACTGGATGCGCTGGTAGCGGATGCGCTTGAGCACCATGCCCGGGAAGTTGGGCGCGGCGCGGGCGTAGAAGTCCCAGCGTTTCATCATCGTGCGGCGGTCGAAGAAGTTCTTCATGCTGGTGCGCCCCACGCGCTTCCAGGCCACGTAGTTCTTGTAGAAGTCCTCGCGCGGGAGCCGGGTGGGGGTGACGGCGTGCAGCAGATCGAAGAGGCGGAAGTCCTCGGTGAGCAGCTCGTGGCGGTGTTTCTTCCACATTTCGGTGCCCGGGAGGGGCGTGAGGATGGTCACCAGCGGGATCGCGACGCCGAGGGCCTCGATGTAGTCGTACAGGGCCTCGAAGTCGGCCACCTCGAAGTCGGGACGCACCATGAAGATGCCGGTAGAGATGATCCCGTTCTCCTTGAGGATGCGCGCTGCGCGCTGGTTGCTGTCCAGCGTGCTGCGCTTGCGCAGGCCCTCGAGCGCGTTGGCGTCGTTCGTTTCGTAGCCGCTCAGCACCCCCATGAGGCCCACCTTCGCGAGGCGGGCGATGAGCGCGGGGTTGGCGGCGATGAAGTCGCTGCGGCCCTGGGTCATCCAGAACTTCTTGATCTTCCGTTCCTCCAGCACGGTGGCCAGGCGCTCGAGGCGGTCCACGCGGGTCATGAAGTTGTCGTCGAGGAGGAAGATGAAGGGCTCGTCGCAGGCGGCCATGCGGTCGGCGATGACGTCGGCGCTGAGGAAGCGCGTGCGCCGGTCGTAGAACTCCCAGATCGCGCAGAAGTTGCAATCGAAGGAGCAGCCGCGGGAGGTGAAGAGGCTCGCCATGGGCTGGGCGGCGAGGAAGAAGTACTGGCCCTTGTACGCATCGAGCAGGTGACGCGCGGGGGCCGGCAGGGCATCGAGGCTGGGCGCGTTCTTCGCCTTGCCGCCCTTCCATCGCCCGTTGGCGAGCCGGAGGTCCACCCCCTGGAGGCCATCGAGCAGGGCGGTGGTGCGCTCGCCCCGCGGTGTGGCACCCCACCGGTCGATGATCTCCCGGAAGACGAGCTCGCCCTCGCCGAGCACGAGCACGTCGACCCAGTCGACGTAGTAGCTCTCCGCGTTCATGGTGCAGTGGTGGCCCCCGATCACCGTGAGGGCGTCGGGCACGATCTGCCTCGCGAGCCGCAACACGGCCTGCGCCTGGTAGGCGTCGGTGGTCATCGCCGTGGTGCCCACCACATCGGGGCGCCAGGAGGAGAGCAGCTCCGGCAGGACGGCGGTGCTCTCCAGCCGCATGTCGAGGATGCGGACCTCGGCCTCGGGCACCATCGCGGCGATGGTGGTGAGGCTCACCGGCTCGCTCCTCCACATGGTGTTCTCGAGCCCGAGTCGGCGCTCCTCGAAGGGGGCGGGCTGCACGAGCAGGATCTTCATGGGGTCTCCGAGGGAGGCGGGGTGGGGAGGAGGGGCATGCGATGCCGGACCAGCACCGACTCCCCCGGGAAGCGCGCCCGGATGGAGGGGTCCGCGTGGCGGAGACGGTCCGCGAGGACCGCGATCTCCACAGCGGGGAGGCTATATGGCAGACCGGGCAGGCGCAGGGGAATGGCCCTCGTTTCACCCGGCAGGAGCGTGTTGTCGGCGCCCTCCACCCACCGGCGGGTGTCCACCTTGCGCTCCAGCCACACAGGCGCGGAGCCGAGCGTGGCGCCGCCCACGCGCGCGCTGGCGGCGAGCCCGATGGCGCGCATCGGGTCGGCGGTGGGCACGTTGTGGCCGGCGAGGTTCGTCACGGTCACCCGGACTCCGTCGGGCGTACGCTCCACACGGTCCACCCGGATCGCGCTGGCCACGAAGTCGTCGTCCCAGCCGCCCAGCACGCGGTGACTCCGGGTGGTGCGCAAGGGGGAGAAGGCGGTGAGGGGACGCTCCACGGCCGGCATGTGGCAATCCACGCAGCGCTCCGTGCGGCCCGTAGCCGCGGTCCAGCGGCTCCACTCGCCTAGCGTGTCGGACACGGGACGGACGAGCCGCGATAGCGGCGGCCCCTCCGTCTGGTGGCAGGGCGCGCAGGTGTCCGCCGAGCCGAACGTGGGGTCGACGGTGACGGCGTGAGGGGCCTCCACGCCCGCGATCGTGCCCACCACGGCGCCCTCGCGTACGTGGCAGGCCGCGCAGGTGACTCCCTCGTTGCGCAGGGCCTCGTCGTAGCCGGGGTTGGGCACGCCCACGCCCGCCACCGGCTTCAACGAGGCGAGCCCCGTGATGCGCTCCGGCTGCTGCTCCTGCAGGGGCGTGTGGCAGGTGCGGCAGGCGTAGAGCTCGCGCTCCCGCTCGAAGTCGGCCTGGAAGATCGGATCGGTCCAGGCCTGCGCCATGCGCGACTCACTCCACTCCCGGGCCACTTCCACATGGCAGCTGGCGCACCCGGTCGAGGAGAGCGAGGAGAGGCCCGTCGGCACGGCCATGGCGGCGTGTTGGGGTTGGGGCAGGCGCGTGAACACCCACTCCCGGACCATGCCGGGGACGGCGAGCCCGCCCACAACGACCACCGCGAGGAGCCCGAGCGCCCCCCACCGCCACGCGCGCCGGCCACCTACCAGGTGAGCTGCTCGCGGAGGTCGGCCTCGCGCCCCCCGAGGAACATGAGCACGGCGGCGCGGCCGGCATCGACGGCGTCGTTGTCCTGCTCCTTTCGGGGGTCGGCATCCCCGGCGGCGTCGATCTCCGCGGTGATCGCCGCCACCCGCGCCTCGAGCCCCGCCGCCTCCGCGTCGGTCATCGCGGCCGCCAGCGCTTTGCGCCACTCGACCTTGCAGGCGGCATCCTCCAGGCAGGCGGTGGCGAGGATTCCGTGCATCACGTACTCCACCGCGGCGGTGTCGGAGAAGGTCTCGTCGAGCCCGTGCGGCACGAACTGGAACAGGCCGCTGGTGGGGTCGAGGTAGAGGTGGGCGTCGTCGCCGGGGTCGGAGAAGGGGTAGCCGTCGAGGTTGCCGACGTAGGCCATGGTGCCGAGGTAGCGGAACCACGAAGCGCGGTCCACATACTCCCAGGCGCGGGTGGGGCCCTCGGGAGTGGCCATGACCGCGGTGAGCGCCTCGATGGCGCTGCGATCGTCCACGCCCTCTTCGAGCTCGAAGCCATCGAGCAGATCGGGGCGGAAGTCGGCGTCGTGGATCTCCCACATCGAGCCGTTCTGGTCGTCGAACCAGCGGCCGATCAGCTCCTCGTCGGTGTTCTCCACGTTGGCATAGAGCCCGTAGGGCTCCCCGTTCACCGTGAGGGTGACGTGGTTGCATCGCGGGGCGGGCGCTCCCCTTTCGCGGAAGAAGCCGTACGCCAGCCGCTCGCGGAGCATCGAGGGGTCGGAGACCATGTTGTTGAACACCAGCCGCCGCATGCCGAGGTAGCGCCCCTCGGGGTCGTACTCGTTGAACTTTACCTTGAAGGAAGGTTTCTGGTCGATATCGCGGTAGGAGGACTCCCCCTTGATCCGCACGCCCACCGGCCCGTACCGCTCGCCGCCGACCACCATCACCCCCTCCACCCACACGCGCGGGTCGTTCGCGAGTCCGGTGAGGGAGGCGTCCGACAGCTCCAGCCCCACCTCCTCCACGGCGCCGTCGGCGTAGAAGGCGTCGGAGTCGCCTTCCGCCCGGGGAGGCTGGATCGACGCGCCCTCGGCCGGGTCGTCCGAAGCCAGATCTCGCCCGCACGCGAGGAGGAGGAACAGCATCCGGCCAGTCTACCCGCCTCGGCGGGGGCTCGGGTCCCTGGCGGAGTATGATGCGGCCATGCGAGTCGGCTTTGCGCTCCAGGCCACGGTTCCGTGCGCGGCCTGTCACGCCCCTGTGGCCGTGCCGGGGCTCGTCGAGTCCTGCCCCTGCGGGAAGTGCGGGGCCCGATCCCTGCTTCCCCCCCACCTCTGGCGCTCCCTCTTCGGCGAGCTCGCGTTCGCCGAGGCGGCGGCCTGCGCCGAAGGGGATGCGGTCACGGTGACGGACACGGAGGGTGGGTCCACGGTGGTGTACGGCCGCCGCCAGCCGCGCTGTCACCGCTGCAAGCTGGAGCTGCCGGTCGACTCGCTCGACCGGCTCGCGCGGGTCGGTCACCACGACTGCGTCTGCGGGGGGCGCATCCGGGTGCGGGAGGCGGATGCGCTCGCCCGCTCGCTGCTCCCCGCCGCAAGATTCGTGGTCCGCGAGTCGACCCCGGATGCGCCCGGGCCGGCCGCCCCGCCGTTCATCCTCGTCGCGGAGCTCTCCGAGGGCGAGCTCGCCCGGATGGTCGCGCTCGGCGGGGAGGACGGCGCCGCGCTCGCCGCGGCCGACCCCGCTGCCTCCGCCGATACCCTCGGCGCGCTCGCCCAATCGCAGGACTGGACCGCCCGGGCCGGCGTGGCGCGCAACCCCTCCACCCCCGCCGAGGTGCTTTCCTCGCTCGCGGACGACGAAGACTCCGACGTGGTGGAGGCGCTCGCCTTGAATCCGGCGCTCCCGCCTCCCCTCTGCGAACGGCTCTGCGGTCACGACGACGCCGATGTGCGGAGCAAGGCGGTGGTCCACCCACGCACCTCGCTCGCAGCGATCCGCCAGCTCGTGGAGCGCGGCGAGTCGGATGGCGATGTGCTCAAGGCCATCGCCACGCGCGCCGACGTGGACACGGCCTTGCTCGACAAGCTGCGCATCGAGGGGGACACCGACGTTCTCGCCGTGATCGCCCTCCATCCCTCCGCCGACGAAGCGATGCTGCTCGCGCTGGCGCACCGGAACGACTCCGACGTGGGCCGCGCCCTCTTGCGCCGAAAGACCCTCCCGCTCTCCGTATTGCGCGCCTTGACGGCGGAGGACGCGATGGTCACCGAGGAGCGCGTGCGAGCGCACCCCTCCTACCCGCTGCTCGCCGCGTTCCACCGCAGGGTGAACGTCGCGATCGGCATCGGCGTGCTCGTGGTGGTGGTGTTCCTCGCCGCAGTCGCGGTTTTTTCCCCCGCGGCCGAGTGAGGTGGGCGCGCCGCTGGCTCACCGGCGGCCACCCGATCCAGGACTATGTGCCGGTGGCGCTCGCCGTTCACGAGCTGCGCCACAGCGCCACGCTGTCCTTCGCGGGGGGCTCGCTCGACGTCACCCATCGCCACTGGACGCTCGGCTACGCGCCCGTGACCGTGGGGATCGCGCTCCCCGAGGCGCGGGCGGCCGCCCTCCTCGCCGGGCGCACGCGCGCGCAGCTCACCGTGCACGGCGAGGGCGGGGCGACGCTCTCGACCCTCACGCTCCGGCCCACCCGCGCGCTCGCGGCGGGGGTCCTCGGGTTCGTGGCCGAGGCGCCCGCCGTGCGCTGCCTGGACCCCTTCCGCCGCGCGTTCCTGCTCCGGCGGTTGCAACGCGCCGGCGTGCGCCGGGGCCGTACGTTCGGCGAGCTGACGCCGCGGGTGTATCGCCAGTACGCCGCCCTCTTCTGCTATCCGCGACGGGTGGTGCTCCTCTGCACCCCGGGCGGGAGGGTCTTCCCGATCGACCTCCATGGCCTGAACCCCGAAACCGGCGCCGCTGTGCTCGGGGTTCGCCAGAGCAGCGCCGCCGTGGCAGAGCTCCTGGACACCCGCGCCCTCGCCCTCTGCGATGTGGCCGGCCACCACCGGCCCGACGTGTACGCGCTCGGGAAGATGGGCGGCCAGCCCACCGCCGCTGCCATGGCGGGCGGGCGACGCACGCGGCACTTCGGCATCGCCGTGCCGGACATCGCCGCCGGCTGGACGGAGGTGCGGGTGACCCACGACGTGGAGCTCGGGGTGCAGCGCCTCCTCGCCGGCGAGGTGGTGGGGCGAGAAAGCACGCCGGTGGCCGCGCTGCACCACCTGCACCTCGTGGCCTGGCTGGCGATGGCGCAGCGCTACCGCGAGGTCTAGCCCGAAGGCGCCGAGATGCGCGCCGGCCGATGATCCCGGAGCGGCCGGTCGCGGCGCGTCTCCCTCCGGCTACTTCGCGCCCGCCGCGGCTTCGACGAACTCGCCGATCTGGTCGAAGTTCATGTAGCGGTACACCTCGGCGCCCTTGCCGCTGAGGATCGAGACCCCCTCGAGGTACTCGGCGGGCGTGGGGATGCGGCCGAGCTGGGCGCAGACCGCCGCGAGCTCGGCGCTGCCGAGGTACACGTTGGCCCCGATGCCGAGCCGGTTCGGGAAGTTGCGGGTGCTCGTGCTCATGGCCGTGGAGCCCTTTCGCACCTGGGCCTGGTTGCCCATGCAGAGCGAGCAGCCGGGCATCTCCATCCGCGCGCCGCTCTTGCCGAGCACGCCGTAGTAGCCCTCCTCGTTGAGCATCATCGCGTCCATCCGGGTGGGGGGTGCCACCCACAGGCGCACGGGGATGTCGCTCTTGCCTTCGAGGATCTTGCCGGCGGCGCGGAAGTGGCCGATGTTCGTCATGCAGGAGCCGATGAAGACCTCGTCGATCTTGTCGCCGGCCACGGCGGAGAGCGGCTTGATGTCGTCGGGGTCGTTCGGGCAGGCCACGAGCGGCTCGGTGATGGTGGCGAGGTCGATCTCGAGCACGGCGGCGTACTGGGCATCCGCGTCGGGCTGCAGGAGCGTGCCGCTCTCGATCCAGGCCTCCATGGCGGCGATGCGCCGGCGGAGCGAGCGCGCGTCGGCATAGCCGTTGGCGATCATCCAGCCGAGCAGCGTGATGTTGGAGCGGAGGTACTCCACCACCGGCTCGCGGTTGAGCCGCACGGTGCAGCCGGCGGCGCTGCGCTCGGCCGAGGCGTCGGTGAGCTCGAACGCCTGCTCGATCTTGAGGTCGGGGAGGCCCTCGATCTCGAGGATGCGGCCGGAGAAGACGTTCTTCTTGCCCTTCTTCTCCACCGTGAGCTGACCGGATTGCAGGGCGGCGTGCGGGATGGCGTTCACCAGATCGCGCAGGGTGATGCCGGGCTGCATCTCGCCCTTGAAGCGCACCAGCACGGACTCGGGCATGTCGAGCGGCATCACGCCGGTGGCGGCGGCGAAGGCCACGAGACCGGAGCCCGCGGGGAAGGAGATGCCGATGGGGAAGCGGGTGTGCGAGTCGCCGCCGGTGCCCACCGTGTCGGGCAGGAGCATCCGGTTGAGCCAGGAGTGGATCACACCATCGCCGGGGCGGAGGGAAACGCCGCCGCGGGTGGTGATGAACTCCGGCAGGGTGCGGTGGGTCTTGACGTCGACCAGCTTGGGGTAGGCCGCGGTGTGGCAGAAGCTCTGCATCACGAGGTCGGCGGAGAAGCCGAGGCAGGCGAGGTCCTTGAGCTCATCGCGGGTCATGGGGCCGGTGGTGTCCTGGCTGCCGACCGAGGCCATGCGCGGCTCGCAGTAGGTGCCGGGGCGCACGCCTTCGCCTTCGGGGAGCCCGCAGGCCCGGCCGACCATCTTCTGCGCGAGCGTAAAACCGTGCGCGGCCGCCACCGGGGGCGCCGGCAGACGGAAGGTGGTGCTCGGGCCGAGCTTCAGCGCCTCGCGCGCCCGCGCCGTGAGGCTGCGGCCGATGATGAGGTTGATCCGGCCGCCGGCGCGCACCTCATCGAGGAGCACTTCCGAGCGGTGCGCGAACGTGGCGATGACCTCGCCGTTCTTCTCCACGCGGCCGGCTTGGGGGAGGATGTCCACCACATCGCCGGTGTTGAGCTGGGAGACCTCGCACTCCAGCGGCAGGGCGCCCGCATCCTCCATGGTGTTGAAGAAGATGGGGGCGATCTGCTTGCCGATGCAGAAGCCGCCGAAACGTTTGTTGGGCACGTGCGGGATGTCGCTGCCCGTCCACCAAAGGACCGAGTTGGTGGCCGACTTGCGCGAGCTGCCGGTGCCCACCACATCGCCTACGTAGGCCACGGGATGGCCCTTGGCGCGCAAGGCCGCGAGCACGCCCATCGGCCCGCGCACGCCCGGCTCCTCCGGCACGATGCCCTCGCGCGCGTTCTTGAGCATGGCGAGCGCGTGCAGCGGGATGTCGGGCCGGCTCCACGCGTCGGGCGCGGGGGAGAGGTCGTCGGTGTTCGTTTCGCCGGTGACCTTGAACACGGTGACGGTGATGCGCTCGGCGAGCGGCGCGCGGCTCGTGAACCACTCCGCCTCCGCCCAGCTGCGCACCACCTCGGCCGCGAGGGCGTTGCCCGCCTCGGCCTTGTGGACCACGTCATTGACGAAGTCGAACATCAGGAGCGTGTGCTTCAGGCCCTCGGCGGCGGCGCGGCCACACACGGCATCGTCGAGGAGCGCGATGAGCGGGGCCACGTTGTAGCCGCCCACCATCGTGCCGAGGAGGCGGGTGGCCTGCACGCGGTCGATGAGGGGGCAGGGGCGCTCGCCGCGGGCGAGGTCGGTGAGGAAGGCGGCCTTGATCTGGGCGGCATCATCCACGCCGGGGGGCACCCGGTTGGTGATGAGATCGAGGAGCTCGGCCTCGGCCCCGACGGGCGGCGCTTCGAGGAGCCCGATGAGTTCGATCATCTGGGCGCGGGTGAGCGGGAGGGCGGGGATGCCGAGCGCAGCGCGCTCGGCCACGTGGGCACGGTAGGCTTCGAGCATGCGGCGGGCTAACATCGTTCCGGCTGCCCGGCGCTCAGATGGCGGCGGCCACCATCGCTTCGGAGGCGGCGTAGAGCACCTGCACCACGCCGCCCAGCTGGGACAGCGAGACGATCAGCGCCACACCGATGAGGGTGGCGATGAGCCCGTACTCGATGCTGGTGGTGCCGCGACGATTTCGCTGGAGTTGCATGAACCAAGCCTACCTGATTCCCGATCGGTTCCGCTACAGCATCACTTTATCCCCCGACCACGCGCGCCACACTCCGAACAATCTCCTCCTCATCCGGAAAGCCGCCCGCGGTCTTCCTGGCCACGATGGCGCCGTTGACGGCGACCGTGAAGATTCCGCCGTGCCCCTTCTGCAGGGTGGCCTCCACACCCAGCTCCTCTCGCAGGAGTTCCACCGCCCGGGTGGCCCGCGAGAGATAGCCTCAACTGACGCAGTAGGTGATTTCGACGTTCGGCATGATCCCTCCCAGGTTCAGATGCAGTCTTCGAGGAGCTTCCGGTAACTCTCCAGCCGCTCCGTCCAGTTCAGCGCATCGTCGGCCACGCAGCCCTCCTCGCCGAGGTGCAGGCAGTCGCGGTAGCGGCACTCGAGGCCGAGCAGCTCCGGAAAGTAGGTGCGCAGGAGCTGGCGCGGGATGTGGCCCACGCCGAATTCGCGGATTCCCGGCACGTCCACGATGAAGCCCCCCTCGGGCAGATCGTAAGCACGGGCCGAGGTGGTGGTGTGGCGGCCGCGGCCCCACGCGTCGAGATCGCCGGTGAGCGCCACCGCGCCGGGCACGAGCGCGCTCACCAGCGTGCTCTTGCCCACGCCGCTGTGGCCCAGCAGCACGGAGGAGCGCCCGATGAGGGCGGCCCGGAGCTCTGCGATGCCGCGGCCATCCGCCGCCGACACGAGGAACACCGGGTACCCGAGCGCCTCGTAGCGGGCGAGCCACTCCAGCACCTCCTCGGGCATGCCGGTGTCGCACTTGTTGAGCGCGATGAGGGGCTCCAGACCGCCGGCGAGGGCGGCGACCACCATGCGGTCGACCAGACCGGGTCGAAAGGGCGGATCGGTGCTGGCGGTCACGATCACGAGCTGGTCCACGTTGCTCACGACCATGCGGGTGCCGGCCGTTTCGCCGGTGCGCTCCAGCGACGTCCGCCGCGGGGCCGTCTCGACCACCACGTCCTCGTTGAGCCGGACCTTGTCGGCCACCACCACGTGCGCGCCGCGGGTGGGGAGCACCCGGAGCTCGCCGCGCGCGTTTCGTACCTTCACCCACCGGCCCACGCGCTCCACCACGTCGAGCCACTCGCCCTGGCCCACGGCCGTGCCGCGCTCGCTGCGCCGCTTGCGCCCGGAGGGGCCGTGGGGATCGTCGTCGGAAAAACGGGGCATCGTCAGGGCACCGAGGCTTCGAAGGTGAGGGCGCCGGCGAGCCGGGTGGGCTCGGCGGGCGACCATGGGGTGAGCGCGCTCCCCCGCAACCGCAAGGCAGCAAGAGGGCTCCAGTACCACGCCAGGTCGAGGTCGAGCTCCGGACCGAGCGCGGCGCCGCCTTCCCAGAAGTGGTGCGCCTCCGCGTGGAGGCGGAGCGGCGGCGCGAGGGTGGCTTCGAGGTCGAAGAAACCATCGCGCAGGGGCGCCTCGCTGTCGAGCGTGCCCAGCCAGCCGCCGAGGATATCGCTCGTGCCAAGCGGGCGGATGAACCCCGGGTTCTCGTCGGTGCCGCGGGCCATGAAGCCCGCCCGGAGCACCACGCGGTTCTCCTCGCCCATCGCGAGCCCCGCGCGCCCCCGGGCAAGGATGCCCGGCGCCGACTCGCCCTCCTGCACGAAGGCGGCGGCGTCGAGGCGCACGCGGTTGAGGCCGGCGGTGGCCGTGAGCCCGGCGGTGAGGAGGGCCTCGTCGGTGTGGGGAAGGAGCTGGAGGGCCGTGGCCGCGATCTCCCAGCGCCAGACGGGGTTCTCGCGCCCGAGGGAGAGACGCCCGGCCGCGAAGGGGGTGCGCGCCTCCATCTCCGGCCCCGGAACCTCGGGTGCGGGCCCGCCGCCGAGCCCGACCACGCCGTCGAGCCGCCACGGGGCGGCGCGCAGGGTGAGCAGGCCCGCCAGCGGGAACCGGGCGGTCCTGCGGCGGTCGTCGCTGCCGATGAGCAGGCCCGCGTCCTGGTCCAGCGGCTGCACGCCCGCGGTGGCCGTGAGGCCCATGGCCGAGCTGATGGGGGGGCTGAAGGAGAGCCAGGCCTCGCCGAGCTCGGCGGCGCCGCTCCCGCCGGCCGGCGAGCCATCGACCGCCCACTCCTGCGAGAGCTGGAGCGAGAGCCGGGCCTTCAGCACCTTGCGCTCCACCTCCACGCCCACCCGGCCCGCGGCGCCGACCTGCACGCTCGCGCTCTCCCCCACGCTGGCGCCCTCGGCGCTGGTTCGGAGGTCGAGGAGCGGCGACCAGCGCAGCTCGGGGGGGCCTGCGCCCGGCCGGGCGCCGGAAGCATCCGCCGCGAGCGCGGTGGCGGTCAGTAGCGCGTGGAGCACGTGGGCGCCGCGGTGAGGGGGAAGGGGGTAGCCCAGCGGACGAACCCATCCTCCGGCAGGAGGTTCGGATCGTCGCGGGGGTCGGGCGCCGTGAGGTCCCACGGCACGGCGCCGGCCACCGGGAAGGTGGTGAGGTCGAGGCGGGCGTACAGCGCGCTCGGACGGGCGTTGTCGCGCCCGATGCCCGCCTTGTGAATGCCGTGGGTGATGCCGGCCTCCATGAAGGTGCCGGCCTCGGTCACGAAAGCCCGCGCGAGGTAGCGGTACACGTAGTTGTTGCGCGCCAGCGCCTCGGCCTCCGTGAGGTGCGGACGGGAGAGGCCGGGGTCGAAGCCCACCGGGTCCCACGCGAACGCGAAGCCCCGGAGCGAGCCCGCCGGCGCGGTGAGGGTACCGGAGGCGGCGTGGCCGAGGACGCGCCAGTCCGCCGGCGGGGCCTCCTTCTGCCCGGGGAGGGCCACCACGCCGCTCGGCGTGGCGAGGGCGCAGTGCAGGCTGGCCCGCGCTTCCCCATCGCTGATGCCGCGCAGGGCGGCGGCGGAACGGTCCTCGGCGGGGTCGAAGCGGGGCGGTGCCGGGAGCGCGCGATCCCACGCCGACACGCTGCCCACGGCGCTCTCGGCGCCTTCCACAACCGCCAGATCGAGCACCACGGTCACGCCGCCGTCGGGCCGGGTGGTGCGACCGTGGCGGAGGGTGGGGCCGCGGTTGTCGAAATCGTTGCAGATGCCGCCGAGCATGGTGCTCTGGACCGCGAGAAGGTCGGGCCCCACGAGCTCGGCGCCGAGCTCCAGCCCGGCGAGGCACACGCCCTCCTCCGCGCGGGCGCTCGTGTCGATGGCGAAGCCCTGCAGGATCACGCCCCCGCCCGCCGTGACCGCATGCGGCAGCGGCACCTCCACCCGGTAGGCGGGCCGCGCCACCTCCATCAGCTCGGCAACCGAGGGGTTCTCGCGCTCGCGATCGCGCGGCACCACGCTCAGCCGCACGCGGTAGCGCGTGAACCGGAGGCCGGGCACCCCGGCGTAGTCGGTGAGCGCCGCGGCCTGGCGGTTCCGCCCGATCGTGCTGCGGGGCAGGAGGCCACGCGCCCACATGCCGAGCGAGCCGCCCACCTCCACCTGCCAGCGCCCGCCCAGCGCCCGCGTCCACGCGCCGGGGCGCCCCTCCGCATCGCGGGCGAGGCCGAGCGCGAGCTGCGACAGGCGGTGGTCACGGGCAAACCATCGGAAGTCGAAGCCGTTGAGCCCGAGGGTGAGCGGGGCCGTGAGCTCCTCCACCCCGAGGAGCGCCGCCCAGGAGCCATCGGTCGGCGCGGACGTGGGCACCGCGAGGACCGTGGCGTTCGGACGCCAGGGCGAGCCGGCCTCCGCGTCGTTGTCGAAGAGCACGAGCGCCCGGAGATCGTCGGGGTTCTCGGCGTGGGAGAGCACGGCGAGGGCCGAGGGCCGGTCGCGGAAGGTCTCCCGCACGGCCGCAGGGACGAGCCGTGTGCCTTCCACGCGCCACACCCGTCCGCCGAAGGCCGCCTCCGTTTCGTACCCGAAGCTGTCCCACGCCGACACGGCGTAGAGCGAGCCCGCGAAGCTGCTCAGGCCCGTGAGCCCCTCCGCGGGGCCGAGCGGCGACTCCGCGCCGGCCTCGGCGAAGACGTCGAGCGTAGCCGCGAGGCCCGTCCGGGCGCGCCCAAGCGGGTAGCTCAGCACCTTCACCGCGGGGCCGGCGCAGCGCCCGATGCCGACGTACACCACATCGGCGAGGCCATCCCACGCGAGGCCCTCCACCAGCAGATCGTCGTTGCAGTTGGCCCGGCCCCAGTCGCTCAACGAGTCCCGCAGGCGGGTGATCTCGGGGAGGTCCTGCTCGTACCACCGGCCGCCTTTGCGTTGGAGCACGAACAGCCGCTCGGTCTGGCGACGGGAGCGCGCGGCCTGCTCCCGCCGGAATCCGGTGCGCCGGCCGACGGTGGTGTACTTCGTGACCCCGAGCACGCGCTCCGAGCCGTAGGCCGCGAGGTCCTCCACGTCGAAGGGCACGCCCACCCCCCGGGACCGCTCGATCCACTGCACCGGCTGCGGCACCAGACGGACCTTCGCCCGGAAGTTGCGGGCCTCACACCCGGCGGTGGGCCGTTCCACGCAGCCCTCGCGGCCATCCCGCAGGGGCAACACATCGAGGAGCGCCGCCGGGTCGACCGCCCGGTCGGGCTCCGGCACCCAGAGGGAGCCCGCCTCTCCTTCCGCCACGAGCACCGCCCGCTGATCGGGCAGGATCGCGAGGCCGCTCAGCTCGAACCCTGCAGGCCCGTCGGGCTCCAGGCTCAGGAGCGGGTAGGAGCGGTACTGGGCGCACCCCAGCGAGAGGGCGGCCACGAGGGCGAGGCGCACGCCCCTCGCTAACCCGGAAAGAACGAGGGGATCGGGGCGGTGCGCTGGGCCCGTCACCGGGGCGGGCGTGGGCAGGCGCGCACCGCGGCGCGATCGGAGGGATTCCCCCTCGCCGGGCTACGCCACTTCCCGCGTGAGCATGGAAGGCACGAGCTCCCGACGCAAATATCGCGCCACTTCGCGCATCCCGTCGATGCCGATGCGGGCGCCGAGCACCCCGCTGTAGTTGGTGGTGCCGTTGATGTCGTAGGTGTAGCGGCGGCCTTCGCGGTCTTCGATGAACTCGATGCCGGCCACCTCGATGCCCTCGAACTGGCAGAGGCGCACGTACGCGGCCACGAGCGGATCGTCGGCGGTGAGGGGGGCGAGGCTGAACTTGCTGGCGCCCCCGTCGGCGGGGCACACATCGGGAGCGGCGGCGGGCGCCTGGCAGGCGTCGGAGGGGCAGAGCTGAAAACCGGCGGTGGTGGCGCTGCGCATGGCGAAGAGGAACCGCCCGCCCACGATCTCCACGCGGGTGATGAACGGCTCCGGGGCCTCGATGTACTGCTGCAGCACGATCTTGCCGTCGGGGCCGAGGTCGAAGCTCCCCGCCGCGAGGCGGTCGGCCAGCTCGTCCGCCGAGCGGAAGAGCTCGATGCCGAGCCCCTTGCCGCCGCGGTTGTGCTTGGTGATGAAGGGACCATCGAAGCTGCGAGCGAGCTGCACGAGCCCTTCGGAGCCCACGCCCAGCACGGTCCGCGGCGCCTCGATGCCGTGACGCCGGACCGCGAGGTGCTGCCGCAGCTTGCTCATCTCCAGCTCGAAGGCCGCGGCGCCGTTGACCACACGTCGGCCCCAGGACTCGAGCCAGGCGAGCGTTTCGCGGGTGAGCTCCACGCTGTTGCCATGGCCGCGGGTGTGCGACGAGGGGCTCATGCGGTTGAGCCAGATGCCCTCCGGCGGGGGCTCGTCGGGATCGAGGCTCCCATCCACCATCTCGACGAGGCGAACGGGGAAGCCCTCGGCCTCGAGCCCCGCCACCAAGGGCGGCAGCCAAGCCGGGTTTTCGTAGAGCACGTGGACGGTCGGAAGACGGGAATCGGTAGACATGAGCACTCCGGAGGTGAAGCAGGCGCCGGGGGGCGCGGGTGGGGGCTTCAGGACCGGGGCGGGACTACAGGTCGGACCGACCCACGCGCGCACCCCGGCCCCAGGTACAACAACAGGTGCGGAGACCTGCGCTGAAGCTGGGTGCGGAGGTGAGCGGGATCACGATCATCTGGTGGTACCTTAGCCCGGGTTTCCGCCGCTGTCTGGATGGGCCTGGCCCGCCAAGGGCCGTGGCGGTGAGGCCGACTACGACCGCTGGGGACTCGTTGAGCGCGCCGGGTTTCGCGTTCTTCACCCGCGGCCGCGGAGGAACATAAGTTCCTCTTCTACCCGCTGGACGCCATGCTGCTCGGATTGGCTTTTCGCCTCGGCCGCGCCCCGCTCGTTCGAGCGCTCGGCGCCGAGCGCGTGGCGGAGGCCCGGCGGCGGGCGGTGCGCGAGCTGCCCGGCATCCTCGCGCTCCTGCCCCCCACGCCCGGCAAGGCCGGCGCACACTACTTCCTCTCCGCGGCGTGCCACCTCGTGGCGTTCCACCGCGCGGTGGGGCTCCCCGCCGCCGAGAGCACGGCGCTGCTACGCGACGCGCTGAAGGAGGCGTCACGATGGGTGCCCCGCCCGATCCGGTGGCTCTACCGGTGGCTCTACTTCCAGCCCTGGTTCTTCCGCCGGGTGACCGACGGCACCTTCGGCGGCGGCGGTTTCGAGGGTGAGGCGATCGCGCTGGGGCCCGGGGCCATGGGCGTCGACTACACCGCCTGTGGCATCCAGCTCTTCCTGCACCGCATCGGCGAAGGAGAGCTCGGCCCGCACATCTGCTCGCTCGACGAGCTGGAGAGCGAGGTGTTCGACCTCGGCCTCATCCGCACCGGCACGATCGGGCGCGGCGCGCCGCGCTGTGACTTCCGGTGGCAGCGCCCCGGCTCGGCGGGCAGCCCCCCGGCGGCGCTGCGAGGGCCCCCTGCCGGGGCCCACCCCGAGGTGGGGCAACCGGCCCTCGCCCCGCCTCCCTCCGGCGCCGCGGTCTACTCGCCGGCCGCGAACAGCTCGTCCATGGCGGCGGTGCAGTCGGCCAGCGTGCCCACGACGAGGAAGAAGGGCCAGTCGTAGGTGCCGGCGTCGAGCCCGCCGGTCGGGCGCTCCAGCAGGTTCCACTTCGAGGTGGAGAAGCCGTGCGGGTCGGTGTCGCCGGTGAGGAAGCTGCACAGGCCGTAGCCCTCCACCGCGTTCATGCGGCGGTTCCGGTACACGCCCATCGCGTGCGATCCCGAGGAGGTGGCCAGGATCACGCCGCCCGCCTGCGCCTGCTGGTCGGGGTCGAGCGACGGGTCCACGCAGCCCATCGACGGGATGCCCGCGGTCTTGTCGCGGAGCGCGGCCGTGGCTGCATCGTAGGTGTAGAAGGTGTCGAAGCGACCCGTGAGATAGCCGGTGGCCAGCTCGATGTTCAGGCTGCCCTGGGCCTCCGGCAGGACGATGCGGGTGGTCCAGGCGAGGATGTGGGGGTTGCCCCGGTAGTCGAGCCTGATCTCCTTCTCGAAGGTGCCGTTCCACGCCACCGGGTTGCGCGTGGTGTCCTGGCTGCCGGTGTGGAACGCCTCGGGGTGCCACTGGAGCGGGCGGGTTGTCGTGTGCACGGTGCCAGCGCCGGTCTCCACGCCGAGCAGCGGCGAGCCGTGGCGCCATCCGGCGGGGTCGGCGGGGGAGGCGTGGGCATCGCCCGCCTCGGTGGGGTTGTCGTCCTCCCCGGCGTTGTTGGCTTGGAACGCGATCTGGAGCTGTCGGCCGAAGTCGTAGGCGCTGAGGAACTCCAGGCCACCCCACTCCAACGACCACACCGCCCCGCCGGCCACGAGGTTCACGCCGAGGCGGACCTCGCTCCCCGACACGGTGGTGAGCACCTCGTCGTCGAGGCCGAAACGCGGATACACCCACGCGAGCGCCCCCTCCGCGGCGAACCCGGCCGGCGGGTCGGAGGAGAACCCGGCGTCGTGGTCGAAGGGGTCGGTGGAGAGGTAGCGGGTGAGCGCGTCGGTGCCGGGCTGCTCGCTGGACCAGCCCCTCGCGAGCTCGGCCTCGAAGGCATAGTCGGGGGCGCCCTCCCCCGGATCCGTGCTCATCATGTGGTCGTCGCCATCCGTACCGGGCGCGGACCGGTAAAGGCGGTAGAGCGGGCTGTCCCCGCGGGATCCGTCGTCCGCGGCGTAGAAGAGCTGGCCGTGGAACTCGCCGCCCGAGGGGGCCTCGGCGGGGTCCTCCACGAGCAGGCCGTCGGTGGTGGCGTCGAGCGTCCAGCGACCCACCACCTGGAGCGCGGTGTTGCCGGTGGGCCCGGCGGCGCAGGCCACACCGCCGCAGAGGCCGCCGCAGAAGTCCCAACCGCAGGTACGGTCGTCGCAGAGCGCGGGGGAGCCCGGGTAGAGGGAGTCGTCGGAGTCGTCGCAGTCGTCGGCCGCGAGGAAGCCGTCACCATCGCGGTCGTCGGGGTGGGTGCCGGTGTCGGTGTCGGCGTCGCCCTCCGCGGCGGTGTCCTCGGGCTGCGGGGCCGGGCCCGGTTCGCTGACGCGCCCCTCGAACGAAGGGGAGCAGCCCGCGGCATGGACGGCGAACAGCACGAGCGCGCCGAACGGGAGGAGCTGGAGTGGGGCGGGGCGCACGGGAACGAACCATACCATCGCCGGACGACCGGGCCCGCGCGACCGTTGCGGCCGCCACCATCGCGATATCGGAGCGCGATGGCTTCGCCCTCCCTGCGTCTCCGTGCGCTCCGTCCCACCGATCGGCGGGAGTGGATCGCGGGCATGGAGCGCAGCGCCGCGCTCCACGGGCCATGGGCGCCGCGGCCACCGGCCGGCGTCGACCTCGCTGCCCGCTTCGCCTCCCAGCTCGCTTCCCACGAGAGCGGGAGCTGCTGGAAGGGCGTGGCGCTCAACGAGGCGGGCCGCATCGTCGCCTGGGCGAACCTCAACGAGATCGTGCGCGGCGCCACCTTCGGCGCCACCGCCGGGTGGGCCGTTCACGTGGACCATGCCAGCACCGGCGTGATGACCGAAGCCGTCCGCCAGCTGCTGCACCGGGCCTTCCACCACCACGGGCTGGGCCTGCATCGGGTGGCCGCGGGGATCATGCCCGAGAACGCCGCGAGCCTGCGCGTGGCCGAGAAGGCCGGCTTCCGGCGGGAGGGGTTTGCGCCGGGGTTGGTACGCATCGACGGTGCGTGGCGCGACCATGTGCTGCTCGGCGTGCTGGAGCACGAGGTGGCGCTTCCGGATGCTTTACCGGACTGAACGCTGCCGCGGAGGCCGGGAGGCGGCCGGGCAGGACGCTTCGACCGGGGGCGCGGGGTCGGCCGTGGCGCGGTGGGCCGATCAGACCTCGAGCAGCATCCGCTCGGGGTTCTCCACGCACTCCTTGATGCGCACGAGGAAGCCCACGGCCTCGCGGCCATCGAGCAGGCGGTGGTCGTAGGACACCGCCACGTACATCATCGGGCGGATGACGATAGCGTCGTTCACCACCACGGCGCGCTTCTGGATGGCGTGCATGCCAAGGATGGCGACCTGGGGCGGGTTCAGGATGGGCGTGCTCATCAGCGAGCCGAAGATGCCGCCGTTGCTGATCGTGAAGGAGCCGCCGCTCAGGTCGTCGGCGCCGAGCTGGTTGTTGCGGGCCCGCTCGCCGAAGGCGGCGATGGCCTTCTCCGTTTCGGCGAAGCCGAGGCGATCGGCATCGCGGAGCACCGGAACCACGAGCCCGCGGGCTCCGCTCACCGCGACGCCGATGTGGTAGTAGTGCTTGTAGACGATGTCCGTACCGCGAATCTCGGCGTTGGCCGAGGGGAAGGCCTTGAGCGCATCGATCGCGGCCTTCACGAAGAAGGACATGAAGCCGAGCTTGATGCCGTGCTTCTTCAGGAAGCGCTCCTGGTGGGCTTCGCGGAGCGCCAGCACGGCGCTCATGTCGATCTCGTTGAAGGTGGTGAGAATGGCCGCGGTGCTCTGCGCCTGCACCAGCCGCTCCGCGATCTTGCGGCGGATGGAGGACATCGGCACGACCTCCTCGGCCTGGGCAGCCGCGGCAGGGACCACCGCCGGCTGCGCCGCCGGCGCCACGGGCGCGGAGCGGAGTGCGGCGGCACGCTCCACGTCGCCCCGGGTGACCCGCCCGCCGGCCCCGCTGGCCGTGACATCGCCCGCCACCATGCCCGCCTCGGCCATGGCCGAGCGCACGGCCGGGCCGAGCTTGGGGGCGCCCTCGACGCCGTTCTTGTGGGCCGGCGCTCCCGCCGGGGCGGCCTCGGCCGCCGCGCCGGGCTCGATGCGCGCGAGCGTGGCGCCGATGGCCACCTCGTCGCCTTCCTTCACGAGGTGCGCGATGAGCGTGCCCGCCACCGGGGAGGGCACCTCGACGGTGGCCTTGTCGCTGTCGAGCGAGACCACGGGCTCGTCGACCTGCACGTAGCTCCCGGGGGCCTTCAACCACTTCGCCACCACGGCGCTCTGCACGGACTCGCCCAGAGAGGGGACTGCCAACTCGACCGACATTCAGCGCTCCAACGGCCGATGCTGCTAACCTGCCCCGGCCGGAGTCGTCGGCGCTACACGCCGCCCGCGCGCACCACCGCGAGGCTGCCGATGTCGCGGAGGGTCAGGCGCCAGCGATCCAGTGGGCGCCCCCACGCCGGGGAGATCACCGGCCAGGGCAGCGGCTCGGCAAAGCCGACGATCCGCGCGAGGCGCAGGGCGCGGGCGAGGTGGAAGGGCTCCGTGACCACCAGCACCCGCTCGGCATCGGGGATGAGCCCGCGCGCGAACAGGAGGTTCCCATGGGTGTTGCGGCTCTTCTCTTCGAGGAGGATCGCGGAGTCGGGCACCCCGGCCGCGAGCAGCAGGCGACGGGTGACGACCGCCTCGCCCGGCGGTTGCTGGTGGTGGGCGCCGGTCGCCACGATGGTGCTGGCGCGGCCCTCGTGGAAGAGCTCGGCGGCCGCTGCGGCGCGCGCGCGCAGCGAGCCGGAGGGCTCGCCGTCGGGGAGCACCAGCGCGCCGAGGACGATGATCGCATCGACGTCACCGACCTCCCCGGGGAGCCGGGTGCCCGCCAACACCTCGCGGGCCGCGCCGGTGAGCTCCCCCATCGCTCGCAGCGGCAGCCCGGGGTCCCAGCGCCTCACGCGTTCGGCCGCCGGAGGTACCACGCCGCCCCGGCCAGTCCACCCGCGAGGAGCAGCACCGGCACGGCGGTCTGGGCGAGGCCGGAGCCGCTGAGGTCGAGCTTCCAGCCGGCCTGCTCGGCGGGCGCCTCGGTGGAGGCGAGCACCTGGCTGGTGGGCACCGGCCGGTCGAGGAGCGCGATCTGCGCGCGGTCGCCGGGCTTGAGCCTTCCGTCGGTGTAGTTCTCCACCGGCTTGTACCAGGCGAACTGGTTGAACACGGCTTCGTGCTCGGGCACCGGGCTCTTGCGACCTCGCCGCGCCCGCACTCCATCGGACAGGAAGCGGAGGTCGGCGGGCGCGAGCATTCCGGCCTGCGCCGGGTCGAAGGGCGTGTCGGCGCGCTCGAGCATCCACAGGGCGAGCGCGCGGCTCAGGCGCACATCGCCGGGGTTTTCGTAGAGCGAACGCACGAGGCGGCTGCCGCCCCCCTCCGACGCGGTGAGGCAGTCGTAGGCCTCGCGCTTTCCGCCGTCGCGCACGCCCTTCACGGCGCTGTCGAGGTCGCAGTCGGCGAGCGCGAGGCCCGCGAGGAGGAGGATCATGCGCGCGCCACGGCGCGGGCCCAGTCGGCGCGCTGCTCGCCGCGCTCGGCGTCCGACATCGCCGGCAGGAAGCGCCGGTCCTCGGCCCACGCGGCAGTGACCGCAGTGGGCGAGCTCCAGAACCCGACGCCGAGGCCGGCCAGGTAGGCCGCGCCCATCGCGGTGGTCTCGAGGTTCGTGGGACGAACGCAGGTGACGCCGAGCACATCGGCCTGGAACTGCATCATCAGGTCGTTGCGGGCGGCGCCGCCATCCACCCGCAGCTCGCGGAGCGGGCTTCCGGCGTCGGCCACCATGGCATCGAGGAGATCGGTGATCTGCAGGGCGATGCCATCGAGCACGGCGCGAGCGAGGTGGGCGCGCGTGCTTCCGCGGGAGAGCCCCACGATGACGCCCCGCGCTTCTGGACGCCAATGCGGCGCGCCGAGGCCCGCGAGCGCGGGCACGAAGCGCACGCCCCCGCTGTCGGGCACGCTCGCGGCGAGCGCCTCCACCTCGGCGCTGGTCTGGATGATGCCGAGGCCATCGCGAAGCCATTGCACCGCCGCCCCCGCGATGAAGGCGCTCCCCTCGAGCGCGTACGTGGTCTGGCCGCCGAGGCGCCACCCCACGGTGGTGAGCATGCCGGTGTGGCTGGGAACGGCGGTGCCGCCGGTGTTCAGGAGCAGGAACGCGCCCGTGCCGTACGTGCACTTCGCCATGCCCGGCGTGAAGCACGCCTGCCCGAACAGCGCCGACTGCTGATCCCCCGCGATGCCGGCCACCGGGATGCCGTCGGGCAGGAAACCGACGCCGCGGGTGGTGCCGATCACCGCGTCGTTGTCGATGAGGCGCGGCAGGCACGCGGCGGGCACACCGAAGCGGGCGCACAGCTCCTCGTCCCAGGCGAGGCGGTGGATGTCGAACAGGAGCGTGCGAGAGGCGTTGCTCGCGTCAGTCACATGCTCGCCGGTGAGGCGGTGGGCCACGAAGCTGTCGATCGTGCCGTAGCAGAGCTCGCCGGAGGCGGCGCCCTCCGCCACGCCCGGCCGGTTCTGGAGCATCCACTCCGCCTTCGTTCCCGAGAAGTAGGGGTCGAGCACGAGGCCGGTGCGCGCGCGGAAGTGCTCCTGGAGCCCCTCGGCCCGCAACGCCTCGCAGCGGTCGGCCGTGCGCCGATCCTGCCACACGAGCGCCCGCCCCGCCGGCACGCCGGTCTTGCGGTTCCAGAAGAGGCTAGTCTCGCGCTGGTTGGTGATGCCGATCGCCGCGATGCGGCCCGGATCGATCCCGAGCAGCACGGTGCTGACGGCCTCGCCGATGCTCCGCCAGATCTCGTCGGCGTCGTGCTCCACGAGGCCCGGGGAGGGGAAGTAGTTGGGGAACTCCACGTTGTGGCTGGCGAGCACGCGGCTGTCGGCCGTGATGAGCATGGCCGTGGAGCCGGTGGTTCCCTGGTCGATGGCGAGGATGAGGTCGGGCATGTGCGCGGCACGTATCGCGACCCCGCGGCCCGTGGTCATTCGCCCGCGAGCAGCTCGTCCCGCCAGTCGGAGAACAGCGTTTCGATGTCGGTGCGATCGGGCGCGAGGCGCAGCGCTTCCTTGAGCGCCATGAGCGCGCGGGGGAGCTGGTCGCGCTCGCGGTAGGCGAACCCGAGCTCCACCAGCTCGTCGGGGCCGCTGGTGGCGAAGACGGGCACGGCCTGCGCCCCGCGCAGCTCGAGGAAGTTGGTCGTGCTCGTTTCGCGATGGAGGTTTCGGGGCGCCGAGAACTCCACGAGCATGTTGTCGTCGGTGTTGAGCGGCACGGGCACGGCGGGGCCGAGCTGCACGTCGTCGGGCCGGAGGTCATCCACGATGCGCTCGCGGTGGGTCTCGGCGAAGGCCAGCATCTGCTCGCGGCTGAAGAGCCAGGTGCTCAGGATGCTCCATTCGTCGTGCAGGTCCACCCGGTCGAAGTCGGCGGTGAGCGCGGGCGTCTTCACGCGGAGCGCTTCGGCCGCGGCGCGGTCGAGCTTCAGCGGCCGGTCGCTGCCGATCATCACGAGGTCGGCATCCTCTATGGTGGCGAAGGTGTGGGCGTAGGGGAAGGCGGTGGCGAAGGTGCGCATCACCGCCTTCAGATCGCGCCCGTCCATCCCGTACATCTGCACCCACTGGGCCCACACGCCGCCGGAGGCGAGGCGGGTCTTGCCCATCTCGAAGAACTCGAGGGTGAAGAGGTTGCTCACGCCGGTGAGCCAGGGGTTGCTCGGCTCGCACACGATGACGTCGTAGGTGCCGGGTGGGGTGAGGAGGAGTTGGTTGCGGCCGTCGTTGGCGATGAGGTGCACGCGCGGGTCGTAGAGCGCGTCGTGGTTCACGTGGCGGAAGAATTCGGTGGCCTCGCGGATGCTCGGCTCGATCTCCACTACGTCGATGCGTTCGAGCTCGGGGTGCAGCGTGGCGGCGCCGAGGGTGATGCCGCTCGCGAGCCCGATCACCACGGCGCTGCGCGCTTCGTTGCCGGTGAACAGGAAGGGCAGGTGGCTCACGAGGAGCTGGGTGGGCATGTCGGTGGTGCTGCTGGCGTCGATCTTGCCGTTGTTCGCCAACCAGACGTTCCCGGTCTCGTGGTTGCGCGCGACCGTGACCACGCTCGTGAGCCCTTCCGAGTAGTAGAGGAGCTCGTAGCGGTCGATCATCTGGCGCCGGATGTCGGCCTCGGTGGCGTCGGGGTCGAGGTTGTCCACGTACTTGTAGATGCCCGTCGTCATCATCATCGGGTCCCACGTGGGGGTGACCGTGCTGGTGAGGAGCATCGTCGCCGCGACGAGGGCGAGCGGGCGCCAGCGGCGCGAAGGCTGCACAGCGCCCAGCGCCGCTATGCCCGCCGCCACGCCGTTCACGACCATGCAGACGATGACCGTGCCCCGAACGTGCAGCCAAGGCAGGAGCACAAAACCGGCGAGGAACGCGCCCAGAAGGGAGCCCAGCGTGTTGGCGGCGTAGACCCGACCCACGGCCGCCGAGAGGTCCGCTCCCCGCGCGGCGCGCACGAGCAGGGGGAAGGTGGCGCCCATGAAGAAGGCGGGCGGCGCCATGAGCGCGGCGGCGAGCAGGCACTTCGCCGGCCAGAGGAGCTGCCCGGTAATGGCGGTGGCGTGGTGCGGGTCGAGCGCCTTCGCGATGGGGGGAAGGCTGTAGTACAGGTGCACGAAGGTGAGCGGCAGGCGCCCCCAGGTCCACATCACGAGCCAGGTGAGCAGCGCCACGGCGAGCTGGGCGCCCACCACGCCGAGGAAGACCCGCCCGCGGGCGGCGAGACGGTCGGCCACCGGGCCGCCCGCCTCTCCGCCGGCGGCGATGCCCACGAGGAAGGCAAGCAACATCACGGAGAAGGCGTAGGTGCTGGCGCCGAGGATGAGCGCGAGCAGGCGGAACCACGCCACCTCGAGGCCCAGCGCGGCGAAGCCGGCGAGGCCGGCCACCCACAGCCAGCGGGCGTCGAGCGCGGGCGCGGCGGAAGCGGTAGCGACGGGCGCGACGGGCCGGCGCGCGAGCCCCGCCTGGTCGAGCCCGAAGGCGAGCGCGCCGAGCGCGAGGTTCACGCCGGCGGCAAGCTCGGTGGTGGCCTGCACCCCGAGCCCCGGCAGCAGGTAGAACCCGGCCAGCCAGGTGCCGACCACGGCGCCCGCGGTGTTCACCGCGTAGAGGCGCCCCGTGGACCGCCCGCCTTCGTCATTGCCCGCGAGCGTGATGAGCAGCGGCAGCGTGGCGCCCATGGCCGCGGTGGGCAGGAGGAGCACCAGGCCCAGCACGAGGAACTGGAAGGCCCCGAAGGCCACCACGCCGGGGTCCACGGCGCGGAAGAACCAGAGGTAGACCGGCTCGACCCCGTGCAGGACGAAGGGGAAGGCGAGCGCGAAGACCCCGATGAGCGCCTCGAGGATGGCGTAGGCCCGCAGGGGCCGCAACACACGCGGCGCGAGGCGGGACCCCAGCGCGCCACCGAGCGCGAGCCCGGTCATGAAGGCCGCGAGCACCGTGGCGATGGCGAACTGGCTCGTGCCGAAGATGCGGTGGAGCTCACGACTCCAGATCGACTCGTACACCAGCCCGGCGGCGCCCGAAACGAAGAACAACGGCACGAGGAGGCGCATGGTGGCGCGGCATATTCCGGCCGCCGCGCCGGTGAGGTGCGCTCAGCGCCGGCGGCGAATCACGCGCACGCCGGCCGCGGCCGCTGCCGCGAAGACGGCCAGCGCCGCATCGCCCGGGCTCGCCGCTTGGCAACCGCAGGAGGAGCTGCTGCCGCCCCCGCCGCCCCCGCCGCTCGAAGCCACCACCCGCATCTTGTCCGAGCCGCTCGTGAGCGTGCCGTCGGTCACGGTGAGGGTGGCCTCGTACACCCCGTCCACATCGGCCCGGAAGGTGGGCCGCGCCGCCGAGCTGCTGCTGAGGGAGGCGGCGGAGCCGCCCGGACGGGTGACGAGGGTCCACGCGTACTGGAGCGGATCGCCATCGGGGTCGGAGCTGCCGGTGCCGTCGAGGGTGACGGTGTTTCCGGTGGTGACGTTCTGGTCGACCCCCGCGGAGGCCACCGGCTTGCCGTTGTCCTGGCCCACCGACACGGTGACGAGGTCGGGCTCGCTGTCGAGGGCCCCATCGTTCACCACCAGCGAGATTTCCCAGACACCCTCGCGGTCGGGCACGAGCTGGGCCGTTTCCTTGTGGGCGCTGCCGAGCGCCACGCTCGAGCCGCTCGGGGCACTGTCGATCTGCCAGTCGTAGGACAGCGCGTCGCCATCGGGGTCGTAGCTGCCGCTGCCGTCGAGGTTCAACACCACGCCTACGGTGCCGGCCTGATCGCCGCCGGCATCCGCCGAGGGGGAGCTGTTGCCATCCTCCGCGGAGTCCAGCGGCTTCCCCGTATCGAGCGGATCGGAAAAACCCGCGGCGCTATCGGTCTTCGGTACGCTCTGGAGACCGATGCAGGCGAGGAGGAGGGGAAGCATGGTGAACGAACGTTAGCGGAGTGCGCCCCACGTGGCCAGCGCTTCTCGCAAGGCGGGCACATCGCGCACGGTGCGGTCCGCGCCCGCCGGCACCCCGATGCCCCACAAGACGCCGATGCACGGGATGCCGGCGGCCCGCGCGGCGCCTACGTCGTGTGGACCGTCGCCAACCATCACCGCCGCCGTGCAGCCCAGCTCGCGCATGGCGGTGTGCACCGGCGCCGCGTCGGGCTTGCGCACCGGGAGCGTGTCGCCGCCCACCAGCACCCGGAAGTGGCCCGCGACCCCGAGCGCACCGAGCAGCGCCCGGGACACCCCCGCGGGCTTGTTGGTGACCACGGCCTGCGGCGTCCTGACCTCGGCGAGCAGGTCGGCCACCCCCGGGTAGAGCTCGGCCACCCGACGCGGCTGCGCGCGGTAGCCCTCGAGGAAGGCGTGCAGGTGGCGGGCCTCGGGCACCCCCCCGGCGGCCCGCACCGCGCGGTCCACGAGGTGCCCCGCCCCGGAGCCGATAATCGTGTGAACGTCGGTGAGCGGGAGCGGCGGGAGGCCGGCGCCGACCAGCATCTCGTTCACGGTGAGCGCGATGTCGGTGGCGGTATCGGCCAAGGTTCCGTCGAGGTCCCAGAGAACGGCGTGCGGGGTCATGCGGGGTCGTCCCCGACCTGCAGGGGGGCGAGCGGCTGCGGCACGAACTGCGGCAGCTCGCCCCCGGCGTCGGGGAAGCGGGTGCTCGGCACCAGCGAGGGCAGGAGCGCCGCACGCGTGGGGCCCTGCTCCCGGGGCATGAGGATCATCACCCCCAGCGCCGGCCAGTTCACGTAGTCGCGCAAGTGCGTCATGTACCAGGACAGGCGATCGTCGCGGACGAGCTGCTTTCCCATGCGGGTGGCGTGCCGCATCATCGGCTCGGTGGCGCCCGGGATCACGAGGGACACGTGCGTGGTGATGACCGGCGACCATGGTCGGGGGACCCGCATCGTCACCACCACCGCGCCCGGCGGGATCCGCGGGGCAGCCTCGGCCGCGGCCGCGAGATCGAGGTAGCGGACCGACCAGGTGCCGAGCGGGAGCTCCGCGTCGAGGAGCTGGAACCGCCGCCGCCCGCGCCAGTTGTTCCAGGTCGCGAGCGTGACCTCGTGCTGGAGGGTGCGCGCGGGCCCCACCCGATCCGTGATGTCCTCCAGGAGCCCCGACGCGATCGCGTTGGGAATCCATTGGGCTTCCATGAAGTGGTTGCGCGAGGTGTAGCCGACGGGGCCCGCGTAGCGGAGGGCATCCCGGATGGCAGGGGCGCCGAGGGGATCACCCGCGAGGGTCATGCCGAGGGCCTCCTCGAGGAGGCTCATGCAGTCGAAGCGGTCGTAGCGCGCGGGGGCGTCCCCATCGGGGCCGGAGCCTTCGCCGGTGATCTCGTTCTGGTAGGGGAGGCCGAGCCAGGCGCGCGTGGCCACGTCGATGCGCTCACCGATGGGGCGGTCGGCCACGGCGCGCACGGCGGCCACGGTCTCCGAGGAGAGCGTCCAGCGCGGCAACGAGGGGTCCTGCGCGCGCGCCATCGCCAGACCCAGCAGCAGGCCGAGCATGGATCCGCCGCGCGCTTAGACGCCGAGCCGCTGCTGGTAGCCGGCCACGGCTTCGAGCATGGTCTCCAGTTCGGCATCGTCGAGCTCCTCGCTGGCCACGGAGAGCGCGCGCTCGATCACATCCTGCATGCCGCGGTTCAGGAGCCGGCGGTGCTCGCTCGCGGGCCGCTTGCGCAGGTTCTTCATCACGGTATCGACCGAGAGGCGGCCGGAGGCATCGACCTCGACGCCCTTGAACAGCGCCGAGTATGCACCCGGCGTGCCTTCGATCACGAGCTGCGCCCGCGACTGCCCCACCCCGGGGCCCTTTGCCGCATCGAGGCCGATCACCAACTGGCTGAGCACCTCGTTCACCACCTCCACCTTGCGGCGGGCATCGTCCTCCCCGAGCTTGGGGCCCGCGAAGTTCAGCGACACCGCGCCGGCGAGCTCGCTGGAGGTGGCGTTCTCCGCATCCTCCATCTCGATGGTGATCGGGGCCGCTTCGACGGGGGCCGGCGGCTGGGCGCGGCGGGGTAGCGGCACCTCATCGACCGACACCACCTCCACGCGGTCGAGGTGCTCGATTGCCGTGATGAACTCGCCGCCCTGTCGCTCGTAGTCGTAGTCCTGGAACGCCGCGAGCTCATCGTCGGGCTCGGCAACGGGTGGAGGGGGACGGCGGACCGGCGGCGGCGCGGGCGCCTCGGCCGCGGGCGGCGTCGGGGGGGCCATCGCCACGGCCGCGGGACGGGGGGCCGGCTTCGGCGTGGCGGCGGAGATCGGGTCGAACGGGGAGACGGGCGTGCCTTGCGGGGCCGGCGCCGCGGGATCGGCGGTGCGCTGACGCCCCACCTTGGCGACCGCCGCCGAAACCGCGCTCGCGAGGGCGCTGGCCACGGCTTCCCTGGGCTCCTCCGAGCGCGTGACGGCCCGGCGGAACGGATCGCGAGAGAGCGGGTCGGGCCGGCCGGCGGCCACGGCCACCTTCGCCGCAGGCGGCGCCGGGCGAGGCATGGGCTTGTCGGTCTGCCCCTCGTTTTCCCGCGGGCTGACGGGCACCAGCGCGCCGCGCTCCAGCATCTCGCTCACGAGGGCGAGCGTGCGGCCGGATTCGAACGGCGAACGCTGAAGGAGGTCGGCAAGGGGGAGCCGCGGGTTGCAGAGCGCAACGAGCCGCCGGGTGTTCGGATCCTTCAACGTGCCCCCACCGGGGCACAGCACCAGACCCGGGGGCCGGCGAAGCCGTGCGGTGGACTGGATGATGCTCTCCAGCTCTTCGAGCAGGGGGCGCGACTCGTGCCCCACCTGGATGTTCTCGACGAAGATGGACTCCAGCTCCTCGAAGCGCACCGGCGGCGTGGCCTGCAGGAAGCGGAACAGGTTCTCGCGGAAACGCTCCGTGAGCAGCTCCTGCAGCGCCTCTTCCGGAACGATCTCGAAGAGCTCCTCCGTGAGCGAGACCTCGGTGGGGGAGCGGCGGCGCCGATCGATGACCTCGGCCTCCGCGGCCCCGGTGTTCTGGAGCAGCGTGAGCAGGCGTTCGCGGTCATCCGAGGCGTGCGCGGCGAGGATCTCGCCGAGCATCACGTACACGCTGACCGCGGTGCCATCGGCCAGCGTGGCATGCAAACACCCCGTGCTCCCCGCCTCGAGGTGGGAAAGCAGGTCGCGGTGGAGCGGCGTGAGGGGAAGGTTGGGTCGCAGCGGCTGCAATGCCTGTTTCTCGGCGTGGACAGCGTATCGGGAATCGGCCGGTTCGGTCAATCCTCATGCACCGATCCCGCGGCTTCGTTCACGACGCAACGCGAAAGTCCTCGCGTTGCGACAGCATCGCTTCCAACCGGTCACGTGCGCGGCTGAGCCGACTCATGACGGTTCCCATCTTCACGCCGAGGCGCGCGGCGATTTCGTGGTAGTTCAGGTCTTCGTAGTAGCGGAGCAGGAGAATGGCGCGGTGATCCTCGGTGAGATGGCTCATCGTGACCATGAGCTCGGCCTGCGACTCGCCGGTGAACACGTGCTCGAGGGGGTCCTCGCCAAGCTCCTCATGGCTGGGCATCGTGTTGAGGATCGCGCCGCGCCGCCGGCGATCGCGGGAGATGTTGAAGCAGAGGTTGCGCGTGACCCGGTAGAGCCAGGCCTGCGTGCGGAACTCCTCGTCGAACAGGCGCGGCTCGCGCATCGCCTTGATGAAGACCTCCTGCACCACGTCGTTGGCCTCGGCCTGATCGTGGAGGATGCCGAATGCGTGGTACTGCAGCCGCTCGAAGAAGCGCAGGAAGAGCACCTGGCGCGCGAGCGGCAGGTTCAGGCGCGCGAGCTCCTTGATTTCGAGCTCGCTGACGGTGCGGGGGTTCATGGCGGTGGGGTCCACTTCGGCTCCTGCCGGAAGGAATTCTTCCGTGCTGATGGAGGTACGCATCGCCGCGGTTGAACTTTCGGTGGGTGACACTCCTTGACGGAACGCGATGGGAGTCGCATTGTTGTCGCTCAGGCGCGGGAGCAGGGGTGGACGAAGGCCGGCCGCACAATGACGTAGACATCAAGCAGCTCATCGAGTTCATCGTTCGGGCGCTGGTGGATCACCCCGATCAGGTCCGGGTCACGCAGGTGGAGGGCACCAACAGCGTGGTGCTCGAGCTCGCGGTGGCGCCCGTGGATGTGGGCAAGGTCATCGGCAAGAAGGGCATCCACGCCGATGCCATCCGCCGGATCGTCCACGCCGTCGGGGGGAAGACGAAGAAGCGCTACGTGCTCGAGATCCTCGAAAACTGAGGCAATCCCGCGGCCCGGCGCGCGATTCGCAGCGCAGGGGGCCCCGATGAGCGGTGGGTCGCGGCGAATCGCCCCGCTCCGAACCGGCCCTCAGGGGAGCTTGACGCCCCGTTCGGCCGCCACCTGGCGCGCCCGATCGTAGCCGGCATCCACGTGACGCCACACGCCCATCGCCGGATCGCCGGTGAGCACGCGCTCGAGCCGCTCGGCCGCCTCGTCGGTGCCGTCGGCCACAATGACCTGGCCGGCGTGCAGCGAGTAGCCCATGCCCACGCCGCCGCCGTGGTGGAAGCTCACCCAGCTCGCCCCGTTCACCGCGTTGAGCAGCGCGTTGAGGATGGGCCAATCGGCCACCGCATCGCTGCCATCGAGCATGCCTTCCGTTTCGCGGTTGGGCGAGGCCACGCTGCCGCAATCGAGGTGGTCGCGACCGATCACGATCGGCGCGGAGACGATGCCCTTGCGCACGAGCTCGTTGAACGCCCGGCCGGCCCTCGCCCGTTCGCCGTAGCCGAGCCAGCAGATGCGGGCAGGGAGGCCCTGGAACTGGATGCGCGCCTGCGCCATCTCGATCCAACGGCGGAGCGCCTGATCTTCGGGGAAGAGCGCGAGCACGGCTTCGTCGGTGCGGCGAATGTCTTCGGGATCGCCGGAGAGAGCCACCCAGCGGAAGGGGCCCTTGCCCTCGCAGAAGAGCGGTCGGATGTACGCCGGAACGAAGCCGGGGAAGGAGAAGGCGCGCGCCTCGTTCATGCCGCCGGTGACGGCGCCGGCGCGGAGGTTGTTGCCGTAGTCGAACACGTGCGCCCCGGCTTCCTGGAGGCGCACCATCGCTTCGGTGTGCACGGCCATCGAGGCGTAGCTGCGACGGGAGAACTCGGCGGCATCCTCACGCCGGAGCGCTTCGGCCGCCTCCAGCGAGAGGCCTTCGGGGATGTAGAACAGCGGGTCGTGGGCGCTCGTCTGGTCGGTGACCAGATCGGGGGTGACGCCGCGCCGCACCAGCTCGGCGTACACGGTGGCGGCGTTGCCGAGGAGGCCGACGGAGCGGGCCTCGCCGGAGGCAGCAAGCGCCCGCATCCGCACGATCGCGGCATCGAGGTTGGGCGCCACCTCATCGAGGTAGCCGGTGGCGAGGCGCTTCTCGATGCGGGTGGCATCGACATCCACGCCGAGGAAGCTGAAGCCGGCGAAGACCGCTGCGAGCGGCTGCGCGCCGCCCATGCCGCCGAGCCCGCCGCTGAGCACCCAGCGACCGGCGGCGACGCCGCCGAAGTGCTGCCGGGCCGCTTCGGCGAAGGTCTCGAAGGTGCCCTGCACGATGCCCTGGCTGCCGATGTAGATCCAGCTGCCGGCCGTCATCTGGCCGTACATCATCAGGCCCTTGCGTTCGAGCTCCCGGAAGTGCTCCCAGGTGGCCCAGCGGCCCACGAGGTTGCTGTTCGCGAGGAGCACGCGCGGCGCGTTCCGGTGCGTGCGGGCGATGCCCACCGGCTTGCCGGACTGCACGAGGAGCGTTTCATCGTCGGCCAGGTTGCGGAGGGCGGCCACGATGCGGTCGAAGCTCTCCCAGTCGCGGGCTGCCTTGCCGATGCCGCCGTACACCACGAGGTCCTCGGGGCGCTCGGCCACCTCGGGGTCGAGGTTGTTCAGGAGCATGCGGAGGGCGGCCTCCTGCACCCAGCCGCGACAGCTGAGCTTGGTGCCGCGCGGGGCGCGAAGGGGGCCGCGGGGCATCAGGCGCGAGCCGACCTAGGACTCGTCTTCGCCGCTGCCGTTGGTGGCCAGCGCGCGGCCGCGCACCACGAACCGCAGCTCGGAGGGCACGCCCTCGGCGGACTCATCGGGGAGCGACGCCAGGTGGGCCTCGTAGGCCTCCGTGGTGGTGCGCCCCTCGGCGATGTGGCGATCGACCACGCGCGAGTCGAAGAGGGACTCGGCGGTGTAGGGCGTGGGCAAGGTGAACTTGGACATGGGAGCTCCTATGCCTCGGGGGGCAGGTCGTCGGCCGCCGGGGGAAGCAGGTCATCGACGCTGGGGGGGAGCGCGGCGGCGATGTCGGCCTGCTGGCGCTTGAGGTTTTCGTTCTCATCGAAGCCGGTGAGGTCGGGACGAACGTGGCCGGCCGCGATCTCGCGCAGCGCGGTGACGATCTCCTTGTTTTCGACCTCGCCCTCGAGCAGGGTGCGACCACCCTTCATGAGCTGCTTGGTGCGCTCGGTGGTGACGAGGCAAAGGGTGAAGCGGTTGTCCACCTTCTCGAGACAGTCTTCCACGGTAATGCGGGCCAACACCCCTCCAGCTTCGTAGGCGGGCGGCGCTATCCGACCGGAAGGGGGTGCGCAAGGCGATTCGGCGTGGGCTTCACGCGGAGACGGCGAACCGGACCGGCACCACGCCGAGGCTGCGGAGACGATCGGCGAGGCGCGGGGAGCCGGTAGCGAGCCACTCCTCGTAGAGTCGCACGACGTCGCTGTCGGTATTCTCGCAGGACTCGGCCCGCACCTCGGCGATGACCTCGGTGCAGGGCACGAAGCGATCGGCCAGCTCGGCGAACACATCGGCGGGGCCCGCCTCGGGAAGCCGGAGGCGACGGGAGACCGCCGCGTAGGCGGTGGCACCCATCTCCACGTAGTAGTCGGGCGAGATGGCACGCCGGCGAAGGTTCTCGCGGAAGAACCCGAGGGTGAGCAGCGCGCGGTCGCCGAGGCTCCGCCAACGGGTGATCGAGGCGCCCCACGGCGCCGCGGCGGCGTGGGCGCGGAGCTCCACGAGGGTGGCGTTGGGGTCCACGTCGTCCGACCGCCCCTCGTCGGCGAGCAGCTGGGACAGGTAGAACAGGGTCTCCTGGCTGACGGGCGCGCGTTGATGGCGAGCGGCCTCATCGACCCGATCGTGGAACCAGTCGAAGAGATTGTCCTGTTCGACGAGCGGGAGTCGTTGATTCAAGGCCATCGATTTCTCCTCGGGGAACATTGTCGCTGGCCGCCGCTTGACGCGTTGGCGCTCGTGTCTACTTGTCCGCCGCTGCGGAAGGTGCGCCTCCAGGCCCGCCTCCCCACATCAAACCTACAGCCCCATTCTTCTTCCGGAGACTGCCCATGACCGTCCGCCCCCTGTTCGACCGCGTGCTGGTGAAGCGCAACGAAGAGCCCACCCGCACCAAGTCCGGCCTCTTCCTTCCCGACACCGCCAAGGAGAAGCCGGTCGAAGGCACGGTGCTCGCCGCTGGCTCCGGCAAGGTCGGCGAGGACGGCAAGGTCACCCCGATGAGCGTGGCGGTGGGGGATCGTGTGGTGTTCGGCAAGTACTCGGGCACCGAGATCAAGGTGGACGGGGAGGACCGGCTCATTCTGCGTGAAGAGGACATCCTCGGCATCGTCGAGTAGACCTCCTTCTTTACCTACCATTCCATAAATTTCGGAGATTACACATGGCCGCCAAGCAGATTCTGTTCGATTCCAACGCCCGCAACAAGATGCTCGTGGGCGTCGACACCCTCGCGAACGCCGTGAAGGTCACCCTCGGTCCGAAGGGCCGCAACGTGGTGATCGAGAAGTCCTGGGGCGCACCCGTCGTCACCAAGGACGGCGTGACCGTCGCGAAGGAGATCGAGCTCGAAGACAAGTTCGAGAACATGGGCGCCCAGATGGTGAAGGAGGTCGCCTCCAAGACCTCGGACATCGCCGGTGATGGCACCACCACCGCCACCGTGCTCGCCCAGGCCATCTACCGTCAGGGCCAGAAGCTCGTGGCGGCCGGCCACAACCCGATGGACCTCAAGCGCGGCATCGACAAGGCCGTGGCCGCGATCGTGGCCGACCTCAAGGTGCAGTCCCGCCCCGTGGCCGATGGCAACCAGATCGCCCAGGTCGGTACCATCTCCGCCAACGGCGATGCCAACATCGGCAGCATCATCGCCACCGCGATGGAGAAGGTCGGCAAGGAAGGCGTGATCACCGTCGAAGAGAACAAGGGCATCGAAACCGAGCTCAAGACCGTAGACGGCATGCAGTTCGACCGGGGCTACATCAGCGCCTACTTCGTGACCGACGCCGAGCGCATGGAGGCCGTGTTCGAGGACCCCTACATCCTCATCCACGAGAAGAAGCTCAGCACGATGCGCGAGCTCATCAAGCTCCTCGAGAAGGTGCACCAGGCCGGCAAGCCCGTCATCATCCTCGCCGAGGATGTCGAGGGTGAGGCGCTCTCCTCCCTCGTGGTGAACAAGCTCCGCGGCACCCTGCAGGTGGCGGCCGTGAAGGCCCCCGGCTTCGGCGACCGTCGCAAGCAGATGCTCGAGGACATCGCCATCCTCACCAACGGCCGCCTCATCGCGGAAGAGCTCGGTGTGAAGCTCGAGAGCCTCGGCCTCGCCGACCTCGGCACCGCCAAGCGCGTGGTGATCACCAAGGAAACCTGCACCATCATCGATGGAGCCGGCTCCGCGGAAGCGGTCAAGGCCCGCATCTCCCAGATCAAGGCCCAGATGGAGGAGACCTCGTCGGACTACGACCGCGAGAAGCTCCAGGAGCGCCTCGCCAAGCTGGCGGGCGGCGTCGCGGTGATCCGCGTCGGCGCGGCCACCGAGGTGGAGATGAAGGAGAAGAAGGCCCGCGTGGAAGACGCGCTCCACGCGACCCGCGCGGCCGTGGAAGAGGGCATCCTCCCCGGCGGCGGCGTGGCGCTCATCCGCGCCCAGCGCGCGCTCGACAGCGTCTCCGCCGAAGGCGAGCAGCGCTTCGGGGTGGACATCATCCGCCGCGCCGTCGAGGAGCCCCTCCGCACCATCGTGAACAACGGTGGCGGTGAGGCCTCCATCACGCTCGAGAACGTGCGCAACGGCACCGGCGGCTACGGCTACAACGCCGCCACCGGCGCCTTCGAGGATCTCTACGCCGCCGGCGTGATCGATCCCACGAAGGTGACCCGCGCGGCGCTGGAGAACGCGGCCTCCGTGGCCGGCCTCCTGCTCACCACCGAGGCCATGGTCGCCGAGTTCAAGGACGACGACGACGCCGGCGCCGGCGGCGGTCACTCGCACTGATCGGTTGATCGCAGATCGGCGTCACGGTGCGAACCGTGGCGCCGGTTTCGTTTTTCAGTAGGCCGGCGTGGCGTCGGGGTCGGGGCTCGTCATGCGCGGCTTCCCGCCGGGGGCTGCGATGAAGAAGCGCACGCCGATGGCGGCGTCCATGGTGAACTCGGTGCGCGGGAAGACCCCGATACCGGGCGCCAGCTCCACGAAGCCCTCGATGGGCAGGTTGGTGTGCCAGAAGCCCATGCCGAAGGGCACGCGGGCCGCGAGGTTGAAGGCGTCGTAGCCGGTGCCGCCGCCGAAGTGGGCGCGGGGGCCCACGCCCACCCACACGGGGAAGTGCATGTCCGGCAGGTCGGCCGTGCGCATGTCGGCGATGTCGATGCAGAAGTCGGAGTGGAGCTGCACGTAGCTGGTGACGCCGCCCGGAACGGCGGCGAACGACCACGCGAGGCCGCCATCCACCATGAAGCGACCCTCGGGCCGCCAGGCGAAGGAGAAGCCCGTGGGCGCGCCCAGCATGATCCCGAGGCCGAAGCCCTCGGGGTTGCGCGTGAACGCTGTGTCGTCGGCGTGGGCGAGCGTGGAGAGCAGGGCCAGAACCATCCGGGAGCCTATCGCCCGGCCGGCGTTCCGTCGCTCTGGGGGGGCGCGGAGCCGGCGCCGATCGCCTCGAGCACCTCCTCGCCCTGATACACGCGCACAAGGCGCACGAGCACCGGGCCGACCTCGGGGTGGCCCACGAACCCGCGCCACGTGGGGTCCTGCGCCACGGCCCGCACCGAGAAGCCGCAGCGGAAGGCCCGGAGCAGGTGGGCCTCGAAGGCGCGCGAATCTCCGGCACGGCCATCGAGCTCGGCGAGGCGGAACCAGCCTGGCCAGGCCTCGGGTTCGAGGCGGGCGACCGCCTCGAAGTCCTCGCGCGCGCCGGCGAGGTCGTTGTCGACGAGCCGCACCTCGCCCCGGTCGTAGCGGGCGGTGGCGAGGTCGGGGTCGAGCCGGGCGGCCTCGTCGAGGTGGGCGCGCGCCTTCTCGTCGTTGCCGGCCAACCGCCACGCGAGCCCGAGCTCGTACTCCACGCGCGCGGAGGGGCCGAAGGTGGCCATCCAGCGCTTGGCCAGGGCCGCGGCCGGCTCGGGCCCCTGCTCCCTCCCCACGCGCGCCACTTCGGCGCCCGCACCCTCGGTGAGGGTGGTGGCGTAGTCGGGGGGCTCGGCTTCCGCGAGCGCCGCCCCGATCGCGAGGAGCAGGCCCGCCGTCAGCGGCGCCGCCGCGTGGCGAGCCACAGCGCGGCGAGCAGCCCGACGCCCCCGGCCCCACGGGCGCTTTCGCACCCGCACCCGCTGGAGAGGTCGAGCTCCGCCGCCTCGTCGGGCTCCCCAGCCACATCCTCCGCGGCGGTGTCCTCGGCGGTGACCACCGGGGCGTACACGCAGAGGTCGTCGATGTTCCAGCCGTGGGACTCGAACCCGCCGTCGCTCTCGATCTCCCAGGCCAGCGTGAGCGCGCCGCCCGTCGGGGTGGCCCGGTGGGTGGCCAGCATCCACTCGTCGTCCAACGTGTTCTCGTCGCCGATCTGTTCGTTGCTGGCGTGGTTGTGCCAGATCTCGGTGCCGTTGGCGAGCACGCGTGCCTGGTCGTAGAAGCCGTCCTCCACGCCGAGCCAGCGGCGGTACTGCACGATGACCTCGGGCGCATCCGTGGCGACCGGGGTGGCCGTGAGGCGGTTGTGGATGTCGGGCTGGTACTCGCCGTTGTAGCGGTCGCCGCCGAGGTCGTTGCCCCATACCCGACGCCCGGTGAAGCCTTCCTCCGGGTCTCCCCCCTGGCCGTTGGGACTGCCGTGCGCCCAGTCGTCGGCTCCATCCTGCTCCTCGCCGGAGAGGAGCTCGTGCGTGAAGCCTTCGTCGTCGGCCAACCCGGTGCACCAAAGCTCGGTGAGCTCCCCGACGTAGAAGGTGTAGGGGGCGATCTCCCCGACTGTGGGGGCGCTGGCGTGCTCTCCCGCTGCTCCTTCCACCTCCAGGTAGTAGCTCACGATGGTGCCGTCGGGGATGGCCGGGAAGGTGGCGGTGAGGCGCATGCCTTCCACGGTGGCGGCCACCGACTGCCAGCTCTCGCCTCCATCGAGGGAGTACCGGAGGGTGGCCGCGGCGAGCGTGAAGGGGGCGCAGGAGTCCAGCGCGTTCACGGCCGTGGCCGCCACCGTGATCTCCCCACCGGCCGGCTGGTTGAGGAGGCTGACGTGGTCGAGCGCCACCGAGGCGCTGGCGCCGTCGGCGAGCGGGCCGAGGCCGTGCAGGGCGAATCCGGCCGCGATCTCGCAGAGGTGCGGCGTGCCGTTCGAGAGGTCGCCATCGTCGTCGTCCGCCAGCACGAACTCCTCGTAGGCGGTGTCGAGCTCGGGCCCGCCCTTCAGGGCGTTGGCGAACAGGTGGCTCACGGTGGACCAGGCCTCCCCGCGGTCGGCGCGCTCCTCGCCGTAGGTCACGAGGAGCTCCTCCCACACGTCCCACACGGCGCCCGCGAAGATCAGGCCGTCCTCGTGCACCTCGCCGACGAAGTCGTCGGGGTAGGCGCGGTTGCGCGAAACGTCGCGGATGCCGGACCCGTTGGTCATGAAGTACGGGCCGATGGTGCTGTCGCCGGTCTGGATGGTGGCCACCACGTCGCCCGCCCCTTCTCCGACCGAACCGTCCACCACCCCGCCGGTGAGCGCGGCGGCGTAGTAGTGGAAGCCGTGACCCCACTCGTGGTAGTTCACATCCGCGATCTGGCCGGTGTTGTTGCAGCCTCCGCCCGCTGAGTAGAACGTGAGGTTGCCGTCGTAGTAGGCGTTGCAGTTGCCCCGACTCGAGTTCACAGTGCTGGTGAGCGTATCGGAAGACATCCGGATTTCCGGCGCCACCGCAAAACCCCAGTCCTTGACCTGGTGCACGAAGGCGTAGGAGGAGATTTCCGCCAGGGAGGCGCTCTCCTCGTCCCACACCGGGTTGGCCTCGCTGAAGTCGAGCGTGCCCTCATCGCCCGAGGCGTTCTTCACCGTGAGGTAGGACCCGCGGAGGAGGGTGCGCGCGCTCTCGCCGCCCACGCTGTAGGCGCCGGTCGCGTCGGCGTACACGGTGGATTCACCGGTGACCTCCACCAGCGGCAGGCCGGTGGTCACGTCGTCCCCATCGAGGGTGCGGCGGGGGTGGGTTCCGCTCACCGTGCCGGTGAGGAAGCGCACCTCGTTGTAGGTGTTGAGGAGCTCGCCGGTGCCGGCATCCACGAAGCTCACCCACTGCCCGAGCGGCGCCTCGGTGCGGCTGCGGACCACCCACACGAGCCGGAGCTCCACGCCACCGGGAACGTCCATCGGCAACGCCATCCGCTCCGACGACACCTGCGTGTGCTCGGCGAGGCCGGCGGGCCCCTGGAGCTGCGCCTCGATCTCCGCCTCCTCCCCCGTGAGCTCGGGCTGACCGACCGTGGCCCCTGGGTAGGTGTCGAGCCGCATCATCACGACCCGACCGGCACGGATGCGCGCTGTGACACCACCCCGCCAGATGGGCGCGCCGCCCACGAGGCGGTCGAACGCGACGTACCAGGTGTCGCCGACCACATCGTGCGCGGCGGACCGAAGGCGGAGCTGGCTCAGCGGCACCCCGGGGAGGTTGCCCGTGTCGGCGAGCAGCGCAAGAACGGCGCGCTCCGCCTCGCGGGCGTTGGCGATGGGGCCCACCTCGATGCCAGGGCCCCACATGCGCCGGGGCGTGCCCGTTCGCTGATCGAAGCGCGCGCTCCAGCCGGCACCCAAGCCCTGCGTGAACTCCACCCACGCAGGCTGGTGGGAGAGCTCCAGCTGGGGCCGGGTGTCGGTGCGGAAGGTTCGGCTCGGCTCCACCCCGATCCACGTTTCGGTGGTGGGCGCGAAGGCCTGGGCGGCGAGCACGATCGCGAGAATGCCGTACATCTGGTCCCCTTGCGGCTGGCTTCTCTATACACTTGGCCGCGGCACGCCGCCGACCTCACCCCTTTCTTGCATGTTCGCCCTCCTCCTCGCGACGATCACCGCCTGCAATCAGGACTCCGGCTCTCGCGAGCTCCCGGAGCTTCCGCCGTTGCCGCCGCTGCTTGCGGAACGCGCGTCCACGGCGGGCCCGGAGCGCCCCATCCGCGAGCTGATTGTGGCGCTGACGGGCTCCGTGCGCGGCGAGGTCGAGGTGTGCGGCTGCCCCACCACACCGTACGGCGGCTTCGAGCGGCGGGGCGTGCTCTACGGGCAACTCCGTAGCCACGGCGTGCCGACCTTCGCGGTCGATGCGGGGGAGATGCTCGTGAAGGGCCTCACCGCGCGCGACGAGGTGGACCGCCGCCTGCGGGCCGAGGCCGTGCTCGATCTGGCCGCCGCCGCGGGGCTCGATGCGTGGGCCGCCTCGCCGCTGGACCTCCCGCCGGGCGGTCCGGCCTTCCTGCAGGAGCACGGCGCCCTCTCCGCCAACTGGGTGCCCGAGGGCGGGGCGCCGCTGGCGGCCGCCCGGGTCGTCGAGCACGAAGGGGTACGGCTCGGCGTCATCGGCCTCTCCGACCTGCCCGGTGCCGACGACCCCGACGGTGCCGTGCGCGCTGTCACGGCCGCGATGACCGAGCCGGTCGACCTGTGGGTGGCCCTCTCGAACGCCAGCGAGGCGGTGAACCGGGCCGTGGCCGAAGGGGTGCCGGGGCTCGGGGCCGTGCTCGCCACGCAGGGGGAGTCCCACGACGAGCCGCTGGCCACCCACGGCGCCCCGATCATCGAGGTGGCCGCGCGTGGGCGCTACGTGAGCGTGCTGCACCTCACCCTCGGCACCGACTCCCGCCCTGTCGAGCTGGTGAACCGTGGCGTCTGGAAGGACGTCGCCCTCGCGCGCGGGCGCCTGGCCTCTGCTGGCGAAGGCGCGGCGGTCGTGGGGGCCGAGCTCGAGCGTGACGCGGCGCGCCTGCCCGGGCTCACGACCGGGCGGAACGTCGCGTTCGTGGAGTCCGTGCCGCTCGACGCCGGGTACGCCCCTACCGACCGCGGTTCGGGGGTGTCCGCGCGGCTGGAGGGCTTCCGCCAGAGCGTGCTCTCCTCGGCGGCGGCCGCCTCCGCCCGGCCCGCTCCCGAAGGCGGCTACGCCACCGGCTCGAGCTGCGCGGGGTGCCACTCCGATCGCATGGCCTCGTGGGGCTTCGATGCCCACGCCCACGCCATGGCGTCGCTCATCCACCGCGACGCGCAGACCAACCCCGAGTGCGTGGCCTGCCACAGCACCGGCTTCGGGCGCCCCGGGGGCTTCGCCGAGCTCAAGCCCGAGCGGGTGGAGGCCTTCCGCGACGTGCAGTGCGAGGCCTGCCACGGGCCCATGGCGGGGCACGATGGTCGCGGCGGCAAAAGCTCGGCCCCCGTCACCGAGGCCACCTGTCGGACCTGCCACGACGAGGCCAACAGCCCGAAGTTCGACTACGGCGCCTACCGGTCCCAGCTCTCCTGCGTGCGCGTGAGCGGGCAGTCCGAGCCCGACCGGTAGAGCATGGGGCGGGGGGTGCCCCCCCGCAACGCCCCCCCTTCCGCCGCGGGGTTGCTACCAGGTGGCGAGGAAACGATCGACGGCTTCGCGCTCGCGCAGCCCCACGCTCAGGTCTACGCAGTGGGCGCAGATGTCCACCCCGTGCACGCGCCAGAGGCTGCGGGCTTCGAAGTGCGTGCGCCCGCAGAGGTGGCAGGCCGCATCGTCGGGCGCCACCAGCGTGCGCCGGTTGCGGACCACCTCGCCGATACACAGGTCGCACAGGACGGCGCGGGTGCCGGTCATGAGGTGGGTGACCTCGCCGCCGGTGCGGCCGCAGCCGGAGCAGCGCGTGTCGCCCCCTTCGACCGCCTGCGGGTCGCCCCGGCGGGGGGGCGGCGAGATGCGCGTGAGCAGGCGCTCCACGAGCACCCCCGCGCCCTTCTCCTGCGCGCGGCGGTGCAGGCTCTTCGCCGCTTCGGGCTCGCCACACATGGCCTGGGCGGCGTGCACCGCCACGGCCAGCTCGGCATCCACGCCCTGGCCCCAGCCGGCGAGCAGCTGGCGCGCGGAGCGGCTGCGACGCGTGGCGATGGCGAGGAGCAGGATCGCCTGCCAGGCCCGCGCCACCTCGCGTTCCGCCTCCACCGAGCGGCGGTGCGCGGTGAGGTCGTGCGCGTTGCCGCGGCGATCGACGGCGGCGCGCTGCACGTCTTCCAGGGTGACGTTCAGGCCGGCGGTGAGGGCGGGCTCGGGAATCCAGGCGGCGGCGGCCAGGGCGTTGCGGCCGAGGTTGATCGAGAAGTTGAGGCCGGGCTCGCGCAGGCGGGCGCCCACCTCGTCGGCCACGTGGCCGGCGGCGAGGGAGCAGGCGGCCTCCCAGAGGGAGAAGCGCAGGGCCTCGTCGTCGGAGAGCTCCAGCGCCGCGAGCACGGCGCCCACCGAGCTGGGGCCCACCACGCGCAGCTCATCGAGGAGCACGCCGATCCGCTTGCGCGACACGGCGCGGGGGCTGGAGGTGCCGCCGGTGACGGGCAGCTTGTCGAACTCGCCGACCTCGACGGCGAGGGCCTTCTGGAGCCACACCGTGTCGCCCGCGCGGCGGCGGGTGCGCGCCAGCTCGACGTAGCTGGGGAGGTCTTCCGGATGGTCGTGCAGGGTGTCGCGGAAGAGCTTGATCGCATCGCTTGCCTGCCCCTCCTCGACCATCACGCAGCCGAGCGCGTGCCGGGCCACGAGCAGGTCGGGATCGAGCACGAGCGCGCGGTTGCAGTATTCGCGCGCCCGGTCGAGCTCGCCGAGGTGCAGAAAACTCATGCCGATCTGGGCGAGGACGCCCGGCTCCTCGCCGTGCCCCGCCGCGGTGAGCGCTTCGAGGTACTGCCGGTCGTGCTGGATGGCGCTCTTGTACTTGCCGAGGGCGAAGGCCACCTGCCCGAGGTACTTCCGGGCGACCATCGCGAAGCGCGGGTTCTGCCGGAGCCGGACGAAGAGCTTCTCGGCGTCGGCATGGCGGCCGGTGGAGAGGCAGAGCAGCCCGAGATCGCGCATCAGGGGCGGGAGCAGGTCGGGCGAGGGCTGGAGCGAGAGCGCCTGGACGAGGTGGAACTGCGCGCGCTCCACGAGCCGCTGGCCGCCGATCTGTCGGGCGCGTTCGGAGAGCGCGCGGCCGAGGAGGAGGTGGCATTCCCAGCTGCCGGCCGAGGCACGGCAGGCGTTCTCAAGGTGCTTGATGGAGAGGTGGAGGTCGCGCTCTGCGCGGTAGAAGGCGCCGAGCGCGAGGTGGAGGTCGGCCCGCTCGGGGGCGAGGCGCACCGCCTCGTCGAGGTACTTCCGGGCGGCATCGGGACGGTCGCTCGCCACGAGGGCGGCACCCGCGATGATGTGGCCCTCGGCGTTGCGCTCGTCGTCGTGGATCAGCTTGCGGGCGTGCTGGAGCGCCTGGGCCGCGAGGGCCTCGCCGCCGCCGTGGTAGAGCGCCCTCGAGAGGCACACGCGCGCGAGCTCCACGCGGGCGTCGGCATCGTCCGGCGCCTCATCGAGACGCTCTTCGAGGCGCGCCTGGGTCCATTCGAGAGTCTGGTGCGGGTACACGGGGAGTCCTTTTTTGCGCCGTTGGCGGCAAAGCAAGCTATCGCGTTATCGGAGGCGCGACCGATGCTTGCACCCCGCCGAGGCCAGTCCACCGTGGAATGGGCGCTGATGCTGTCGGTGCTCGTCATCGCGATCGTGGCCGCCTCGTACGCGATGGTGCCCTCGTTCCGAAAGGCGATGGAGGGCGCGGGAAGCCAGATGGCGGCGCTCTACACCTCGGGCGACCTCGCTCACTGAGCCGAGGGCGGCGACGGCCGCACTTCGAGGAGCCCGAGGCGCATCGAGAACCGGGCCATGGCGTACACGAGGGCGCCATCCGTGTCCGGGAGCACCGCCGCGCTCACCTGGAGGCTCGGCCGCCAGCGCCGCGCCTCGCGCGACTCCGGGGCGGACGGCGCGAAGTCCCAGCCGCCGCCCACCTCGAAGCCGGTGCGGTGGGTGATGTCGGGGCGCACCGCCGCGATGGCACCGCCCGGGTCGGCCAGCCAGGTGCTCCACGGGAGCTCGTGGTGGTGTGCGCCGCCGGCGAGCAGGAAGGGCCCATCGTCGGCGGGCCAACGCACCAGCACGCCGATGCTCGAAACGTGGCGCTCATCGAGGTTGGTGACGAACTCGCGCTCCTGCAGGAGGAGGCCGACGCTGCGGGAGGGGTCCGCGCCGAACGCCACGCCCACGCCCCCGCTGATGCCCGGCGCGCCTTCGGCGGTCGGGACGTTGCCGAAGCCGCCGGCCGCCAGCACCCCGCCATCCAACCAGACGCGGAAGGCCGGAGCTTCAACCGCGTCCATTCAACGGCCCTCGCCGCCCGTCAGAACGTGACGGCGAGCGATTCGCCTGGCACGAGCTGCGCATCCACCGACCGGATGCGAACCGGTACGCCCCACTCGGGGAAGGCGGGATCGGCGAGCTGCTGCACCGGGACGGCCTCCACGCTGGGAGACACGCCGACCACCCTGGCCTCGATGGTGCGGCCGTCGGAGGCAGCGAGGCCGACCGAGGTGCCCGCGGTGAGCGTGCGCGCCCTCGCCGGCGGGAGGTACACCACCGCCTCCATCGATTGCGGCTCGATGACGAGGAAGGCCGCGGCCCCGCTGGGCATCCAGGTGCCGGGTGCGGGGAGCATTCCGGAGTCGAGGGTGCGGCCCGCGTCGACCGACTGGGTGGCGGCCACCACACCCGGCGCGGGGGAGCGCAGGATGCCGTTGTCGAGCCGCACGCGGAGCGATTCCACCCGGGCGCCGGCCGCCTGGACCTGCGCTTCCAACACCGGGTCGGTGCCCCCCGATGCGCGGGCTCGCGCATCGGCGTAGGCGGCGGCGAGCGCCGCCAGCTCGTCGGAGCGCGCCGCGATCTCCACCTGAAGCGCATCGCGCCCTGCCCGGGCCTGCTCGACCTGCAGGGCCGGTACCGCCGCGCCGGGAGCCTGCAGCCGCGCGAGCTCGAGCTCCTTGGCTACCAGCGTGGCCCGCTGGGATTCCAGCGCGACCCGTGCGGCCAGCCAGCGGGCCTGGGCGCCGCTGGTGTCCTTCGCGAAGCGCCGCGCCCGTTCCGGATCGCCGCCGACGGTGGCCTCGAGGGCGGCAAGCTCCGATTGGGCTGCCTCCAGCTCCTGCGAGAGCCCCGGCACCTCGACAGTGCCGAGCGCCTGGCCGGCTTCCACCACGGTACCCACCTCCACGTTGATGGAGGCGAGGCGCCCGCCCTGGGGCACAATCACGGGATGGCGCTGGGCCACGGCGATCGCCCGGGTGTTGCCGCCCGGAACCTGGATGGCGTACAGCACGAGGCATGCGATGGCGGCCGTGCCCCACAGCGCCGTGTTGAGGAGGGTTCCCCAGTGCGCGCGGACGCGCCGACTTAGTGAAACCTGACGTCTTACCATTCTTCTGCCCGCTCCTCGAGCGCCACGCTCACGGTGCTCGTACCTTCCACCGCCCGGATTGCCGCGACGAGCTCCTCACGGTCGGACGGATGGTACAAGCGAACTTCGAAGCTGTACTCGGACTCGCCGCCGCTCGCTTCCTTGAGCGAGAGCAGCTGGTGGGTGCGGCACCAGGAACCGAGGGTGCCCTCGATGGCCTCCACCGCCCCCTTGGACCGAACCCGAACCACGCCCGTGTCGGTGTGCCGTTGCCCGAAGCCCGTGAAGTTGAGCTGCACGGCAACGAAGCCGATGATGAAGGTGGAGGCGATGGCCACGGTGTAGTGGTGCGCGCCGATGGCGATTCCTATCGTCAGCGCCAGAAAGATGAACACAGTGTCGCGGGTGTCGCGAAGCACGGTTCGGAAGCGGATGATGGCCAGAGCACCCACGAGGCCGAAGGCGCGCGCGATGCTGTCGCCCACCACCAGCATGACCGAGGTGACCACCATCGCGATGATGACAATGCTGTGCGTTAGGTTCCGGGAGTAGCTCAGTCCCTTGTGGGTCCAGATGTAGAGCCAGGCCACGAGCTGGGCGAGCACGTACGACAGCAGCAGATCGAGCAGGATCGTACTCGGCGCCACGCCGCCCGAACCAAATCGTAGCCAGTCAAGCGGACTCATACGGTAGCGGCTCCTACGTGCCTCAGCATCATGTCTCTCACCACCGGGCCATCGGCGTCGGTGATGAGGTCGATACCATATCGGAATTTCGAGAAGGCCTTTCGTTCCAAATCGAAGCGGCGCACGAGATCGCCCACCCAGGCCGGGTAGGACCCCGTGTACTTCAGCTCGAGGATCTCGAGCCCCAGGGACTCCGGGATGTCGTACCAGCGCGGCGGCTCGGACATGTCCAGGGTGGGGGGCGCGGCCCGGATGCGGGTGTCGAACGTGACCCGCACGAGGTCGCGCACGCCGCCCACATAGGCGTGCCGCCGGTAGGTGACCCAGCACCGCGGGTAGGCGTGCCGCCGATCGGTAAGCGCGCGAAAGTTGTCGAGCTCAAAACTCGGCGCGGCGTTGTGGGGCACCTCGTTGTTCAGGATGCGGACCGCGTCCTGCTTGGTGACCTCGGCGCGGGTCTTCCACATGTACTCGTTGGCCCGGTGTTTCGCTTCCAGAAAGACCCGGGCGTTCACCGACCATTCATAGCAGCGCGCCCGCAGCTTGTACCGCTGCTGGAGCCCGGCGCGGGTTTCGCGGTAGATCGCCCACTCGTCGTTGTCGAGGTACAAAGAGTGCACGTTGTAGGCAGCACTCCCGCCCTCGCCGTTGGCATCGGCCACCAGATGGCCGCTGCGGTGGATCCAGTCGCGGATCGACTGGGCGTGCTCCTGCCCGATCCGATACTTGATCTCGAAGCGGTACTTTCTCGGGAGCTCAGCCACGCGTCACGCGATTGTCACAATCTCCAGCGTAGGCGCTCCTGAGCTTCCCGGCAAGGGGAGAGGTGGCGCGCAGGCGGTGTTGACAGGTCGTACACATGGTGACGCGCGACGCGCGGGCCGGCGGCGCCGTGCCCGAGCGGGTATGAAGGGGGATGGTCTTCTGGCTGGTCGCGTGCGCGGGCTTCCGCTTCGAGGAGGGCGACTCCGCGGATTCGGGCGACACCAGCGCCCCGGCCACCTCCGACTGGTGCGATGACACCTACTCCACCAGCGCACCGGCGGAGGCCGACTGCGCCACGGGAACGATGACGTGCGGCGACGTGGAGCTCGCCACCACCGAAGGCGGGTACCGCGCCTACGACGGGGAGCAGTACCCCCCGTTGTTCTGCTTCCCCAACCTCGACCGGTCCACGTACGCCGGCTCGGAGCGCATCTACGTGGTGGAGCTGGCGGCCGAGCAGTACGCCGAGGCGGTGCTCAGCGCCTCGTGCGCTCGGATGGGGCTCTCCGTCATGCGCTGGCCGAAGCCGGGCACCTGCCCCACCGGCGAGACCGACGTGACGGTTTGCGAAGGCAAGGAGGGCACCGGCACGCTGGCCGTGACCTTTGGCGGGTACGAGACGGAAAACCGGTGGGTGATCGTCGTGGACACCGCGGAGGAGGATCCCGCGGCATTCCGGCTCGCGCTGGCCTGCGCGGAGTGACGCCGGGCGTTAGCACGCCGGGCCATGCATGCTTCCGGTTCCCGCCTTGATCGCCCCTCTGCCCACGTGCTCCGGCTCCTGCCCCACGTGAAGCCCCCGCCGGCGCGCCTGCTGCTCGTGGGCGCGGGCACCGGGCACGAGGCCCGGGCGCTCGATGCGCGGGGGTACGACGTGAGCGTGCTGGAGCCGGAGGCCGCGCCGCAAGTGGGCGAACTCCCCGTCGTTGCCGCGGAGTTCGGCAGCACCGACTTCGGCGGGCGGTTCGACCTCCTCTGCGAGATCGGCGCCTTCGCGCGGATGCCCCGCGCCGAGTGGGTGGCCGCGGCCGCGCGGGCCCTGCGCCCCGGCGGACAGGCCTTCGGGGCCTTCCCCAACGATGCGAGCGCGCTGCTCCACGCGGTCGGCGCCGCGTTCGAGATCGAGCGCTGCGAGCCCACCGGCGGCGGCGACGCGCTCCTCGAAGTCGTCCTGCGCCGTCGTTAGGCCGACGGGCTAAGGTCGGGCGGTGGCCACCCTGTCCTTTCGTGCGGTCGAGAAGAAGTACGGCGCCGTCGCGGTGCTGCACCGGGTGGACCTCGAGGTCGCCGATGGCGAGTTTATTGTGCTGGTGGGCCCCTCCGGCTGCGGAAAGAGCACGCTCCTGCGCTGCATCGCCGGTCTGGAGGAGGTCACTTCGGGCGAGCTGCACATCGGCCCCCGCTGCGTGAACACGGTGGCCCCGCGCGACCGCGATGTGGCCATGGTCTTCCAGAGCTACGCCCTGTACCCGCACATGACGGTGCGGGAGAACATGGGCTTCGCCCTGCGCCTTCGGGGCGACCCGGATGTCGACGCGCGGGTGTCCGCCGCAGCGGGTCCGCTCGGCCTGCTCCCGCTCCTCGATCGGCTGCCGAAGGAGCTCTCCGGCGGCCAGCGGCAGCGCGTGGCGATGGGGCGGGCGATCGTGCGGCGCCCGCAGGTCTTCCTGTTCGATGAGCCGCTTTCCAACCTCGATGCCTCCCTGCGCACCTCGGTGCGGGTGGAGCTGAAGCGCCAGCACCAGGCGCTCCGCACCACCACGGTCTACGTCACCCACGATCAGACCGAAGCGCTCACGCTCGCCGACCGGATCGTGGTGCTCAACCACGGTGTCGTGCAGCAGGTCGGCACGCCCGACGAGCTCTACTCCGAGCCTGCGAACCGCTTCGTGGCGGGGTTCATCGGCTCACCCGCGATGAACTTCCTCAACGAGCTTGCCCCCGGCGTGACCCTCGGCGTGCGGCCAGAGGCGGTGGTGCTGGGCGAGGGAGCGATCCGGGGCCACGTGGAGGTGGTGGAGCGGCTCGGGTTCGAGTCGCACGTGCACCTGCGCGTGGGCAACGAGGCAGTGGTGGCGCGCGTGGAGGGCGCGGTGCCGAGCGGTGAAGTGCGCCTGTCCTTCCGGCGCACCTACCGCTTCGACGCCGCTGGCGGCGCCCGGCTCGCCGATCAGGAAGCGCTGGACACGAACTGATCGAGCTTCACCTTGCTGAGCGCGCCGACGTGCCGGTTCACCAGCTTGCCGTCGCGGAACAGGAGCAGCGTGGGGATCGACTGGACGCCGAACTGGTTGGGCGTTTCGGCGTTCTCGTCGATATCGAGCTTGTACACGGCGATGGCCGAGCCACGCTCGGCCTGCACCTGGTCGAGCAGGGGGGCGATGGCCTTGCACGGGCCGCACCAGGCGGCCGTGAAGTCGAGCAGCACGGTGCCGCTGCTGTTGGTGATCTTTTCCTGGAACTCTTTGTCCGAGATGTAGGGTACGGCGGCCATGGGGTCTCCTGAGGGGATGGCAAGCTAACCACGACGGCGCCGTCGCCCACCGCCTGTTGTACAATGCGACTCCCGGTGAGCGCGGGCAGGAGGCGGATCGGTGAAGGTGCTGGTAGTCGACGACGATGGGATTCGGCGGGCCATCCTGGTGGACCTGCTCGGCGGACTGAACCACGAGGTTCGCGCGGTTTCGCGGAGCGGAGATGTGCTCGACGCTCACCTCGCGCAGTCGGCGGACGTGCTGGTGGCCAGCGGCACCTTCGGCGGAGTGGCCGGCGTTGAGCTGGCGGCGCGCCTGCGCGCCACGCCCCGCCCTCCGGCGGTGGTCCTCGTCATGGGCGCGGGCGACGCCGGCGCGGAAGGGCTCGCACGCGGTCAGGGCATTCCCCTCCGGGGCTGCCTCACCTGGCCACCGGACCCCGCGGTCCTCGCGGCGCTCCTTCAGACCCCCGTCGTGGCGGCCTCCCCCGCGCAGGCCGACTGGAGCGGCCTGGCCTTCCTGGAGACGGTCCGCGGCCCCACGGAGCGGTTCCCGGTGCCTCGGCTCCTGTTCCTCGCCCACCGGGTGGCGGCCACTGGTGCCCTGCTCTGGAGCTCGCCTGCGGGGAGCGGCGCGATCCACCTCCGGTCGGGGGGGGTCGTGCAGGTGGAGGGTGTTCCTGGCCTGTTCGACACGGTGGATGGCGTGCCGGGCGAGACCACGGACCTCAACGAGGGGCTCGGGATCGCGGTCCGTTCGGGCAATCCTTACGGCGCGGTCATCGAGGCGGTCACGACGAGCCTGGCGAGCTGGCTGGTGGACCCTTCGGCGGGCGAGGGAGGAACCGTGTGGTTCGAGCCGAACGCCCGGCCGCCGGCGGGCGCTTTCGCGCTCCCGACGCCGATCCCCCGTCTCATCTCTCAGGGGCTGTCCGGTTCGCGAACGGTGGAGGCGCTCGAGCGTCGATGGGAGGCGCGGGGGGCCTCCTCCATGCACGTGCGCGTGCCGGACGACTCCCCCGAGAGCCGGTGGGGCCTCGATGCCACGGCGCTGCGCGTGCTGAAGCTCGCGTCGGAGTCGCCGAGTGTGTCCCAGCTCCTCGCCGCCGCCACCGGGCGGGATCGCCAGCGGCTGGGCGCGGTGCTCCGCGCGGTGGAGCTGCTCGCCCTGCTTGGGCTTCTGGCTGTGGACGGGGGGGCCCATCCTGCCGAGGACGCACCCTCCGGCCCGCCGCCCGCAGCCGCGCCCCGGGCGGCCGCCCCGCCGCGGGTCCCCCCGCCTCCTCCCTCCCGTACGCCCGCGGCGGCCACGCAGGAGGACTCCCACGCCGTTCGCCTTCGCAGCGCCCTCGCGGCGATGGAGGGCGCCCACCCGATGGACCTGCTCGGCTTGGGCGACAGGGTGTCGGTCACGGAGGCCGAGATATCCAGCGCCTACCGCGACGTGAGCCGCCGGTTCCATCCCGACACGTACTTCAACTCCTCGCCGGTGGTGCGCGGGCTGGCCGAGGCCTGTTTCGCCCGGGTGAACGGCGCCTACGAGAGCCTCTCCGCCCCCGGCGGCCTCGCGGAGGCGCAGCGGTTCATCGCCTTCCGCAAGGCGGGTCGGGGGTTCGTTTCCGAGCGTGAGCACCAGACCGCTCGCGTGTCCTTCAAGCGGGCCGAGCTGCTGTTCAAGAACCGCGACTGGAAGGGTGCCGACGCTCTCTACCTCGAGGCCGCCCGCATGGACGACTCCACGTGGCCGCACCTCTTCCACGCGATCCGCTGCGGCGCCCTCGCCCGCCGCCTCACCGTGGCGCAGGCCTCCGACCAGCTCGAGGCGCTCACCCCGCCCACCCCCGCGGCCCGCGCGGATGTACTGGTCGCGATCGGAAACCTCCACAAGCTGGATGGGAAGCACGCGGAAGCGATGCGCCGCTACCGGCAGGCGCTCGAGGCCGACCCCGCGAATCGCGATGCGCAACGTGAGCTGCGCCTCCACCAGAGTCGCAACGAACAGGACGCCGCGAGCGTGGCGCCCGCCCGCTCGGCCGGCGCGACCATCAGCGGATTCTTCCGCCGCGGCAGCGACCCGAAGTAGGTCGCGGAGGGGATGCCCCGCGCGCGGACCCCGCTTTCCCTCAGACCGGGCAGACCTGGGCGCAAACCGGCGGGCTCGCCGTGGTGAGCCCGCAATCCACGCTGTCGACGGCGGCGGTCCAGACCTCGAGGCACTCCTGCATCTGGGCCTCGCGGTAGCCCTTGCAGTCGGCCCAGTCCTGACCGGTCGCGTCGGCGATGCACTCCTCTACGGTCTCGTAGCCGACCACCTCGAGGGCATCGCAGGCTTCCCGCAGCTGGCAGGCGAGCTCACCCTCCTGCGCGCGGCCCTCTTCGTATTCGAGGCACGCGAGGAGCCCGAACAGGAGCACTACCGGGCCCTCGCCGTGATGAGGTCGCGCGTGAGGTTCTTCTGGTGCGACTCGAGCGTGCCGCCGCCGATCTCGATCAGCTTGGCATCGCGGAACAGGCGTTCCACGGGGTATTCGGTGCAGTAGCCGGACCCGCCGAGCACCTGCATGCAACGGTCGGCCACGACCTTGCCCACCGGCGCCGCGAACAGCTTGGCTGCATCACTGCCGATGCGGTTGCGATGGTCGGGCCCGACGCTCCGGGCCACCTGGTAGATGAGGCAGCGCGCTGCTTCCGTTTCGGCGTAACTCTCGCCGATGAAGCGCTGGATCTGGCCGAACTCGTGGATGGGGCGGCCGAAGGCGACGCGCTGCGCGGCGTAGCCCAGCATGATCTCCACGCACCGGTCGGCGATGCCCAGCGACATCGCGGCGAGGGTGAGCCGCTCGATCTCGAGGTTGCGCATCATGTGGGTGACGCCCTGACCCTCGGCGCCGAGCAGGTTCTCGACCGGCACCTCGCAGTTCTCGAAGATGAGCTCCGACATCGTGCTCGCGCGCATGCCCATCTTGTGGATGGGATTGCTCACCCGGAAGCCCGGTGCATCGCGCTCCACGAGGAAGCTCGTGATGCGGCCGTTGACCTTCGCGTAGACGAGGAAGCAGTGCCCGTCGGGCCCGTTCGTGATGTAGGTCTTCGTGCCGTTGAGCACGTAGTGGCTGCCGTGCTGGACCGCCGTGGTGGTGAGGCCCATCACGTCGGTGCCGTAGCCGGGCTCGGTCATGCCCATGCCGGCGATCCACTCGCCGCTGATCACCTTCGGGAGCACACGCGCGCGCTGCGCCTCGTTGCTGCAGTAGAAGAAGTTGTTCACGAACAGCATCGCGTGCGCGAGGTACGCGAGGGTGAAGCCGGGATCGACCTTGGCGAGCTCGTGGTGCGCGATCACGGCGGCCACGGTGTCCATCCCGGCGCCGCCGTGCGACTCGGGCACGGTGATCCCGAGCAGGCCGAGGTCGCCGAGCCGGCCGAACAGGGGGCGGTTCAGCTCCTGCCGCTGGTCGAAGCGCTCGGCCTGCGGCTCCACCTCGGTGGCAGCGAAATCTCGAACCATCGAGCGCAGCATTTGATGTTCGGGCGTGGGGTCGAACAGGGTGGAGGACATGCCCGCACGGCTATCCCGCCCGTCGGCCGGTGGCATGATCCGTCACGGCGCCCGGACCGGTGCGGTTAATGGGGAGCATGGCCAAGAAGCTCCTCCTCATCGATACGCCCAACCAGATCTTTCGGGCGTACTACGGCATCCAGACCGACATGCGCTCGCCCGATGGGTTCCCCACCCGGGCGCTCTTCGGCTTTACGCGAATCATGAAGTCCCTGATGCGCGAGCTGCGGCCCGACTACCTCGCCTGCGTGTTCGATCACGGCGCCGACGCGCGCCTCGCCCTCTGGCCCGAGTACAAGGGCACCCGCCCCGACATGGCCGACGACCTGCGCCAGCAGTGGCCGGAATTCGAGCCGCTCTGCGCTGCCTTCGGCTTCAAGGTGCTTGGGCTGCCGGGCGTGGAGGCCGACGACATCATCGGGACCCTGGCGCGGCGCTTCGGCTCCCCCGAGCTCGAAGTGCAGATCGTGAGCAGCGACAAGGACTTCGCCCAGCTCGTGAACGACTACGTGCACGTGCTCGACATCGGCAAGAACGTGGTGGTGGACCGGGCCGGCGTCATGGAGCGGTGGGGCGTGCCGCCCGAGAAGATCGTCGAGCTGCTGGCCCTGATGGGCGACACATCCGACAACGTGCCCGGCATCGCGGGGGTCGGGCCCAAGAAGGCGGCCCAGTTCATCGAGAAGTATGGCGACGTGGAGGGCGTGCTGGCCAACTGGCAGGCGATCGGCGGCAAGACCGGGGAGACCGTGCGCGACAGCGTGGCCACCGCCCGGCTGGCCCGCCAGCTCGTGGAGATCGACGTGAACGTGCCGGTGGACTGCACGCTGGACGATCTCCTGCCCGGCGAGCCCGATGCGGCCGAGCTCCAGCGGCGTCTGTTGCGGTACAACTTCCGCACGCTCTGGAACGAGCTCGCGCTCGGCGACCGTGCCGAGGCCGCTGGCGCCGCCACGAGCAAGGGCAGCCTCGAGCAGGTGGAAGACGTGTGGGGACCGGGGCCGGTGGCTCGGCTGGCCGAACGGCTGCGGGCCGCCGGGCGGTTCGCGGTGGCGGCCGAAGTGCGGGAGGGGCAAGGGCTCGTGCGCCTGTCGTTCGCCTTCGGCGAGGGGTGGTCGTGGGTGCCGGCGGCGGCGCTCGCGGAGGCCCCCCTGCGTGCCGTGCTGGCGGATCCGACCGTGGCGAAGACGGGCACGGAGATGAAGGCGCTGTCGCACCAGCTGGCGCAATTCGGCATCGAGCTTCAGGGCATCGGCGGCGACGTGGGCATCGCCGACTACCTCATCGCACCCGAGCACAAGCGGACGCTCGACCACCTCACCCAGCGCTGGCTGGAGCGGCCGGCCGGGCTCGAAGCGGGCACCGCCGCGCTTGATGCCTGGCGGCTTGACCAGGTGCTCGACCCCAAGCTCGGGGCCGATCCGGTGTACCGCACGATCGAGCTGCCGCTCATCCCGATCCTCCGCCGCATGGAGAACGAGGGCATCGGCTGCGACACCGCCCGGCTCGCGGAGATCTCCGCTGTGCTGGCCACCAAGGTGGATGCGGTCCAGGCCGAGGTGCTGGAGCTCGCCGGGGAGCCGTTCAACGTGAACAGCACCACCCAGCTCGCCACCATCCTCTACGACAAGATGCAGCTCGGCCCGGCGAAGATGAAGTCGCGGAGCACCGACGCCGAGGCCCTCGAGAAGATTTCGCACCCCATCGCGGCGAAGGTGCTGCGGTACCGGGAGCTCTACAAGCTCAAGAACACCTACGTGGATGCGCTGCCCCGCTACGTCCGCGACGGCCGCATCCACACCACCTACGGGCAGGCGGTGGCGGCCACGGGGCGTTTGTCGTCGAACGATCCCAACCTGCAGAACATCCCGATCCGGTCGGAAGACGGCAAGCAGATTCGCGAGTGTTTCGTGGCCAAGCCGGGGCACGTGCTGCTCTCCTGCGACTACAGCCAGATCGAGCTGAGGGTGCTGGCGCACTACTGCGAGACCGGCCCGCTGGTGGACAGCTACCTCCAGGGCGAGGACATCCACCGCCGCACCGCGAGCGAGGTGTTCAACGTGGTGCCGGCGCTGGTGACCGGCGAGATGCGCCGGGCGGCGAAGGCGATCAATTTCGGTATCGTCTACGGCATGGGGGCCTTCCGGCTCGCCAACGAGCTCGGCATCCCGCGGGCCGAGGCGGCGGCCTACATCGAGGGCTACTTCGCCCGCTACCCGCAGGTCCGCGGGTACATGGAGGCGGCCACGGCGCGTGCGCGCGAGCTCGGCCATGCCGAAACCCTCTTCGGGCGCAAGCGCCCCATCGCGGGGCTCGACGCGTCGAACCAGGCGGATCGGGCCCAGGCCGAGCGCATCGCGGTGAACACCCCGATCCAGGGCACCGCGGCCGACCTCATCAAGCTCGCGATGATTGCCGTGGCGAGGCTCCTCGAAGGCGACCGGTGCCGAATGCTGCTGCAGGTGCACGACGAGCTGGTGTTCGAGTTGCCCGAGGAGGAGGTGGCCACCACCGCGCCGCGGATCGCGGCGGCCATGACGGGCGTCGCCACGTTGCGGGTTCCGCTCGTGGTGGACTGGGGCGCCGGCGCGACGTGGGCCTCGGCCCACTGAGGGGAAGCCCCGAGGGGGGTCGGGCGATACATGGGGGAGGCCGATGAACGAACTCCCCGACTCCGAACTGATCACGCGCGTGCTGGCCGGAGAGACCGCCTGCTACCGCCCGCTCGTGGTGCGCTACCAGAACCGCCTTCACGGCATGGTGATGGGCATGGTGCGCAACCAGGAGGATGCGCGCGACATCGTGCAGATGGCGTTCGTGAAGGCCTACCAGAGCCTCGCCACCTTCCGGATCGACTCCAGCTTCTACACCTGGATCTACCGGATCGCGATGAACCTCGCGATCGACCACTGTCGCAAGGGCAAGCGTCGCAAGACCAGCAGCTTCGAGGAGGCGGTGGGCAGCCGGGATGAGGATGGCAACCTCTCCGCCCAGCACCACGAGGAGAGCCCGGGCGTGGCGCTCGCCCGCAAGCAGCTCCACGATCGCATCTACGCTGCGCTCGACGAGGTGTCGGAGGACATGCGCGAGGCCATCCTGCTCCGGGAGGTCGAGGGGCTCTCCTACAAGGAGATCGCCGACCGCATGGGCATTCCGGAGGGAACGGTGATGAGCCGCCTGTTCTACGCCCGCAAGAAGTTGCAGTCGCTCCTCAAAAGTGCGGACTCGGCTGAATGAACCGCGCCCACCATCGTTCCTTCCCTGAATGAACCTTTCTCCGCTCTCCCCCGAACAGCTGGCGCTTCTCCTCGAAGTCGACGGCGAGCTGCCGCCGGGCGGCGAGGCGCGCGAGCTTCGCGCGCTGGGGGAGGAGCTGCGCGCCGCGTTGGGCGGCGGCGTGGATGTGGCGGACGACGTGATGGTCAGCCTCGCGCTGCAGTCGGCGGTGGGCGGCGGGGTGGACGTGGCGGACGACGTCATGCTCAGCCTCGCGCTCCAGTCGGCAGTGGGCGGCGGTGTGGACGTGGCGGACGACGTGATGTTGAGCCTGGCGCTGCAGTCGGCGGTGGGCGGCGGCGTGGACGTGGCGGACGACGTGATGTTGAGCCTGGCGCTGCAGTCGGCAGTGGGCGGCGGCGTGGATGTGGCCGATGCGGTCATGGCCAGCGTGGCGGCCCAGCCCACGCGCGTGGTCTTGCCTGTGGAGTCGGCGATGCCCCGGTGGGCCTCGCTCGGTGGGTTCGGCGCCGTCTTCGCGATGGCGGCCGCGGCCCTGTTCGCGATCCAGTCGGGCGCGGTGGGGATGGCCCCTCCGAAGGTGCTCGAGGCCGAGGCCCCGGCCGCGATGATGTCGCTCGCGAGCTTCAACGATGCCGAGGTCGAGGACATCACCGCCATGGACAACGCTTCGGTGTCGGTGATGCAGTTCAGCGAGGGCGGTCCGACGATCATCTTCGTGCAGGACATGGAGGGATGATGCGCGCGCTCCTGGTATGCCTCTTTCTCGCGCTCGGCGTCGTCGTGCCCGAGGTGGCCTTCGCGGGCGGGAAGTCGGGTGGCGACAGCCGGCCCGCCTCGGGCCGGGCGCGCATCACCGTGAACGTGGTGCACGCCACCGACAGCGAGTCGGGCGTCGACCCTCGCCTCGCCTCCCTCGCCAGCCAGTTCAAGTACCTCAAGTACAAGGGCTACCGCCTCCTCTCCACCCAGAGCGCCGACCTCGCGCCGGGCGGCGACAAGGACTTCAGCATCGAGGGCGGCCGCACGCTCCGGGTGTCGCTCGTCTCCAAGGATGAGGCGCACGCCCGGGTGCGCGTGGAGATCGACGGCAAGCGCGGCAAGCTGATCGACACCACCGTGAAGATCAACCGCGATGGCACCTTCATCGTGGCCGGCCCCCAGTACAAGGATGGCATCCTCATCCTGCCGCTGCGCGCCAGTTACTGAGCGGGGATGAACGCCCTCGATCGGTTGGCGGAAGCCGATGCCGCCGCCGCCGCTGGGCGATTCGACGTATGCCGCAAGGCGCTTCGCGAGGCGCGTCTGGCGGCGAATCGTGCGGGCGATCTGGCCTCGCTGTCAGCGGTCATGCGACGGGAGGCGTCCCTGCTGGAGCCCTCGGAGCGCGCGGCGCTACTGATGGAGGCCGCTCGATTGGCGTCGCGCGCGGGCGATGCGGTGGGGCAGGTCGAAGCCCTCGAGGACCTCTCGCGCGACTGGTTGACGGAGGGGCGCACGGGGGCGGCGGTGGCCTGCCTGGGCCGTTGCGCCGAGCTGCAGTCGGAGCGCAAGGACCGCGCCGGCTACCTCCGTGCGGCCATGCTCGCCGGTCGCGCCCTCTGCGAGGCGTGGGGGCAGGCCCGCGACGTGCCCGCCGGCATGGCCATGCTGCTCTTCTGCGAGCGGGAAGCCGGCCGCTTCGATGAAGGCCTCGCGCGCATGCTCCGCGACTACCTGTCGGGGTTCCAGTACACGCTCTCCGACGCGGAGTTCGCCCTTGTCGAGCCCTGGCTGGAGCTCGATGGGAAGGCCGTCGTGGATGCCACCCTGACCCGCTACATGGCCGAACACCGTCCGGAGCTGCCATGACGCTCTTCGAGAAGATCATCGCCCGCCAGATTCCTGCCGACATCGTCTACGAGGATGAATTCACCCTCGCCTTTCGGGACATCCACCCCCAGGCGCCCGTGCACGTGCTCGTGGTACCGAAGAAGGCGCTCACGCAGCTCGATCGCGCCGAGGAGGGCGATGCCGACCTGCTCGGCCGCTGCCTCCTCAGCGCGAACCGCGTGGCCGCGCTGGAGGGCCTCACGGACTTCCGCCTGGTGATCAACAACGGGGCCGGGGCGGGCCAGAGCGTCTTCCACCTGCACCTTCACGTGCTCGGCGGGCGACAGCTCGCCTGGCCGCCGGGCTAGTCGCCTTCGAACGGAAAGCGGCCGGCGGAGCGCGCCAGCTCGGCGGTATCGACCCCCGCGCGGGCGTAGTGCGCGGCCATCAGCTCGAGATCGAGCAGGTCCATCGACTTCACGAAGCGCGCTTCCGGACTCTCCGCCGCTTCGAGCTCCGCCCACAGCGCGTGGAGCGTGGGGTGGTCGGCGAAGAGCTCGGCGGCGGCAATCGCCTCGCGCCGTTTCTTCTCCGCGCGCGGCACGCCGTCGTGGGGCGTGATGTCGCCGACGCGCACCTCGGGGAGGTCGTGGAGGAGCGCCATGCCGAGGACCTTCAAGCGGTCGAGTGAAGGGGGCGTGAGCAGGAGCGCCGCGAGGGCCACGCCGTAGCTGTGATCGGCCACGCTCTCTGGCGCCGCGATCCCCACCCGCTTCCACCCCGCCCGGTCCACCTGGCGCAGGCCGGCCGCGACCTCGAGGAGCGCGCGGTCCTTCACGCGCGGGCCACGAGCGCGCGCTGCTCGGGGCGGTTCATGGCCACCACGATCGGGCGCTCGGCCTGTCGGGCGGTGAAGTCGGCGCGGGTGTGCAGGCCCGACCATCCCTCCGCGAGGAGCGTCTGGGCCACGGGGCCGCCGAGGTTGCCACCGGGGCCGAGCAGGACGAGCTGGTCGGGGGCGTATTCGCGCATGACCACCCGCACGCTCTCGGTGAAGTCGTAGGGCGCCACGACCTGATGCCCCAGCGTGTAGTCGCGGAGCTCGGTCGGGGAGGCCGAGAAGGGTCGGAAATGGGCGCCGCGACCGCAGACCATCGGGATGTGCGGGGCCTGCCAGCGCAGATCGGAGAGATCCGCCCGGGCGCGGGAGGAGGTGGCCGCGAGGAGCGGGGTGTGGAACGCGGAGTGGAGCGGAAGGAGCATCGGCGCCTCCCGGTCGCCCACCTTGCGCACCGGCAAGCGCGCGCGCGCCGTTTCGAGCGCGGCCGCGGTGCCGCCCAGCACGATCTGGCCGCCGAGGCGGATGCTCACGTGGAGCTCCGGCACCTCGGCGAGGAGGGCCTCCAGCTCGGGCGAGGGGAGGGGGTGCCAGGCGTCGTCGACCAGCGGGTAGAGCAGCTGGCCGCCCACCACGTTGTCCACCTGGTACTGGCCCATCGTCTCCACGAGGCGGAGCCCATCTTCGAGCGGCAGCGCGCCGGCCACGGCGAGGGCGGTGTACCAGCCCATCGAGTTGCCGATGACGGCGACCACGTCGACGTCGCTGAGCGCATCCCGGTCGGCGAGCGTGCACGCCGCGGTGAGGATCGAGGCGTTCTCGCCGGCCACGTGGAGGCGGGAGCTGTAGGCGGCCGCGGCGTCCATCTCGGAGGGTGTGGGGCGGCCGAGGTGGGCGCGGAACCGATCGGCGGCCTCCACCGACGGCGTGGGGCGCAACGAGCCGAGCAGCTCCCGGCTGTAGCTCCCCCGGCCGGGGCACACGAGGACGACGCGCGGTCGGGGCATGGCGCTACTCCGGTTGGACGGCCGCGGGGCGCTGCAGGAGCGCCTTTGCGGCCTCGAGAATGTCGGCTTCCTGGACGAGCACGAGGTTCGCGGCGCCGCCGAGGGGGATGTACACGTCGTGGCCGGCCACGCGGGCCATCGATGCCGCCACGCCTTCATCGATGAGCGCAGTGAACACGGCCTCGGACACGCCGCCGGTGCGGCGACACTCGTCCACCACGAGGACCCGGCCCGTGGCGCGCGCGGCAGCCACGATGTCGGCCACCGGCAGCGGATTGAGCCAGCGCAGGTCGAGCACCCGAACACGGGCGCCCGTCTCGGCTTCGAGGCGGCGCGCGGCGCGCAGGCCCATCCAGAGCCCGTTGGCCCACGTGATGAGGGTGAGGTCCGTCCCTTCGCCATAGTGGCGGCCCACGCCGATCGGGACCGCGTGATCGGCGGACGGGTAGGCGGTGCACCACGCGCCGTCGCCGTCCTCGTGCAGGTCCTTGGTCATGTAGAGCGCAATGGGCTCGAGGAAGGCGCTCACGCTCCCGCAGGTGCGGGCGGCGGCCACGCAGGTGCGCAACATGCCCACGGCGTCGTCGCCCCGGGCGGGCGAGGCGATGAGCAGGCCGGGGATGTCGCGGAGGGCCGCGACGGAGTTGTCGTTGTGGAAATGGCCGCCGAAGCCCTTCTGGTAGGCGTAGCCGGCGATCCGGACCACCATCGGGTTCTGGAACTGGCGGTTGCTGAAGTACTGCAGCGAGCAGGCCTCGCCGCGCAGCTGGTCGCACGCGTTGTGGAAGTAGGCGAGGTACTGGATTTCGGGGAGGGGCAGAAAGCCCGCCTGCGCGTACCCGATGGCGGAGCCGAGGATGCTCTGCTCGTCGAGCAGGGTGTCGATCACGCGGTCGACGCCGAAGCGCTTCTGCAGGTCGGCGGTGAGGTGGTAGACGCCGCCCTTCCGGCCCACGTCCTCGCCGAGGAGGAGGGTTTCGGGCACGCGCGCCATGAGCTCGGCGAGCGCGCGGTTGATCTGCACGGCGAGGTGCCGCGGACGATCGGCCGACACGTCCTCCCCGTGGAAGGCGGCCTGGCGCTCGGCTTCGGTGAGAGGAACGACGGCTTCGCGCGCGATGGCTACGGGGTCCCGCGGGGCGAGCGCTTCGATGACGGTGGCGGCGGAGGTGAGCTTCGGACGGCGGATCGCCTCCTCGCCGAGCGCCTGGACCCGCGCGCGGGCGTCGTCGTAGATCGCGGAGACGGCGTCCGCGGAGAGCCAACCGCCTTCGACGAGGAGACGGGCCGTGACGAGGAGCGGGTCCTTCGCTTCTTCGGCCGCGATCTCCTCCGGGCGCCGGTACGTGCTCTCCACGTCGCTGCCCGCGTGCCCGAGGAGGCGGACGGTGCGGAGGTGGAGGAAGGCCGGGCGACGGTACTGCCGCACCCAGTCCACCGCGGCGGTGGCGGCGTCGATCGCATCGGGGAGATCGAGGCCATCGCCGTAGACGTAGGCGAGGTTGGCGCGCGACCCGTAGGTGGTGGCGATCCAGCCCGTGGGGGTGGCGGTGCTGATGCCGATGCCGTTGTCCTCGCAGACGAACAGGATCGGGCATTCCCGCCCCTGGTGGGCCAGCCACTCGGCGTGGTTGATGGCCCCGGTGGCCGTGCTGTGGTTGGCCGAGGCATCCCCGAAGGTGCAGAGCGAGATGCGATCATCGCCCGGTCGCCGCGCGATGCCCAACGCCATGCCCACGGCCTTCGGCAGGTGGGAGGCGATGGTGCTCGTCTGGGGGGGGATGTTGAGCAGCTTGCTGCCGAAGACCTTGTGCCGGCCGCCGGCGATGGGCTCGTCGCTCGAAGCGGCGAGGCCGAGCATGATGTCCATGAGCGGCGTGGCGCCGGGCACCTGCCGCCCGCGCTGGATGTAGAACCCGCCGCTCCGATAGTGCAGGAACGCCGGATCGTCGGGCCGGGCCGCGGCCGCGACGGCGGCGTTGCCTTCGTGCCCGCTCGACCCGATGGTGTAGAAGCACTCGTTGCGCGCCTTCAGCGCCCTTGCAGCGAGGTCGAGCTGGCGACTCTCGACCTGGGTGGTGAACAGCTCGACCGCCCGACGCGCGCTGAGCGAGGTGCCCGCACGCACAGGAGAGTCAAGATCGTGACGCGGCGCGCCGCGCACCAGCCCTGCGAGCAGGGCCACGAAGTTCCGGTCGACGATACCTGCGCGGTTGACTGCCATGGCGGGGTCGGGGCTATCGCGGATCCCGCGCGCATGCCGCACCCACCTCCGCCCCCGCCGTGCCGCCGCCCCGTGGCCCACATCCATCATGCCGGTGCAGCCAGACCCTCGCGGGTTGGCGGTGTGCGGCGCCCTCCGCCCGCCGGGCCCCCCGGTCGCGGTGCCGGGCTGGGTGGCGGTGCGAGCGGCCCCGACCGAGGCCCGCTTCGGGCCGACGGAGGGGTCGACCGCGCCGACAGGACCCGACACCAACGCCCCGGTCGATCCCGTCGCGCAAGAACACGCCGCCCCCCGCCGCCTCCGCGCCCGCGGTCGCCGCGTCCTGCCCGGCCGGCTCGGGGGCGCCGCCGGAGCGCCGCCGCCCGCTCAGGAAGTGGCGGCCACCGCAGGATGGATGAAGGCCCGAAGCATCCCCGGCCGCGTAGTCGGTCGCCGGTCGACGTCGACCAGCGCGAACCCGGCGCGCTCCAACGGAGTGGCCCCCTCCGGCGCCCCGATCAGCTTGCCGAGGAGCCTCCCCAGGATGGGCTCGTGCCCGACGAGCAGCGGATCCCGCAGCCCGGAGCAGGCGTGGAGGATGCTGTCGAGCTGCGGCCAGGCGAGAACCTCCGCCTCCTGGAGCGTCGCTTCGGGGAACCGCTCCTGCAGCACCTGCGCGGTTTGCGAAGCGCGCACGAGCGGGCTGTGCACGATGCAGCCGGGCCGGTAGCCCGCCCGGTAGATGAGCTCCGCCATGCGGGCCACCTCGGCCCGCCCGGCGGGGGTGAGCCGACGGTCGAAGTCGGTGCGGGCCGTGTCCTCGGCCACGCCGTGTCGGAAGAGCCCGATTCGCATCGTGCCGAGCGCCTATCCCGTCATCCGAACGAAGGGGGTTCGAAGCGAACCCCCAGCGCTCGGGCGGCATGGGCCACGGCGGTGAGCAGGTTCTGGTCGTTGGAGGCTTCGGCGAGCGCGTGCGCGGCGTGGATCTCGCCGGGGTCCCGGGTGAGGCGCGCGCGGGCGAGCCGCACCAGCACGGCTTCGCGCGGGGTGGAGGCGCGCTCGGCTGCAAGGTGGAGGCACGCGCTGGATTCGACGGTGCGGCCGGCATCGTGCAGGGCGCCCGCCTTGCGGAGGAGCTTGTCGGCATCAAGGTCGGCGTCGCGGGCGTCGAGGAGCGCGGCGTCGGCCCGGCGGCCGGACTCGGCCGCCTCGGCCGCCGCCGCAGAGGCGGCCAGCTCCCCGTGAAGCGCGCGGAGCGCCGCCACGCCATCGGCATCGCCGATGGCTCGGGCGGCGCGGAGGGCTTCGATGACGGCGCGGGCGCCTTCGGCCGGCCGTCCAAGCGCGCGGAGCGCCTGGCCGCGCCACGCATGCGTGCGGGCGGCCTCCGCCGGGGTGAGCTCGCCGAGCGCGTCGAGCAGCGTGAGCGCGACCTCCGCCTCTCCGCGGCGCAGGTGCTCGTAGGCTTCGCGGAGCGCGGGGCGCACGCTGCCTACGCGGGCCGTTCGATGACGCCGAGCGCGATGCGCGCCGCCTCGGCCTCCAGCTCGGGTGGGAGGGCCACCTCGCCAGCCGGCAGCGTGGTGCGCGCCACGTGTTCGAGGCCCAGGCCCAACAGGAGGAAGTGCAGGAGTACCGGCTCCGGCGACCCGCTGTTGGTGACGATGTTCAGCGGGTGCCCCTCGGCGAGGACCGTGACCCGCCGGCCGCCCGGTAGGCGGTAGCGCACCACGCGGTTGCCGATCTGGTCGACCCCCTCCGCGTTCTTCTTCAACCAGCCGACGTTGATCTCGTCGCCCCCATGACCGGCGCTCAGGACGATCGAACCGTCGGGCAGCGTGGCCAGCTCTTCGGGCCCGAGCGTGTCGCGCCGCCCGGTGGCGGTGACGACGATCCGGGCGCGCTTCAGCGCGGGCACGGCGTCGGTGGTGGCGAGGCCGTCGTAGTGGGCGATGAGCCGGAGCACCGGGTCGGTCTCCGCGACCTCGACGGTGGCGCCCGCGGCACGCGCGAAGGCGGCCACGCCGGCGCCCACCGGGCCGTAGCCAACGACGAGCACCATGCGCCCGGAGAGGTGCTGCCCGGTGAGGGCGGTGAACGCAGGCCAGAGGCCCTCGCCCACGCCGCGCCGGCTCTCGACGGCCGGCTTGAGGCGGCCATCGTTGATGTTGAGGACGGGGAAAGGAACGCCGACGCGCTGGCGCAGCCGCGTGATGCCCGATCGCGTGATCTCCACCCCCCCGCGAGGCGCCATGCCCTCATCGAGCAGCGCGCTCCCGAGCGCGAAGCCGACGTCGGCGAACAGCATCGGATCGGCGGCCAGGGTGGCGGCGATACCGTCCCGCGAGCCGCGGCCGGTGTGCACCTCGAGGCCCAGCGTGCGGAGGTACTCCACGACGCCCGGATCGGTGGTGGCCGGGTTGGCGGCGCTGATCACCCAGCGGCCGCCGCCGAGGACCAGCTCACGAACCAGCGCCAGCGTGATGGTGGTGAGGTGCAGGTGCACGCCCACCGTGAGGCCCTCGAAGGGGCGCGACGCTGCCCAGCGCGTGCCGAGCCCCTGCAGGATGGGGAAGAAGGCATCGATCTGGGCCAGCTCGGCGCCGATGCGCGCGTGGTCGGACATGCCGCCTTGGTTATCGCGGCCGGGCGCTAGAAGTTCACCATGGCGCCCACTCCGAACGTGGCGATGGGCGCGGGGAGGGAGATGCCGTCGGGAATGACGCCGGGAACCGGGTCCACGTCGATGGAGAAGTGGAACTCGCCGTTCTCGCCGTAGGACACCTGCCCGTAGGCATTCACGCTCAGGAAGGTGTTGAGCCGGGTGGACGCATCGACGCGCGTGGCGTGGCTCTCGTCGCTGAGGTTCGTGAGGTGGCTCAGGGTGAAGCTCGTGTCGTCCCAGTTGCCGGGGCTCGGCACGGCCACGTAGGCGCCGACGTAGTGGCGGCCCAGGTAGAATGGGGTGAACTCGCCGACGAACGCGAGGTAGGGATAGAGGCCCGCGTCTTCGTAGCCGGCGCCGTTGTAGAAGTACTCGGCGCCGATGTACACGGTGTCCTCGTCGTTGACCTTCACCCCCAGCTCGGCGCCCGCGGCCAGCTCGGGAATCCACTCGTCGGAGCGGTCCACCTTGTCGGGGAACTCGAACGTGGCGATGTCCCAGCTCCCCTTGTAGGTCGGCGTCTCGTCGCCGTGCCGGAAGGCCGCCTCGGCGTGGAGGTCGAAGGGCCCGACGGCGGCGGAGTAGTCGGCGCCGAGGCGAAGCGGGTCGCCCTCGCGAGCGGCGGCGGTGAGCGCCAGCTCCGATGGTCCGAGCACCCATTCGGTGCGCAGCGCGCCGCCGATCGTGCCGAGGGTGTCGGCCCCGTCGAAGTTCCCCACGGCGTAGAGGTTCGCGCCGATGCTCTCGATGGGCACGTGGACCTTCAGGAGGGTCACGCCCGTGCGCTCGTCGAACGCGGTGGCGTTGAGCGCGTCGAGCGTGGTCTGGTTCATGAAGTCGGTGGGGTTCCAGAAGCGCCCGCTCCCCCACTTGATGCGCTGGCGGCCCGCCGTGATGTACACGAGATGCCCGGCGTCGAACTTCAGCCAGAGCTGATCGAGGGTGACGGAATTGGGCTCGAGCTCGTTGCCGAAGCTGTCGGTGTCGCCCTCGACCACGGTGAAGTCCGCCCGGAGGCGGGCTTGCGCGAACCCGCGGACCCGATCGTTGGGGCGCACGTCGGTGAAGAGATCGAGGAGGTTCGGCGAGGAGTAGGCGGTGTCCTCGGCGTCGGTGTCCTCGCTCACGGCGGCGGTGGCGCGCAGGTAGAGTTTGCCGCCCACCGTGAGCCGTTCGTCGGCGAGGCCGAGCCGGCTCGCGATGTCGGAGGTCGTGGTCTCGGCGATGGTCGTCTCGCCGAAGTCGGTGGCGTCAGGAGCGGTCGTCGGGTCGGCCGGCGGCGCCTCGCCAAAGAGCGCCGCCTCGTCGACCGACGGCACGGGGGCGGGTTCGGCGGGGGCCGGCTCGGCGGGGGCCTGGGCGGGCTCCGCTTCGGCGGGAGGCGCATCCTCCGCGCGGGCGGGGGCGACGAACGCGGCGAGGATCAGGAACGACATGGGCGCCTCCGGGCGATCATCGGCTCTTGGATTCGAGCCAGGCCTTGGTGAAGATGTTGGCGTCCAGCGTCTTGAGGTCGACCTCCTGGATCACGACGGTGGTCTGCGTCCCCTTCTCCACCTCGTCGATGATGCGGATCTCCTTGGGGAAGTACACATCGGCGCCCTTGGATTCGGACCGCAGCTTGTTCCACGAGGGGTAGTAGGTGGTGCGCATCAACCGGCCGGAGTCGGCGAAGTCCTGCCGCTTCAGGGTGTTGCCGGTGGCCTTGTCGATCCACATGTCGGCCACGGGGTAGGCGACGTCGGCCCCCGTCTTCACGGTGAGCTTGAGGTGGTGAACGGCGTAGGCGCCCAGCTTCTCCTCGGCCACGTAGGCGGGGGTGTACTCCTCCGCGAGCCGGGACTGGTCGAAGTCCTGACGGTTGGAGCTGGTGCCGCCGATGCGCTCACGCTCCGTGCGGCGCTCCCACTTGCCCACGGCGGGGTCGTACATGAAGAGGTTGTTGTCGAGCCGGAGGTAGCCCTTCCCCGCCTCGGACTGCGGCTTGACGAACAGGATGATGAGCTTGTCGTCGGCATCCCGACGGTAGACCACCGCCTGGTAGACGAGGTCCGACTTCCCGGCCTGCTTGTTCTCGATGTAGACCAGCGACTTGTAGTCGCCGCTGTTTTCCTGGCGGTCGTCGATGGTGGTGAGCATGCCGACCAGCTCCGCGGGAGTGGGGGCGGCAAACGCGAGCACGGAACTGAACAGTAGGGCCAGCATGGGGACTCCGGGAGGGATCAGGAGGTGTAGCCGAGGGCCACGATCGGCCGAAGGCGCGCGGCGAGCACGGCCGGCCAAACGGCCGCGAGGCCCGTGCAAACGGTCAGGACGCCCACGCACAGGGCGAGCGTGGCGGGGTTGACGGCGAACTGCAGTGTGTCGCTCAGGAAGATGGCCTTCATCGCCATGTTGGGCACGGGGATGGCCAGCGCGTCGAGCAGCAGCGCCAGGAGCGAGCCGGAGAGGGCCCCCATCGAGGTGCCGAAGAGGCCGAGCATCGTGGCTTCGATGAGGAACAGGCCCAGCACGGCCCCGCGCTGGATGCCCACGGCCCGCATGGTGCCGATCTCGCGGGTGCGCTCCCGCACGATGTTGAACATCGTGTTGATGATGCCCACCGCGATGATGACGAGGAGCACCGACGCGATGAAGACGCTCACGACGTTGAAGACGTCGAGGATGCGGGTGAGGAACGACACCTCGTCCCGCCAGATGGTCACGTCGAGCTTCTGGCCGGTCCAGTCCTCTCCGCCCACGGTCTCGAACTTGAAGAAGAAGGGGTTCGGGTCGTGGTCCATGAGCTGGTAGCCGGCCTGGGCGAGGCTCACGCGGAGCGTCGTCATGGCCGCCTCGGCATCGTCGATGTCCTTGAGGTACACCCAGAAGGCGCCGGTGGTGTCGTCACTGAGGCGGTAAACCTTCCGGAGCGACTCCATGTTCCCCAGCACCGACCAGCTCGAGAGCATGCCGAGGTCGCGGGCCACGGCCACCACGGTCAGATCGATGGTGTTGGTGCGGCCGTCGTTGGTCTCGGTCACAAAAGTGATGGAGTCGCCGACGTCCACTTCGAGGCGCTTGGCCTGGTTCACGAACAGGATGCAGGCGCCCGGCTCGGCGAGGCGGGAGGCGTCGCCGAGGATTTCGTGCTTGCCTCCTTCCTTGTACTCATCCTGGGTGGCGAGGGCGAGCGAGCCGACGAAGCGGGGCTCGTTGCCGAGGGTCACGCCGGCGAAGCCGGACTGTACGGCTCCGCCCGGCCCCACGAACTTCCCCCAGCCGCGGCCGCGCGAGATGATGTAGTCGAGGTCCGGCGTGGAGGCGCGGATCACCTCCTCCACCTTCGCCGCGCCAGTCACCATCGGGATGGCCTGGCTGGGCGAGGGCTTGTAGAACCCCGCCACCACGACATGCCCCGCGGAGAGCGTGGTGGCGCTCTTCACGAGGTTGTCGGCGATGCCCTGGCTCAGGGAGAGCAGGAGCACGAGGAGGGCGGTCACGAGCCCGATGGCGCTGCCGAGGAGCAGCGTGCGACGGCGGGCCTGCACGAGGTTGCGGAAGGCCATCAGCGAGAGAATGCGCATGGGCTACTCCTTGCCCTGGAGGGCCACGATGGGCGGAACGCGGGCTGCGAGCACCGCCGGGTACAGGGTGGCGGCGAAGCTCACCACGAGCACGAGCACCATGCCGAGGATGGCGTGTTCGGGGGCCATGCTCGGGTAGAGCGCCTTGCCGCCGAAGAGCACGCTGAGGAAGTCGTTGCCGGCGGGCACGCCCACCTTGCCGAGCCATCCCACCAGCGCCCACGCCAGCCCAGCGCCGAAGAGCGAAGCGGCCACGCCGACGAACTGCGATTCAAGCATGATGAGCTGCAGCACGAAGGGGCGCTGGGCGCCCAACGCCCGCATCGTGCCGATCTCGCCGGTGCGCTCGAGGGTAGCGAGGACGAGCGCGATGTTGATCGTGACGAGCGCCACGAGGAACAGCACGATCACCGCGATCAGCAGCACCACCTGGATGGCCACGGCGGCCTGCCCCACAAAACCCGACGCCGACTTCCAGTCCACCACCTTGAGCTTCATGCCTGCCGAGTCGAGCGCGCTCTTCACGGCCGCCATGCCGGCGGCCTCCTTCGCGGGGTCCTTCAGGAAGACGGCGATGTTGGTGGCGACGCCCCCCTCGATCTGCGCCTGCGTGAAGGTCTGCTGCTGGCGGTCCTCGGCCCGGCCGAAGGAGAGGGTGTCGAGCGATTCCAGGGTGGCGGTCTGGGTCACCTCCACTTCGACCGATCCGCCCCCGCCGAAGAGCTGGTCCTCGATACTCCCGCCGGTGAGCTCGGCCGCGCCGACGGCGCCCTTGATGGCCGAGAGCTCCTCGCGCTGCTGGTCGGTCATCTTGCCGTAGAGGTCGCGGAAGCTCGGCATGTCGATGAGGCAGTAGGCGCCGGCCGCGCTGTCGTCCTTGGCCACGCCGGTGTACCGGTACACGCCGTAGACCTTCACGTTCAGCGACTTGAGGTAGCCGCTCTTGGTGAACGCACGGAGCGGGATGGTGTCGCCCACGTTCACGTCGTAGAGCCGGATGCGGGGGGCGAGCTCCTGGTAGAAGAAGGCCTTGCGCGCCTTGAAGTTCTCGTCGTTGAAGAGGAGGAAGGCCTTCAGGAGCGCCACGAGGTCGCCCTGGTCGTCGGCGAGCTCCTTGCGGAGGAGCGGCTCGAGCTCGGCCGCCTCGGCGCTGTCGAGCTGGTAGAGCACGCGGCGGTACTGGCGGCTGAGCCGCTGCACCCGGTCGTAGAGCGTGCCGCTCTCGCCGATGGTGCCGCCCTCGGTGTCGATGAGCTTCTCGATGGCATCGAACTCCCGGGCGACGGGGTTCTTGAGCCACTGCTCGACCATCGACTCGTTGAGGAGGATGCCCCGCGTACCGTCGGGAACCACCGTTCCGCGGCTGATCTGCATGCGGGGGAAGTGCTTCTGGAAGGCGGGGAGATCGGTGCCGAGCAGTCGGAAGTAGGCGAGCCGGCCGTCGGTGGCGAGGGGAGCCACCTGGCTGTCCATCCAGTCGATGGTGCCCACCGGATCGGCGGCGTACTCGGTGGTGAAGCCGGCGGCGAGCACGCGATCGAGGGCCGCGCGGTCGGCCGCGAGCTTCTCCGCGTCGCTCGTGATGGTGTCGAGCCGGTCGAGCTCGGGGCGGATGTCGCCCGCGATTCGCTGCACGCGGTCGAGGAGCGTGGCCTGCAACGCGCTGTCGCCCGACCGGTTAGCGGCGCGAAGGGACTCGAGGGTGCGGTCGAGCTCGTTGGCGCCGAAGACCGTGGCGTTGCCGATGCCCATGGGGAGCACGGCGGCCACCTCGGGAACGCCGGCCAGCACCTTGGCGACGGTGGCGTAGTCGGGAATCTCTCCGTTGTCGGACCCGCCGAAGTTCATGTCGCCCAGCAAGGCGAGGTCGTCGCGGGCGGTGGCGTCGTAGACCTGCAGGTCGGCGGTGACGCTCGTGGTGATGCTCTTGCGCATCGCGATCTGCAGGCTGTCGATGAGCGAGGCGCCCGTGACCACGATGGTGGTGCCGAACGCGAGGATCACGCCGATGACGAGGTTCTTCACCAGGTGGGCCCGCACGTTGCGCAGGGCAAGGCGGGTCATCAGCAGGACGTGGCTCATTGAACCTTTCCGTCGGCGACCTTGATGAGGCGGGTGGCACAGCTCATGACCTTGGGGTCGTGCGTGGAGAAGATGAAGGTGACGTGATCGCGGGCGTTGAGCTCGCGCATCAACTCGATGATGGCGTTGCCGGTGGCCGAGTCGAGGTTGGCCGTGGGCTCGTCGGCGAGGACGATGGCCGGGTTGGTGACGAGCGCGCGGGCGATGGCCACGCGCTGGCGCTGCCCGCCCGAGAGCTCGTTCGGCCGCTGGCGCATCTGCTTGGTGATGCCGACCTTCTCGACCATCTCCTCCACGCGCTTCTTGCGGTCGCTCGCCGAGAGCGTTCCCTGCAGGAGCAGCGGGAACTCGACGTTCTGGTACACGTCGAGCACGTTGATCAGGTTGAAGGTCTGGAAGATGAAGCCGATCCGGTTGAGCCGGAGGTCGGTCAGCGCGGCATCGCCGAGCGTGTTGGTGACGGTGCCGTCGATGCGGACGGTGCCCTCGGAGGGCACATCCATGCAGCCGATCATGTTGAGGATCGTCGTCTTCCCGCTACCGGAGGGGCCGGCGATCGCGGTGAACTCGCCCGCGTGGATGGCGATGGACACGTCGTGCAGCGCACGGACCGTGAGCTTGCCGAGCGGGTAGTCCTTGACGACGTGGGTGAGCTCTACAATGGCTGACATGGCTGCGGGCCTCCGCTTCTGAGCTGGGAGATGATGAGGTCGATGAGCGCGGACAGGCGCAGCTGGAGCTCGGGCTCCACGAGCGCGAGCCCGGCGGTGATCTGGGCGCTGCGGGCGGCGGCGAGCCGTTCGATGAGCTGGCTGCCCGCCGGGGTGATCGCGATGCTCTTCTGGCGGCGATCGGCCGCATCTTCGTGGCGGGTGACCAGGCCACGCTCGAAGAGCCGGTCGATGAGGTGGCTGCTGGTGCTCGGCGAGAGGTTCAGCATGGCGCCGAGCACGCCGACGCTCTTCGCGCCAGATTCATGGAGGATATGCAGCGTGACCATCTGGGGCAGGGTCATCTGTGTTTCGGCCATGATCTGCATCGCATCCCCGGCCATGCGGGAATGGAGGAGCGCCATGAGCTCGAGGAGCTGGCCTGTCAGGTTGGGGGCGTTGGGGTCCGACATCTATTTCGAAGCTTCGATATATTCACATATCCGTAAGAAGTCAACTGTCGATAGGTTCGTCACATGAAAATGCCGGGCGCCCGGGCGACGTTGATGTTCACCCTGACACTTCTGGTTGCGATTCTCGCGTGGTGGTCGGTGCTCCTGCACCGGCTGGCGGAGGAGTCCTACACGGTGAGTGTGGGCATCCACGGCGAGGCGGCCGAGGCCACACGCCGGCTCGAGCGCCGGAAGTCGATGATCGCGGGCGAGTCCGCCACCATGCTCGTGGCCACGCTGGTGCTGCTCGCGCTGGGGTGGCGGAGCGGGCGGGTGGAGGCCCGGCAGGCCGAGCGGCTCAAGGTGCTCCTCGCCGCGAGCACGCACGAGCTGAAGACGCCGATCGCCGGCGTGCGGGCGCTCCTCGAGTCGCTCCGATCGGGCGTGCTGCCGCCCGAAGCCGCCGGCCCCCACCTCGACTCCGGCCTCGCGGCGTGCGACCGGCTGCAGCATCTCACCGAGAGCATGCTCGTTCGCCAGGCCGTGCTCGCGGGCGAATCCCCCTCGGAGACGCGCACCGTCGAGGAATGGCTCTCGCCCGTGCTCACGCGGCGGGCACTCCTGCACCAGCCGCCCCAGGTGGAGGCCTCGTTCGGGGCGGCCGGTGCCAGGCGGGTCTCGCTCCCCGGCGAGGCCGTTCGGGTCGTGCTCGACAACCTGCTCGACAACTCGGCGAAGTACGCGCCGGGGCTCCCTGTCCGCTTGACCTGCGCCCTCGAAGGGCAGACCGTGCGGGTGGACGTGGTCGACGATGGGGCGGGCTTTCCTTCTGCCGATGCCGAACGGCTCTTCGAGCCCTGGGAGCGCGGGCGCCGCACGGGTACGCCGGGGGGCACCGGGCTGGGGCTCTACCTTGCGCGGTCGATCCTCCGCGAGGCGGGCGGGGACCTCCGCGCGTTGAGCCGGGGCCCCGGCAGGGGTGCTACGTTCACGCTGATCCTGCCCACCACGGAGGCCGCTTGAGCGCCCACGTCCTCGTCGTCGAAGATGAAAAGCTGGTGGCCGACATGGTACGGCTCAACCTCCAGCACGCCGGCTTCGAGGTGGCCCACGTGGGCGACGGCGAAGGCGCGCTCGAGGCCGTGTCCCGCCGGGCGCCCGACGTGATCGTGCTCGACGTGATGCTCCCCGCGCTGGACGGCATGGAGGTGGCCCGCCGGCTCCGCGCGGCGGGTCACCGCTTCCCGATCCTGATGCTCACGGCGCGCGGGGAGGTTCCGGCGCGCGTGGCGGGCCTGGAGGCGGGCGCCGACGACTACCTCACCAAGCCCTTCGCCATGGCGGAGCTGGTGGCCCGCGTGAAGGCGCTCGCCCGGCGCGTGGCCCCGGTGGCCCTTCCGGCCCGCCGCGCCACGGAAACGCTGGTCGGTGGCTGGAGCGTGAGCCTCGAGAACCGAGAGGCCACCCGGCCGGGTGCCGGGCGCATCGTGCTCACCGAAACCGAGGCCTCGCTGCTCGCCCTGTTCCTCGCTCACCCCGGACAGGTGCTCAGCCGCGCCGACATCCTCGAGAGCGCGTGGGGGATGGACCGGTCGCCCACCGAACGCTCGGTCGACAACTACGTGATGCGCCTCCGCAAGATGTTCGAGGCCGACGTGAACCGGCCCCAACACTTCCTCACGTTGCGCGGCACCGGCTACCGCTACGAGCCCTAGGGCGCGGAGGTGTAGCCGGGGTCGGGCTCGGCCACGAGGTCGGCCTGGGTGTCGGCCGACGTGCGGAACTCGAGCAGGCCGTTGATCTCCTCGTAGTCGAGGCGGACCCGACCGTAACCGCCATCGCCGCCGATGCGGGTGTGCGTGCTCTCGCCGAAGCCGCCGGTGGCATCGAAGGCGGCCTCGGGCGCGTCGAGCGTGCCCGAGATCACCCAGATGGTGCCGCCCGAGCCGCCGCCCGCCCCGTAGGTCCAGGTGCCGGTGGCCCACGCCGAGGTGGTGCCGCCGATGGCGGTGATCGAGCTGGCGCTGGTGATGTCGACCGCTTCGGCCGCGATGAAGATCAGGCCGGCGCCATCGCCGCCCGAGCCCGGGCTGCTGGCCCCGTACCACACGCCGCCGCCGCCGGAGCCGAGGAACATCGTGTCGAGGTCGTCCTCGCCGTAGGTGTCGCCCGCGGCGGCCTCCGGGTACACGCCCGGATACCACTCGTCGCCCGCGGTGGCCCCGCCGCCGTGGTTGCCGCCGCCGCCCGTGATCATGGCGCCGCCGCCGCCATAGTTGGCCTGGTACCAGCCGGCCGCGTAGTTGCCGTAGTAGCCGGTGCCGTCGGGCGGCAGGTTGCCGTGGCCGTCGCCCACGTAGCTCTCGCCCTGGTACCCGTCGTTGTTGTACGCGGTGCCGGTCGTGCCGCCTGCGAAGCCCAGCTCGTCGGCCGAGATGCGGGCCCCGCTCGCCAGCGAGACGGTGCCCGTGGCACGGAAGGCGATGACGCCGCCCGAGCTGCCATCCCACGCATCGGTGGTGAGCGTGGCCGAGGCGCCCAGGGTCACGTCGGTGTAGTTGCCCACGCGCACGAGCTGGATGTCCTGTCCGGCGAGGCTCGAGTTGTTCGTTTCCCCGAAGGTCACCGTGGGCGCGGCGGTCAGGGTGACCGTCTGGCCGGCCACGCTCGCCACCTCGAGGAACTCGTAGTTACCGACGTGGGCGTGCCGCCCGGAGGTGCCGTGCATGTTGATGATCAGCACCTCGTCGCCGGCCGCGACCGTCACGAGGCCGGTCACGGTCACGTTTGCGCCGCTGACGGCCGTCACCGGGTTGCCACCGCTCCACGTGAGCGTGGAGCCGGCCGCGACCGAGAGGGAGCCGTCGGCGCCGGTGCCCACCCACCAGCTCTCGTCCACCGTGCCGTCGCAGTCGTTGTCGGCGAGATCGTCGACCTCGGTGCCGCCCGGGTAGGCGTCGGCGTTGGTGTCATCGCAGTCGTCGTCGTTGTCGGCGTAGCCCGCGGGCTCCGTGCAGGACTCCGTCGTGCTCGTGGACACGCCGTAGCCGTCGAGGTCGGCATCCCGGTACCAGGTGGTGGTGACCCCCTCGTCGGTGCTGCCATCGCAGTCGTTGTCGATGCGGTCGCAGGTCTCGGTGGCGGCGGGGTTGATCGAGCTCACGCTGTCGTTGCAGTCGGTGGCGTCCGCGACGTAGCCGGCGGGCGCCGAGCAGCTCAACGTGGAGCTGGAGGCGTTGCCGTACCCATCGGCGTCGCTGTCGGCGTACCAGGTGATGCGGTCGGTGGCGGAGTCGTCCACCACGCCGTCGCAGTCGTCGTCCACGCTGTTGCACGTCTCGGCAGCGCCGGGGTGCACGCTGGGAGCGGCGTCGTCGCAGTCGGTGTCGTCGGCGGTGTAGCCCGCGGGCGCGGAGCAGGCCTCGTCGGTGCGGCCGGCGTCGCCGTAGCCGTCGGCATCGGCGTCGGCGTACCAGGTGGAGGCATCCACCGCGGAGGCTTCGTCTACCGTGATGTCGCAGTCGTTGTCGATGCCATCGCAGTACTCGTCGGCGGCGGGGCTCACGTTCGCATCGCCATCGTCGCAGTCGGTGGCGTCGGCCACGCTGCCCGCGGGGGCGGTGCAGGAGGTGGAGGCGCTCGCGGCGTCGCCATAGCCGTCGCCGTCGGTGTCGCTGTACCAGCGGGTGGCGTCCACCGCGCTCTCGTCCACGCTGCCGTCGCAGTCGTCGTCGATGGCGTTGCAACGCTCGCGCGCGCCGGGGAAGACGGCCGCCTCGGTGTCGTCGCAGTCGGTGGTGTCGGCCACGTAGCCGGCGGGGGCCGAGCAGGCGGCGGTGGTGCTGGCGGCGTTGCCGTAGCCATCAGCGTCGGCGTCGACGTACCAGGTCAGGGCGTCGGCGGCGTCGTCCTCGTCGACGGTGCCGTCGCAGTCGTTGTCGGCGCCGTCGCACATCTCGGTGGCGCCGGGGAAGTTGGCGGCGTTGGCATCGTCGCACTCGGAGCAGGCGGCGAAGCCGTCACCGTCCACATCGGAGTAGCCCACGCTCCCGTCGCAGTTGTAGTCGTTGGGATCGGTGCAGTCCGACTCCACCGCGGCGGGGTTCCAGGCGGCATCCCCATCGTCGCAGTCGCCATCCAGCGCGGAGGCGCCCGCAGGTTGTTCGCAAGCCTGCGTGATGGTCGCCGCGTCGCCGTACCCATCACCGTCGCCGTCGGTGTACCAGACGCTCGCGGTGGTGAGGTCGAGCGAGTCGTCCGCGTCGTCCACGAGGCCGTCGCACTCGTCGTCCTTGCCGTTGCAGACCTCGATCGCCGCGGGGTTCACGTTGGGGTCGATGTCGTCGCAGTCATCGGCGTTGGCCACCCAACCCTCGCCGGGGTCGCACACCTGGGCGGGCGTGGCCGGGTCGCCGTACCCGTCGAAGTCGAAGTCGAAGTACACGACGGTGCCGGTCGTGGTGTCGAGCGTGGGGTCGGCGTCGTCCACCAGCTCGTCGCAGTCGTTGTCGAGATCATCGCAGACCTCGAGCGCGTCGGGGCGTATGGTGGCGTCGAGGTCGTTGCATTCGGCGCAGGCGGCAAAACCGTCGCTGTCGGCGTCGGCGTAGCCCACGCTCCCGTCGCAGTTGTAGTCGTTCGGGTCCTCGCAGTCGTCCTCGGGGGCCCCGGGGTGGTAGGCGCCGTCGCTGTCGTCGCAATCGCCGCCGGCCGCCACGGTGTCCGCGGGCTGCACGCAGTCCCAGATCTCCGTGCTGTCGTCGCCGTAACCATCCCGGTCGGCGTCGGTGTAGTACGGGGAGGCGAGGAGCCCGTTGTCGACGGTGCCGTCGCAGTCGTTGTCGAGGTCGTCGCAGATGTCTTCGGCGCCGGGGTAGATCGCCGCGTTCTGGTCGTCGCAGTCGTCGGCCAGCTGGGTGTAGCCTTCCGGCTGGTCGCAGAAGTCCTCGCCGGTGGCGGCATCGCCGTGCCCATCGCGGTCGGCGTCGAAGTACCAGGTGGTGGCCACGCCCACCGTGGCGTCGGTGTCGTCGCAGTCGGTTTCTTCGTTGATGCCATCGCTGTCGCGGTCGGGGATGTACTTGGTCTCGCCTTCGACGCGACAGGCGAGGAGGAGCGAGGGGAAGAGCACAAACATGAAACGGGACATGCGGACCTCTACGCGCGCCAGTCTACTCCTCGGCAACGCCGCGCGATAGTCGTGGCCGCGTGACGGACGTACTTTCCCGCACACTTCTCGGCCCGGCGCCGCTCAGCCTGCCAGCGTGAGCCCCGCAGCGGTGAGGTGGGCCAGGAAGGCCGTTCGGAACGCGTCGAGGTCGGCCGCCTGCAGTGTGCGGTCGGGCAGCCCAAGCGTGAAACGCACGCTGTAGTTGGCGGTGGCGCTGTTGCGCGGCTGGTACACGGTCACGAACTCGCGTGATTGTACGAGCGGGTGGGTGAACCCGTCGAGCGTGGCGGAGAGCCCCGCCCAGCCCTGGGCGACGGGGTGCGTGAACGTGAAGTCCTGCCACGAGCCCGGGAACGTGGGCGGCGCGGTGTACCGCGGGGCGGGGAACACCTCGCCCTCCCACGCCGCCGCCGACAGGCGGAACCAGACCACGGTGCCGGTGTTGACGCAGTGCGCGGCGAGCGAGTCGGGGAGCACGCCGAGCTGGCCCACGACGACCCCGCCGAAGGTGACGTCGAGCGTGCGGCCGGCGCGGACCCAGGGGGGAGCGCCGGTGCCATCGGCCGGGACGAACGCCACGGACGACAAGCCCGCGGCCGCCGCCACATCCTCGATGGCCGAGCGGCCAGCGCGGAGCGAGGCCTCCCCGCTGCCTCCCGTCTGGTCGACGATCACGCCCACGAGCTCGTTGGCTTCACGCTTGCGGCCGTCGGCGCCGAGCCAGAAGGTGCGGCCAAGCTCGTAGAGCCGGAAACGTTCGGCCACGTTGCGGTTCTGGAAAACGGCGGCGAGCACGTTCGGAACGACCGTGTCGCGGAGCTGGGCCCGGGTGGGCGCGCTGGGGTTCTTCAGCCGCAGCGGCGAGGGCGGGGTGTAGCCGAGCGTGGCGAGCCAGTCGTCGGCGTGCCAGCTGTAGGTCTGCACCTCCACGAAGGCGTGCGCCTCGGAGAGGATGCGCCGCGCGCGGTGCTGGTTGCGCGTGTCGGCGTGCGGGGCCACGGGGGCGAGCGGGCCCGCGGGCGGGACCGGCCGGATGTTGTCGTAGCCGTAGAGGCGGAACACCTCCTCGGAGATGTCCTCCGGGATGGCCAGGTCGGCCTCCGACCGGAAGGGCGGCACGACCACGGCGGCGGCGCCATCGGGGGTGCGCTGCACCTCGAACCCGATCGAGGTGAGGATGCCATCCACCGTGCTGTCGGCGAGCTCGACGCCCGCGCGGCGCGACAGCCAGCCCGGTGCGAGCGTGATGGTGCGCGGGGCGTCGCGGAAGTCGCCGACGTGGGTGAAGCGGCTCACGGCCTCGGGGGCGGCCCCCGCCTCGCGGAGGAGGCGGAGGATGCGGCCCGACGCGAGGCGCGTGTACACGGGCGGCGGCTTCTTCTCGAAGCGGAGGCTGGAGTCGGTGCGGAGGCCGAGGCGCACGCTCGTTTGCCGAACGCGGGAAGCCTTGAACGTGGCGCTCTCGAGCACAACCCGCCGCGTGTCCGGCTGGATGCGGCTCCCGAGCCCGCCCATGATGCCGGCGAGGGCCACGGGCTCGTCGCCGTCGTGGATGAGGAGGTCGTCGGGGGCGAGGGCCCACGACTTGCCATCGAGCGTGGTGAAAGCGGCGCGGCTTCCGGCCCGGCCGACACGCACGCGGGAGAGCGAGCGCGCGTCAAACGCGTGGGTGGGCTGGCCGAGCTCGAACTGCACGTAGTTGGTGACGTCGACGAGAAGCGAGCGGGCGCCGTGGCCCAGCGTGAGCAGCCGCGCCTGCATCCGGAGGGGGGAGGGACGATCGCCGTTCACATCGAACGCCACCGCCGTGTAGAGCGGGCACTCCACGGCATCTTCCACCGTGATCGGCCAGGCGGGGAGCGACTCGTCGGTGGGGAGCGCATCGGCCGACCAGGGGCGCAGCGGACGCCCGAAGATCGCGCTCAGCTCGCGGGCAAAGCCGTAGTGCCCCCACAGGTCGGGGCGGTGCGTGAGGCTCTTGTTGTCGATCTCGATGAGCGTGTCGGTGGCGGGCAGGAGCTCGGAGAGCAACGTGCCAGGAACGAGCTCCGCGGGCAGCTCGAGCAGGCCTTCCTTGCCGGCGCCGAGGCCGAGCTCGCCGGGGGCACAGAGGACGCCCTCGCTCGGGCGCCCGTGCACCTCGGCGGCAGCGAGGCGCTCCCCGTTCGCCAGCACGCAGCCGGCCGGGGCGAAGGCGGCCCGCATCCCCACGCGCACGTTGGGTGCGCCGCAGACCGTCCGGTAGGTACGGTCGCCCACGCCCACCCGCACGTCGTGGCGGAGGCCCGCCTCCGTGGAGAACGGTTCGGCGCTGAGCACCTCCGCCACCCGCACGCCCTCCAGCGCGCGCGTGACCACCTCGACACCCTCCACCTCGGCGGTACGAACGGTGAGGAGGTCGGCGATCTCGGCGGGATCGAGGCCCGAGAGGTCTACGTGGTCGCTGAGCCAGTCGGTCGAAATCTTCACGGCGGGCCTACAGGGTGGCTTGGAACTGCTGGCAGACCCGCAGGTCGGCCTTGTTGAACAACCGGACGTCCGGAACGCCGTGCTTGAGCATGGCGAGGCGGGTGAGCCCGAGGCCGAAGGCGAAGCCCGAGTAGCGAGCGGGATCGACCCCGCCGGCGTGGAGCACGGCGGGGTGGATCATGCCGCAGGGCATGAGCTCCACCCAGCGGCGCACGCCGCCGAGGGTGGTGCGGAAGTCGAGCTCGAAGCCGGGCTCCACGAAGGGGAAGAAGCCTGGGCGGAGGCGTACTTCGATCTCGGTGCGGAAAACTGCGCTGAGGAAATCGCGCATCACCGCGATGAGGTTGGCCACCGACACGTCGGTGCCCACCATCATGCCTTCCAGCTGGTAGAAGGTGTTCTCGTGCGTGATGTCCAGCGCTTCGTTGCGGAAGCAGCGGCCCGGAAAGATCGCGCGGAGCGGGGCGCCGAGCTGCCGCATGGCGCGGTTCTGCATCGAGGAGGTGTGGGTGCGGAGCACCATGCCGTTCTCGAGCCAGTAGGTGTCCTGCATGTCGCGGGCGGGGTGATCGCCCGGAATGTTGAGGGCGTCGAAATTCTCGAACTCGGAAACCGCCTCATCGCCCGTGTACACGGTGAAGCCCATCGACCGGAAGATGTCCTCGATCTCGATCTGGGTGCGGACGATGGGGTGGATCGCGCCCAGCCGCCGATCGGAGGCGGGCAGGGTGAAGTCGAACTTGAGCGACTCGTTGCGGCCGGAAGCGGCGATGCGCGTGGCCGCCGCTTTCACTGCGGCTTCGGCGGCATCCCGCATCGTGTTGAAGGTCGACCCGAAGTCCCGCTTCTCCTCGATCGTCATCGTCGAGAAATCCACGTTCTTGCGGAGGTTGGTGATCAGTCCGTCCTTGCCGAGGTAGCGGGCGCGGACCAGCGCGAGGCCTTCTTCGGCCTGCACATCGGCGAGGTCGGATTCGAGCGTTGCTTGGATCTGGGCGAGTTTCATCGGGTCGCGCGCTATCCGTCACGGAGGCGCGGCGCCATCCCCCCGGACTGGCCGCGCGGTGCCGAGATGCGTCCCCGGGTGGGGATTTCCACACAGACGTATGGACAGAAGGGCGCAGACTGGGTAGCAACGCCGCGTTTCCCCGACGGCCTCTCTTGACACCACGTCCCTTCACGGTGCTGTTCATCCTCGCTGCCCTCGCCGGCGCGTGGTTCACCGGCTTCGCAACCGCCGATTTCGCGTCGCATCTCGACCGGCAGGTCCACGACATCCACTGTGCGTGGGCGCCGGGCCTCGTCGCCGGGGATGCCTCTGCGTCGAGCGGCTGCAAGGTCACGATGATGAGCCCCTACAGCTCGGTGCTCCGTACGCTCGTGTGGGGTGGGCTCCCGATCGCGCTGCCTGGCCTCGCCACCTTCGCGTTCCTCGTGTTCCGCGGGCTGGACCTGTTCCTGAACCGCCGCGAAGCGGACCGCGATGCGGCGCGCTTCCTCGTGGTCGCTTCGATCGTCCCCGTCCTCACCTCCATGGTGATGGGGTACATCTCCCTCGCCGAGCTCGGCACCACCTGCAAGCTGTGCGTCGGCACCTACATCTCCAGCGCGGCCTGTCTCGCGTTCGCCATCGGCGTCTGGCGCTCCGCCAGCGCCCCCGTGCTCGGTGAGGACATCGGCATCGGGGCCGACCCGGTGGCCGACGTGCCCGCCGCGGGCTCGGGAATGATGGGCATCCTCGTGGGGTTCGCCACGCTCGGTGGCTTCGTGGCCGTGCCTTCGCTGGTGTACATGATCCTCGCCCCCGACTTCAGCGACTTCACGGGGGCCTGTGGCTCCCTGCCGGCGCCGGAAGACAAGTTCGGGGTGATGATCGCGCTCGACGAGAACACCTCCGGCACCGAGGCGATCGAGGTGTTCGATCCGCTCTGCCCCTCCTGCAAGGCCTTCGAGGAGCGCCTCGAGGCGAGCGGTCTCGACCGCCAGCTCCACCGCAAGGCGCTGCTCTTCCCGCTCGACCAGACTTGCAACTGGAACGTGGGCGCCACGCTGCACGCCGGCGCCTGCACGGTGAGCGAAGCGGTGCTCTGCGCCGAGGGCAAAGCCGACGCCGTGATCGACTGGGCGTTCGCCAACCAGGAAGCCATCCGCGTGGCGAGCGAGGCCGACCCGGCCGCCGCCGCGAAGATGGTGTCCGCCCGGTTCCCCGAACTCGCCGCCTGCCTGGGTACCCCCGCGGTCAAGACGAAGCTGAACCGCTCGCTCAAGTGGGCCGTGGCGAACCACCTCCCCGTGCTCACCCCCCAACTCTACGTCGCGGGCGTGAAGCTCTGCGACGAGGACACCGACCTCGGCATGGACTGGGCCCTGTCCCGGCTCATCGCCAACCCCAAGGTCAAAGCTGAGGCAACCCCATGAACAACACGCTCCACGCCGCGCTCGCCGCCGGCACGATGGCCCTCCCTGCGCTGCTCGTGGGCAGCTGGGTTTCCGACGCCAAGAGCCGGGTCGAGGCGCCCTCGGGTGAAGTCATCCCGGTGCCCGTCGCCAGCGCGGCCGACGTCGGCTACTGCACCCCCGACCTGAAGAAGGTGCTCCGCCGCGTGCTGCAGAGCTGCGGTCTCTCCGGCGCGGCCGGCGGTCGCGGCTGCCAGCCGCTCGAGGCCAAGAGCATCATGGGCCCCGGCGCCACCAGCGAAGCCAAGGGTGCCAAGAAGGCCGGCGCCGTTTCCGGCGACGACTTCAACGCCCTGTTCATGCCGCTCTCGAAGCGCGCGGGCATCCTCCAGTTCGACAAGGACAGCGCCGAGCTCGACGCGTCCGACACCGCGCTGCTTGACCGGCTCTACGCCGACGAGCAGGGAGCCTCCTACTTCTTCGTGGTGGCGCGGTCCTCGCCCGAGGGGAGCGTGGAGCACAACCGAGCGCTCTCGCAGGCTCGCGGCGAAGCGGCGCTCGCGCACCTCCGCAGCACCTTCCAGGACCCGGAGCTCGACCAGAAGGTGGGTCTCCTCTGGCTCGGCGAGGAATTCGCCCAGCTCGACCAGGAGTTCTGCACCTGGCAGCGGAGTGGCGATGCCACGACCTGCCAGCCCGGCGATCTGAACCGGTCCGCGTTCGTGGCCTGGATCGACTGCACCCTCTGAGGCTCTCCATGCTGCTCTTGTCGCTCCTCGCCTGCCCGTCCTCCACCCCGACCACCAGCTCCCCCCCGGCGGGCCGCGTGGATGCGCCGGTGGCACCGGTGCGCCGCCCGGTGGATGCCGATGCCTTCTGCGACTCCCGCGGCGGCCAGGCCTTCATCTGGCCGGAAGTGGACGGTGGCGCGGCCCCGGCGCCTGCGGCAGGCTGGACCTGGGTGAACGTCTGGGCCACATGGTGCAAGCCCTGCCTCGCCGAGATGCCGATGATCCAGGAGTGGGCCGCGAAGCTGTCGGCTTCCGGTATCGCGGTGGAGCAGCGTTTCCTCAGCGTGGACAACAAGCCCACCGACCTGTCGAGCTTCATGGTCCTCCACCCGGAGTTCCCGAAGTCGCCGCGCCTGGCCGACGTCACCAGGCTCTCGCCGTGGCTCGAGAGCATCGGCCTCGATGCGAGCGCGTCGCTGCCCCTGCACCTCTTCCTCAAGCCCGACCAGACCATCGCCTGCGTGCGCAACGGCGCCGTGGGAGAGAACGACTACGACGCCATCTCGGCGGTCCTTCAGGGCCGCTGAAGGCTACCCGGTGCGACCGACCGGCTTCGTGCTGGCCGGCTTGGCGAGCGCCTGCTTGAGCTGACGCGCCCAGCGCGAGAGCGCGGGATCGGACTCGATCCGGCCCAGCGCGCCCGTGGCGGCCTCGGTGTTGCCGAGGTTGTGGTGCGCCTCGCCCAGGAGCGCGAGCGCCTCGCCCCGATCGGGGCTCTGGGGCCAGGTGCGCAGCAGGCCCTCGGTGCGACCGACAACAGCCGACCAGGCGTAGCGGCGCGCGTAGAACTGCGCGATGAGCAGCTCCTTCTTTGCGAGGCGCTCCTGCACCTTGCCGAGGTACTTCTCCACCTCGCCGCGGTGCTCCGACTCCGGGAAGCGGGCGCCGAAGCCCGCCCACACGCTGGCGGTCTGGCGGGTCCACGTCTGGTCGCGGTCGGGGATGGCCGGCGACTTCTTGTAGATGACGAGCCCGAGGCGGTACACCACGAGGTCGAGCTCGGGGTAGCGCGGGTGGGCGCGCATGAAGTCTTCGTAGGCGAGGCGGGCCTCATCCCACTCGTTCTTCTTGAAGTGGATGTCGGCGATCGCGAGCTCGGCCTTCAGCGAGTAGGGATCATCCCGGTAGAAGGTGCGAACGCGGTTGAACTGCTCGAGCGCCTTGGTGAAGTAGCCGTTCCGCAGGTACTTGAGCCCGAGGGCGTACACATCCTCGGCGGAAACCGCCCGGGGGGCCGCGTGGGCCGAGCTCGGCGCCGCTACGGGGAGCAGCAATCCGAGGAGCAACACGAGGGTACGCAGTCGAGGCATCGCGCAGGCCGGTAACACCTCGTTATGTGGGCGCCCATGCCAAGCCCCGCGCCGCCGGTCTCCTTCTCCACGCTCCTCGTCTCCCTGGCCAGCACGGCCCTGGCCCACCTCGGGCATGCCGAAGGCGTGGAGGCACCGGCGGATCACCGGTTGGCCCGCCACACGCTCGACGTACTGGACATGCTCGCCGAAAAAACCAAGGGCAACCTTGATGAAGAGGAGTCGCGGCTGCTCGACGCGCTCCAGAAGGAGCTGCGCGTCGCCCTCGGCTGAAGGGGCAGGCGGGGAACGGCGCGGAACGTCGATTTTCGCCCCTGCACAGCAGGCAACACACGGGTTGACAGGCGGGGCAGGCATCAGATAAAGTGCGCGGCCTTTCGACCTCAGGAGACCCCATGAACCGCAGCTTCCTCGTCCTCGCTCTCGCCTTCACCGCCTGCGATGGCGGCGACAAATCCGATTCGGGCGTCGATGGCGCCTGTGACGTCACGGTCACCAGCTTCCCCGCCAGCGGCGCGGTGGATGCCTACTACCGCGGCAACATCGAGTTCCGCCTCACCGGCGCCGATGACACCGCCACCATCGAAACCGACATCCCCGGCGCCCAGGCGGTCAGCGCCGATGGCCTCACGGTCTACTGGGTCCCCTCCGCCGCGCTCACCCCGGGCGACAGCTACAGCGCCACCCTGCACTACTGCGGTGGCGATGCGACGATCACCTTCACCACCTCGTCGCTGGGCACCCCCCTCCCCGATGACAGCGTGCTGGCCGGCAAGACCTACCTGCTCGACCTGCAGAACGCCCGCGTCACCGAGCCCCCGGGCATCGGCCCGCTCATCGCCGGCGAGCTCGGCGGCGTCAGCATCTTCGTGGGCGTGACCGACGTCACCGCCCCGAACATCACCATGATCGGCGCGCTCGGCCGCGAGGAAGTGGAGAACACCCAGGAGTACTGCGATCCCAGCATCGACTTCCCGGTGGCCGACTTCAGCGAGACCCCGCACTTCGAGATCGGCGGCGAAGGCAAGACCACCATCTCGGTGGCGGACATCACGGTCGAGATCCAGAACCTCCGCATCGCCGGCGACTTCGCCTCCGACGCGAGCTACTTCGGCGGCGGCGTGCTCGAAGGCACCATCGACACCCGCCCCCTGGACAGCCTGCTCGATGACTCCGGCGAGGCCGGCGCCATCTGCAACACCGCGGAGAGCCTCGGCGTCACCTGCGTGCCCTGCTCGGACAACGAGCCCTACTGCCTCTCGCTGAAGGTCGACTCGATCACCGCCACCGAGGCCCCCCTCGAGCTGGTGGAGATCAAGGGTAGCGACTGCGCCGGCTGCCTCGAGGGTGTCCCCGCCGACACCTCGGCCGAGTGCGCCCCCGACCAGCCCCCGGTGTAGTCTCCCGCCGCGTCAACGGCCGCTTGGTCGCCTTCGGGCGATCGAGCGGCCGTTTCGCTTGGCATCTTCCTGATTCTGGCGCTACCCTGCGCCCATCCCCCCGCATCCAGGTGTCCCATGATTCTCTCCCTTCTCCTCGCCTGCGCCACCCAGTCCATCGGTGGGGATGACCCGCCCGCGGGCACGAGCGAAACCGACACGGACACCGACACCGATTCGGACACCGACACCGATTCGGACACGGACACGGACACCGACACCGATGCGGACACCGACACGGACACCGACACGGACACCGACACGGACGCCGACACCGACGCCGATCCCGTCGAGCCGGCCGACACCATCGGGCGCGTCTACTCCTTCTCCCTTGACGATGCGACCATCGAGCAGCCCTCCGGCCTCGGCACGCTGGTGGATGGCCAGCTCACCCAGAGCATCCTGCTTGAAGTGCAGTACGCCGACGCCACGAGCATGGACCTCCTCGTGGGCCTGAGCCTCCCCGACAGCTTCGAGGAGCAGGACTACTGCGCGGCCACCAGCTCGCTCCCCGGCGCCTCGTTCGCGGAGAACCCGAGCTTCTCGGTCGGCCCCAGCAGCCTCAGCATCTCGGCCAACGGGCTCACGCTCTCGCTCGAGGAGGTGTACCTCTCCGGCACCTTCGCGGCCGACCTCTCCGAGATCACCAACGGCGAGCTCTCCGCGCTCCTGAACACCACCCCGCTCGATGTCCTCGCACAGGAGTACGGGGTCGACACGGCCTGCGAGCTGCTCGCCTACATCGGCGCCTCCTGTGTGGAGTGCCCGGACGGCTCGGAGACCTGCGTGGAGTTCGTGGCCACCAAGATGCTCGGCGTTTCCGCCTCGCTGGACCTCCAGGAGATCCAGGGCAACTACTGCGATGGTTGCGAGTCCGGCGTGCCGGCGGCCGACGCGGTCTGCTACTGAGCTGAGCGCGGGCCGGTGGCGACGGGCGGGACCGGAAGGCCTGCCCGCTCGCACAGGGCCAGGAAGTCGTCGGGCGGCGGCGCCGTGAAGCGCAGCCGTTCGCCGGTGGCCGGGTGCGTGAACGAGAGCAGCCAGGCGTGCAGCATGGGGTGCGTGAGCGCCTCCACCGTTTCGCGCAGGGCGGCGGTGGGGATGCAGTCGCGGCGGTTGTAGGCGCGGTCACCCACGATGGCGTAGCCCGCCTCGCTCAGGTGCACGCGGACCTGGTGGGTGCGGCCCGTTTCGAGGCGGCACTCGACCAGCGCCACGCGGTCGCCTCGCGCCTTCACTTCCCAGTGGGTGATGGCCTCGCGGCCGCCCGAGGGGAGCGAGACCATCTTGAGGCGGTCGTCAGGGTCGCGCCCGAGGCTGCTCCGGATGGTGCCGCGGTCGAGGTGCGGCACGCGGTGAACGACCGCGAAGTAGCGCCGCTCGACGGTGTGCACCGCGAACTGCTCGCTCAGGCCGCGATGGGTGAGGTCGTTCTTCGCGACCACCATTACGCCGCTGGTGCCCACGTCGAGCCGGTGCACGATGCCGGGGCGGGCCACGCCGCCGATGCCCGACAGGCCGCCCGCGTGGTGCAGGAGCGCGTTCACGAGGGTGCCATCGGAGTGGCCGGGCGCCGGATGCACGACCATGCCAGCCGGCTTGAGCACCACGAGCAGATGGTCGTCCTGGTGGAGGATGTCGAGCGGAAGGTCCTGCGGCACCGGGTCGGCCGGGCGGGCCTCGGGGAGGTGCAGGGCGACGACGGCGCCGGCGCGGGGGCGGTCGGAGGGCCGGGCGGGCTCGCCATCCACGGTGATGAGGCCCTCACCGAGCAGGGCCTGCACGCGGGCCCGCGAGAGGTCCGTCCACACCGAGACCAGCACGCGGTCCAATCGTTCGCCGCCGGTCGCGACCACCCATTCCCGTTCTTCGAACACGCTTAATCCCGGTCGCGATGGAACCGCGCCATGTAGCCCTGCACCGCCTCCTCGGCATCCTCCGCCACGGGGCAGAGCTCGAGGGTGCGGATCAGCACGCGGAGGTAGCCTCGAACGAAGGTGGCGGCGGGCAGGTTCGACCACGCCTCCTCCTCCATGGACTCGAGGAAGCGGCGGGCCACCTTGGTGGAGGCGGATACGGCGTCGAGATCGAGCTTGCGCGCCTCGCGCGCGGCGCGAAGCCAGGCGCCGGTCGGGCCGTAGACATCGAGCAGGCGGGCCACATCGGCCACCGAGGCGCTGCGATCCATGTCGAGGTTGGCGGGGCGACGCTGCGCGGGGGCGGGCGTGGGGTCGTGGCGGACCTCGACCACCTGGGAGGCGGGCGCGGTAGGCTCCGGTTCGGGCTCGGCCACCGCTTCGACCACGCCGAAGCTGTCGCCCACGCGCAGGGAGGTGAGCGTGCGCACCACATCGAGCGCGGCGCCGGCCGCGGGATCGACCAGCGAGGGGCCGGCCACCCGCCAGAGCTCCTCGAGATCGGTCGGAAAGCCGGTGCGGGCGAGCTCGCGGAACCGGTCGTACCGATGGCGGCGAACCGGATCGGTGAGGATGGCCGAGGCCTCGGCGAGGCTGGCTCGGCGAGCTTCGAGCGTGGCGGTGTCCTGCTGGCGGGCCTCGGCCGCGCGCAGGCGCCGCATGGTCTGGGCGACCTGCTCCTGGTAGGCGGCGCGAATCGCGGGGGTGTCGGCGTCGCTCGCCACCCCGAGAAGCTCGTAGAAGCCCGTGGACATTCGCCGGGGCTATCCCGGCCCTGCCGCTCGCGCCTGCGCGAGCGCCGACAGCAGCGCGCCTTCTTCGCCGGGAGGGACGGTGCGCAGGTCGAGCCGCAGCTCACCCTCGTTCACGCGCGCGAGCACGGCGGGGCGGCCCGTGCGGAGGCGCGCGGCGAGCCCATCGACCTCGGGGACGGCGAGGCCCACCGACCAGCCGGGGAGCGCCACGCCGGGGAGCGACCCGCCGCCGGCGGCGCCTTCGCTGGCGACGACGCGGGCCTTCCACCCCCCCTCGCGCAGCCGCGCGGCGAAGGACTCCGCGCGCTGCCGAAGCGCGCCCGCGGGCTCGCGGAGCATGGCCACGGCCGGCGGAACCCCGCCGGCCTCGTAGTCGGCGAGCGTGCCCTCCAGCGCGGCGAGCACGAGGCGATCGAGGCGCAGCGCCCGGTACATCGGGTGCTTGCGGGCGGCGCCGACGAGGTCGGCGCGGCCCACAATGAGGCCGGACTGGGGGCCGCCCAGCAGCTTGTCGCCCGAGAAGCAGACGAGGTCGGCGTGCGCCAGGGCCTCGCGGACGGTGGTTTCGCCGAGCCCTTCGGCGAGCGCGCCGGAGCCGAGGTCCTCCAGCACGGGCACGCCGGCCGCGCGCCCCAGCGCGAGCAGCTCGGCGCCATCGGGCGACTCGGTGAACCCGGTGACCCGGAAGTTGCTCGGGTGCACGCGCAGGATGGCGGCGGTGGCAGGCGTGATGGCCTCCGCGAAGTCGCGCGCGCGGGTGCGATTGGTGGTGCCGACCTCCACGAGCCGCGCGCCGCCCGCCGCGATCACATCGGGCACCCGGAAGCTCCCGCCGATCTCCACCAGCTCGCCGCGCGACACGATGACCTCGCGCCCCCGCGCCAGCGCGGTGAGCACCAGCAGCACCGCCGCCGCGTTGTTGTTCACGGCTGTGGCGGCTTCGGCGCCCGTGAGCCGGCACAGGCGGCCGGCCACGCCCGCGAGCCGCTCCCCGCGTTCGCCGCTCTCCAGATCGATCTCGAGGTTGCACCACCCGCTCGTGACCGCGGCGAGGTGGGCCTGCGCCCGCGGGCCGAGCGGGGCGCGGCCGAGGTTGGTGTGGAGCACCACGCCGGTGGCGTTGATGACCGGGCGGAGCACAGGGGCGAGGCGGGCATCCACGCGGGCGCGCACGGCAGCGGGCCAGTCGGAGGGCGGAGCGGCCCCCTCCCGCACGGCCGCGAGGAGCTCGCGGGCCTCGGCCACCACGAGCTCGCGGGGGCAGTCGGGGAGCGCGGCCAGGAGGCGGCCGACGGCGGGGAGCTGGCGGTGCGCGTGCATCCGTCCCCGCTATCGCCCTCCGGGCCGGGCGACCGGATAGCCCCGGAATTGAATGAACGTGCTCCTCTACGCCCTCGCGACCGTGGCCTGCGGGGCGCTCGCCGTGCGCGCCCCGCTCGCCGACCGGGAGGACCCTGTTCGGCGCAGCTACGCGGTGCTGGGGCTCCTCGTGGCCGTCACCTGGCTGGGCTGGACGCTCCACCTGCTCCTGCCCGGCGTTCCGGTAGGAAAGCTGCTCAACGGCACCGCCACGGTCTTCCTGCCGTGGGCGCTCCTGCGGTTCATCACCCGCTTCTTCGTGGGCCGCGGGGAAGAGACGGGCGAGCCTGCGCTGGCCCGACTGGGCGGGTTCGCCCCGGTGGTGGCGGTCGGGTACTGCGCCTTGCAGCTCCTCGTGCCCTGGCGGGTGGGGCAGGCCGGCGCGGCCGACCTCCTGCTCGGACTGTGGGCGTTCTACGGGTTCACGCTCACGCTGTTGCGGCTGTGGCGTCGCCACCAGGACAGCAAGGAGCGCGTGCAGCGCGCGCGCATCCGCTACCTGCTCGTGCTGGCCACGGCGGCCATCGGGTTCGGGTTCATGGAGGCCATCGCCCGGGCGGGCTCCCCGCTCGATGCGGCGCCCGCCAGCTTCCTCACGCAGGAGGGGCTCGTGCAGGGGGCGCTCCCGCCGCTGGGCGCGCTCCTCGCCACCACGCTCCTCTACTTCCTCTACCAGATGATCTCGCTGTACCGGCTGCTCGACCTCGCCGAGATCTTCTCGCGCGTGGGTGCGGTGTCGATCGCGGCCTTCATCCTCGTCATCCTCGCCAGCCTGAGCGCGGTCACCCTCTCCGGGCCCTACCCCACCCACGGCATCTTCCAGGCCTTCGTGGCTTCGGTGCTGTTCCTGCTCGCCTGGGAGCCCATGCGCAACCAGCTCGAACGGTGGCTGGGCGCGCTCTTGAACCCGCGCGGGCTCATGCTCGGCGATGCGATGCGCGATGTGGAGCTGGCCCTGCCCCGCGCCATCTCGGTGCCCTCGCTCGCCGCGACGGTCCTCGACCGGTTCGTCTCCTCCGGGCGCGTGCCCACGGCTTCGTTGTACCTCTGGGACGAGGAGCGGCGCCTCTACCGGCTCGTGGCCGAACGCGGCGCTCGACCGCGGCCGGCGCTCCTCCAGATGGCCCGCGAGCCCTTCGTGGAGGGCTTCGTGAGCGGCGAGCCCGCGTACCTCCGCGTGGACCTCGAACGGCAGGCGCGCCGCGACGTACGCCGCAGCGAGCGGCTCGCCAGGCGGCTCGATTCGATGGCGGGCATGAACGCCGACCTCGTCATCCCGCTCCCCTCGGGCGATCTGGTGCTCGGCTGGCTCGCGCTGGCCGACGAAGTGGATGGCGACGGCTTCTCCGAGGAGGAGATCGCCCGCATGGCGCGGCTGGGGCTGCACGCGGCCGGCACGGTGGAGAACATCCACAGCTTCGACCAGCTCAAGGAGGAGCACCGCCTCTCGGGCCTCGGCACCATGGCCGCGGGTCTCGCCCACGAGATCCGGAACCCGCTGGCCGGCATCCGGGGGGCGGCGCAGTACCTCGCGGCCTCCCGCCCTGCGGAGGATGGGGAGGGCGAGATGGTGCAGGTCATCATCGACGAGACCGACCGCCTCAACCGCATCTTGGCGCAGTTCCTCGACTACGCCCGGCAGCTCCGGGTGGCCCCGGAGCCGGTCAGCCCGGCGGCGGTGGTGGCCGCCACGGCGCGGGCGCTCGCGGTAGAAGCCGAACGCGTGGGCGTCGACATCGTGGAGGACTGCGATCCCGCCCTGCCCCTGGCCCAGCTCGACGAGGACAAGCTCCGGCAGGTGATGCTCAACCTCGGCCAGAACGCGCTGCGCGCCATGCCGCAGGGGGGCACGCTCTCCTTCCGCGTGCGCCGCGGCGAGCTGGCCGACCCCCGGGCGCGGCACCGCCCCTGCGTGGAGTTCTCGGTGGAGGACACCGGCGTGGGCATCGCGCCGGAGGACCTCGACCGCCTCTTCGTGCCCTTCTTCACCACCCGCCACGATGGCACCGGCCTCGGCCTCGCCATCTCGCAACGCATCGTGCAGGCCCACCACGGCGAGATCGACGTCCGCAGCGCCGTAGGCCGCGGCTCCACGTTCATCGTGCGCATCCCGCTCGACGAGGTGGTGCCGGCCGGCTCGCCATGAGCGCCCACCCCCGCGGGGCCGGCCTCCTCCACCCGGGTGCCCTGATCTCGGTGGCGGTGCTCGTCCTCAACGATCACCTGCTCAAGGGCGCGTTTCCCAGCTTCGTAACCGGCAAGTTGTCGGACCTTGCCGGGCTCGCCTTCTTCCCGCTCTTCCTCCAGGCCGGCCTCGAGTGGCTCGGGGCGCCGGTGTCGCGGCGGGTGCTCGCGGGGGCGTGCCTCGCCACCGCCGCCGTTTTCGTAGGCGTGAAGACGGTGCAGGCGATGCACGCGGTGTACGAGATCGGCCTCGGCCTCCTCCAGTTTCCGTTCCGGGCGCTGGCGGGCGGGGCCGGAGGTCGGGTGGCGTTGCAGATGGACCCCACCGATCTCGTCGCGGTGCCGGCCGTGGCGCTTGCCTGGCGGTGGGGGCGTGATCGTGGGGTGGCGGTGGAGGCGCCGATTGGTGGCCGCCGAGACGCCCCCGACACCGCCGAGGAATAGGGGATCAGGGCGATGTCGTGGGCCCGGTCGCTCGTGGAGCGGGGTCCGCACGACATCGCGGCGCGCTCTGGCGTTCACCGTGCCATACTGCTTGCGTACCCGCCGGTCAATGTCCACCCCTCTGCACCGTCGCCTGTGCCTGCTCGCCCTCCTCGTCTCGGGCGGCGCGTCCATGGCCACCAGCAACGACAATGAGCGGACAGCGACGAAGGCGGCTGGGGTGTGGGAAGCGGCCGGCTCTGCGAGCGTCGCAGTTCCGCAGTTGGACCCTGGCGACAGCTGGCGGGCGCTGGTCTCGATCTCCTTCGACCAGCCGACGCCTGGGACCTTGGAGGGCTCCGCGACCTTCGAGACGTACGACCCCTCCGGGAATGAATTCGCCTACACCTTCGTCGTGAGCAACGCCGACTCCGTGGAGCTCGGCGGATTCACCGCGGTAGACGGCCAGTCCCCCCAGGGGCTCACCCTGTCGGCGTTCGAAGCGTGCAGTGGCCAGGTCGAGTGCCGGATCGAGTTTGTGGTGGAGCTGCGCGCCACGGCTGGAACCCCGGAGCCAACGCTCTCCATCACCGCTGCGGTCCGCGCATACTCGGGTCGGCCCACCACGACGCCGTCCGCGATGGTCATCGAGGTGGAGCCCCTGCCCGAGAACACGGGCGACACGGCCGAGGACGCCCCCGACACCGCCGAGGAATAGGGGATCAGGGCGATGTCGTGGGC
>CAISIK010000028.1 GCA_903885375.1 uncultured Pseudomonadota bacterium
CCACCGCCGCCGCCGCCGCCCGCGCGCCCGCCACCCGCGGAGCCGCCGCCCGCGGAGCCGCCGCCCGCCGAGCCACCACCGCCGCCGCCGCGACCACCGTAGCCGCCGCCGCCGCCTTCTTCACCGCCGCCGCCCTGGCCGCCGCCGAGGAAGCGCACGACATCGGCCACCACCTCGGTGGTGTACCGGTCCTTGCCTTCCTTGTCCTGCCACTTGCGCGTTTGCAGGCGGCCCTCGATGTAGAGCTGGCGGCCCTTCTTGCAGTACTTGTGCACGTTCTCCGCATCGCGGCCCCAGACCACCACGGAGTGCCACTCGGTGCGCTCCTGCAGGGTGCCCTCCCGGTCCTTGAACTTCTCGGTGGTGGCGATGCGGAGCGAGCCGACCGCCTGACCGCCGCCCGTGGTGCGGAGCTCGGGATCCTGACCCAGATTGCCGACAAGAATGACTTTGTTGACCATGGAGGTGCCTCGAAGAGACCCCGACGTAACCCGAGCCTCCGGCGACCCCCGCCAATTTCTGGTCGGTGCGGATTCCGTGGCTCCGGCTTCGCGGGCGCGGTACGGATCGCCGGTGACCAACCGGGTGCTGATCATCGAGGACGACCTGCTGTCGGCCACCATGCTCAGCGACGGATTGAAGCAGCTCGGGTGGGAGGTCGAAGTAGAATCCACGGGCGATGCCGGCCTTGCCCGGGCGCTCCGGTGGCGGCCCAACGCCGTCATCTCCGACCTCGCGCTCCCCGGTCTCGATGGCGCCACGGTCACCGCCACGCTCCGCATGTCCCCCGGCCCGCCGATCGCGCTGTTGCTCATGTCGGCGCGCGAGGGCTCGGCCCCCCTCGCGCTCGGCTCGGGCGCCCACCGTTTCTTCCCGAAGCCCGTGGCCGCGGAGGCCGCGCACTCCGCCCTGACGGAGCTGATCGCGGGTCTGGCGGCGGAGCCCACCGTGCCCCCCCCCGGCGCGGTGCGCCTGCCTTCGGCCGAGGTGCTCGGCGCGCCCGCCTCCGAGGCCGAGCTGGAACGGGGGAAGGTGTTCGCGGGCTGGCTGCCGGCGCTCCTGCTCCGGCTCTACGATCGGCGGGAAACCGGCGTGCTCGACGTGCAGGGCGCCCGCTCCCACGCCAAGATCTTCGTGCATCGCGGGGCGCCGGCGGCCTCGCGCAGCTCCGAGTCCGGCACCGAGCTGGGCACCATCCTGGAACGCCTCGGCTTTCTCACCCCCGAGATGGTCGAAACCGCGGTGACGGAGAGCCGGCAGCGGCGCCGCGCGCTGGGCGACCACCTCGTCCGGAGCGCCCAGCTCGACCGGGAGACGGCCGAACGTGCCCTGCGGGAACAGATCCTCGCGCGCCTCGAGGCCGTGAACGACTGGAGCTCCGGCAGCTGGTCCTTCGGAGGCTCGCAGCCGCATGGCCTCGCCGGGCACGAGGTCCCGACCGGCATCGTGTTCTGGCGCCTCGGCGCCGACATCAAGGGGCCGGCCGCCCCCGCGGGCACCTGGGTGAGGGTCAACGCACCCTCGTGGATCTGGCCGCTGATGGACGAGCAGGGCCGCTACGGCGAGCTCCGCGACCACCTGCGCTCGGGCCCCGTCACCACCGAGAGCGTTCGCGCCGTGGGTCCCGACGGCGCCCGCCTGCTCCGCGTATTCCACCGCTTCGGGCTGGTGGCCTACGTCGACGAGGCGCCCACGCAGGCCACCCCTCGCGCCGGCCTCGCGGCGCTCGAGCTGGCCGAGCTGGAGGCCGCCGTGGCCCGCGAACAGCGGGCGCTGGCCGACGCCGACCACTACACCCTGCTCGGCCTCCCGCCCGACGCCGATGCCAGCGAAATCTTCATCGCCGGTCTCGCCGCGCTCGCCCGGTACAGCCCCGACAGCCTGCCCGCTGCCGTCTCGCCGCTCACCCTCGCGCGCGCCAGGACGATGTACGCCCGCGCCGTGGAGGCCAACCGCGTCCTCACCGACAGCGAGCGTCGAGGGCTCTACGACGCCATCCTCGGCCGAAAGGGCTGGCGCCTCGAAAGCAACGACGAGGCCGTGGGGGGGCTGTTGCTCGCCGAGCGGGCGCGCGCCACCTTCCGGCGCGGCGAGTACGTGACCGCCGCCCGCCTGTTCCTCGAGGCGCTGAAGCTGGAGCGCAACGACCCCGACATCCTCGCGATGCTCGGCCGAGCGCGCCGGCTGGCCTGCCCCGAAGACCCGACCGCCGGCGAAGCCGAGCTGCGCAGCGCCGTGACCCTCGCCCCCGACGACGAGTACGCGCTCCACGCCCTCGCCCGCCAGCTCGCCGAGCGCGGCGAGCTGGCGGAGTCCCGCGAGCTCCTGCGGCGCATCCTCTCCAACAATCCCGAGTTCGAACCGGCCCGCCAAGCCATGAGGCTGCTCTCCACATGAACCCCCTTGCCTCTGCCCTGTGCGCGCGTGTCATCGACGGAAGCACCGGCGTGCTCGACTGGACGGATGGGCGCCGTCGCCGGATCAGCTACATCGAGCGCGGCAGCATCGCGCTCCTCCAGTCGAACCTGCTCACCGAGTCCGCCGAGCGTATCGGGGCGGCAAACCCCCAGATGGACGCCGAGGAGCTCACCCGCGCCGTGGCGCAGGCCCGCCTGATGGGGACGCTGAAGGAAGCGGGCGGCGAGTACGCCTGGCGGGAGGGCATCATGCCGCCGAAGCGGGAGCCGGCCGAGCTCGCCCAGGCGCTCCTCGATTTCGGGGCGAGCCGGCCGTCGATCTCCGCCTACCTCAAGGTGGTGGGCGCGGGCGGTGGTTGGCTGCGTCGGCAGGCGATGGACCCCGCGCTGGCCGCCTACCTGATGGAGCTGGATGGCTCCCGCACGGTGGACGAGGTGGTGTCCTTCGCGCCCGGATCGCCGGAGGAGACCGAGCGCTGGCTCCGGGTCGGCCTCACGATCGGCGTCTTCGAGGACGTCGGGATCGAGAGCTCCACCTACGAGGTGCGCAGCGTGAGGCGGGAACGCCGGTACGCCGGTGGGGTGGACGACATCGCCGCCATGATCAGCGAGGGCCTGGGCCAGCCCGCGGCCGCCCCGAAGCCCGCAGCCGTTCAGGACGGCGCCACCCTCCGCTTCGGCCCGGTTCTCGAGCGGATTCGCGGTGCGAAGGACCACTTCGCCGCCCTCGGTGTCACCTGGCGGGACCCCCCGGAGACCATGCGGCGGGCGTACTTCACCCTCGCCCGCGAGCTGCACCCCGACCGCTACGTGAGCGACGCCGGCGAAATCCGCGACACCGCCGCCGAGTTGTTCGACCGGGCGCGGGCCGCCTGGGAAGTGCTGGGTGACGACACCAAGCGCGAGGCCTACATCAAGCGGGAAATCCACGGTGAAAAGAGCGAGGACGAGCTCGCGATGGCGAAGGTCCGCCAAATCCTGGACGCGGAGAGCGACTTCAAGCGGGCGCTCGCCGAGTTCTACGCGGGCAGGATTCCCCAGGCGCACGAGGTCTTCCTGGCGTGCAGCGCGGCCGTCCCCGAGGAGCAGGAGTTCGCAGCCTACGCTGCGTTCACCACGTTCAAGCTCAACCAGACACGCGACGCCAAGGTGGCCGAGGAGGCCGTGGCCCGCCTGAGGTCCATCGCCGACGGCAACGATCGGCTCGACGCGGCCTGGGTCCTGCTCGGACAGGCCCACCACCTGCGCAACCAGCCGGTCGAGGCGCGCGAGTGCTACGTGAAGGCGCTGCGCATCCGACCGTCCAACCCGGAGGCAGTTCGGGAAATGAAGCGCCTCGAACGAGACAAGTCTGTGGAGCGGCCCAACGAGGGCGGCCTCTTCAACAAGCTCTTCGGGAAGAAGTAGGATGGCGGCGGGACCGGGTCGCGCGCTCGTGGATGTGCCCACGGAGCAGCTCAAGGCCCTCTTCCGGGCCCTCATCAGCGGCGAGCTGCGTTGTCCACTCGTGGCCTGGGAGGTGGCCCGCTTCGGGCTTCAATCCTGGCAGGCCGAGCTTCTCGAGGCGCTGCGCGGGCTCGACGAAGCGGGCGTTCGCGCCGTGCTGGTGGCGGTGCTGGCGGAACGGAACGCCCGCATCACCGCCGGCTGAGCCGCACGCGCATGCTCGACGCGGCGGTGGTGAGCGACGTGCACTGCGACGGGCCGGACTCGCCCACGCAGGTCGCCTTCCTCCGTTTCCTCGGCGGCCTCCGCACCCGCCGACTCGTGCTCGCCGGCGACATCTTCCACGCCTTCTGGTGCCCGGAGGGCGTGCCGTTCCCGGCGTACCGACCCGTGCTCGACGCGCTCGCCGACTTCGATCTGGTGGTCCTGCCCGGCAACCACGACTGGGCGCTCGGGCGGTTCTTCGCCGCATCTGCCGAGGTCGCGATCGGCACGAAGGCGGAGCTGCGCCTCGGAGACCTCGCCGCGGAGGTGACCCACGGCGACGAGGTGGACGAGAGCCCGCGCTACCACGGCTTCCACCGTGTGCTCCGCGGCGCCCCGTTCGGGTGGACGCTCGACCGGCTGGGCGAACGCGGAGCCTGGGCGCTCCTCCACCAGCTGGCCGGGCGCCTCGGCGACGGCGCGCCGAACCCCATCCTCGTGGCGCGGCAGGAGCGCCGGGCGGCCGAACGCCTCGACGCCGGCGTCGAGCTCGTGGTGATGGGTCACACCCACCAGCCCACGTGCGCGCATCTGCCCGGCGGGGTGTTCCTCAACCCCGGCGACTGGGTGCGCCACCGCACCTGGGGCGCGATCGAGGGCGGCGCCGTGCAACTGCGCCGGTTCGAGGACTGATCGCGCGGCGCAGGGACTCCCGGGCGGCGCCGCGATGCGGTGCGGGCGCGCCCACCCCGGTGCGGGGCAAACCCGCATCGCCCCACCCACCCGGATAGGTCCGGGGATGCTGCTCGCCAACGTGGGTGTCGTCCTCGGGCTCATGAGCCTCGTCTGGGTGTGGAGCGTGATTCGCCGCGACGTGAGCGTGGTGGACCCTTTCTGGTCCGTCGCGTACCTCCTCGCCGTGGCCAACTCCGTGCTTTGGACGGGCGTCACTCCGGCGAAGCTCCTGATCCTCGCCGTGGTGGGGCTGTGGGCGCTTCGCCTCTGGGGCTGGCTCACCTGGCGAAGCATCGGCAAGGGGGAGGACCCGCGCTACACCGCGTTCCGACAGCGTTTTGGGCCGGAACGGTACTGGTGGTTCAGCTTCTTCCAGGTGTTCATGCTCCAGGGGGGCCTGGTGCTACTGGTCACGGCCCCGCTGCAGTTCGCCGGAGCGGCTCCGCCGCCCGATGAGATCGGCGCGCTCGATGTCCTCGCGGCCGTGATCGCCCTCGCCGGAACCGCCATCGAGGCCCTCGCCGACTGGCAGCTCGAGCGCTTCAAACGCCGGCCGAACCGCCGCCCGGTGATGGACGAGGGGCTCTGGCGATATTCCCGCCATCCGAACTACTTCGGAGAAATCCTCGTCGCGTGGGGCTTCTTCCTCTTCGCGCTCGACCAGCCCGCGGGGATCGCCACCCTCTTCGGGCCCATCCTGATGACCTTCCTGCTGGTGCGGGTGTCCGGGGTGGCGCTCCTCGACGAGCACATGGCGGCGCGGAAGCCCGAGTACCGGGAGTACATGCGGCGCACGCGGGCGCTCGTTCCGGGGCCACGGCGCGATTGAACGGCGGCCGAGGAAGGAACGGCAGGATACTCGTAGAAAACTCACACGAGGGTCGACAAATGCCGGTTCTGGGAATGGGTGGCTACTTCTTCCGCGCCAAGGATCCGGGCGTGATGAAGGCCTGGTACAAGGAACACCTTGGCGTCGGCGGCGGCATGGGCACCGACGAGCACGGTCAGGGCAACGAGTGGGTGTGGTTCACCCAGGGAGGCCCCATGGTCTTCTCGCCGTTCAAGGCCGATACCGACTACTACCCGGTAGAGAAGCAGGTGATGATCAACCTGCGGGTCTCCGACCTCGACGGCCTGCTCACCAGCCTCCGCGGCGCCGGCATCGAGGTGATCACCAAGCCGGACTGGGATGTGCCCGGCCTGGGCCGGTTCGCCCGCATCCACGACCCCGAGGGCAACCCGATCGAGCTCTGGGAGCCCGAGCCGAAGGGGTGAGGCTCCCGTAGGGCCAGCTGTGCCGGCGTGGGTGCTGGGTGCGATGTCCGCGGGTGCGGGTTCAGCGGCTTGCGGTCGCCGGGACGTGCGGCCAGGGCCGGACCGTGTCATCCTCTTCACCTCTCCGAGAGCACCCCATGCTTCTCCGCCCACTTGCGTTCCTCGTCCTGCTCGGGGGCTGCCCGGGCCCCGCGCCCGACGGCCCGACGGACGAGGCGGACACGGACACGGACGCCGACCCGGACGCCGACACGGACGCCGACACGGACGCCGACGCGGACAGCGACACGGACACCGATTCCGACTCGGACTCCGACACCGACACCGATCCTCCCATCGACGCCGACCGCGACGGCTACCCCGCAGGGGAGGACTGCGACGACGACGACGACGCGATCAACCCCGGTGCCGCGGAGTCGCCCTACGACGGCGGCGACAACGACTGCGACCCGCTCACCCCGGACGACGATCTCGACGGCGACAGCTACCCGCTCGCGACGGACTGCGACGACACCGACGCCTCCGTCTCGCCAGCGGCGATCGAGATCCAAGGCAACGGCGTGGACGACGACTGCGACAGCGGCACCTGCTTCGGGGCTGGCTTCGCGTCAACCGCCACCGTGTGGCCGATCCCCACGCGCTACGCCTACGGATCGAGGGTCGCGGGCTTCGACGCCACCTCGGACACCTGGAACGCCTCGGGGAACTACGACTCCGGCTTCTCCACGTTCGACATCGACAACGACGGCCTGCTCGACCTCGTCGAGACCTACCACGGAGGCTTCGACGACGTGGGCCTGACCGAGTGGTGGGTGTACTCCGGCCTGTGCGACGAGTAGTACGCGCCATTGCTACGTGGAGCGAGCGCCGCCACCCCACATCGCGAGAACCGTAGTCACCCGGTTGCAGCGATGGGACAGGGGCGGGGGGCTCGGGGAGATGGTGTCCAGGTTGAGGTTGCCGACTTCCGTTTCGGCACCATGATGGAACCATCGAGGTGCCGATGTCGTGGATGGCGCTCGCCGGCGGCTGGGTGAGCGACCGCGAGTTCGACGAAGAGGCCGCTGACCTGTACGCCGCGCGCACGGCGGGCCGGGACATCGACCTGTGAAGCTCCTCGACTCGGACACGTGCATCGGCATCCTCCGAGGGCGGAAGGAGGTGCTGGAGCGGCGCGCGGCGGACGTCGACGAGGTCGCCACCACCTGGGTCACCACCTCCGAGCTGTTCTTCGGTGCCGCAAAGTCGGCGAAGTCCGACGCGAACGCGGCGCTGGTCGTCCGTTTCCTGAACACTCTCCCGGTGCTCGCACCGGACCTCGCGAGTGCGAGGCTCTTCGGCGAGGTGAAGGCGCGGCTGGCGACCGGCGGGCAGATCGTCGCGGACGCGGACCTGTTCATCGCCGCGGTTGCCCTGAGCCGCGGTGCGACGCTCGTGACCGGAAACCGGAGGCACTACGAGCGGATCCCGGGAATTGTGCTGGAAGACTGGTTGCGGCCGTGAACCGATCGGTCGTCACCCTCGGCGTCCTCCCCGCGAATCTGGATGGTGACGTCCTGCTGCTGGTGGAGGTGCGCAGCGGCACGCGAGCCGATCGACGCCGCCGGCCATCCTGGTGTCTGCGGCCGATCTGGGCAGTTCGCGACCAGTGAAGGACGGTGACGCCGGTTCGCCTTCGAACTGCCGTTCACGGACCGGTGGGAGTTCGAGGAGCTTCAGGCGCTCGCCGACAACCTGAAGGCCAGCTTGGCCGCCCGGCGCTCAGCCCCCACGGAGTAGCAAGGCTTCGAACCCCGGCTGGGTTCGCCCCTTTGCGCGGCGGTTCAGCGCGGTAACAAATGGTGATCCCAAGGAGAATTGAACTCCTGTTGGCGAGATGAAAACCCGCTGTCCTAACCACTAGACGATGGGATCAGAGTATGTGAGGGTGGTGGGTCGTGCCGGGGTTGAACCGGCGACCCACGGATTAAAAGTCCGGTGCTCTACCAACTGAGCTAACGACCCGCAACGCTCGGCTCCTAATCGCGCGGCTCGCGGTAGTCAACCCCCGCCCGCTCACGCCCACGCTCCGATAGAAGAACCCCGCTCGGGAGCTGCCATGTCGTTGCCTCTTCACGGAGTTCGTGCCCTCGTTGCCGGCGCCACGCGCGGGGCCGGGCGGGGCATCGCCGTGGCGCTGGGGGAGGCCGGCGCCACCGTGGTGTGCGTGGGCCGCAGCTCGCGGTCGGCGCCCGGCGCCCGGAGCGAGACCATCGAGGAGACCGCCGAGCAGGTCACGGCCGCCGGCGGGCTCGGCCTCGCCCGCCGGTGCGATCTGCTCGACGAATCAGCCGCCCTCGCCCTCGCCGACGAGCTCCGCGCCGAGCTCCGCGGGCTCGACGTGCTGGTGAACGACGTGTGGGGTGCCGACCACCTCGCCGACTTCGGCGTGCCGCCCTGGGAGATGAACCTCGGGAACGTGCGCGCGATGTTCGACTCCGGCCTCGTCACGCACCTCGTGAGCACCCGCGCCTTCACCCCGCTGCTCCTCGGCTCCCCGCGTCCGCTCGTCGTGGAGATCACCGACGGTGATACATTCGGGTATCGCGGCTCGCTCGGCTACGACCTCGTGAAGATGGCTACGATCCGCATGGCGTGGGGCTTGAACGAGGAGCTGGCGGTCCACGGCGGCACCGCCGTGTGTGTCACGCCCGGCTTCCTCCGGTCGGAGGAGATGCTCGAACGCATGGGGGTGACCGAGGCCAACTGGCGCGATGGCGCTGCCGTCGATCCCAACTTCCTCGCCTCCGAGTCGCCCCGCTACGTGGGCCGGGCCGTGGCGGCGCTCGCGGCCGACCCCGACGTTCGAACGCGCGGCGGGCGGGTGTACTCGAGCTGGGCGCTCGCCGGGGAGTACGGGTTCACCGACCTCGACGGTTCCCGGCCCGACTGGCGGGCGCATTGGGCCCGCACCTTCCCGCGGCCCTACGCCGCCGCCGACGCCGCCGCCTACGCTAGCTGGGCCCCCGGCCCGATGGAAGCGATGAAGCCCTGACGGCGCGCACGGCGAGAGTAAAGGTTCATCCATGTGTGTGTTTTTTTGCGCTAAAGCTGCCCGCGGAGGCGCTCCAGCTCGATGAGCGCCAGGAGCCAGTCGGTGCGCGCCCGCTCGGCCTCGGCGCGAGCGCGGTCCAGCTCCGCCTGGGCAGTGATGAGGTCGCGCTGGAGGCTACGGCCCTCGCCGAGCCGCGCCCGCTCGGCGGAGAGCGTCTCTTCCGCGAGGCGTTCGTTCAGCTGCGCCAGCTCCAGCGATTGCCGCGCCCCGGCCAGCGTGCGGAGCTGGGCGCGCGCGCCGGCCTCCACCTCGGCCTCGCGGGCGGCGAGGTCCACCTTCGCGCGCAGGAGCGCCGCTTCCGACTGGGCCACGGCACCCCGGTCCGCCCGGTTCAAAAGCGGCAGCGTGAGCTCCGCGCCGACGCTCCACTGCGGGAGGCGGCCCTGGCCGAGCTCGTCCATGCTCGCGCCGAAGGAGGAGTCGTAGCCGCGGAGCGAGGCGCCCGCGTTGGCATCGAGCTGGGGGAGCAGCGCGTGCCGCGCATCGCGCAGCTCGCGTTCGCGGTCTTCCACGGCGATGCGCGAGAGGCGCAACGCGAGGTTCCCCTCGCTCACGGAGCGCAGCACCGCCTCATCGTCGCGGGGGAGCTCGGGGGGCGGCGCGGCGGGCGTGGTGAGGGCGAGCTCCGTACCGAGCGGGAGGCCGAGGGTGCTCGCGAGGGTGTCGGAGGCGGCCCCGACGGAGGCCTCGGCCTCGAGGAGCGACCGCTGGGCCTGCGCCAGCGCTGCGGCGATGCGCGTTCCCTCGACGGAGGCCAGCTTGCCGGCCTCCACCAGCGCGCGGGTGATGCGCGCCTGCTCCTCGCTCGCGGCGCGGGACAACCGCGCGATGTCCCGCAGCCGCTCTGCGGCGGAGAGCGCCCAGTACGCCCGGGCGGCGGCGGCCACCGCGTCCTGCCGGGCCATCTCCGTCCCCAACTCGGCGGCCGTCACCGCGGACTCCGCGGCGTGGATTCCCCGGAGATTCCAGGCGAGCCGGTCGCCCTGCAAAAGCGACTGCGACAGTCCGATCGCGAGCTTGTTGCCCCACGCCGGTTGGCCGAATTCCGCGTCGAATTCCTCCAACGTAAAGGTGGAGTCCGACTGGTCCGCGGAGAATTCGAGGCTGAGCGCGGTGCCGGTGGCGAAGGCCTGCGAGAGCGTGCTCTGGGCGGAAAACCCGGTGGTCTCGCTGGTGTAGGCGCCGAACTGGGCCTGGCCCTCGTCGGTGGAGGAGAACCAACTCCCGCCGAGAGACAGGGTGGGCTCGAACGGGGCGCGCGCCGCGAGCAGGGCCCCGAGGGCGGCCGCGTGCTCCGAGCGCGCCACCTGCACGCCCGAGGCGCGCTCGCTCGCGCGGGCGAGGGCTTCGTCGTAGGTGAGGTCGAGCGCATGCGCGGGCGACGACAACGCGAGGGCGAGGATCACGGCGTCTCCGGGAGGGGGCGGCGGGAGGGCCAGGCGTAGGCGAGCCAACGACCGGCAGCGATGCGCAGCTCGTCGAGGCGGACGTACACCCAGGGAACGAAGAAGAGCGTCAGGATCGTGGCCGAGCCCATGCCGAAGGCCACCACCCGACCGAGCGGCGCGTAGGGGATGCCCACGAAGGTCTCGTTGCCCACGGCCATGGGCAGGATGCCCACGATGGCGGTGATCGCCGTCATCAGGATCGGACGCAGCCGGTGGCGTACCGCCTCCACGAGGGCCTCCTCGCGCTCCACGCCCTCCGCCCGCAGCTCGGTGACCCGCGCGATGAGCACGATCCCGTTGTTCACCACGATGCCGATGAGCACCACCATGCCGATACCGCCCATCGGGCCGAAGCTCGTGTCGGTGAGCCAGAGCCCCCAGTACACGCCGAACGCCGCCATCGGCACGGTGAGGATGACCGTGAGCGGGAGCAGGAAGCTCTCGAACAGGACCCCCATCACGAGGAACACGAAAACCACCGACAGGAGCAGCGCCGCATTCTGCGCGCGGTCGCTCTCCATCTGCTCCATCCACTCGTCGCCGCGCTCGGGCCCGTAGCCGGTGGGCCAGTCCATGGCGCCCAGCTCGGCCATTGCCTGCTCGTAGACCGCGCCCTGCTCGGCTTCGTCCTCGAGCTCCAGCGTCAACGAGAGCTGCGTCTTCCGATCCCGACGCGAGATGCTCCCCCAGCCCTTCGCAACCTCGGGGTTCACGAGGCCCCGGAGCGCCACGCCGCCCGTACGCGAGCCGATCTCGAAGTCCAGCAGCCGGTCCACGTCCTCCCGGTCGGCCTCCCCGAAGCGCGTGAAGATGCGCACGTCGCGCTCGCCCACCACCCAGGGCGCCAGCGGCGCGCCCCGCATGGCGAAGGAGATGAGCTGGCCGATGTTGCTCGCGCTCACGCCGTGGTGGGCCGCCGCATCCCGGTCCACCCGGAGGAGGATTTCGTCGGCCCCGCCGCTCTCCACGTCGTCGGCGACGGTGAGCACACCGTCGATGCTCCGCAGCCGTCGGCCCGCCTCGGTGGCGAGCGCCGCGAGGGTTTCACTGTCCTCGCCCACGAGGTCCACACTGATGCGGCGTTGCGCGCCGGCCTCGCCGTCGCCCCACCCCACCGCGCTCGTGACCCCGGGGAGGTCGGGGAGCAGCCGCTTGGCGTCCGCGATCACCTCCTCGCGGCTCATGCCACCCTCCACGTCGTCTTCGAGGTACACGCTGAGCGCGCCCCGCGTGCTGTCCGACCCGAGACGGGCCCGCCATGTCCGCACCCCCCAGCGCTCCCGGTTGTCCGTGGCCAGCTTCTCGAAGGCCTCCACGGTAGCGAGGCGCTCCGGGTAGGTGAACTGCGCGGACACCGTGAAGCGGATCACGAAGTCGTCGATGTTGCCCTGCGCGCCATCCTCGCACCCCACCCCCTGGACCGGCACCAGCATGGTGAGCGCCAGCATGGCGAGCACGCCCACGAAGCTGTCGACCGGGTGGCGCAACACCCGCTGCAGCATGCGCCCCACCCAATCCGACGCCCACACCATCCACCGGCTCTCGGCCGCGATGTGCGACGACGACACCCACACCGTCGAGAGCGGCGTGAACACCAGCGTGATGAGGAGGCTCGCCACGTGCACGTACACCACGGGGAGCCCGAGGGCGCCGAGGAAGAAGCTGAAGTCGGCGTCCGTCGACATGAGGATGACGGGCAAGAAGACAATGCTGCTGGTGAGCGTGCAGAGCACCACCGGCACGAGCACCTCGCCCGTGCCGTCGATCGCGGCCGAAACCGGGTCGTGACCAAGCTGGCGACGCCGGAAGATCGCCTCCACCACGACCACCGCGTTGTCGATGGCGATGCCCACCGCGATCATCAGCCCGAGCATCGAGAGCAGGTTGAGCGAGTCGCCCGCGAAGTACATCACGGTCACGGTGAGGAGCAGCGACCCCGGGATGGTGCTCGTGATGAGCGTGGTGATCCGCCACTCCCGGAGGAACAGCAGCAGCACGAGCACGGCGAGCACGCCGCCTTCGAGGGCGGCCTTGTAGAGCGCGTCGAGGCTCTTCTGGATGAGCAGGCCCTGGTCGAAGAAGGTGTGGAACTTCCAGCCCGCGAGCCGGGGGTCGGCTTCGAGGTCGGCGAACGCCGCCCGCGTGGCCTCGCACACCTCGAGGGTGTTGGCGCTCGACTCCTTGTTGATGCCCACGGCCGCCGACTCGTTGCCTTCGATGCGGCTGATGTCGGCGGAGGCCGCGGGGGCGTAGCGCACGTCGGCGATGTCGGTGAGCACGAGGCCCTCGCCCACGGGCCACTTCCGCAGATCGTCGAGGGAGCCGAAGCGGGCAAGCGAGCGGACGTAGCGGACCTCGCCGCGCTCGTGCACCCGACCGGCGCCGAGCTGCACGTTGTCGCCGCCGAGGCGGGTGATCACGCTCATCAGGTCCACGCCGTGGGCCATGAGCCGGTCGCGGTCGAAGTCCACCCAGACCACGGGCTCCGGCACGCCCCACACGTCCACCCGGCCCACGCCGCCCACCCGCTCCAGGCGCTTCTGGATCACGCGGGTGGTGAGGAAGTGCATGTCCTCGTCGCCCATGCCGGGCGGCGCCGAGATGCCCGCCCAGATCACGGGTTCGTCGTTGGGGTCGAAGCGCCAGATCCACACCCGCTCCACGTCGCTCGGGAGCTCCGCCATCGCGCGCTCCACGCGGTCGCCCACGGCGTTGTAGGCCTCGTCCATGTCCACGTCGCCGTGGAACTCCACCGAGAGGTTGGCCCCGTCCGACTGCGCGTCGGCTTCGAGGTGCTTGATGCCGGCCACCGTGGAGAGCTGCTCCTCCAGCGGGCGCACGAGCCGCGCCTCCGTTTCGAGCGGCGTGCTGTCCTCGTAGTCCACCCAGAGCCAGAGCCGCGGCGTGACCCAGCCCGAGGGCATCATCTGCACCGGCACGCGGAACCACGCGATCAGGCCCACGACGAAGATCACGGCGAAGAGCGTGACCACAGTGACCGGCCGATGGACCGAGAAGCTGGGAATCCAGCGCTTCACAGCGGGTCCGGCTCGACCGGTTCGGGGCCCTCGGTCAGCCGCACCGCGATCCGGTAGAGCACGGGGATGACCACGAGCGTGAGCACGGTGGAGCTGGCCAGGCCGAAGATGATCGTGACCGCCAGGGGCCGCTGCATCTCCTGTCCCTCGCCGAGGCCGACGGCGAGCGGCACGAGGCCGAGCACCGAGTTGAGCGCGGTGATGAGGATGGGCCGGAGACGAAGCGCGGCCGCCTCCCGGATGGCGGCATCGAGCGGTCGACCCTCGCTGCGCAGGCGCCCGATCGCATCGACCAGCACGATGGCGTTGGCCACCACCACGCCCGCGAGGACGATGAGCCCGATGAAGACCACCACGCTCACCGGCGTGGACGTGACCCACAACCCCACCGCCACGCCGACCAGCGACAGGGGGACGCTGAAGAGGATGACGAGCGGATCCCGGAAGGACTCGAACGTGCTCGCCATGATCACGTAGACGAGGAAGACGGCGAGCACGAGCGCGAAGCTCAGCGAGCGGAGCGAGGTCTCCAGCTCGCGGTTCTGCCCACCGACCTCGATCTCCACGTCGGCCGGGAGCCCCGCGCGGGAGAGGGCGGCCTTCGCGGCGGCCGCGGCGCCGCTGAGATCGTAGCCGTCCACGTCGGCCGAGAGCACGACGGCGCGACGCTGGTCGAGCCGGCGCACCTCGCTCGGCCCCTCCCCCTCTTCGAGGCGGGCCACCGTGTCGAGCCGAACGGGCGGCGTCAGGGCGGGGTTGACGTTGAGCGCGCGCAGGTCGGCCACGCTCTCCCGATCGCGCTCCTGCAGCCGTAGGAGCAGGTCCACCCGGCGCTCCCCGGCCGAGATGCGGGTCGGGCGCTCGCCCTGCACCTTCGCCCGTACGGCGCGGGCCACATCGCCCACGCCGATCCCCAACGCGGCCAGCCGCTGCCGGTCGTAGTGCACCCGCACCTCGGGGTAGCCGGCGGTGAGCGAGCTGTGCACCTCGCGGAGCTGCGGAAGCGCGGAGAGCGCGGCCACGCCGGCGTCGGCGGAGGTCTTCAGCACGCCGAGGTCGGCGTGGTAGAGCACGATCTCCACCGGCGTGTGCACGGAGAAGAGCGCGGGCCGCGAAAAACGCGTGTCGAGGCGGGGGAACTTCTCGAGGATCGTGCGGATCGCCGCCATCGAGGCGGCCTCGCGCGCTTCGAGGTCGCCGCCCTCGGCGAGCTGCACGCTGAGCCGGGCGGTGTTCTCGCCTTCATCGGGCCGGGCGTCGGCGCGGCGCTCGGTGCCCACGACCGCGTACACCGTCTCCACGCCGGGCAGCCGCCGCACCTCCTGCTCGAGCTGCTCCACCATGCTGTCGGTGCGCGCGAGCGGGGTGCCGACGGGCAGCGCCACCTCCACGGTGAAGCGCCCCTGGTGCACGTCGGGGATGAGGCGGGCGCCGACATCGCCGAGGAGGAGCACCGAGAAGGGCAGGCTCGCCGCGGCGAGCACGAGGATGCGGGTGGGACGCGCCAGGGCGCCGAGGAGCACGCTGGCGAAGCGCCGCTCGGCGGCGTCGTAGAACACGAGGAAGCGGTCGGCGAGCCACACGGTGCCGCGGTCGAGGCGGCCGAGGACGGCGAACGTCACCCGAAGCCCGAGCCGTGCCGCCCAGGCCGAGCCCACCGCGAACGCCACCCCGAGCGAGGCCAGGCCCCCGTGCACGACGAAGCGCACGAGCGCCCACGGCCAGGCCCAAAGCCGCCGGGGACCCCGCAGCGCCGCCCAGGCCTCACGCGGCCCGGCCGATGGGATGTCGAGCGCGCGCGCCGGCGCCTCGCCGAGCTTCAGCTCGCGGCCCGCCAGCATCGGGATGAACACCAGCGCCACCCCGAGGCTCGCCACCAGCGAGAACACGACGGTGAGCGCGAGGTCGCCGAAGATCTGCCCCGCCACGCCCTCCACGAAGACGATCGGGAAGAAGACGGCGATGGCCGTGAGCACCGAGGCCACCACGGCGGTGGCCACCTCGGCGGTGCCGAGCGCGGCGGCCTCCTTTCGGGATCGCCCCGCGTCGATGTGGTTCTGGATCGACTCCAGCACCACCGTTCCGGAGTCGATCACCATGCTCACGCCGAGCGCGAGCCCGCCGAGCGACATCAGGTTGAGGCTGAGCTTGCCCACGTACATCACGCCGAAGGTGGCGAAGAGGCAGATGGGGATGGCGGTGGAGATGATGAAGGTGGTGCGCCAGTCGCGGAGGAACACGAAGGTGACGAGGATGGCGAGCAGGCCGCCCAGGAAGGCGTCGTTGGTGAGGTTGTCGAGCGCCTCCTCCACGAAGCGGGCCTGGTCGTCGAGCACCGTGGCACCCATCCCCTCCGGAAGCAGCCCGCCGCCTTCCTCCTCCGCGGAGAGCGCCGCCTTCACGCCGCGCGCCACCTGGACGAGGTTGGCGTCGGCCTCCTTGTACACCTCGATCTCCACGGCGCGCTCGCCGTCGAGCCGGGCGCTCAGCTCGCGATCGGCGCTGCCATCGCGCACCTCGGCCACATCCCCGAGCCGCACCCGCGAGCCGTCGGCCCGCACCACCTGGAGCTCGCGCACCTCGTCGGAGGAGCGGAACTCGTTGAGCGTGCGGATGAGGTACTCGTTCTCGCCCTCACGCACGAGGCCGCCCGCCACGTTGACGTTCTCGGAGGCGAGCGTTCGCTGGAGGTCGGCGAGCGACACCCCGCGCGCTTCGAGCCAGTCATCCCGCGGCTCCACGAGCACCAGCCGCTCCAGCCCGCCCCGCACGGTCACGGCGGCCACGCCGTCGAGCGCCTCCAGCGCCCGTTTCACCTGCTTTTCGGCCACCTCGCGGGTTTGGAGCTCGGTGCCCCCGCCGGTGAGCGCCACGCGCAGGAGCGGCTCGAGGGAGGGGTCGTAGCGCAGGATCAGCGGACGGTCGGCCGCCTCCGGCAGGAAGGTCGTCTGCAGGCGCTCGCGCACATCCTGCATGGCGCCGCCCATCGGCGTGTCCCACGCGAACTCGAGCACCACGTCGCTCGTGCCGGCGCGGCTGCGCGACTCGATGGCCACCACACCCTCCACCGTGGAGAGCGCCTCCTCCACCAGCCGGCTCACCTGGGCCTCCACCTCCTCGGGCGCCGCGCCTTCGTAGGCCGTCCGCACTGTGATGGTGGGGTAGGAGATGTCCGGCATCAGGTCGAGCGGGAGCTGCCCGAAGGACACCAGCCCGAACACGAAGACCGCCACCGTGAGCATCCAGACGGTGACCGGGTGGTCCACGACCCATCGGACGGGCAGCACGTCAGGTACCGGGGGTGACGGGCTCGGGCTTCGGCATGACGGGATCACCCGGCAGGCGCACGCGGGCATCGTCGCGCAGCGCATCCACCCCGATGGTCACGACCGGCGCGCCCGCCGCGAGCCCTTCCACGACCTCGGCCACCGTGCCATCCTCGAAGCCGAGCTTCACGGGGACGCGGTGCGCCCGACGCCAGGGCCCGGGAATCTCGGGCTCCGCAGCCTCCTCCTCCTCGCCGCCGCCCCCGAGGAGCGATGCCCACCAAGGCGGCGCTTCGGGCTCGCCCTCCTTCGCCTCTTCTTCACCTTCCGCGCCCGGCTCCTTCGGCGGCGGGCCCTCGAGGAGCGTGAAGACGTAGCTCACGCCCTCCTCCCACACGATGGCGCGCCGCGGCACGGTGACCACGCCCTCGTGCCGCGCCACCTCGATGCGCACGCTCACGAACTGGCCGGGGCGAAGCTGGGCCTGGCCGGGATCGAGGCCGACGGTGACCCGCACGGTGCCCGTGGCGGTGTCGACGACCGGCGCCACGCGCAACACATGGCCGGTGCCGGACACGGCATCGTCGTAGGCGCTCACCACGGTGGCCGGCTGCCCCGCCTGCACCCGCGCGAGGTCGCGCTCCGGGAGCGACACCACCACGCGGAGGCGATCGAGGTCGACGATGGTGAACGCGGGCGTGGGCCCGGCCGTTTCGCCGTAGCGGATCTGCCGCGAGGCCACGACCCCCGCGATGGGGCTCTCCAGCCGGGTGAACCCGCGGGTTTCGCGCGCTTCGGCGTGGGCGGTGCGCGCGGCGGTCTGGGCGCGGAGCGCCACATCGAGCTCGCTTCGGCTGATGGCCCCTTGATCAAAGAGCCGCTGGGCCGCGGCGGCATCGGCCTCGGCGCGGGCGAGCTCCTCCGCGGCCCGCGCGAAAGCGCCATCGAGCGCGGGCGAGGCGATCTCGGCGAGGAGCTGGCCGCGCTCCACACGATCGCCATCCTCCACGTACACCCCCGTGACGAGCCCGGAGGCCTCGGGGATGAGCACCGCCTGCCCCTCGCTCTCCACCGACGCGCTGGCCACCACATGATCGCCCACCGTGCCGGGCGCGGCGTTGGCGCTCTCCACGAGGATGCGCGGGTCCACCACGGGGGCCTCGGGCTCGCCCTCCGCGGCCGGTTCTCCCTCGCCGCCGCCCATCGAGCACCCGGCCGCGAGGAGGAGGAGGAGGCCGATCGAGAGGGCGATTCGCATGGGGCGCCGATCCTAATGCAGCGTTCGCAGCGCCGGACCCACCGCCGGCCAAAGGCGCGTCATGATTTGCCGCCCCCGCGGAGACGATCCCTTACACACCCCCCGGGGCCGTTGCGCTACGTTCCCAGGCGATGGTCGCCGCTCGCCACCCGCTGTCCCGTTCCGTCTCACCCCGGATGCCCGCCTCGCGCGGCCGGGTTCGAGCCCGCACCAGGGGCGACAGGCGATGATTGGAGCGATGGTCTTCCTGATCCAGGGGGCGCAGGCGGCGCCGGACCCCGAATGGGTGGAGATGCGCGACGGGCTGGTTCGGGAAGCCGACGAGTCCGAGCTGAAGGCGTGGGAAACGGGCGACGATCTGGACCGGCGGGTGCTCGCGATGGATGCGCGCACCTGGCAGTCCGACCCGAGCCTCGCGATGCTGGTGTGGTCCTCCGCGCCGAGCCCGTACCGGGGCCGCCTGCTGCGGTTCGCGGATACCCGCCTCGTCGCGCCCGGCGCGGCAGGCCCGCTCCTCGCGCGCCTGCTCCACGGCAAGGAGCCCGCCGACGTGCGGGTAGCCCTCGCCGCGGCGATCACCCACACCGGGCCGGCGTGGCCGCCGCTCATGGCCGACCTCCTCGCGGAGGAGGCCGACGTGATGGTGCGCGTGATGTTCGTCGATGGCGCGGCCCACGCGCCGTCCGCCGATGTGGCCGGCATCGTGCGCCTCGGGGCGGCCGACGCCGCGGGGCCCGTGCGCGCCGCTGCGGCGAGGAGCGCGGCCTACGCGCACCCGGCCTCGTCGGTGGCGGACCTCGTGCTCGCCGCGCTGAACGACCCTGAAGCGGAGGTGCGTGCCGAGGGCGCCCGCAGCGCCGGCTGGCTCAAGCTCGAGGCCGGGTGGTCGCCGCTGGTGGCCCGCCTCGCCGACACCGACGCGCAGGTTCGCCTCCAGGCGCTCCGCGCGCTCCAGAAGCTCGACCCGGTGCGCGCCGCCTCGCTCGCCGAAGTCCGCAGCCTGCGCTCCGACACTGACAGCCGCGTTCAGCGCGCCGCCATGGGCTCGGCCAGCGAGTAGCGGCGTTAGCAGGCCCCGATGAACCGCCTCCTCGCCGCCACGCTCACGAGCCTCGGCTTCATCCTCGGCTGCGCCACGCCGCTCACCGGCAACTACGACATGGTGGTGTTCGACACCACCAACGGCTGCAGCGAGGAGTTCGACGAGGTCGCGCCGCCCGAGGGGCTGCAGGGCGTGATCATCGACAGCAGCGAGGGCACCATGACCCTCGTGGGCGAGCCCGACGAGGTCTGCGACCTCGACGAGGACTTCCAGTTCGCGTGCGACTTCACCGCTTCCGACGGCGAGGTCGACTACGGCCCCCGCCAGGACGCCATCGTCGGCATCGACATGCAGATGCTCGGCGGCTGGACCGCCGCCGACGCCTTCGAAGCCCTCATGAGCGTAGACCTCACCTGCACCGGCGAGGACTGCAGCGCCCTCGAGAAGGCCGGCGCCGCCGACTGCGCGATCGAGTGGAAGTTGACGGCGGAGCGGGATGGGTGAGGGGGGGGG
>CAISIK010000029.1 GCA_903885375.1 uncultured Pseudomonadota bacterium
CCTCGGCCGGCACCGCGGCGGCCCCGTTTGTCCCGCCGCCCTCGCGCGGCTGGCCCTCCCCTCCCCCCACCCCCACCGCGGTGGGCTGGCGCTGCATCCACCACCACCCGCCCGCCGCCACCGTGAGGAGCGCCGCCAACCCGACCGCCACGGCCACCCCGCCCCCGAGCACCCACGCCATCGACACGCCCCCCCGCGCGCTCGGAGCCGGGGACACCTCCCGCGCCGGGGGCCACACCGCCGGTGTCGACGCCCGCGGCCCTGTCGGCCCGCCATCCGCCCGCACCGCGAGCTCCCGCGCGCGGCTGGCGAGCGCTTCGAGATCGCCGGCCATGTCGATGGGGTCGATGTAGCGGCGCGCCGGGTCGATCTGCAGGGCGCGGTCGAGGAGGTTCGTGACGTCGGCCACGAGCCGGTCCTCGAGGTGGGGATTGTCGAAGACGCCCGCGAGCGCCTCCACGATGGCGGCTCGGTCCTTGTCGGGGAGGCGGTCCGGGCTGGCGAAGGCGGTGGGGTCGAGCTCGCGGTCGGCAAAGAGGGTGGGGCGGCGGAGCTGCAGGTCGTTGACCTGCCCGGCGCGGTGGGTGCGGAAGTGGTGGCCGTGCGTGCCGTTGGCGGGCATGCGGCCCCCGGCGCGGAGGAGCGCGCGCATGCGGAGGAGCGCGAAGAGGGTGCAGCCGATGCTCCAGGTGTCCATCGCGGCGGGATGGGGCTTCCGCGCGTTGAAGAGCGTCTCGGGAGCGATGTAGTTCTCGGTGCCGATGATCATGCGGGTGGCTTCCCAGCCCACGTCATCGACCGCGCGCGACTTGGCGGCCCCGAAGTCGGTGAGCAGCCACCGCCCCGACTCGCTGAGCAGGATGTTTCGCGGCTTGATGTCGGCGTGGACCACCCGCCGGCCGAGCTCCATCTCGCTGACCACCGCGTACTCGCGCACGCGGCGGCACACGGAAGCCAGCGCCTCGAAGAGCTCGGGGAGCGCGCCGGGTTCGTGGTGGCGCTGCTCCCACCAGCGTTCGAGGTCGAGCGGGCACCACTCCATCACGAGACCGGGGCTCGGCTCGCGCACCACGTCGTAGAGGCGGGGGCACGGCGGCTCGCCCGGCGAGCGGCAGAGGGCCTCGAAGACGGCGATCTCGCGCTCGAGCGCCTCGACGGAGAGGGGGTCGTCCGGGCGGGAGAGCTTCAGGGCCGCCATCACGCCTTGCGCGGGACCTCCCGGCGCGGCGGGGCCCACGCCCGCCACCGGCACGATCGCCGCCATGCCGCCTTCGCGCGAAGCCTGGCCCACGAGCGCCCGCCAGCGGCGCCCGCTCCGGCCCACCCAACCGTCAGAACTGGCCGGAAACCCCGACACTCGCCCCACCGTCGAGCACGATGCCCCAGTAGCCCACGCCCAGCCCGGCGAGGAGCAGGCCCCCCGAGGTGACCACGAGCGCGTTGGTGAGGGACTGGGTGCGGAAGAGCTCGTCGGTGGTGCCGGCGTTCTCGAAGTCGTTGTGGGTGGCGAAGCTCGCGCCGTACACCGCACCGGCGCCCACGATGGCGGCGGCGCCGAGCACCATCAGGGGCGTCTTCTCGGCGGGGCGCATGCGATCCACCACGATGGCGCCGGAATCCGAGTACTCCACGCTGGCCACCCGCTCGGTCTCGACGGCCTTCTTGCCGGCGGCGACCCGCGCGGCCTTCTTGGCCTCCTTCGCCTCCTTCTCCGCGACCTCGGGCGTGGGGGCGACCACCACCGCAGACTGGAGCACCTGCGCCGGGAAGGCGTTGCCATCGAGCAGCCAGGTGGCGCGGATGCTGCGGTCGGAGGTGGCGATCTGCTGCAGCACGTGCGGGCGGTTGGGGGAGGCCGCCGCCAGCACGAGGGGCCGACCATCCAGCGCGAAGGTGCTGCCTGCGGGCTGGGAGAGCACACCTCCCGCCGCGGGGATCGGCTTGGTGTGGGCGTTGTCGCGCTCCTCCTCGAAAACGGCCCGGATGGGGTTGGCCAGCTCGAGCTCGTTGGCATCCCACTGGTAGCTGGGGTCGAGCTCCAGCGCGCTGCGGAACCAGCGGCGGGCGCCCTCCACGTCGTTCTCGAAGTAGCGGTGGGCGCCGATGTACCGGTACGCGCTGGCGAACACCATCGTCGGCACCGGGTTGCTCACGCAGGCCACGCCTTTTTCGAGGCGATCCCCCGCCTGGGCGAAGGTGGACTCATCGAGCGCCCGGAGCGCGAGCTGGGTGGAGGTGAGGTCCTTGACCAGCTCGGCGGAGGTGTAGGCCACCTTGCACTCCGCGTGGGCGACCGACGGCAGCGTGAGAACCACGCTGCCCGCCAGCGCCACCACCCAACCGTACCGAAGGTGTGCTCGTGACATCCTGCCGAACATAGCACGGCTCGCCAGGTCGCTCACTGTGGGGTGCCGCCGATGCCGAACAGTTCGCCCACGAGCTGCCACCCCGACTTGGCGGCTTCGACCAGCGGGGCCAGCTCCTCGCACACCGGCGGCGGCACGGTGCCCTCGCTGAACCACTCGGCGCGGGTGGCCGTGCAGGTGGGGCAGGGCGGGGTGCCGGTGGCCACGCAGACGTCGGCCTGCACGAGCCCGGCGGGCGCGGGCTGGGCCTTGCGGTCGAAGCCCGTGGCGTGCGCGAAGCGGGCCCAGAGCGGGAGGGCGGCCTGGCCGCCGGTGAGGCCCGTGGACTTCGGCTGGTCGTAGCCCACCCAGGTGACCACCGCGTAGGGGCCCACGGCGCCGGCGAACCAGGCATCGGCGTAGTCGTCGGTGGTGCCGGTCTTGCCCGCCGCGCCCGGCCCGACCTCGTACTTGAGCGAGGCCTTGGCGGTGCCTTCGGTCATCGCGGTGCGCAGCACATCCCAGGTGAGCCAGGTGGCGCGCGGCGAGAACCGCACGGTGCCCTTGGCGGGCTTGGCATCCACGAGCAGCTTGCCGTTGGACTCCACCGCGCGGAGGAGGAAGGGCACGTGGGCCACGCCGCTCGCGGCGAAGGGGGTGTAGGCGGCGGCGAGCTCGAGCGGGGTGGCGGAGAAGCCGCCGAGGGCCGCGGAGGGGAAGGCCGTGGCGCGGGAGAGGCCGAGGGACCGGAGCTGTGTCTGCAAGGGGCCGAGGCCCACACGCTCGGCGAGGAGCACGGCGGGAACGTTGCGGGAGCGGGAGATGGCATCGCGCAGCGGCAGGCGCCCGGCGAAGGTGCCGTCGTAGTTGGCGGGGGCCCAGCGTTTGCCATCGACCTCGCGCTCGAGCGGCGCATCGTCGACGATGAGGCCGGGGGAGAGCGCGGGGTCGGCCTCGAAGGCGGCCAGCAGCGTGAGCGGCTTGACGGTGCTGCCGATCTGCCGGGGGCTGTTGACCACGCGGTTGAAGGCGCTGTCGCCGTAGTCTCGCCCGCCCACCATGGCCACGATGGCGCCATCGCGCGCGCGGACCACCACCATCGCGGCCTGCACCCCTTTGAGCTTGGGATGCGCGGTGAGCACCTCCTCCATGCCCTCGGCCACGGCGGCCTCGGCGAGCCGCTGGAGCTGCGGCTGGATGGTGGTCTGCACCACGAGCGCCTCGCGCGCCACGCGGCCCTCGTCGCCCTCCTCGGCAGCTTCCACCACGAGGTCCACCGCCCAGGGGGAGGTGCGCCCGCTGGCGTTGGCGTGCGTCACGAGGTCGGTGGCGAGCGACCGCTTGAGCGTGTCGGCGTCGATGAGCTTGAGCTCGGCCATGCGGGCCAGCACGATGTCGCGGCGGGCCTTTGCTTCGGCCGGGTGCCGCACCGGGTTGTAGGGGTTGGGCGACTGGATCATGCCCGCGATGGTGGCGGCTTCGGCCACCGTCACCCGCTCGATGGGCTTGGCAAAAAAGGCCCTCGCCGCGGCATCCACCCCGCACACCGAGCTGCCGCCCGCCTGCCCGAGGTAGATTTCGTTGAGGTACATCGCGAGGATGTCGTCCTTGCTCCGGCGGTGCTCAAGCGCCATCGCGATGAGCACCTCCTCGATCTTCCGCTCGGCCGTGCGGTCGTGCGTGAGGAAGAGGTTCTTCACGAGCTGCTGGGTGAGCGTGCTGCCGCCCTCCACCATGCGTCCCGCGCTGGCGTTGTGGACCATCGCGCGGAGGATGCCGATGGGATCGATGCCCGCGTGGTCCCGGAAGCGGGAGTCCTCGATGGCGAGCACGGCATCGACCATGTGCCCCGGGATGGCGGCCAGCGCCACGGGGCTGCGGTTCTCGTTGTCCGCGCCCCGCACCACCGCGAGCGTGGCGGGCGGCAGCTCGAGCTGGTTGTCCGGCGTGATCGACCCGACCCGACCCTCCTGGAAGGTGACGAGGGCCTCGCCCGCGGCCACCTTCCAGCCGGGGCCGGTGTCGGGGGCGAGGACGAGGTGCACGGCATCGGCCGACACCTGGAAGTCGCCGGGCTGGGTGGCCCGCGTGACCCGCGCATAGCCGGCGCCCGCGAGGTCTTCCGCGAACTGGGCGGGCGAGAGCGTTTCCCCCTCCCACACCACGATGGGGGCGCTCACCACCCGACCGGGTACGCTCCACGTGGGCCGCTCGAGCCCATCATCCACCACGCCGAGGGCCCAGTGCCATTGCACCGCCGCGATGATCGCCGCGGCGAGGAGCCCACCCACGATCAGGCTCCGACCGAACGCGCGGAGCCACCCGCGAAAGCCCACCCCCGCGCGTGCTTTTCCCTTGCCGCGCGACGCGGTCGCCTTCTTCGCCAGCTTGCTCACGGGCCGCGCCGGTGCCTTTCCCACGACGTTCCTTTGACCTGTCAAGAGTACCACGCGGAACCCCGCCGCGCGGGAATGACTTCCGTTCCACGCGGTTATGACACCGCATGCTTCTCCTCAGCGCCCTGGCCCTCGCCGCCCCCATGAGCTGGACGCCCACTTGCGCCACCAAGGATGCCGGCAATCTCTGGTTCGTGTTCGAAGGAAAGCCCCCCGAGAAGGACTCCGCCTCCCCGCCCGACTTCACCTGCCCCGGTATGTTCTTCGATGGCCTCGCCTGCGGCAACTCGGTGGGCATGGGCAAGGTCACCTTCACCGTGAAGAACTCGCTCGGTCAGGACCAGTACGAGCTGCGCTACCTGCCCTACGGCGAGAGCACGTCGATCGTGGGTTTCCTGAACAAGGAGGGGGGCGGCGTGCTGTTCCCGCCGATCTACACGCCGGCGGTCCCCTCGGCCGATGACCCGCCGCCCAACGCGGCCGAGCTGTTGCGTCAGTACCTCATCAAGCGCCAGAAGGCCTCGCAGGCCACCCAGGGCATCGTGCTCCACACGTGGACGTGCCCCGCCACGAGCTTCGAGGTGCCCACCGAAGAGATGGAGCCGCACGGGATGACGCATCGCGCCCACAGCGCGCGCGCCCCGAACTGACGCTCAGCGGAAGAGCCGCGAGACCGAGTCGTTCGCGTGGATGCTGCGGATGGCCTGCGCCAGCACGTGGCCCACGGACACCACGCCGATCTTGGCGGAGGCGGCGGCCTCGGGGAGCAGCGGGATGGTGTCGGTGACCAGCACCTTCTCCAGCACGCTCTCCTCGATGCGCTCCACGGCCGGCCCGCTGAGCACGGCGTGGGTGGACACGGCGTAGACCCTGGAAGCGCCGTTGTCGCGCACGGCGAGGGCGGCCTTCTGCAAGGTGCCAGCAGTGTCGATCATGTCATCCACGATGATCGCGGTGCGGTCGCGCACTTCGCCGATGAGGTGGAGCACCTCGGCCTTGTTCGGGCCGGAGCGCCGCTTGTCGATGATGGCGATGGTGGCGCCGATGCGCTTGGCGAAGCCGCGTGCGCGCTCGACACCGCCGGCGTCGGGGCTCACGATCACGCAGTTCGACACATCCAACGTCTGCCGAACGTGCTCGCTCAGCGTGGGGCCGGCGAAGAGGTTGTCGACCGGGATGTCGAAGAAGCCCTGGATCTGGCCTGCGTGCAGGTCCATCGTGAGTACCCGGTGCACGCCCGCCGTCTGGATGAGGTCGGCCACCAGCTTGGCGGTGATGGGCGCGCGGGGGGCCACCTTCCGGTCCTGCCGGGAGTAGCCGTAGTAGGGGATGACTGCGGTGATCCGGCCGGCGCTCGCCCGCTTGCAGGCATCGGCCAGCACGAGGAGCTCCATCAGGTTTTCGTTGGTGGGCCGGCAGGTGGACTGCAGGAGGTACACATCGCGCCCGCGCACGTTGTCGTCGATCTCCACCTGGATTTCGCCATCGGAGAACCGGCCTACCGACACGCCCCCCAGGGGCAGCCCGAGCCGCTCGGCGATGCTCCGCGCGAGCGCAGGGTTTGCGTTTCCAGCGAGAAGGCGGATCTCCATGGGCGCTCCGTGCGGACGCGCAGATATCCCACGACCGCCCCCCTCACACTTTTTCCTGCTCACCGAACACGCATCGGGTACACCGCACTCATGTCGCTACTCGTCCTCCTCGCGTGCCAGGACGCCACGCTGTCCAGCGCCGATGATGCCCCCACCGTCACGATCCTGCGCCCCGCGAACGGCTCCGGCTTCGATCCGAGCAGCCCGATCGACCTCTGCGCGCAGGTCGACGACGAGCGGCCACCAGAGGAGCTGGCCCTGAGCGTGGAGTCCGATGTGGACGGGGTGCTCGCCGAGGGCGAGGGCCTCGCCTGCACCGGCGGCAACGTGGGCTGGAACCTCACGCTGAGCAACACCGAGCACCACCTCACCGTGCTCGCGATCGACGACGCCGGCCAGGTGGGCCAGGCCAGCGTGCTCGTGCTGCCCGAGCCCAACGAGGCGCCCGCCTGCACCTTCGCCTCGCCCACCCCCGGCGAGGCCATCCGCCTCGGCGATCGGCTCGTGGTCTCCGCCGGCGCCACCGACGCCAACTCCGACCCGAGCGAGCTCGAGGCGGTGCTCGTGAGCGACCTCGAAGGCGAGCTCTGGTCGGGCGCCCCCACGAGCGAAGGCGTGGTCAGCTTCGCCTGGACGCCGACCCTCGGCGAAACCCACCAGCTCACCCTCACCCTCAGCGATCCCGTCGGCCTCGTGGGCCGCTGCCAGACCGACCTCTACGTGGAGGCCTGCCTCGATGGGGACGACGACGGCGTGACCGACTGCGACGGCGACTGCGACGATGCGGATGCCACGGTGTACCCCGGCGCCGAGGAGCTGGCCGACAACACCGACAACGACTGCAACGGCGAGGTCGACGAAGGCACCCGCTACGTCGATGACGATGGCGACGGGCTCGCCGAGGTGGATGGCGACTGCGACGACGAGGAGGCCACCACCTACACCGGCGCTCCCGATGCCTGGTACGACGGCGTGGACAGCGACTGCGCCGGCAACGACGACTTCGATCAGGACGGCGATGGCCACGGCGCCGACACCTTCGGCGGCGATGACTGCGACGATCTGGAGCCCACCACCTACACCGGCGCCGCCGACAGCTGGTACGACGGCGTGGACAGCGACTGCGCCGGCAACGACGACTACGACAGGGATGCCGACGGGCACGCCGCCCCGGCCGGCGGCGGCGACGACTGCGAGGATGCCGACGCCGCCGTGAACCCCGGCATGGTCGACACCTGGTACGACGGCATCGACGCCGACTGCGGCGGCAACGACGACTTCGACCAGGACGGCGATGGCAGCCGCCACAGCTCGGGCGGCGGCGCCGACTGCGACGATGCCGACCCCTCGCGCTTTCCCGGCAACGGCGATGCCTGGTACGACGGGCTCGACAGCGATTGCGGCGGCAACAGCGACTACGACCAGGATGGGGACGGGCAGGACAGCGACGCCTTCGGCGGCGAGGACTGCGACGACACCGATGCCACCGTGTACCTCGGCGCCCCCGAGGACTACTACGACGGGGTGGACGACGCCTGCGATGGCGGCAGCGACTACGATCTCGACGGCGATGGCCACGACGACGAGGCCTACGGCGGCGATGACTGCGACGATGCCGACCCCTCCCGCTTTCCCGGCAACGCCGACGCCTGGTACGACGACGCCGACAGCGACTGCGGCGGCGACGACGACTACGACCAGGACGGCGATGGCTCCCGCGCCCCGGTGGGCGGCGGCTCCGACTGCGACGACACCGACGCCGCGCGCTTCCCCGGCAACCCCGACACCTGGTACGACGGCGTGGATGCCGACTGCGGCGGCAACGACGACTACGACCAGGACGGCGACGGGCAGGACAGCGATGCCTACGGCGGCGATGACTGCGATGACACCGCGGCCGCCATCTACACCGGCGCGGCCGAACTCTGGTACGACGGCGTGGATCAAGCCTGCGATGGCGGCAGCGACTACGACCGCGATGGCGACGCGTACGACGACGAATCCTACGGGGGCGACGACTGCAACGACGGCGCGGCCGGCATCCATCCCGGCGCCGCCGACGCCTGGTACGACGGCCTCGATCAGGACGGCGCCGGCAACGACGACTCCGACCAGGACGCCGACGGCTCCCGGGCCGCGGCGGGCGGCGGCACCGACTGCGATGACACCGACGCCACCACCTTCCCCGGGGCCCCCGACACCTGGTACGACGGCGTCGACTCCGACTGCCGCGGCGACAGCGACTACGACCAGGATGGCGACGGGCAGGAGAGCGCCAGCGGGGGCGGCGCCGACTGCGACGACACCAACGCCGCGGCCTACACCGGCGCCTCGGAGACCTGGTACGACGGGGTAGACGAAGCCTGCGATGGCGGCAGCGACTACGACCGCGATGTCGATGGCCACGACGACGATGGCTGGGGCGGCGATGACTGCGACGATGGCAACGCCGCCATCCACCCCGCGGCGGCCGATGCCTGGTACGACGGCGTGGACAGCGACTGCGCCGGCAACGACGACTACGACCAGGACGCCGACGGCTACCGCGCCGACACCCACGGCGGCACCGACTGCGACGACACCGTGGCCAGCACGCACGTGGGCGCCTCCGACACCTGGTACGACGGCGTGGACAGCGACTGCGCTGGCAACAACGACTACGACAAGGATGCCGACGGCTACCGGTGGGTGCTTTACGCGGGCACCGACTGCGATGATGGGGATGCCGACGTGAACCCCGGCGAGAGCGAGGTCTGGTACGACGGCACCGACGCCGACTGCTCCGGCGGCAGCGACTACGACCAGGATGGGGATGGCGACGACGCCGAGGCCTGGAGCGGGACCGACTGCGACGACGAGGACGCCACGGCCTACGGAGGCGCCACCGAGTCGCGCGACGGCGTGGACAACGACTGCGACGACTACTGCGACGAGGGCCTGCTCGCCGCGGGCGACATCGTGATCAGCGAGGTGATGCCCAACCCCGCGCTCGCCACCGATCCGCTCGGCGAGTGGTTCGAGGTGTACAACCCCACCTCGGTCGACATCCGCATGTGCCGCTGGACCGTGGCCGACAACGTGGGCACCCACACGATGAGCAGCCCGGTGTACGTGCCGGCGGGCGGCCACGCCACCTTCGGCTACTCCGACAGCTACACCTCGATGGGCAGCGTGGTCATCGACTACAGCTACGCGGGCGCGCTCCTGCTCGCGAACTCCACCGACCGCGTGGTGCTCACCGACCCCTTCAGCGGCGAGATCGACCGCGTGTCGTGGACCAGCTCCTACCCCTTCGCCTCCGGCTACTCGATGGAGCTGCGCAGCACCGCGCTGGACTACGTGTCCAACGACACCCTGGGCAACTGGTGCCGGGCCACGAGCAAGTACAACGCCATCGACTACGGCTCGCCGGGGAGCGGCAACGGCTGCTGAGCCTCAGGGGGGCGAAGGGTCGGGGGGGACGCGCGTACGCCCGGTTGCTGGGTGTGGCGCGTACCGCCGCCCTCACGCCTTGTCGCGCTCCAACGCCTCGCCCACCACGGCGATCAGGTCCTTGGCCGTCCAGGGCTTTTGCAAAAAGCCCGAGATGTTGCGGCCGGCGAAGCGCGCGGCGGAGTCCTGGCGGTTGTAGCCGCTGGTGAGGATGATGGGCACGTTCGGACGGATCGACCGGATGATCCGGAAGGCCTCCTCGCCATCCATGATCGGCATCGTCAAGTCGACCACCACCAGGTCGATCTCGTCGGGCCGCTGGCGGAAGATGTCGACCGCCGCCTGCCCGTCGCCTGCCGCGAGGGTGCGGCAGCCGATGTGGGTCAGGATCTCGCAGGCGATGTTGCGCACGGTCTCCTCATCATCGACCACCAGGACCAGGGCGTCGGTCGGGGCCCGCGGTTCCGCCGCCACCTCGGCCGCGCGACTGATGATGCTGCCCTGGCTGACGGGGAGGAGCACCTTGATCGTCGTCCCGCGCCCGACCTCGCTGTAGACCTTGATCGCACCGTGGTGGCCGCGCACGATGCCCAGCACCGCGGCCATGCCGAGGCCGCGCCCCGTGCGTTTGGTGGTGAAGAAGGGGTCGAACAGCCGGGCCTTCGTGGCTTCCGCCATGCCGCGACCGGTGTCGGACACCTCCACGAAGACGAAATCCCCGGGCACCACGTCATCCGCGAGCCAGTAGCCTTCGAGGTAACGCTCGTCGGCCCGGACCAGGCCGGTCCGCAGCCGGATCACCCCGCTGGTTCCCTCCACGGCTTCCGAGGCGTTCGTGACCAGGTTCATCACCACCTGGCGGATCTGGGAGGCGTCCGCCTCCACCATCGGGAGGTTGGCCGCCATCTCGTAGCGGACCACCGCGCGGCTGGTGAGGCTCACCTCGAGCAGCCGGGCCATCTCCTCCACGAGCTGGGACAGGTCGATGGGCTCGATCACGAAGCGCCCTCGGCCCGAGTACGCCAGCATCTGGCGGGTGAGCTCGGACGCGATCCGGGCGGTCGCCTCGGCCCGCTCCAGGAGCGGGCGCGCCCGCGCCGTGGGCGACATCTCGAGCAGGGCAAGGCTGGTATTGCCCATGATCCCGGCGAGAAGGTTGTTGAAGTCGTGGGCGATGCCGCCGGCCAGTACACCGAGGCTCTCCAGCTTCTGCGCGTGCTGCATCCGCTGGACGATCTCGAGCCGCTCCCGTTCCAGGGTCCGCCGGTGGGTGACCTCGAAGAAGCCCACGCCGACCACGCCCTCCCCGAGGGCCAGACCGCGAGCGCTGAAGACCCGCAGCCCGTCGCTCGTGCTGAACTCGCCCAGCGTCATCGCCACCGGGCTGCTCAAGAGCCCACGAAGCCGGTCGTGCAACCCGGCCTGCGTGAAGGTCGGTGGATCGAATCCAACCTCGGTGGTTTCGTCGAGGAGGGCGGCGGCGGGCTGGTTCGAAGCGATGAGGTCGAACTCATGGGCTCCGGGACTCAGGCTCCAGATCGCGAGCGGCACCTCAAGGCCCTCGAAGAGTCGGGCGAAGACGGCGAGGTCGGCGGCCGTGCCCTTCGCCAGGCTGAGCTCCTCGTGGAGCTCCCGGAGGTCCGACGGCGGCATGCTCAGCTTGCCTTGGAACGCTCGGGCTCCGAGCAGGCGTGCAGCCATGCGACCGCCGAGTCGAGATCGGTGAAGAGCCGCGTGGGGTAGGCGGGGCGGTTCATCCCAATGAAGAGGTTCCTCATCATCCGGGTGATGCCGTTCCCCACGATCACCGCCGCCGCCGCGTGCAGCTGGGTGGCCTCGGGCGTGGTGGCGAGGGCGCGCGACCCGGAGGTCGAGGAACGCAGACCGCGGATGTCGCTGAGCACGAGGAGCCGACCCTCGCCCGCGACTTCGCGGTAGCACGAGAACAGCTCCCGCGTGTTCGTCTCATCGAGCTGGGCGCCCGCGGCGCAGACGAAATGCACGATCCCGTCGTCGCGACGCTGCACCACTCCCACCGAGACCTGACGCGGAGAATCACCCATTTCCGGACGCTATCACGTCGTGACACCAAAACGGAAACGGCAGACAACGACAGCGGCTCCACCGGGTGGAGCCAGGCGCCCAGGGGGGATGGACCCAGCGGTGAGGCGCCGGGACGGGCGCCTCCGCCCCCCATGCCTACCCCGCCGACGCCTGCCACTGCGGAGGCGTCAGGGCCCGCGAATCGCGGCGACCCGGCCCACCCCGAGGTGGGGCGCACGCGATTCGCCCTACCCCGCATCCCGGCGCCGCCGGAGCAGCACCAACACGGCGGCGAGCGCGCCCAACCGGGGGGTGAGCCCGCCGGTGTTGCAGGTGTCGAGCACGGGCGGGCGCCAGTCCTTCACCTCGAGGCTCGCCCCCTCGAAGATGCGCGCGCCGTCGTCGAGCCGCACGGCGTGGGCGCCGAGCGGCGCCGAGGCGGAGGCCGACCAGGAAACGAGCACCTCGTCGCCCTCCACGCCCGTCACGGCAGCCACGAGGCCCTCGCCGAGGCTGACCGTGGGCGTCTTCGCGAGGCTGCCGACGAAGCGCACGCGGAGGGTGCCGCTGTCGCCCTGCTCCACGCTCTGCGGCTCCACATCCACGAGGCGGGGCCGGCTCTCCTCCGACTGCACCACGAAGGCGTCGGGCAGCTCCAGATCGCCGGCCGGCAGGTGAACGAGGAGGTCGCGCGGGCCGGGCTCGGCGGCCTCGTCGAGATGTACCTGCACCACGAAGCGGTCCACGTCGCGCACGCCCACCGACTCTACCGTGATGCCCTCGCCGAGCTCCACCGCCACGTCGTTCTGCACGAACAGGGCGTGGTCGCCGATCACCTCGAGCCGCAGGCCTTCGCCGGGCCAGCCCGTGCCCGGGGTGAGCCCTACCAGCGCGGGCAGGACGGCTTGGACCGCCCACGGCTCGCTGAAGTCACCCCCGCCCTCCGAATACAACGCGCGCACGGCGAACTCCGTCTCCCCGTCGCCCAGCGGCACTTTCGCCGCCGTGGCCGTGCCCGACCACACGAGCGCGCCGCCCGACCACACCTCGTAGCCCTCCACCGCGTGCACGCTCACCGGCGGCGACCACGCGAGGTCGGCGGTGAAGGCCACCACGCGGCCCTCGGGGCCCGTCAGGTCCAGCGGGGCGGGCAGGTACACGCGGAAGCTGGCGCCGCCAGCGGTGGGCCACCGGGTTTCGTTCGCGCCGTCGCTCGCCGTCACGTAGTAGTCCACCCGCGTGTCGGGAGCCTGGCCGGGCAGCCGGCCGGTCCAGATGCCGCCGCCGGTGTTGGTCATCGCGACGGACCCCTCCTCGCCGTGGTCGGTGCTCCAGAAGAGGGTGGCGGAGTCCACACCGGTGTCGTCATCCACGGCGGCGGACACCGTGAAGCCCTCGCCGATCGATTCGGAGTCGGGCAGGAGCGTGAGCGACTCCACGCGCGGGGGCGTGACATCGCCATCCCAGACGGCGATCCCGTCGACGAACCAGCCCGCGCCCACCCCCGTGAGGTCGGCCGAGAAGACGTAGCGCACCTGCACCGAGGTGAGCGCCGGAAGCACCACCGAGGCCTGCTGCCAGCCGGCCGAGCTGCCCGACCAGCCCGCCGCGGCGGGGTAGCCGTAGATCGGGTCCACCCGGCGCCACGAAGCGCCCTCATTCACCTCCACCCAGCCCGCATCGCCATCGCCGAAGGCGTACCAGTGCTGGAAGCTGAGCACGGGGGCGGCCACGCCGCCGAGGTCCATCGACGGGAGCACGAGGTAGTCCACCGCGTCGTTGAGGTAGTTCCCGGTGAGGCCCACCGCCCAGGCGCGCCGCCCGTCGTAGCCGGCGCCGGGCCCGGCAGACACCACGCCCCAGCGCCACTGCTGAAGGTCGCCGGTGGCCTGGAAGCCGCCGTCGTCCTGCTCGAGGTCCCACACGAGGAGGGGGAGGATCACGACCCGGCCTCCGCGAGCTCGTAGCGCACCCGCACCTCGGCGTCGGGACCGGGCGCGGTGTCGAAGTGGATCGCCGGCGGGTCGAGCTCCACCACGAACTCGGTGCGCCGCTCGCCGTTGACCGTGGCGGTAACGCTGTCCGGCACGGGCTCCGCCTGCAGCACGAAGCGCACCGGCCAATCCACGGTGAGGGCCGCCACCGCCTCGGCCACGGCGGAGAAGTCCACATCGCACACGCTGGCCGAGGCGCCGCCCGTGCGCTCCACCACCTGGAGGTAGCGGGTGCCCGCGCGCGCCGAGCCCGTGCCGCCTTCGCACCCATCGGGCACCCGGCCCACCACCGCGGAGGCCCGCGCCGGGAGGCCGTTGAGAGCCGACTCGTTGGCGAGGAGCGTCACGAAGGTGCCCACCGGGTCGGCGCCGAGGACCTCGCCGCTCTGGTCGTCGTCGTCGCTCACGAAGACCACGTGGAGGGCGGCGTCGGCGCGGCGGAAGCCCCGGTTCTGCCCGGTGCTGTCGCGCAGGGCGAGGGTGGCGGCATCGAGGCCCGAGGAGGGCGGCACGTGGTCGGTGCCCACGAGCAGCGCGGTGCCGAGGGCAGAGGCGGCATCAGGGGATTCGGGGGTGATCACCCAGGGATCGCCGAGGAGCACACCTTCGTCGGCGAGGTCGGAGCTGGTGGCGCCGATCTGCCAGGCCAGGGAGAGGTCCCCGAGGATGGACACGAAGGTGGCGGAAGCAGCAGCGAGCGAGCTCTGCTCCTCGGCCATGCTGCCGGTGCCATCCACCACGAACAGGATGTCCACCGCCGGGGCGCCGGCCGTGCCGAGCGTTTCTTCCACCCACACCGGATCGGGCGCGATCGTGTCGGGGTCGTCGAACCCCACGTCGATGCCGTTGCAGCCGGCAAGCAGGAAAAGGAACAACTCGGTCACTGCGACCTGGCCCCCGATCCTCATGGTGCGCCCCTTTGGCGCGCGGGTCAAGCTCCGGGGGCGGAGTTTCCCGACTTTCCCGTGGGTTCGACGCCAATTGCGCGCAAGCGCTCGTGGAAGAACTCCCGCGTACGCACGGCGGGGCGCAACCCGGGGATTTCTTCGACGAGCAGCGCATCCGGGTGCGGGTGCAGGAAGAAGGGCATGGAGAGCCGGCCGCCATCGCGGTGCTCGGGGTTCACCACGCGGTGGGTGGTGGCCGGCAGGCGGTTGCCGGTGAGGAGCGCCATCATGTCGCCCGTGTCGCACACCATCACGTTCGGCGGGGGGTTCACGCTGATCCAGCGGCCCTCGCGCGACATCACCTCGAGGCCGGGCTTCGTGGAGACAGGCAGCACCGTGAGGAGGTTGATGTCCTCATGCGCGGCGGCCCGCACCGCACCGGGGTGGGACTCGCCCACGTCGGGGTAGTGGATGAGCCGGAGTACGGAGTTGCCATCCTGCGTGAGGCCCGAGAAGAAGGATTCCTCGTTCCCGAGGTACATCGCAGTGGCGCTGAGCAGGCGGCCGGCGAAGGCCTCCATCGCGATGAAGTAGTCGCGGAAGAGCGCCTCGAAGCCGGGCAGCTCGGCCGGGAAGCGGTTCACCGGCACATCGCCGCTGCGGTGGAGCGGGTGCTCCGCCGGCAGGGTTCGCCCCACGTGGAAGAACTCCTTGAGGTCGGGGATGAGCGTGTCCTTGGCGTGCTCCACGCCGAAGCTCGTGTAGCCCCGCTGGCGGCCATCCCACGGGGTTTCGTACTGCAGCTTCACCGCTTCGGGCAGGGCGAAGAAGGCCCGCGCCATCGCGTAGGCCGCCTCGAGCTGCACGAGGTCGATGCCGTGCCCGGTCACCGACACGAACCCGAATTCCTCGAGCCCGCGCCCGACCTCCGACACGAACGCGGCCTTGCGCTCCGGCCGGAACCAGTCACCCATGTCAACGAGGGGGATGCCTTCGTTTGCCACCACCAACCCGGGAGGCGCGGTGCCTAACCGGCCGCTGCCGCCGCGCTACTTCCCGATCGTCCAGCCCACCTTGCGACCGGCGAACTCGGCCGTGTAGACGCCCTTGAACGTGGCATCGGGTTGCATCAACCGGTAGCTGAGCGAGAGGCGCTCGCCGGCAAGCGTGACATCCCACCAGCCCACGAGCGGCATGCAGCTCGCTTCGTAGGCGCCGGGGAAGCCCGCCCAGGACTCGGCGCTCTTCGCATGGTCCATCGCCACGGAGCTGCACTTCCGCGCTTCGGCCTGGCGTTCGAACTCCCGGAGGATGGCGAAGTCGAAGGTGGTTTCGAGCTTGAGGTCCTTGAAGCCGCCCGCCTCGGCGTGCCCCCAACGCTCGGGCGTATCGGCGGGCGCGCCGCCGCCGCCCGCGCTCACGAAGAGCTCGCCGAACTTCCCGCGGGGGAGGAACACCTCGCTGGTGGTGCTGCGACTGGAGAACACCGCCTTGAGCGCGCCCACCTTGCTCTGCGCATCGATGACGTCGAGCAGCTCGAGGGCGGCCTCGCCGTCGTTGCTCTTCTGGCCCGCCGCGAGCGTGACCAGCGGGTGGTACATGAACACGAGCATCGAGTCGTAGGTGGTTTCGGCCGCCACCCGGTCCACGTAGGCGAGCTGCTCCTCCCACCGGCTACCCAGCGTGACCTTGTTCGTATCGACCGTGAGGAGCCGCCAGGTGTGCCCGGCCACCTCGAGGTCCACGTGCGACCACGTGGCCACGCGGTTGAAGCCGATGTCGGCGCCCGCCCCCGGAAAGATGGCGCCGTAGCCGGTGTACCGGTCATCGCCCGCGCCATCGTCCTCCCCGGCCACGGGGATGACGCGCGTGCGGGGGTAGCCCTCCTCCGAAGGCTCGCCGCCCGCGATCACGCTGAGCCAGCTCTTCGCGAACCCCTTCCACCCCGCGAGCGAGGAGCCCGGTACGAGGTTGCCCATCAGCACGAGGAACTCGGTGCGGCCTTCCTGGATCGTTTTTGAGATGTCGACCGCGAGGGCGGCCGTGGCCCCCTTCACCGCCACCCGCTTGGTGGCCTCGGCCTCGCCGGGCTTTCCGGGGCGTACGTTGCCCACCACGCCGAACTCCACGGTCTTCGGGTAGACCTGCCGCTGCCCATCATCGAGGAAGATGTCGTGGTTGGGGAGCTTCTTCGTATCGAAGGCGAACGCGAGGGAGAGGGCGAGCAGCATCGGAACTCCGCGAGGGCGCAGCCTATCCGAGTCTTCCGGCAAGACCGGTATGGCGATCGTCAACCCCCGTGCGGGACACGGCCATCCGCAAGGCGCGCGGGCTCGCCACGATGACCGCGAAACGGCGGGCGCGGGTGAGCGCGGTGTACACGAGGTTGCGCCGGAGCATCACGAAGTGCGAGGTGTGGAGCGCCAGCACCACCGCCGGGTATTCGCTGCCCTGCGACTTGTGGATGGAGATGGCCCAGGCGAGCTCGAAGGTGTCGAGCGAATCGCCGGGGATTTCCACCTCGCGCCCCTCGAAGTCCACCGTCATGCTGTTGGGGGTGATCGCGGTGACCCGCCCCACATCGCCGTTGAACACATCGATGTCGTAGTCGTTGCGGGTCTGGATCACCCGATCGCCCGCGCGGAACCGCCGGTTGCCGCGCACCAGCTCGGGGCCCTCCGGGTTCAGCGCTGCGCCGAGGCGCTGGTTCAGGGCGACGGTGCCGAGCGGGCCGCCGTGCATGGGCGTGAGCACCTGCACATCGCGCCGTGCATCGAACCCGTTGGCAGGCAGCCGCTCCGTGACCACCGTGATGAGGAGCCGGGCGAGCTCCTCCGCATCCTCCCGGGCGAGCACGAAACAGTCGCGCGCGCCCTCCTCGCGCTCGGCGGAGATGGGCACCTCGCCCGCGAGCATGCGGTGGGCGTTGCGCACGATCGCGCTCTCCGCGGCCTGGCGGTACACATCGGTGAGGCGCGCCACGGGCACCTTGCCGGACAAGATGAGGTCGCGGAGGACCTGCCCCGCGCCCACGCTCGGGAGCTGCTCCACATCGCCCACGAGCACCAGCCGGGCCGCGGGCGGGAGCGCGTCGAGCAGCGCATCGAACAGGGAGAGGTCGACCATCGAGGTTTCATCCACCACGACGGCATCGAACTCCAGCGGGTGGGAGCCATCGCGGGTGAAGCCGCCCTCGGTGGGGCTCCACTCGAGGAGGCGGTGGAGGGTGCGGGCATCCGCCCCGCAGGCCTCGCTCAGCCGCCGCGCGGCCCGCCCGGTGGGGGAGGCGAACGCCCACTTCTCGCCCCGCCGCCGCGCCAGCTCGGCGAGCACGCGCACGATGGTGGTCTTGCCGGTGCCGGGGCCGCCGGTGATGACCACGAGGCCCGCCGAGAACACCGCCTCGATCGCTGCCCGCTGGCCCGGCGCGAGGTCGATCCCCACCGCGCTCGCCGCCGCATCGACCGCCACCGTTTGCGGCGCCTGCGCCCGCCGGGCCGCCACGCGCCGCGCCACGCGAGCTTCCAGCTCATCGGTGACCGTGCGGTACACCGCGCGTTCGCCCTCCTCCGACGCGGCGTGCCGCACCACGCGGCGCATCTGCGCGGCATCCTCCACGCCGCGCTGGGCCGCCCCGCGCTCCACATCGAAGCTCACGAGCCGCTCCACGAGCGCCGCTTCGGGCAGGAAACAGCTCCCCTCCTCCTCCGCGGACTTCAGCGCGAAGTCGATGGCGGCCTGCACCCGCTCCGGCGCATCGCGGGCCACGCCGTTGGCGCGCGCGATGGCATCGGCGCTGCGAAAGCCGATGCCCTGCACCTCGACCAGCCGGTAGGGGTGGCGCGCCACCACATCGGCGGAGCCCACCCCGAAGGCGAAGAGCACCCGCCGGATGGCCGCGGGGCCGAGGCCATGCCCGCGGAGCGTGATCTCGAGCTCGCGCCCGATGCGCTCCGACACCCACGTGGACACGATCTTCTCGCGGGTCTTCGGGCCGATGCCCTCCACCTCGCCGAGCCGGTCGGGCGCATGTTCGAGCACCTGGAGCGTATCGACGCCGAAGTGATCCACGATGCGGCGGGCAAGCTCGGGCCCCACCCCATCCACCGCGCCCTGCAGGTAGCGCTCGATGCCCGAGAGCGTGCGCGGGTGCTCGATGAGCACCGACTCCACCTTGAAGCGCGGGCCGAAGCGGAGGTCGGTTTGCCAGCCGCCCGTGGCCAGGATGCGCTGCCCCACGGACACGTGCGCGATCGGACCCACCACGGTGACCTCCCCGGTGGTGGAGGCCACGCGGGCTACCGCGAACCCGCCATCCTCGGAGCGGAACAGGAAGCTGGTGAGCTCCCCCTCGACACGATCCTGATACACCTGTTCAGGTTAACGCGATCTGCGCAGGGCGACCGAGAGGAGCCACGGAACGCCCACCGCGCAGCCCAGCGCCATCGCCGCGAGCGTGGGCATCCCCACCAGCTTGCCATCGGCCGCCGTGCTCAGCACCGCCGTGCCGAGGAACGCCGCGAACGCCGCCGAGATGTGCTGCACCGAGGAGTTCATCGACTGGAACGCGGCCCGCACCGGCGCCGGGGCCACCTGCGAGAGCACGCTCTGGTGCGCCACGTTGCGGGCGCTCATGGCGAGCATCATGCCCGGAAAGAGCAGCCACACCGGCACCGGCGGCGGCGAGAAGCCGAACCACAGGGCGCCGACCGCCGCGAACGCGAGCGTGCCGGCCACGTTGAGCGGCACCGGCCCCGTGCGGTCGGCGAAGCGCCCGAACAGCTGGAGCGCCACGAGCGTGGAGGCCCCGCCGAGCACGTAGAGCACGGGGAGATCGGCCCGCGGCCACCCGAGGTTGAACTGCAGGAAGGCGCTCAGGTTCGGGATCATCATGAACCCCGAAAGGGTGACAAGCGCGGTGGCCGAGAGGCCCGCCCACGCCGCCGGGAGGCGCAGGAGCGCCAGCATGCCGGGGCGCTCGGTTGCCCCCACGAGGTGCCCGCGCAGGGCCGGGAGCAGCGCCACGCTCAGCGCGGTGATCGCGGCCCCGCCGACCGAGAGCACGAAGAAGGGAGCGCGCCAGCCCGCCCAGCCGGCCAGCGCGAGGCCCGCCGGCACGCCGGCCACGCTCGCCACGCTGAACGCCGTCATCACCGCCGCCATGGCGCGCCCGCGCCGCTCGGTGGGGATGACGTCGGCCACGATGGCCAGCGCCACGCTGGTGGCCGGCCCGCCGAACGCGCCGGCCACCAGTCGCGCCGCCACGAGGGAGGGCAGCCCCTGGGCAAAGCCGCCCAGCCCGGTGCCCACGGCGAGGCCGGCCATGCAGATCGCGAGCGCCACCCGCCTGTCCACCCGGTCCAGGAGCGGGCTCGCCACCACCCCCGCCAGCCCGGCGGCGAGGGTGTATGCCCCACCCACGATCCCGATCTTGTCGACGTGAACGCCGAGGGCCTTCGCGAAATCCGGCCCCAGCGGCATCACCATCATGAAGTCCACGATGTTCACGAACTGGACCGCCCCGACCAGCCCCACGATCGCTCGCTCCGAACGCATGCCCGCGGGCTATTCCGGATCGGGGGATGGGGCTCGCCGCCCCCGCGCCCGCGGGCTTTCGTGATACCGACGCGTCGTGCTCGCGCGCCTCCTCCCGTGGCTGATGCCGCTCGCCGGGGCGTGGATCTACTTCTGCACCCTGCAGACCGCGGCCGTCGGGCGGATCCGCTCCCTCGCCGTCGTGGAAAGTTACGGCTTCGCCGCCTACGAGCAGGTGATCCGGAACTACGCCCTCCACGGCGACTGGGCCCAGTCCATCCACCGCGGGTACATCGCCCACTGGATGTGGTCGGGGCACCGTTCCTTGTGGTTGTACGCCGCGGCGGGCGCCTACCGCCTCGCCCCGGGCCCGGAAACCCTCGTGTCCCTGCAGACGGGCCTCGTGGCGCTCGGTTGCATCCCCGCGTTCGGGCTCGGCCGGCGCACGATCGGCGGGGTGGGCGGCGGGGTGGCGGGCCTCGCGATGTACGCGCTTTTCGGGCCGCTGTGGGCGATCGCCCTTCAGGACTACCAGGACCTCGTGCTCGGCGTGCCCTTCGCGGTGGCGGCGGTGTGGGCGCTCCGCGAGCGCTCGCTCCTCGGCTTCGCGATCGCCGGCGTCCTGTGCGGCGCCGCGCGCGAGGAGTGGGTGGTGACCCTCCCGGTCATCGCGCTCGCGGCCGGCGGCGGGTGGCGGCACCGCCTGGCGGCGATGGGCAGCGCGCTCCTCACCACGGGCCTCCTCGTGGCCGTGCTGTGGTGGCTCGGGCGCGATGCGGTCGGCTACGAAACCCCGATGCAGACGCAGGCCGGCGCCGTGGGGCTCGGCCTCCCGCCCATCCAGCGCACCTGGGTGGACTACGAACGGTTCTACTCGCACTTCCTCTTCCCCCTGAACTTCACGGCCTTCCTCTCGCCGCTGGTGCTCGCGCCCGGCGCCGGCGCCTTCCTGATGCACCTCACCACCCCCGAGGGCTCGGGCATCGATGCCCAGTGGCGCGGCCACATCCACCACATGGCGCCCGTGGCGGCGTTCGTGCTGGCCGCGGCGATCGATGGCCTCGGCGTGCTCTCCAGCTTCACCTTCCCGGCGCCCGGCCGGGCCCGGTGGTGGGCGCTGGTGGGCTTCCGCTCCCCCGCGCCGGCGCTCGCCCGGCGCGTGGGCGCCCTCGCGATCGTGCTCGCCTGCGCGTGGTTCGCCCGCGCCTGGGTGGCGCCGCTCGGCCTGCACCTGCGCCTCTGGCCCGGCGCGAGCGAGGTGGCCCCGCGGCAGGAGTGGGCGCTCGTGGCCGCCCTCCCCGCCGAGGCCCGGATCGCCACCGACCCCCGCGGCGCCCTGCTCGTGGTGCGCTTCCGCGCGAGCTGGACCTACGGCGAGAGCCTCGAGGAGAAGACCCGCACCGGGCTCGGCGTGCTCGACTACGTGCTCGTGCGGCGCACCGACTCGAGCGTGCTGGCGGAGGTCACGGCGCTCGGCGGCCAGCCGGCCGGCGAAACCACGGAGTACGTGCTGCTGGAGCTGCCGGGAGCGGCGCGGCTGAAGGCGGCCACCGCTCCGGCGGCAACCCCCTCCCCCTGACGCGCCCGGCGCGCAGCGAAGCCCGCCCCACCCGCCGACGGGTGGGCGGCATGGGTGACTACTTGCTGTAGACCTCGTACTTTTCGAGGTGCAGGTGCAGGAGCGGACGCACCACCACCCGCTTGCCGAGCCGCGCCTCAACGGCTTCGAGCACGGCGTACTCCTCACCGAAGAGCAGGTCGGCCACGCCGGGGTGCACGTTCACGTAGAGCGTTTCCTTGGCCACGGCCCGCGCGGCTTCGCGCTGGAGCTCGCGGAAGACGTCGTAGCAGACGGTCTGGCGGGAGCGCACGCTGCCGCGGCCCTCGCACACCGGGCAGGTCTCGCTGAGGTACCGCACGACGTCTTCCTGCACGCGCTTGCGGGTCATCTGCACGAGGCCGAGATCGCTGATCTTCAGCACGTTGGTGCGCGCCCTGTCCTTCTTCAGCTCCTCCTCGAGCGCCCGGTACACCTTCTCGCGGTTCGTCTCCCGATCCATGTCGATGAAGTCGATGATGATGATGCCGCCGATGTTGCGGAGGCGGAGCTGGAACACCACCTCCTTCACGGCCTCGAGGTTCACCCGGACGGTGGTGTCCTCCAGCGAGGTGCCCTGGCCCACGAACTTGCCCGAGTTCACGTCGATGCTGACGAGGGCTTCGGTCTGGTCGATCACGAGGTAGCCGCCGGACTTCAGCCACACGCGGCGGCCGAGCGAACGGTTGATCTCGGTCTCCACACCGAAGGTGTCGAAGATGGGCTCGGCGCCCCGGTAGAGGTGCACCTTCTCCTTCAGCGTGGGGGAGAACTCCTCCATGAAGGCGCAGACCTCTTCGTAGAGCTTCTGCGTGTCGACCACCATGCGCTCCACATCGTCGTGGAACGAATCGCGCACCATGCGGAGCACGAGGCCGTGATCGATGTGCAGGGGCGCGGGCGCCTTGCGGCCCTCGGCGGCACCGCGGATCTTCTCCCAGATGCCCACGAGGTAGTTCATGTCCTGCTTCAGCGTGACGTTCGTCTGCGTGGCGCAGACGGTCCGCACGATGAAGCCACCGCCCTTGGGACGGTTCTTGTCGACGAACTCGCGGAGGCGACGACGTTCGCGGTCCTTGGCGATGCGGCGGCTGATGCCGACGTGATCGACCGTGGGCATGAACACGAGGTAGCGGCCGGGGAGCGTGACGTGGGTCGTGACCCGCGCGCCCTTGGTGCCGATCGGGTCCTTCGCCACCTGGACCACGATCTCCTGGCCTTCCTTCAGGAGGTCCTGGATGGCGGGCTGGCCGGGCCGCGGGGTTTCGCGTGGGGGGCCCTCCTCCATGACGGTGGCGTCTTCATCCACGCCGGGATCTTCTTCATCCTCGTGGCCGGCGTGCTTCTGGTCGAACATCTGGGGCCAGATGTCGCCCACGTAGAGGAACGCGGCACGATCGAGGCCGATATCGACGAACGCGGCCTGCATGCCGGGGAGCACCCGGACCACGCGACCGAGGTAGACGTTGCCGACGTAGCCGCGGTCTACACCACGATCGACATGCAGCTCGACGAGGCCGCCGTTTTCCATGAGGGCCACGCGCGATTCGCGGCCCGTCGTGTTGACGAGGATTTCAGTAGGCAAAGGACACCTCTGGCGGGTGCCCGGCGAGCATGCGAAGCCACTCCGCCGGCCGCATCGTGCGACCGGTCCGGGAGGTTCAAGATGGAGGACGAGTTCGTGGCCATCTGGCTCCGCGCCCGGCAATCCGGCGCGTGGCGCTCAGGATGGCTCGGGCTCGGCGGGACCCGGTTGAACGGGTTTGGGTTGGAAAGGAGTTGGCAGACGGATATCGGCCTGTCGAATCCATATCCCCGACCACGCCCGTACGCCACGCCACCGTTCACGCGACGTGAAGGATTCGCTGCAGAACGGCCACAACCAAGGCTCCAACCAGCATGATCGCCATGGCCACCACGACGGGGTTCCGGCGGGTGGGCGCCGGGAGCGGGGCGAAGGTCTCCGCGGCGGGGCGCGAGGGCGGCAGGGAACGGGGGGCGGCGGCGCCCGGCTTCGACGTGCTGCCCGAGCCGCCCGAGGCCCAGCGCACCTCGCGGCGCAGGACCGCCCGGAGCGTGGCCACATCGGGGATGCGCCGCGCCGGGTCGACCTGGAGGCAGCCCTCCACCGCCACGGCCCACCGGGGCTCCAGGTCGGGCGCGACGGCATCGAGCGGCCGGTACCGGGCGTGCGACACATCGTCGAGGAGCGCCTCGAGCGTGTCGGCCTCGAAGGGCGCGCGCCCCGACACCAGCTCGTAGATCAGGGCGCCGAGCGACCACACGTCGGCCCGCGCATCCACGCTCCCGGCATCGCGGGCCTGCTCGGGGGCCATGTACGCCGCGCTCCCGAGGATGACCCCCATCCGCGTCATGCGGGCCTCGGGCGGCTCGAACTCCGGCCGCGCCAGGCCGAAGTCGGCGAGCCGCGGCACGAGCCCCGCCTCCGACTCGCTGAGCAGCACGTTGGCGGGCTTGATGTCGCGGTGGATGAACCCGGCGGCGTGGGCGGCCGCCACGCCATCGAGGAGGCCGTGAAGGAGGCGCTCCAGCACCTCCCCGCTGGGCGGCCCGCTGGCGAGCAGCCGGTCGAGCGTGAGGCCGCCAGGAACCAGCTCCAGCAGGATGCCCGGGCTGCCATCCACCTCCACCTCGCCGAGCGCGGTGAGCACGTTGGGGTGCACGAGCTGGGCCTGGATGCGCGCCTCGCGGGCGGCACGGGCGAGGAGCTCGGGGTCCCGGCTGCGCGACACCTTCAGCGCCGCATCGCGCCCATCCCCCCGGTGCTGCACCCGCCACACCCGCGCCATCCCCCCGTCGGCGAGGAAGGCCGTGACCTCCCAATCCCCGAACCGCCGACCCACCAGCCACTGCTCGCCCGCCATGGCCTACCCCTGCTCGGCGGGCAGGGGTCGGGAGGAGCGGCGACGCAGGTTCACGGGCACCGGGGGGCCCCGGGATCGTAGCCCGGCGGGGGTGGATTGGGCGATGCCCGATTCCCCGGCCGCGTTGGGGCGAGAGCGGCAGGGGGGCATCGCGGCGCCACCGCGGTCGCTCCCCGCCCGGGTTACGACGCCCCCGTGCGCGCCTTCGTCCGCTTCCGCCTGCCCGGCGGAGCCATCGCCGAGCTCGGCCACGGCGACCTCATCGGGCGGTTGTGGTCGGCCGCGCTCTCCATCCCCGACGCGCGCATCTCGGAGGCGCACGCGATGGTGAGCCTCCGGGGGCAGGACCTCACGCTCCTCGCGCTGCGCGGGCGCTTCGCGTTGGCCGGCAAGAGTCGCAGCTCGCTGGTGCTGGAGGTCGGTCAGGCCATCGCGCTGGCCGAGGGGCTGGAGCTCCACGTCGAGGAGGTGTCGTTGCCGGCGGCGGTGTTCGCCATCGAGGGGGATGGCCTGCCCCGCGTGGCCGTGTCGGGCGTATGCAGCCTCCTCGCCCGCCCGCGGCCGGAGCTGGTTCCGCGCCTCGTGCCCGACGCCCCCGCGCACCTCTGGGGCGATGGGGAGGGCTGGTGCCTCTCGATGAACGGCGTCAGTCGGCCGATCAAGCCCGGCGACAGCTGGGAGCTGGGCGGTCGGCGGTTCCAGGCCGTGGCCCTCTCGTTGGACTCGGCCGGGCGCACCGCCACGCGGCTCGACGGCGGGGTGGCCCGTGGCCTGCGTGTCGTGGCCAACTTCGACACCGTGCACCTCTACCCGGAGGGCGCCGAAGCCCTCGCGCTCAGCGGCCTCGCCGCGCGCCTCGTAAGCGAAATCGTGGCGTTTGCGGGCCCCGTGCCGTGGGAGGTCCTCGCGCGGGAGCTCTGGCCCGATGAGGACGACGTCCACCTGTTGCGTCACAAGCTCGATGTCACCCTGTCCCGCCTCCGCTCCCGGCTCCGCGAGGGCGGGATTCGCGCCGACCTCGTGCGGTCCGACGGGTTCGGCAACGTGGAGCTGTTCCTGCACGAGGCCGATCACGTGCAGGACCGGACGTGATCGACGACGACGACTCCCCCGCGCTGAGCGATCCCGGCGGGGGCCCGGGCGAAGACCTTCCCGCGCAGGGCCCCCGGTACGCCCGCGAAGGGCTCCTCGGTCAGGGCGGGATGGGGCGCGTGTACGCCGCCCGCGACAACCTCCTCCGCCGGCAGGTGGCGCTGAAGGTCTCGGCCACGCCCGAGCTCGCCGGGCGGCTGGCACGCGAGGCCTGGATCACCGCACAGCTGGAGCATCCCGGCATCGTCGCGGTGTACGACGCGGGCGAAACCGACGGGCAGATCTGGTACACGATGCGGCTCATCCGCGGGCGGACGCTGCGCGAGCGGCTCGGCGAGTGCGCGGACCTCGCCGCACGGCTCCAGCTCCTGCCGCACCTGCACGCGGCCTGCCAGGCCGTGGCGTACGCCCACTCCATGGGCATCGTGCACCGCGACCTGAAACCGTCGAACATCATGGTCGGCGAGTTCGGCGAAACGCAGGTGGCCGACTGGGGGCTCGCCTGCCCGATCGAGTCCGCGGTCGAGGCGTGGCAGCGGATCATCGCGGCCGAGGGCTCGGCGTCGCCCGCCGGAACGCCCCGGTACATGAGCCCCGAGCAATCACGCGGGGAGCCGGCCGGGTTCGCCTCCGACGTGTTCTGCCTCGGGGTGGTGCTGGTGGAGCTCCTCTCGGGGCGGGCCTGGCCCGACCCGGCGCGAGCACATCCCAACCCGGACAGCCTCCCGGCGGAGGTGCCGCGTGAGCTGGTGGCCATCGCGCGGCGCAGCCTCCAGGTGGAGCCCGCGGCGCGCTACCCCACGGCGGGAGAGCTCGCGGCCGACCTCGACCGCTGGCTCTCGGGGCGGCGCGTGCAGGCGCACGAGTACCGGCCGCTGGAGCTCCTGGTCCGGCTGGTGAAGGCGTGGCGGGCGCCGCTGGTCGTGGCGGGGCTCGCGGCGCTGGGCCTCGCCGTGGTGGTGGGGCTCGCGGTGGAGCGGAACTCTCGGGAGCGGGCCGCGGCCGAGGCCAGCCTCGCGGTGGCGCTCACGCAGGAAGCGCTCGCGGCGCTGGCCGACGACCAGCTCCCCGAGGCACACGTGCTCGCCGCCCATGCGCTGCGCCTCGGGCCCTCCCCCGAAGCGCGCGGGGTGCTCGCCGCCACCACCCAACCGAACGCCGAGATCGTGTGGCAACGCCCGCTCCCGGAGCCCTGCCAGCACACCGGCGTCGTCTCCCCCGATGGCGCCCGGATGGCCTGCCACGCGGCGGGAAGGCTGGAAGTGTACGCCCTCCCCGCCATGGAGCGCAGCTCCATGCTCGCGCTCGCCGTTGTGGAGGAGCCGATCTGGGTGGGCTCGCGGCTCCTCGTGGCCACGGCCGACGCGATGGTGTGGCTCGAGAACGGCACCGTCACCTCTTCCACGGAAGGCGCGGCGTGGCACCCCCTGACCGACGGCACCAACGCGTTCGCCACGCGGGGTCCCGCGGGCCGCTCCGTGCATCCCGATGGAAGCGCCCAGGAGTTCCCGATCTGCCTGGCCACCCGGGCCACCATTCTCGTGGCCGCGGGGGAGCTGGTGGTCGGCTGCGACGACGGCGTACTGCGCTTCTACAGGGCCGACGGCACGGTCGCGCGCTCGGTCCCGGTTGGGGAGCGCCCCGCGTGGTCGACGCTGTCGAGCTTCGAGGGCGGCCTGTACGTTGGCTGGCTTCAGGGCGGCGTCCAGACCTTCTCGCCGGACACTGCGTCGTGGGGGCCGCTGCTCCCGGGAGGCGCGGGGAGCGTTCGGGCCTTGCAGCGGGTGCCCGGAACGGCGCTGGTGCTCGCCCTGGGGGAGCGGGGCGGGCCGCGCATCTGGAACCCGGAGGTCGATGCCTGGGCCGGGTCGTTGCCGGCGCGGGCGAACCGGGTCTTTCCGGCCACCAGCCCGGGAGAGGTCCTACTTCTGGGCGAAACGCTTCAGCTCTGGCGGATCGCCGCCCTGCCTCGTCCCGCAGCGTTGCAGCACGATACGGGCGTATCGCAGGTGGCGTTTTCGCCCGCGGGCGATGCCCTCGCCGTGGCGCTCGGCAGCGGCGACATTGTGGAGCGGCGCCTCGCCGACGGACGGGAGCTGCGGCGGTGGCGGTGGGCGAACGGGGTGGCCAAGGGAGTGGCGTACGCGCAGGCAGACCGCCTCGTGGGCGCCGCCATGGGCGACCGCGGCCAGGTTCTGGGTGCACGCGGAGAGGTGACACCGCTCGCCGGCGACCACGTGTTGCGCAGGCTGGGGCGCCTCGCCGACGGCCGGGTCTGGGCCCTCGACTACACCGGGCTCGCGCTGCTCATCAACGCCACCGACGGGCGGGTCCTGGTGCAGGAAGTGGGCGCCGGCACGTTCGACGGCTCCAGCAGCCCCGATGGCAGCACCGCGGCGATCCTCGATGCCGAGGGCGGGATGTGGACGCTGAACGATTCCCGGTGGGCGGAGGCCGGCCGACGACCCGACGCCATCGCCATCGACATCGGGAACGGAGGCTCGCCGCTGGCCGTGGCCACGGCGCGCGAGGTGTGCGTCGACTTGCGCTGCTTCAGCATCACCGAGCAAGTCATGGACGTGGCCATCTTCGGGGATCGGCTGGCGGTCGCGACCCTCTCGGGAGCCGTCTGGCTCCTCGATGCGGTGTCGGGCGCCACCCTCGCCGTGCTCCGCGGCCATTCGTCGCGCGTGAGCTCCGTGGAATTCAGCCCCGATGGCGGCTGGCTGGCGAGCGGGAGCTGGGACGGCACGGTGCGACTGTGGGACATCCGCGGGCTCGACACCCCGGCGCAGGCGCTGATCGAACGCGGGGCCCGGCTGTGGGGGCTCGATCTGGCGCAGGCCCAGACCCGGGCGATGCCTTGACGAGGCGCGGAGCGAGGGGCGGGGGCGTGGCGCTCGCGGGGGGCGTGGCGCTCGCGGGCGGCGTGGGACTCGCGGCAGGGGTGGCGACACCGAACTCGCGGCCCCCAGTGGTAGAGGGTCCGGTCGCGGACGTCGTCGCGGTGGCAGTTGAGGTGTTCGCGGCGCCGGTCGATCGCTGCCCTCAATTCGTCCAAATGCGCGAACGTGCGGTTCGCCACCTCCTCCATGATCGCCGGCCAGATGCGCTCGGCCGGCTGCAACTCTGGCGAGTAGGCGGGTAGAAATACGAGGTGGACGCCCTCGGGGACCACGAGGTCAGCGGCCGTGTGCCATCCCGCTCCATCCATCACGATGATCGCGCTTCGGTGAGCGCAGATTCCTGCCTCCTCGGCGAAAATACGGAGCATCTCGCTCATGATGACGGCGGAGACGGTCGATCCCACCAGGTTCACCGGTTCGCCGGTTTTGGGCCTCACGAAAGTGCGGAGTGGGGCTTTCGGTTTCCGGCCGCCCACGGGTGCGACGCGCCGCTCGCCGGCGGTGGCCGGTGCCACACCGGACCCGCAACGGTGCTTGGGTCACTCGTTGGCGCTAGGGGTCGGACTCCGGCCGCTCGCCCGGGCGAATCCGGACGCGATCGACGGTGACGACCGTGAAGGCTGCGGCCAGTTCGCTGCCGCGCGCTGCGAACAACGCCACCACCAACCCTGCCTGATCGGCGTCGGTGAGCTCGCCAAGACGCATGAGCACGACACTTGCCGAGGCCCGCCGCCGAAGGAAGATCAATTCGCCGAAGTCCTTGTCCGCTGTGAGCAGGATGGCGGAGAGGGCACGTGCGCGTTCGAGAACCTCATCATCGTCGATCCCGGCGGCAATCTCGCTGATGTAGGCGACCTCGTGCCCAGCGGCACGCAGTGCTTCCACCACGAGGGCCGGGATGTTCTCGTCCGCAACGATCACGATGCGGCCAGCACTCGTTCCATCCTGACGGCCTGCGCGGCGAACCGGAGAGCCTCGTGGACATCCTCACGGTCGAGTCGCGGGTAGGAGCGAAGCAGGTCGTCCACGGAGGCTCCGCCGGCCAACCTCTCAAGGACGAGTTCCACGGTGATCCGCGTGCCCTTCACCACGGGCTTGCCGAGCATGACCTTCGGGTCTGCGATGATGCGGGAGAAGGAGTCCACGAGAACCTCCGGTTGCAGCGTAGCCGAAAGCGACGGCCGCGTCGCGCCCGCCGCCCGTGCGCTGCGGTGGCGCCCGGCCTCCGCCACGCTCGCCCAGTGCATTCCGCTCCCCGCCCACCTCTTCTACCTCTCCCCGCCGAACACGCCGCTCGCCCCGCCCGCCCCCACCCCCATCCACGCCGGCGACCCCGAGATCGCCCCCCGCGTGGCCGCCCACCCGGCGGAGTTGCCGTACGCGGCGCCGATGGCGGCCTCGCGCTGCCCCATGCCGGTGCCCCCGGCGTAGGGCTCGGCCGAGTAGGCCACCAACCCACTGGGATCCACCCCCGCCGTCGGGTTCCCCCCCACGTACACGAAGCGGTGGTCGCCACCGGCGAGCCCGATCGGATCGGCCGAGGCGAACCGCCCCACCTCCGCGTCGTACAGCCGGCGCCTCGGCAGGGAGTAGGCCGTGCCCATCGATGTGGTCGCCATCGTCGGCCCGTCCGCGGGGCCCCCGGCACGTTAAGTGCCGGCCCCTCTCCCGTGCCTCACGGGTCGGGCCGCTTGGGCTCGCTGGCGCCCGCCAACGCGACCCTCGCCAAGCATCGCCCACACCCGCCGCTCGGAGCTCCCCGCCGCCCCCTCGGCCCCCTCGCCGAAGGCGCGCGCCCCCTCGAGGAACGTGCTCCCGTCGAGCAAGACGCCGCCCCGCCCGTCCGGCGCCATCCCGACGAACGCGCCCGAATCCAGGCGCCCGACGACGAGGCCCTCCACCGCGATGGTGGCCTGGTCGTCGCCCGCCTCGTCGAGCACCGACACCGGAACGTCCGCCTCGCCCGCGCCCCAGAGGAAGCTGCGAACGTCGCCCGACACGGCCTCCTCGACCTCCACCGCCTCGCCACCCGGCCCCCGCGTGAACGCGTAGAGCGCCGTCCCCGTCACGCTGGACAGCGCCACCTCGGCGCCATCGCCCGCCCGGTCGATGTCCGCCCCGCGGTGGTCGGTGGTCGTCTCCCCGAAGGCGTTCCAGGCTACCGCAACGCCGTCCACGCTGGTGAGGCGGTTGCCATACGCATAGGCAAGCGACCGAGTCGTGGTCACCCCCGCCACCGTCACCGCCTCCGACGTGCGGTTCCCCGCCACGTCGTGGCCGTACACGGTGGTGCGCGTGCCGGCGCCGTCCACCACGGTCTCGTCCGTCAGCCAACCCGGCTCCGAGTAGGCATACGACGCCGTCGACCGCACCCCGATCGCATCCTCGGTGACCACCCCCGACATCCGGCCGCGATGGTCGTAGCTGTACACCTGCTCCCGCAGGTCCCCCGTGCCGCGCATCGCCGACGCCCGCTCCACCCGGCCGAGCAGGTCGTACCCCCGCTCCACCAGCGTGCCGTCCGCCAGCTCCACCTGTGTGATGCGGCCGAGCGCATCGCGACTGGAGATGCTCGCGTAGCTCGCCCCGGCGAGGCTCTTCACCGCCGTCAGCTCCCCCTCCGCCCCCGCGCGGTCGTACCGCAGCCCACGCCAGCTCCCGCCGTTCCACTGCGTGTGCAGCTCCGCGAGCTCGCCGTCGCCCGTCCAGGCGTACTCCGCCACGCCTACCCGCGTCGGCGTGCTGAGCTCCCTCGACAACAAGCGCCCCCGCGAGTCGAACGCAGAGACCGCCTCGCTCTCGGTGACGCCGTTCACCTTCCGCCGCTCCACCGTGGCCGCCCCGTACACGTCCCGGTTGCCCCACGTGGCTTCGACCACCTCGCTCCCGTCGTCCGTCTCCGCGGAGGACAGGCGCCCCAGCGCGTCGTAGGCGTACGTCGTCTCCCGCCAGTCGCTCCCGCTGCCGACCGCCTTCCACGCCAGCCTCGGGGTGGCCGCCGCATACCCGAAGTCCGCCTCCGACACGCCGGCGATCACCTCGCCCACGCGCACCCCGTCCGCCCACGACCACTCCGTCCGATCGTTCGGGCCCTCCCTCGATTCGAGGCGACCGGCCTCCGTCCAGCCGTAGGCGAATGCGTAGTCCCCCGCGGCCGGGTCGGGAACCGAGGAACCCAACGCCGAGTACGCCGCATCGTCCAGCGGGCCCCAGCGAACGGAGACCCGGCCCGCGGCGTCGTAGGCGTAGCCCTCGTGCGCGAGGGCCGAGCCGCCGCTCGCAAATTCAACATGCCGAAGCTGGCTGCCCACGTACTCCGCCGTGGTGGTGTCGCCGTAGGCGTCGGTCGAGACCACGCCGCGACCCGCCCAGTCGGCCAGCGTGGAGAACACGCCCCCGTCAGGCTCGTAGCGCTCCGTGAGCAAGCCGAAGTTCCCGTCAGGGGTCGGCTCGCCCTCCACGTACGCAAACGCCCGCGCCCCCTGACGCGGCAGGTCCTCCGACACCACGCGACCGAAATCGTCGTAGGCCCAGGAAGACATCCGGCCGAGCGGCGACGTGTGCGTGGCCAACTGCCCGCTTCGATAGTACGCGAACCGCTCCTGCGTGAGGTCGGGGTGAACCCGACCCACCACGTTCCCGAGGTCGTCGTACTCCCGCTCCGACATCACCGTGCTGCCCGAGCCCGACACCGACGTCCGCCACAGCCGCTGCGCCGCGTCGTACTCGTACTCCGTCAGCCGCTGGCACGACGGGCCTGACGGCGCCTCGCAGACCTCCGTCAACCGACGCAGCGTGTCGTAGCCATACTCCGTCTCCACCCCGCCCGACCACTGCCACGTCGGCAGCCCATCATCGGCGTAGGCCGACTCCGACAGGGTCCAGTCCCCCGCCGCCGCGCGGGGACGGTACGCCCCCAGCACCTGCCCGTTCCGCGCGTACACCACCTCCGTACTCACCCCGTCCCGGTCCTCCACGCTCAGCACCCGACCCGCCGCGTCGTACACCCACGAGGGGCTGCCGCTCAGGCCGGTGTGGTCCTCCGCGATCAGGCGGCCCAGCGCATCGTAGCTGTACCCCGTCACGATCCCGTCGATGTCGGTGTGCTCCGCGAGGAGCCCGCGCGAATCCCACGCCATCCACGCCGTGTCGCCCGTCGGCGCCGTCGTGGAGAAGGTTCGGCCGAGGCCGTCGCCCAGCGTCCACGACACGTTGCCGTGCACATCCTCGTGGTGGCCAACCGTGACCAGCGCGCCCCCCACCGGCATGTCGGCGTACCAGGCCTGCGACACCGTCACCGGCACGCTCGTCGGCCCATCCACCGTCACCCCGGTCTGCCGACCGGCGAGGTCGTAGCTGAACGACGTCTCCAGCCCCGAG
>CAISIK010000030.1 GCA_903885375.1 uncultured Pseudomonadota bacterium
GAGAGCGAGTCACCGATCTTGGCATGCTTGTGATGCAGTATATACCTGCTTTTTCAGCTTGCCTATCATGACCATTCTTGCGTATTTTGATGGGTCTGTGGTCATGGCGTGGTCATGAATCGTGCGTAATAGCTTGCGACGGACTCAGGTGAACATTGAGGCGACGTGGGGGGGTGGGGTGGGATGAGGGGGTGGGGCGGGCGGGGTGATCAACATGGGGCGGCGCGGGTGGGGTCTGGCGGGGGACCGAGCCCGGTTGGCTCCGACCACCCACTCGACGACGTCGCTGAGGCGGTGGCCCGCGTCCAAACGCACAGCGCATGGCCCAGCCATCACGCCCGCCAGCTCAGGCGCTCCCCCTCCCGCGCCGCCGTCCCCCGCGCGACGAGCACGTCGATGCCGGCACGCATCCGCTGATCGACGTGGCGTCCGAGCCGCGTAATGCCGAACAGCTTCGCGGTTTCCCGCGCCAGCGTCGCCTCGTCCAGGGAGAGCGAACGCGAGAGCACCCAGGCCGCAGCGGTCGCGACCTCCTCTGGTGGGAGGAGGTCGGCGTCGCGAACGGCGCCATCGGTCCCGGGGCCTCGAATCACCACCCATGAGGCTGGGTCGAGCTCGCGCGGCCATACGAAATCGCCGCGCACGATGAAGGCCCCGGCCGTCGCGAGGACGCTCACCTCGCCCGTCACGCGCGTGCGAACCCGCCCCGTCAGGCGGCCCACACCCCAACACGCCGCGACGCGGCGACAGACTTCGTCCACGTGCACCGGCGCCTCGACACGCACCAACTCGCGGATGCGCTCGCGCAGCGCTGCGGTAGCCGTCACCGCGTAGAGCGACTCGGGATCGACGCTCACCTCGGCGAGCGACGCCGTTGGATACGGCACCAGCGGTGGGGACTCTGCCGCGCGGGCGACCGCCGTCTCGATCGGCGCGGTCTCCTCCGGCTCCGGCAGCTCGACCACGGGCGGCTCCTCGCGCGGCGCGGCGAGCGCTGCGCGAACGGCCTCCTCCAGGCGAGCCATCTGACGATCCCGGTCGAACCACCAATCCGTCGACCAGACCCGGTGGAGCCGCCAGCCGAGACCCTGGAGAACGTCCTGCCGGAGCCGGTCTCGGTCGCGAGCCGTCGCTCCCGAGTGGTAGGGCGCGCCGTCACACTCGATCCCGAGCACGTACTCGCCGGGATGCTCGGGGTGAACAATGGCGAGGTCGATGCGGTAGCCGCCGCAGCCGACCTGGCCATCGACGCTGTAGCCGAGCCCGACAAGAGCGTCGTGCACTTGGCGCTCGAACTCGCTGTCGAAAGGGGCAGTCCTCTTTGCGCGCTGCGTGGCGGAGCCGTGCTCCGTCGCGTAGGTCAGGAAGGCCTTGAGGTGCCGAGCGCCCAACGCCGTGGTGCGGGCAAGGTCGATGTGATCCGCCGTCATCGTGGAGAATACGTGAAGCGCGCAGCGTGCCCGCGTGACCGCCACATTGAGCCGGCGCTCACCACCGCGACGGTTGAGGGGACCGAAGTTCATCCAGGTCTTTCCCGTCTCGTCCGGTCCGTAGCAGATGCTGAACAGGATCACGTCGCGCTCGTCGCCTTGCACGTTCTCCAAGTTCTTGACGAACACCGGCTCCAGCGTCGTGTCGGCGAAGTGGGCCTCGATCTCGGGGTACTGTCCGCGCGCGCGATCGAGGAGGTCCTGGATGAGCGTCTGCTGGGGGAGGCTGAAGGTCACGACGCCGAATGTCCGCGCCTTCGGGGAGGTTCGCCGCAGCTCGGCGACGAGCCAGGCCGTGAGCGCCTCCGCCTCGAGACGGTTCTGGCGCGTGCGCCCCTTGTCGTAGACGCCCTTGGGAACGCCGTGCCAGCGCACGCCAAGGTCGGTGACCTGGCCTCGCGCTGCCGGGAACACGTTGAGGCGATCGTCGTAGTAGTGACGGTTGCTGAAGGCGATCAGCGCCTCGTGTCGGCTGCGGTAGTGCCAGCCGAGCATCTGCTCAGGAAGCCGCGCGGCGAGCGCCTCGTCGAGGATGCTCTCCATCTCGACGACATCGTTGTCGTCGGGCAGCGTCTCGTCTTCCGAGTCCCGCGTGAAGAAGGAGGTCGGCGGGAGCTGACGGGAATCTCCCACGATCACCACCTGGTTCCCGCGGGCGATCGCGCCGATGGCGTCGTGTGTGCCGATCTGGGAGGCCTCGTCGAAGACGACGAGGTCGAACCGGCGACCGTCTGCGGCAAGGTACTGCGCGATCGACAACGGACTCATGAGCAGGCACGGCTTGAGGCGAGGAAGCAGGTTGGGAATCGCCTGGAGCAGCTTGCGTACCGGCATGTGGGCGCGCTGCTTTTTCACCTCGCGGGCGAGGACTCCAGGCTCGGACGTCTCGGCGAGCCCCGCGCTCAGGGCGGGCCGTCGGGAGTCGAGCCGGGCGAGGACGCGCTGGCGGCCGAGTTGGATGTGAGCGCGATCAAGCTCGCGGAAACGCACCACACGCCGCTCCTGCTCCGCGCCGTCGAAGCCTCGGAGTGCCGACTCGGAATCCCGAACCGACGCCACCCACGCGGTGAGCACGGCGCGCTCGGCCGCATCTGGCGCGCTCGCCGCCCTGAGCGAGCCGCCCTCGTGCGCCCGGACGACGGGTGCGAGACCCACTGCCTCGACCGCCTTCGCGGCCCGTCGGTAGAAACACCAGCTCCGGAAGCTCCGGAAGCTGCCCGCGAGGCGGACAAGCTCGGACCTCACGTCTCCACGGAGCTGGAGGACCAGCGCGCGTTCGACTACATCGATGGCCGCGCGCTCTGTTTCGGCGGCCTCGTCCGAGCGCGACGCCGCGGCACCGACCGCCTCGCGCCTCGCCTGGGGGAGCGCCGGGTCGAGCAGCGCTCGGGCAGCCTCAGAAAGTACGATCCCGTCGGCCCGACAGAGCGCCACCGCAGCGCGGAGCCGGTCGATCCGTTCCAGGACTGCCGAGAGCGCCCTGAGGTCACCCTCCTCCCACACACCCGCGAACGTCGCCACCACCCAGGCCTTCTCTCTGGCCCGCTCTTCCCGTACCCGCTCCAGCGCCGTCGCGAGCGCGAGATCCGCGGCGACGCGCCTGTTCGCCGGCACGGGTCCTCGGGCAACCCTCAGCAGCGCCTGCCTCGGAAACAGCAGGAAGAGGAAAGCAAACAGGAAGAAGGCGTCGGCCCAGCTGCGGAACGTGGTCGCGAGCCGCGGGAGGTCCATCTCGAACAGCGACGGCTGCCACCGGGTCGCTAGCTCCGCCCGCTGCGCCGCATCTTCCTCGGCCACCCGCGCCCACTCGCGGACGCGCGCCGCAGCGGCCGGCCAGGTGTCGGAGAGCGCGGAGGCGGGCACCGGACCCGCTCCGATTGTTCGCCCCAGCACCACGTGGCTCGGGTGCCAAGGGGCGGGCGCTCCAAGCGCCAGCAGGAGCGCGTTCGCGCGCTCCGCGGCGAGGTCGAGGGCCTCGATCGCGACAGACACAGCCTCCTTCGCGCCCGCTTCCGCAGCCGCGCCCCATTCGGAGGCGCCGGACATGCGCCAAGCGTGAGCGGGCACGGGCTCGACCTCCGCAGCGGCCACCGCGAATGCATCCACAGCAAGCTCCATCGTCCGCCACTGCGCCTCCGCGAGCCCACCCCCCTCTGGAACGTCGACACGCACTTCGTGCGCAGACCGGAGGGCCAGGAGGCGTGCGCTGGCTTCGTAGAACGTGCGCCCGAGCTTGCGTGGGGCGTGAAGTGCCCGCGCGTAGCCGTTGAGGTGTCCACGTAGAACATCGATCTCCGCAGAACGCGACTCCCAGGCCCCGTCCGGGGCGCGAGTGACGCGCTCCATCGCCTTACCCAACGAGACTGCGACGCCCTTCTTGTTTGCCTTGTTCGAATGAAGTTCCAGGCAGTAGTCGCCAAGACCGGCGTCGCGCAACCGCCGGTACACCACGTCCAACGCCGCCATCTTCTCAGACACGAAGAGCACGGTCTTCCCCTCTGCGAGGGCAGCGGCGATCAGGTTCGTGATTGTCTGCGACTTCCCCGTGCCCGGTGGTCCCTGTAGGACGAAGTTTCGGCCGCGGAGTGCGGCCGAAACGGCAGCGAGCTGGGTCGAGTCGCAGTCGAGCACCGTGGGCACGGCGTCCGCTCGGAGTTCGTCGTCCAGCGTGCGGGTCGCAGGCTCGCCGACACGGTCGACGAAGGGCACGCGCCCACCCTGGGCGAGATGCTTGACCACCTCGCTCTGGAGCAGTGCGTCCGCGTTGGTCTCCAGATCCTTCCACATCAGGAACTTGGTGAACGTGAACAATCCGAGGTGAACCTCATCGAGCACCTCCCACCGAGGCGTCTGCTGGATCGCGATGCGGGCGCGCCTGAGCAACGCCGGAACGTCCACGCCGCTGTCGTCGGCCTCGAGGTTGGCCAGACCAGAGAGATCGACGGCGAAGTCGCGCCGCATCTTCTCCACCAGGGTCACGTTCCCGACGGCCTCCTCGTCGAGGCGGCGGAGGCGGATACGCCGGGTGACGCGGTCGTACTCCAGGCGCACCGGGACGAGCAACAGAGGAGCGAGCCGAGGGAGCTCGCTGGAAGCGCTCTCGAACCACTTCAACATCCCGATCGCCGCGAACAGGGTGTTCGCCCCGCCCTCTTCGCGGTCCATTCGCGCGGCGCGGTCCAGCTCGACGGCGCGCCCGAGCAGGTCGTCGCGAGTCGCTGGCGCATGGAGGATGCCCCGTTTGAGATCTGCGCGACGCTGCGCGACGAGGTCGGCTTCGTCGACCCGCGCTTTGGTCAGGGTCTCGTCGCGCTGATCCCGGGGATCCACGTCGGGACGGGGGAGCACCTCGAACACCTTGTCGCCGGAGAGCAGATCCTCGAACTCCGCGAGATCCGGCACCTGCAAAGGCAACGAAGCCTTGGCGCCAGGCCGGTAGTTGAGCAGGCGGTTGTTGAGTGACAAGTCCAGGAGACGGTCGCGCCAGCGCTTGAAGCGGGCGACAACCGAGTCGGCCGGCGCCGCCGCGCCGCCGGCAGCCGGCTCCGGGTCTGCTTCAGCAAACGCCTCGTTCAGCACGGTGGTCGCAGCGACCGTCGCCGTGTCGTGGATATCCTCGGAGCGCACCGTCATGCGGATGGGCAGAGGCCGAAACCGGTCCAGGCGAACC
>CAISIK010000031.1 GCA_903885375.1 uncultured Pseudomonadota bacterium
GCGCGCGAGGTGCTCGCAGAAGCGGCGGAAGCCGTAGTCCACGGCGCCGCCGGTGCGGATGACGAACTGCCAGTCGCTGGCCTGCAGGAGCAGGAGCTCGCGCGCCGCGAGCTCGATCGGCTCGGCGAGGGCGGGGCTGCCGCGCCAGTCCAGCCGGCCCACGAGGTCGAGCAGGCGGTCCTCCGCGCCGTGCGCCGCCTCCCACGTCCACTGCGTCTGCTCGTTGAGCCACACGCGATGGTCGCCGCCCTCGCCCCAGCTCCCCTCCGACAGGGACACCACCTTGTCGGCCCGTGCAGGGGCGCACCATGTCGTCGCCCGCGGTCCGCCGCGCAGCCGCCCTAAATGCAGGGTACCACACCCTCGGCAGCGCACTCCAAAATTATGGGATCGCCTTCGTCGCCAGCGCTGTCGTCCAGGGCGGCCTCAGGGACACCGGAGACAATTTCACAACCACTAGAATAGCCCGGTGGACAGAGCTGGTCGCACTCCCACCCCGTCATCGCCCCTGGATCCTCGACCACAGCCGAAAAGTCTTGTTGCTCCACTGCAATCGTCGTCGTCTCTCTATACGGCCCCGTGCCCTCGCAAGATTCCGGATGTGTACACCCCGCAAGCAGGCCGAGCGACACGATGAGCGCCCCGGTGGATACGCTGCGACCGTGAGGGACGTGCGCGATTACACTATCTGCGGCGCTGCGAAGTTCGCGCACACGTTGGGCTAGAAGCACGCGATCACCCCCTCATGGGTGCACTTCAACAGTATGGGATCGCCCTCCTCGCCCGCGGTGTCGTCCGGGCCGGAGTCCGGGACATCGGAGACTATTTCACACCCATTGCGAAACTCAATGGGGCATAGCTGGTCGCAGTTCGTCTCGGTGATGGCCTCTGGATCCTCGACCACAGTCCAAAAGTCCCCTTGCTCCACGGCGATCGTCGTCGATTCAGTATACGGCCCCGTGCCCACGCAGCGTGCAGGCTGTATGCACCCGACAATCGGGCCGAGCGACACGATCAGCGCCCCGGCTCTTGCCCACGAGCGCCGCGCCCTTCGCGACGGCCTCAACGCGAAGTCCGGCCCGCATACCCGCGTCAGGGCTGCGAGGTCGGTTCCCCTCCCCCCGCCCAGCCGCGCCTGGCACCTTCGCGCCATCATCAGCAGTTTGCCGGGCGCGTGGTCGTCATCGACCAGTCGCCGTACCCAGCCGGTACGCCAGGGCGAGCCAGTTGGACCACAGCGACCACCTCAGTGGACAGGGCATCGTCGCACACCGTCCTGAACGTCACTTCGCCACTGGGCGGCGACGCCGCGCCGTCGCGTCCGAGTCCGTCCGGGTCGTTCATGAACGGGCCGCCCACAACTCCGTTCCGGCTGGCCACCGAGGCATACCACTGCGCCGAGAGGCGAGCTTGACAGCATTGCTCCTCGCAATGGCTCCCCGTTCCAACGTGAGCGAACTCATGCATCAAAATGAAAGCCAACTCCACCACCGGGGCCAGCGCCAATGCGCCGGCCCGGAATATCTGGTCCTCAACCGAAGCCGCCCCGGCCCCGGGAGTGACCCCGGCCTCCTTCTTCGCCCAGTAAAGCTGGTGTGCCGCCGACATCCAACCGTCAGCGAATTCGCCCATGGGCAGCAAAAATTCCGGATCCAAATGGATTTCGAGGCTCCCGGATGTAAAACTCGCTTGCGCCGGAGGCGCATCTCCGAGAGATCCAGCCGTATCCGCGACCACTGTAGAAGGAAGCCCGCACATCCTCCCCACTACATAGCTTCCGGTCGTAAGCGTAGACTTCGAAACGTACAGCCCTGGGCTCAGAAAGTTGTTCAGCCGCCAGGACTCGATCCACCCCCTCACCCCCGGAAGTGCCGAATCGCACCCTGTTTCCTCAATGTAGGAGGTCTCCAGCAGGCACGAGTAGCTCACCAACATGCAGATCGTCCATTTGAGGGTGCCCGCAGCCATGCCTTCCTGCCAGAAGGCGCCCGGCACATCCGTCACATCGTTCACGTCCACCAGATCGGCCCAACTATCTTCGTCGAACCCAGTCTTGGCCGCGAAGGCCCCCACGTCTTTCACGAACTGACGCCAACAGTACTCCAGCGTTTCACGCCGCGCTTCCCAAGAGTCCGGCGCGACATACCCCGTGTCCTGATAATAGTCCAAGAAGAAGCACTGCACACGTTCCCGGCTGCCCGCCAAGGCCTGCCACGCCCGCTTCTCGTCTCGAATGTACTTCTGCTCCTCCTGCCTTTCCCGAATCATATCCATGAGTTGGGCATACCCAGAAAACTCAGGATCCGGGAAATGGAACTCCACGTGAGGATCGGGGCGGTCGGTCGGCCCCTCCTCCACCTCGGGGCCGGCCAACGCCACACTCCCGACGACTCCGGGCGACAAATGGTCCGCCTCGAATTGTTGGTGCCCCCCCGACGGGGCCCTCCGGCCACCATTCTCGCCAAGTGCAGCCCTCCCCACCGCGCACTCCAAACACCCGCACCCGTCCGCCGTTTGCAGTGCCGCGGACCCACACCCGCAGGTGCTCAACCCCAGGCCTTGGTGAGCAGCCAGAACGACACCACGCCGGTGCGCGTGCCGCCGGTGCCAGTCTTGTTCTTGAACCGGATGCGGAGACGGCTGTGCGGCAGGAAGTTGGTGGTGGTGGTGTACGGTGCGGTGCGAAGCGGCAGGTTGTTCTCGCTCATCACCGCCACGAGCTCGACCGGCGTCAGCTCCTGTTCCCGCGTGATGCCGGGTACCAGAAGAAGGCCCACCTCCAGTTCGTTGTTCAGCGGGCCCTCCGACAGTACCCCGACCGCGGCGATGGACTCGGCCCCGAAGATGGCCGCCATCAGGTCGGCGCTCATCGGCACCTCCACGAAGGAATACGCCCCATCGGCCCCGGTGGCCCCGCTGGTGGATACGCGCAAGGAGCGGACAAGGGAGAACGTTCGGAGGAGGGAAGGCATGTGGGTCCATCGCCGGCCTCCGCCGCGTGCCCGGGATGGGCGCGCCCTGTGGTGCCGACGACC
>CAISIK010000032.1 GCA_903885375.1 uncultured Pseudomonadota bacterium
GCGCCACGGCAGGTCGGGAAACGCACCTGCGCCGCGAGGGCACCAGGTCCGCGACACCTCTCCTTCAGGAAACATCGGGTAGCGCCCCGTGCAATCGCGTGTGCCAAGCCCCCAGCGCACCCAAGCGTCCTGCCCATGGCAGCGGAACTCGAATATTGCCTTCGCGAACGCAGGCGGCGACGGCGCCGTGCAGGATGCCGCCCGCGCCGGCTGGGCGACCGCCTCCGGCGCCGCCGCAGCCTCGAACATGGCCGCGAGGAAGAGCGCGAGGCCGATCACCACGGCAAGACGCTGCCACCCGCGGTCGCCGCGGCGTTGCATGCGAGGTGGCCACCGTTGCGGTCGATGCGCACCCGCAACCGCAGGCCCCTGCCCGGCAGTCCAAACCCGCCGCTAGTGCCAATGGGGAAGGCCCTTGCATCTCCTCGCCCTCCATGGAGCATCCCGCAGGTGCCGAACCCCGCCTCCGCGAAGCGGGAACTGTTTCTGGGCGTGCCGGAGGCCATCTCGCACCTGCTCAAGGGACCATACCACCAGAAAGTGCAGCCCTCCATGCGGCGAAAGAAAGCGTCTGTGGGGATGGGAACACGAAGACCGGGCCCCCCCCTCACTCCACCAACAAGCTCCACCCCCCCGCCCGAAGCGTCCCCGCCTCCGGGCTCAGCCAGGCCCCGCCGGCCGCGCGGGTTTCGCCGTCGGCGCGCAGCTCCAGCCGGATCGGCGCCGATCGCCCTTCGAGGGTGGGCGCCTCGTCGGCCCGGCCCATCGCCCACACGAGCGTGCGGAGCCGACCGCCGGCCCAGGCGCCGTCGGCGCTCGCCAGCGCGCCGGGGAGCGGTACGTCGGCCGGCAGGGCCTCCGAGGCGGTGCCGGCGAACGAGGAGGGCGCCTCCACGTGCACGAGCAGCGGCGGTACGGCCACCGTGGTGAACACCGGCGCGGACACCTCCACCTCGAAGTGCAGCGTGGCCACGCACGGCGCCGACGCGCGCATGCGCAGCTCCACCCGCCGCGCCCGGAAGCCGGCGCCGCGCTTCTCGTCCTCCACCACCCCCTCAAGGCGGAGGCAGCCCGGGTCGTCGCCGGAGCGGCGGAGCGTGAGCGCCACGGCCGGCGCGGCGATCACCTCGAAGGACACCGCCACGTCGCTCCCCACGAAGACGGCGCCGGGCGGGGCGTCGGCACGCACGTACACCGGCCCGGGTGGCAGGAGCTCGGCGAAGGGCGGCGTGCCGAGCGCGGGGGCGAAGTCGGGGTCGATCGCCGCCTCGTAGGGCGAACGCACCCCGAGGGTGAGCGCCTGGCGGAGGTCGGCGGCGGCTTCGTCGGTTCGGCCGAGGCGCATGCGCCAGGCGGCGCGGTTGTACCAGGCGAGGCCGGCATCGGGGTGGGCGGTGATCACCCCGGAGGCGAGGGCCTCGGAGGCGGCGAGGTCCCCGGCGGCGGCCCGCGCCCGGGCCTCCCAGAGCGCGAGGACGGGGCTCGTGGGGTCACCCTTGCGGGCCGCCGCGAAGGCCTCCGCCGCCCGGGCCGGCTGCCCCTCGGCGAGCGCGGCGCGGCCCACTTCGTAGTCGGAGAGCGCACCCTTGAGCGGCGCGAGCTGCTCGTCGGCGCAGGCGAGGAGGCCGAGGAGGAGGATCACGCGCCCACCGCCGGCAGGAGGATGACACCCACCTGCCGCTCGGCATGGCCAGCGCGGTGGGAGTACCAACCCTCGCCGCAGCGGGTGCACCCGCCGACCACCTCCACGCGCACCCCGCAGTCCGCGAGGATGGCGGCGTTGGCCACCGCGAGGTCCACATGGTTGCCTCGGAGCCAGTCACCGCCCGGCGCCACCTCCCCGACCCCGGCGATCACCTCCTCGCCCACCGCGTAGCAGCACCCGCGAATGGAGGGCCCCACCGCCGCGCGCACCTCGCCAGGCTCGATTCCCGCGGCCTCGCAGAGCTCCCGGAGCCCCACCCGCACGATGTCGGCTGCCGTGCCGCGCCAGCCCGCGTGGAGCGCCGCCACGCCCCCCGGAGCCGACAGCAGCACCGGCACGCAGTCCGCCACCCGCACGGCGATGGCCATGCCCGGGGTGGTGCACACGAGGCCGTCGGCCTCCACGAGCGTGTCGCCCAGCGACTCCGCGCGCACCACAGCCCGCCCGTGCACCTGGCTCACCGTGTGCAGCTGCCCCCCGGCGCCGAGCCCGCGGGCGAGCCGATCGGGGGCATCGCCGAGGTTTCGCCGCATGTCGCCCTCCGCGCGGCCAGTGAATCCGTGGGGCGTGCCGCTGAGCAGGTCGGACCGAAGCATGGTGATGCCTTATCGGGCCGTGCTACGTTGGGCCGGATGTCCACGCTCCTCCTGTTGTTTGCGGCCTGCACGGGCTCCTCCGGGTCCGGCAGCGGCGCGGTCGCGGATTACCGGCTCACGCTGATCCCCTTCACTCCGCCGGACGTGAACCCCTTCGCCGAGGCCGATCGCATCGATCTCCTGCTCGACAACGGCGTGGGCGAGCCGGTGCGCGTGGCGTTGGATGTGCCCGCCTCCGGCGAGAGTGCGCTGGCGGAGGACCTCCCTGCGCTGGAGGGCACGCGCGTGGAGGTCGAGGTGTACGCGAGCGGCGAGCTGGTGGGCTGGGGCCGGTCGGAGCCGCTCACGGCCTCCGAGGGCGAGCTCGAGGCGACCGTTTTCGTCACGGTGCCCGACTCGCTGGCGCGGCTCGGCGTCCTCCCCGAGGAGTGGTGGGCAGGCCAGGGGGCGGCGCTCGGCGAGGGGCGCTTCGTGCTCCTCGGCGGCGCGGGAAACCGCTCCACCAAGAAGGCCGACCGCGAGCTCGAAGGGGTGTGGACGCTCGACCTCGGCGCGCCCAACGAGGCCCTCGCCTTCGAGGAGGTGGGCACCCTCCCCGAGTACATCGATGCAGCGGGCGATACCAAAACCGGCCGCCGCGACTTCACGCTCACGGCGCTCACTGCCGGCGATGCCGGCCAGTTCCTCCTCGCCGGCGGCTCCGACAACATCGGCTACAAGGACGGCACGGCGATCACGTCGGACTGCCGCCTGTTCGACCCGGAGTCCCTCACCTTCTCCGACCCGCTCCCCAGCCGCGACACCCTGCACGTGGCCCGCGCCAATCACAGCGCGGTGGCCAACCAGCAGGGCGGCGTGCTGGTGTGGGGCGGCTACGGCGCGGCGCCCGAGGGCCGCTTCGTGGACCAGCAGGATGGCGAGCTCTACGACCCGGTGAGCCGCTCCTTCTCCGAGGTGGAGGGTCCCCGCTCCGGGGGCGAGTTCGTGGCGGGCTCCATCGGCGTGGGCCTCGCGCCGATCGGCAAGGACGGGGTGCTCGTGGCCGGCGGCATGCACACCGATGGCAGCGGCGAGTGGAAGGTGGTGGGCACCGCGTTCGGGGTGGGTTTTACCGGCGAGGTGACCATGCTCGGCGAGATGGAGGCCGTGGCCGCCCACTCCATGGTCACGCTGGAGAACGGCGATGTGCTCGCGTTCGGCGGCGTGGAAGACGATGGCACCGCGCACGACTTCTCGGAGACCGCCCCCGCCACCCGGCGGGTGCAGCGCTTCGATGCGGGGTCCGGCACCTGGGACACGGTGGGGCAGATGGAGTTCGCCCGCGCCGGGCTCACCGCCACGCGCATCAGCGAACAGTTCGTGCTCATCGCCGGCGGCGCCGCGGCCTGGGGCCCGCTGGAGCTGGATGACTCGGCCAACTCCTGCGTGGAGCTGTACGACGTGGAGGCCGACACGTCCATCGTGCTCGACGACTGCTCCGAAGGCGATGCGGCCGGCGGCCTCGCGGCACCCTCGCAGTCGCCCGCCGCGCTGTTCGACCCGGAGTTCGGCGTGCTGTTCGCCGGCGGTGTGGATGGCGCCGAGGGCGCCGGAGTCACGACCACGTTCTACGCCCTGCCGCGCGACTGAGCCCGTGCGCTACGCAGCGCCGGCCGACTCCCGGAGCGCCTCCACCAGCGTGAGGATCCAGGGCAGGCCCTCGGCCAGCGTGCGCACCTGCACGTCGGGCGAGGCGGCCGCGAGCTCATCCGGGGTGCAGAAGCCCGTCTCCACGACGACCACGGCGGCGCCGCCCGCACGCGCGCAGGCCACGTCGTTCACGGTGTCGCCCACCACCAGCACGCCGCCCACCGACAGGCCGCGGGCCTCGGCGCGGGCCACGACCACGGGTACGAGCCCGTTACGATCCACCGCATCCTCGGCGTACGCGCCGAACGCGAACCGATCGGCGAGGCCGGCGGCGGCGAGCTTCCGCTCCGCGCCCACCGTCCAGTTTCCGGTGAGCAGGGCCACGTGGGCCACGCCCTCGAGCGCTGCGAGCAGCTCCTCCACGCCGGGGAGCACCTCGGTGCGGTCGGGGTCGGCGAGCCGGCGTTCGAGCGCCGGCAGGTAGGCTGCGATGACGCGGGCGGTGTGGTCGGGCGACCAGTCCGCCGCGAAGCGCCGGGCCACGTCGCGGCAGATCACCTCGTCGGTGGCGCCGGCCACGTTCACGCCCTCGGTGGCCTCGGGCCACCCGAACAGCGCGAGAAAGGCCTCATCCAGCGCCTGGCGGCCGGCCCCACGGGTTCGGAGCAGCGTGCCATCGATGTCGAACGCGACGAGGGGCTTTCGCATCTGCGCTCCCTAATGGAACCGCAATCGTTCCGCATTGTCGGGTATGCTGGAGCAATGGCGCGGATGCGCATCTGGCACCCCGACTACCCCCCCAGCTGGACGGAGCGGCTGCTCGATCTGTTCCACGGGGTCGTGCCCGAGCCGCCCCCCGCGGGGGTGGACCTCACGTTGATGGCGGCCCGGGAGCTCCGCACCCTGCGCGACTTCCTCGATCGCTGCGGCCCCCCCGTGCTGCTCGGCCACGAGATGGTGAAGGCCGACAGCGCCTGGTCCCTGCCTGTCGAACCGGAAGCGCGGCGCTTCGCCGCAGAGGCCCTCGCCACGCGGCTGCGTTTCGGGCAGGTCCACCCGGGCGACCTCCACCTGCCGATGGCCGCGCGTTGGTTCGAGTTCCATGACCTCGCCGGGGGCGGCACCCGCTGCCTGATCCGCATGGTGGATGGCCCGGCGCCACACCTGCGGAGCTTCCTCGCGGCCAACCTCGGCGCCGATCCGCGCGGCCCGTGGACAGAGGTGGCCGTCGGTGGGTGAGCCACAATTCCGCCGCGGCCGATATCTCTGCAAGGTCAGGTCTTGACATTGCCCGGCGAGGGCGCACACTGGATAGGCATGCCGTCAGTGACCGGGCGAGCGGAGTTGTCCATTGATGATGTCGTGCGCCGGGTGCAGGAGTATGCGCCGGGTGCCGATTCGCAGTTGGTGGCGGAAGCCTACCTCTACGCCGCCCTGCACCACCGTGGCCAGGTGCGGAAGAACGGGGAGGACTACCTCGTCCACCCGCTGAACGTGGCGATGATCCTCGCGGAAATCCGGATGGACGTGGAGACCATCGCGGTCGGCCTCCTTCACGACACCATCGAGGACACCCAGGCCACCGCCACCGAAATCTCCGAGCGTTTCGGCCCCACCGTGGCCGAGATGGTGGAAGGCGTCACCAAGCTCAGCAAGCTGGCCTACCGCGGCAAGCTCGAAGAGCAGGCGGAGAACTTCCGAAAACTCGTGCTCGCCTTCGGCAAGGACATCCGCGTCATCATCGTGAAGTGCGCCGACCGCCTTCACAACATGCGCACGCTCCAGTTCCAACGGCCCGACAAACAGGTGCGCATCGCGCGCGAAACGCTCGACATCTACGCCCCCCTCACCCACCGGCTGGGCCTGGAGCTGATGAAGCGTGAGCTGGAGGACCTCTCCTTCCGCTACCTCCACCCCGCCGAGTACCTCGAGCTGGAAGCCGCGCTCGAGCTCGATGCCACGGCGCGCGAACGCTATGTCGAGGAGACGAAGTCCCTCATCGAGGACACGCTCCGAAGCCGCGGCCTCCCGTGCACGGTCACCGGCCGGGTCAAGCACCTCTACAGCGTGTGGCGCAAGCTGCAGCGCACCGGCAAGGGCATCTCCGACCTCCACGATCTGCTCGCCTTTCGCGTGATGGTGGCCGAACGCGACAGTTGCTACGTCGGCCTCGGCTTCATCCACTCCGCCTTCTTTCCCGTGGCCACGCGGATGAAGGACTACATCGCGATGCCGAAGGCCAACGGCTACCAGTCGTTGCACACCACCGTGGTGGGGCCCGACGGTCGCGAGATCGAGATCCAGTTCCGCACCGAGGCGATGGACCGGGTGGCCGACACCGGCATCGCCGCCCACTGGCGCTACAAGAACGGGCGCCTCAGCGTGTCCAACTCGCAGCTCGAAGAGCTCGCGCGGCTGCGCGGGTTCATCCAGATGGCCCGCGACATCGAGGACCCGGCCGACTTCCTCGACGCCGCCCGCTCCGACCTCAGCGCGGCCATCCACGTCTTCACCCCCGCAAAAGACGTGGTGCTCCTCCCCGAAGGCAGCAGCGCGCTCGACTTCGCCTACCACGTGCACACCGAGGTCGGAAACCACGCCACCGGCGTGAAGGTGAACGGCCGGCTCGTTCCCTTCCGCACCATCGTGAAGACGGGCGACACGGTGGAGGTGCTCACCCGCACGGATGCCCACCCCACCCGCGACTGGCTCGAGTGGGCGCACAGCCACCGCGCGCTGGAGAAGATCCGCAAGCGGCTGCGCGAGTCCCTCTCCGACAAGGCCGTGGCCCTCGGGCGCGACATCCTCGACGGCGCCCTCCGCAAGAACGGCTCCAGCCTCAAGAAGGTGCTGGCCGACAGGGAGCTGCCCGCGCGGCTCAAGGCGGCCGGCTACGCCGACGTGGATGAGCTCGCGGGCAAGCTGCTCGCCGGCAGCGTGGGGCCGACCGAAGCGGGCCGCATCCTCCTACCCCAGCCCGAAACGCCGGCGCCGCCGCCCACCGCGTTCCAGGCGCTCCTCCAGCGGGTGCGCCGCCCCACCGAGAACGCCATCGTGGTGAGCGGCCAGACCGACATCCTGGTCGACTACGCGCGCTGCTGCCGCCCGATGAAGGGCGAGGTCATCATCGGCTACATCACCCGCGGGCGCGGCCTCTCCGTTCACAAGGCGGAATGCGCGCAGCTGCGGGGGCTCGATGCCGAGCGCTTCATCCCGGTGAGCTGGGATGCCCAGGCCCGCACGCTGCACCAGGGGCTCCTGCACCTTATCGTGGAGGATCGGCCGGGCATGCTCGCGGCGATCACCGGCGTGTGCAGCACGGCGAAGATCAACCTGTGGAAGGCCGACGTGCGGCAGGACGACGACGACCGCGCCGTGTGCGACCTCGGCGTGAGCGTTCACGACATCGGCGAGCTCGACGGCCTGGTGCGGAAGCTCCGCAGCGTGCGCGGTGTGGTGGCCGTGGAGCGCGCTGCCGCCCCCTGACGGGGCGAACGCCCGCTCAGGCCTTCAGTGGCCGACGGCCGGGAAGGACACGTGGTCCTCCGCCACGACCTCGGTGTCGGTGCGCAGGAAGTGGGCCTCCCCCACCTCGACGCGCTCGAGCGCCGCGCCCCGAACGGAATGGTGACCATGCCCGGAAACGGGGATGAGGGAGTGGCCGCCGGCCAGCCACTGCAGGGCCGTGGCCCGATCGATCGTGCGGGGGGCGATGCCGACCATCCGCACCTCGAGACTGGTCACCTTGCCGCCGCTGACCGAAGCGTGGATGACTTCGATGTCTGCCATGAGAACCCTCGCGCTGGCGCCCGCTTAAGCCCGCGACCCCGGAGCGGCCAGCGGACCGCGAGGGTGGCGCCGATTGCGTCGAATTCGGTCGCATCCCGTCGCGCGCAGGGGCGGGAGCCGGGTCGTGACAATAGGCCCCGGCGCATGTGGTTCCTGCTCCTGGCCTGCGCCAAGCCGCCCGAGGCTGCGACCGCGCCGCACCCCCAGCCCCGGGTTCCAAACCCCACCTCCACGATGTACGTGAACGTGGAGCGGCACCCCACCGATGCGCTGGTGGCGCGCGCGTGGGGCGCCCCGCTCGATGAGTCGCTGAGCGGTGCGGCGGGCGCCGTAGCCTTCCGGGTGTTGCGCGCCGGCTCCACCACCGCGAGCGATGTGCGCTGGCGCGCCATCCTCGCCGGCTACCCCTGGCCCATCGAGCGCGCCGAGCTCGCGCGCACCGCCGCCGACGAGGTGCCCGCCGACCTGCTCGCCATCGCCCGCACCCAAGCCGGCCGCGACCTCGGGCTGGTGCGCGCGCGTGAGGCCGGGGTGGACCAGTGGGTGCTCCTTGTGGGCGCGCGGCGCGGCAGCCTGCCGGCCTTTCCCCGGGAGCCCGAAGTCGGCGCCACGCTCACCTTCCCTGGCCTCACCGTGGAAGCCACCTCCCCCTCCGGCCGCTTCGCGCGCACGGTGGAGAGGCTTGTGCTCGGCGAGCCCGGGGAGTGGCTCGTTTCGCTCGCCGACGCCGAGGGCGAGCTGGCCCGCTTCCCCCTCTACGTGGACCGCGAAACCCCGAAAGCCGCCCCCTTCACCGGGCCCGCCGCCGCCGAGGCTGCCGGCGACCTCGGCGAGGAGCTGCTCAACCGCCTCGACGACCTCGACCGCTGGTACGAGCGCAACGCCGCGGACCACGAGGCCGCGCTCGACGCCGTGGCGCGCGTTCGGCTCCGCCAGCTCCTCGCGGGCGCAGCGCTCCCGCCGGCCGATGGGCAGCTCGCGGCGGCGGGCTACTTCGGCGGCACCGCTGGCGAATGCCGCGCCGCCACCGTGGCCGACTGCCTCGACACCATGTGGTGGAGCCACAGCGGCCACCCCGCGCTGGCCGGCGAGTGGTCGGCGATGGGCTACGCCGTGACCGCGACCCAGACCGGCGGCGTGGCCATCTCCGTGACGGTGGCGAGCGCCCTGCCGCCCGCGTACTGAGCGCAGGCGGACGCGAGGACGAGGCCGCGCCGATCAGCGCGCGCTGATCTCGACGGTCTTCAGCACCACGTCGGTGGCGGGCTTGTCGTTGCGACCCGTGGGGGTGTTGGCGATCTTGCCGACCACGTCGAGGTTGGTGCAATCGCCGAAGATGCTGTGCTTGCCGTTGAGGTGGGTGGGCGTGCCTTCGGTGATGAAGAACTGCGAGCCGTTGGTGTCGGGGCCGGCGTTGGCCATGGCGAGGATGCCGGTGTGGTCGAACTGGGTGAAGTCGCCCACCTCGTCGGCGAAGGTGTAGCCCGGGCCGCCGGTGCCGTTGCCGAGCGGATCGCCGCCCTGGATCATGAACCCCGGGATGACCCGGTGGAAGATGGTGCCGTCGTACAGGGGCGCGCGGGAGGCCGCGCCCGTGCGGGGATCGGTCCACTCCTTCTCGCCGCGCGCGAGCTGAACGAAGTTGGCCACGGTTTCGGGCGCCTGGTCGGACCGGAGCTTGCACTCCACATCGCCGAGGGAGGTCTTGAAGGTGGCGTAGAGGCTCTGGCCGGGCTCGAGCCCGAGGGCGCCCGCGCGCTCCGCGTGGGCGCCGGCGGTGGCCTCGCCTTCGAGGCGGCCGACCGTGGTCTTCAGCACCTCGTTCTCCTTCTCGAGGCGGGAGGCCGTGCGCTCGAGATCACCGACGCGGATCTTGAGCCGGTCGTTCTCTTCGAGGGTGGCTTGGTCCTTGCACGCGACGAGACTGAGGAGGAGGAGGTTCATGGCCGCGCGATTATCACGAAGTCGCGGCCTCGGCCGGGCACGCTACCTCGTCGTGATCTCGACCCGCGTGAGCACCACCGGTCGGACTGGGCGGTCGCGCTCGCCGCGCGGCTGCTCCGCGATCCGCGAGATGACCTCGAGGCCGGTGCACTGGCCGAGCACCGTGTAGCGGCCATCGAGGTGGTGGGCGGGCCCATCGGTGACGAAGAACTGCGAGCCGTTGGCGTTGGGCCCGCGGTTGGCCAGCGCCAGCACGCCGGCCTTGTCGAAGCGCGACACGCTCACGTTCTCATCGGCGAGCGAGAACCCCGGGCCGCCGGTGCCGGTGCCGGTGGGATCGCCCCCCTGGATGAGGAAGCCCGGAATCACGCGGTGGATGGGCGTGCCGTTGTAGAGCGGCCGCGTGGTGGGGAGGCCGGTCTGCGGGTCGCGCCAGGCCCGCTCGCCCCGCGCGAGGTCGATGAAGGCGCGCACGGAAACCGGCGCCTCCTCGTGCGCGAGCCGGCAGGTGAAGGCGCCGGCGGTGGTCACGAAGCGGGCGTGGAGCGCCTGCCCGGGTGCGAGCCCGAAATCATCGGCGCCCTCCGCAGGGGTCGTTCCTCCTGCCTGCGGCAGCGGCGCTGCCTGTCGGGCCTCGCGCATCCAGGCCGCGAGCACCTCCCCCGCCCAGGCCGGGGCCGGCACCAAACAAAGCAGCAATGGGAGGGCCGATGAACGCACGGAATGCTTCAGGAAGTATAGACACGTCAAGAGCACTTCGGCCAGTCCTGCGTGGTTCTGGGTTACATGATGCCCACCGATGGAGCCCCGATGCGCGTGAGAATCTTCCTGCGGCAGCCGTTGTTCGCCCCCTCCGGCCATGCGCCGCGGAGCGCGGTCGTCCTGGAAGGCGCGGTGTCGGAAGAAACCGGCCTCGGGTGGAAGGTGGCCGTGGATGCCTGGTTCGGCGAGAACGGCCAGGTGCTCGAGGGCGAGCCGTGCACGCTGCTCCTGCCCTCCGCGAAGATCGACCATGCGTTGGTGATCGGCTAGGCCAAACAATCCTGATGTGGACCTTTCTCCTCGCCGGTTGCGCCGTCGAGCTCACCGGCAGCGTCACCGACCTCGCGGGGGCCCCCGTGGAGGGCGCGCGGGTGCAGGCGAAGGGGTGCGAGGCGGTGTCGGCGGCCGATGGCTCGTTCCGCGTGCTCTGTGAGCGCGCGTTGCATCGGTTTGCGGTGTCGCACCCCGCCTACGCCGGCGCCACCATGGAGATCGACGCCACGGGTCTCCTCTCCCCGGAGCCCGAACGGGTGATGCTCCGCGCCTGGCCCACCGAGCCCGGCCTGTACATCGAGCCCGACTACCGTCCCGTTCCCTCTCCGGGGCTCGCCCGCTCCGCCACGGCCGAGGAGCAGCGCTACTGCCTGCCCGCCGGCGCCGAGGTGGGCACTGCTCCGGCCGGCACCGCCCTGTTCGATGTGCACGAGGTCGAGTGGCGCCTCTACCGACTCGACGAGGAGGGCTGCGCCCTCCGGCTGCACACGCGCGATGGCGGCACCTACTGGTCGCCCACCGCCGCCCGCGTGGAGCTGGCGCCGGTGGAGCTGGCCACGGGCCACTTCCGCGTGCCGCTGCCGGCGGAAGCGGGCCGCTACGTGGCGGTGCCCTGGATGGAGGGCTTCTTCGTACCGCGGGCCGGCCCCACGGAGCTCTGGGAAGCCTGGGCGTTCGCCATCGAAGGCTGAGCCGGAGGGCTCACCGCCCGGGCCGCGCCGGGGTGGGCGCCAGCACCTTGAGCGCCTCGGTCTGATCGAGCTCCCGGGCACAACGAACGGCCTCTCCCCGCACCGCCGCCGCGAGCTCGCGGCCGAACATGGGGCTCGAGCTTCCGGTACACCGCCAGGCAGTCCCCCCGATTGCGCGTGGCCGACCGGATCCGCGACCCGAGGAACGACGTGGAAACCACGTCGGGGGATGCGGGCGGGAGGGCGCGAAGCCGCGCCAGCACGGCCGCAGCCCGCGGGGCCGCAGGGCCCGGAGCGGGGCCAGGCAACGGGAGCCCCGACCACTCCAGGAGCGCCGCGCGCACCTCCTTCAGCGGCACGGGGCCCCGAACCACGACGCCGCGAAGGTGGCCGCCCTGCTGGCTCCAGAGCTCACGGTACGGGCCGCCCGCCAACAGGCGCGCCGTGGCCGAGAAACCACCCAGCGAGCCCACGGGGGTGCTCTTCGCCGGGAGTCGGGGCACCACGCTGATGCCGGCGTACCCCCCGAGGGGGAACAGGGTCGGCACGTACAAGCTGGAGAACGCTCCGCGGCGCCCGTCGAGCACCGCCTCGGCAACCTCCGCAGAATCGAAGGCGAGATCGACGGCGGCGGCCTCCATGCCCTCCCAGATCCACTTGAGGACGACGGCCGGGCCGCCCCCGGCGATGATGCGGTGCCGCGACGGGTCGAGGAGCTTCGCGGCGGTGATGTAGCTGTGTTCCACTTCCCGGGACGGCTTCCCCCAGGTGGCCGCAAAGCTGAGGTTGTTGCCCATCTGGTCGGGGTCGACCCCCGGTTGTCGGCGGCCATCCGCGAGGTCGTCCAGCTCCTCGGCGGACACCCGCGCACCGTTGAGCGTAGACCAGAACGCCTCCGTTCCGGCGCCGGCAAGGAGCGTGGAAACCGCAGCTTCACCCACCACGTACGGCCGCTGGGCGGGCTTGAGCAAGGCCGACTGCAGAAGGTGGGTGCCGGTTGCGGCGTTCCCGATGTCGCGGAGTCGGGGATCACAAACCTGGGCAGCCACCCATGTGGCGTGCCCCTCGAGGAGCAACGTGCCCGCCTCGTCGGGGGGCGGGGACTCCCCGCGTTGATGCTGGAGCGCGTGGGTGAGCTCGTGCGCCATCACGCACCGCATGTGGGCCTCGGCCGACCCCTTCCAGCTCTCCATCGCAGAGAGAAACGCGCCCACCCGATCCGAGTTCACGAAAATGGTCGTCTCGCCGTTGACGTACACCGCAAGGGCCGACTGGATGGTCTCGCGGATTGGCGCCGCGAGCGGGACCTCCGGCCCTTCCCCGCGCGTCAGGCTCTCGGCGGTGACGAGGATGTGCGCCGTATCGTCGATGACAATCGGCGGGACCTCGAGAAAGCGGCGGCCTGCCGCGGCCTCCACCTCGGGGGCCAGCTGGACCGCCATGGTCTGCAGGCTTGTCTCAGTGAAGCGGGCGGCGTGGGCCAGGGACACAAGGAAGAGGAGCATGACGGGAACCTCTTCGCGACCGTAACCAGAGCGCCGCGCCGAAACCCACCAGCCAACCGGCCGCCCCTCCGCCCGCGCCACCCGACCCGACCGCGCAGGCGCAGCCCGGCGCCTCGCTCCGCCACAGGAGCGTGGGAACCTCGGCCACGAGCGCGTCGTCGGCATCGAAGCCATCGGCCGGGAGACGGAGGAGCGCGAGGCGCGCGGTGCCGTCGCCGTCGAGGCGGAGCGCGGCATCGGCGGGTGCGTCGACTGTGTCGTCGAGGTCGACGATCACGAAGTCGCCGGCGTCCTGGAGCTCCACCGCCACGGCGCCGTCGTGCACGAACGACAGGCACGCCATCCCGAGCGGCCAGACCTCGTGCTCGGCCGTCCATTCGCCCTCTGCGGTGGCGTCGGCGCGCACTTCGCCCTCGCACTTCAACCGCGTGGACTCCGGCAGCCCGCCGAGCCAGGCCGGCCCGGCCCCGGTGCCGAGCGTACCGCGGAAGCGGCTGAACGCGATGAGGTCGCCGGGGACATCGCCGCCCACGGCGGCCCAGGCGTCGAGGACGTCGGGCTCGTTGGGACCGGGGTCGTTGGCAGTGGCGGCCCAGAGCGCGGGCCCGATGGACCCGGCGCCATCACCATGGCGCTCGTCGAGCCATCGCACCCACACGGCCGCGCCGTACTCGTAGTACGACCAGAGCCCGTACAGCTCGTCGAGCGTGTACCCGTCCTGCAGGACGGCGCTGGCCCAGGGCGCCGACTGGTAGTCGGCGATGGGGCCGGGGTCGATGGGCGCCGTGGGGTCTGTCCACGCCTCGGCGGCCACGGCGACCCCCTCCCAAAGGTCGAGGAAGGGCTCCTCGAAGTCGGTGGCGTACTGCAGCACATGCGCGAATTCGTGCCGCGCATAGGCGCTCAGCTGGTCGGCCGGCGTGTCGGGATCGATGACGATGTAGGCCGGGGTGGACGAGAGGCCATCCCCGGCGGCCACATCCACGCAGGGGTCGGCCTCGGCGCCATCGCAAGTGACGTACGCGCCGCCCGCACCGCCCGTTCCCGCGTGGGAGAGGTACACGTCGAGCTCGGGGCCGCCGCCGAGGTCGCCATCGGGGACCGGCGCGCGAAAGCCGAGCGCATCGACCTGCACGGCCCAGGCCTGCGAGAGGCCCGCCAGCACGAGGGCACAGCTGCCATCGTCCTCGCCGTCGTGGTGGCACACCAAAGGCGGGTCGGCGATCACCACGCGACCTTCCCCCGAGGGGCGGGCGGCCCAGGCGCCAGTGGCGAGCAGGAGGACCAGCACTTCAGCGCTCCCTGCGGCGCCGCGGTGCGCGGCAGTGGACTTCGCCCCAACGCGACCGGGACCCGCGCACCGCCCCTACTGCACCGTGCTCAGGTCGCGGGTGATGCGCGTGGCCTCGTAGGCCCCTTCCATGGCGAGGAACCCGGCCACATCGGCCGCAAACGCGCCGGAGAGCTCACCCTCTTCGCTGAGGGTGCCCTCGGTGTCGACCGGGAGCTCGTAGATCTGCAGGTCGATGCTGGCGGTGCCCGTGAGGTCGCCGTCGGCATTTTCGAGGTCGAAGAGGTAGGCGGTGTCGATGTCGTAGCCAAGCAGGCTCAGGAGGCAGCCGGCATCGCCCTCGACGGTGCGGCCCTCGGCATCCACCACGAGGGTGAGCGCGCCGGAGCAGCCGAGCGAGAGGGTCTGGCCGTTGTAGTCGCCGCTCGCGGTGATCGCGAGATCGCCCACGTAGACGCCGGCGTAGATGCTCTGCACGAGCACGCCGCCCACGGTGTAGGCGAGCCGATCGCCGTTGGGGAGGAGCGCCTCGGCCGTGATGGCGTGCGTGCCCACGGGCAGGCTGCCATCCTCCACGAGGGCGCCACCGAGCGCCCACTCGGGGTCCTGGTCCGTGCTCCAGGTGATGTCGGTGAAGGTGGTCGGCGTGCCATCCGCCGCGATGACCATCGCGCTGAAGGTGGCCGCTTCTTCGTAGGGCAGGAAGGCCGCGGAGGCGGGGCTCTCGATCACGAGGCGGGCACCATCCCATTCGGCATCGAGCGCGGCCTGATCTCCCGTGTCGTCGAGGGAGGTGCCGGCGCTGCTCTCGCCATCCACGATGAGGGCGTTGTCGGTACAGGCGAGCAGGGCGAGGAAGATGAGCATGGAAGCCTCCGGCGCGGCGCACGGTAGCACGCTTTCCCGGGACCTGCGCATGCGCGAACGTGGTAAGCGTCGCCTCATGCAAGAGATGATCGCGGTCGCGGGCCTGCGAAAGTCGTTCGCGGACTTCGCGGCGCTCAAGGGCATCGACTTTCGAGTGGCGAAAGGCGAGATTGTGGGATTTCTGGGCCCCAACGGCGCGGGCAAGACCACGACGATGAAGATCCTCACCGGCTTTCAGTCCCCCTCCGGCGGAAGCGCGCGCGTGCACGGCTTCGACTGCGTGGCCGAGAGCCTCGAGGTCCGGCGGCACATCGGCTACCTGCCCGAAGCGGCCCCCGTGTACGGCGACATGCTCGTGCGCGACTACCTCGACTTCATCGGGCGCGTGCGCGGCCTCGCCGGCGGGGAGCGCGCCCGGAGCATCGCTCGGGCGGCGGAGGAGTGCGACGTGAGCGACCGCCTCGGCCAGCGCGTGGGTACGCTCAGCAAGGGCTACCGGCAGCGCGTGGGCCTCGCGCAGGCGCTCCTGCACGAGCCGCCCGTGCTCATCCTCGACGAGCCCACGAGCGGGCTCGACCCGAACCAGATCCTCGCCATCCGCAACCTCATCCGTAGGATCGGCGAATCGCGCACCGTCATCCTGAGCACGCACATCCTCCAGGAGGTGCAGGCCACCTGCGATCGTGTGCTCATCCTCAACCACGGCGAGCTCGTGGCCGATGCGCCCATCGATCAGGTCCGGGCCGCCATCGCCGGGGGCGATCTCTTCCGCGTCACCTTCAACGACGGCGCCGTGCGCCTGGCGGAGCCGGCGATCCGCGCCGCAATCGAAGGGGTGCCCGGCGTGCAGCGAGTGGCGCTCCAGGCGGCCGACGTGCCCGGCACCCACGCCTACGAGGTCTTCGCCGAGCGCGACATCCGCGGCGACCTCTTCGACCTCGCCGTGGCCCGGGGCCTCCGCCTCACCGACCTCTCGCGCGAGCGCAGCTCCCTCGAAGAGGTGTTCCGCCGCCTCACGCTCGGAGCCGACGCCGCCGCGGCGGGCTGAGTCAGTCGGCCTTGTACCAGCGGCCGACGGTGCCCGAGCGCGTTTCGATCCAGGACTCCATCTCGGCGAGCTGCGCATCGAGGGAGGAGCCGACCTCCACGTAGTTGCGGGGATCCCGCTCCACCCACGGCTCGATGAAGTCCGAGGTTTCGTGCATCAACGCCGCCAGCTCGGCGCTGTCCACCTGGGCGAGCGTTTCCTCCACCACGGCCCCGAAGTGGGCGTTGCACTCGACATCCCCTTGGCAGGTCGCGCCCAGCGGGGAGCTCGCCCGCGAGAGGCGCCCCCCGTACGACGTGAAGCAGTAGTCGAGCCCGGTAGGCACCATCGACATCTTCTCGGTGCCGCCGTGGTCGAAGTAGATGCGGAAGTTGTTCGAGGCGAAGGCGTACCCATCCCACTGGCCGGCCCAGGCCTCCATGATCTGGAAGCGGGCGTACTGGTCGAGGTCGACGACCTGCGAGAGCTCGCCTTCGAGGTCCTCCGCGGCGAGGGCATCCACCACCGCGTGCACATCGGCCCACTGCACCTCGGTGCCCACCTCGAGCTCAAAGTGCTCCACCTCCGCCTGGGTGAAGTCCGCGTGGTCCCAGGAGTCCGGGTAGTAGGGGTAGCCGCCTTCGTAGAGGTTGCCCTCGCGCTGGCCGAAGTTGCGCTCGAGGTAGTCGCGGTCGGGCGTTTCCACGTTGGAGTAGAGGCCGTAGTCCTCACCGTTCACCGTGACCCAGGCGTAGCCCACGCGCGAATGGGGGAGGCCCGCAGCGGCAAAGGCGGCGTAGGCCACGACCTCGTGCACCTGCGTGGCGTCGTGCAGCATGTTGTTGAGCGTGACCTTGCCCTTTCCATGGAAGCTCTGGTCGGGGATGTAGGCGTTGAAGTCGATCTTGAACGCGGCCTTGCCCGAGAGGTCCTGGAAGGAGCCGGAGCCCTTGAGGCGCACGCCCACCGAGTCGAACCGCTCGCCGTCCACGCTGACCGCGCCTTCCACGTACACCTTCGGGTCCCGCCGGAGCGCCCGCAGCGCCTCTTCGCCGAGCTCGATGTCGAAGTTGTGGACCTCGTCGGAGGTGTAGATGCCATCGTAGTCGTCGTCGGGCTCCTCGCCGGTGTCGTCGGGCGGCGTGGAAGTGTCTCCTGGAATGTCGTGGTCGATGTCCGAGGCCGGGTCGGGCGCGGTGTCGCCCGGCACCTCGATCTCGATGGGAACACAGGCGATGAGCACGAGCCACATGCTGCCAGCGTAGCCGAAGCCACCGGGAGTGTCGTGGTATAAGCGACCCCGGATGAAGCTCACCCCCCCCGCCGGAGCCGCGTTCCTGGGCAGCTTCCTGTGGGGCTGCGGCACCGAATCGCCCGCCGAATCGCCCGCGGCCTCGCCGCTCGACACGCTGGTGGTGGCCGTGGCAAAGGATGCGAGCGACCTCCTCTCGCCGCTCGCCGCCAGTTCGTTCGAGCTCGCGGTGCTCGACCTCATCGGCGCGCGCCCGCTCGACCCGCAGTTCCGCTGCGAGCTGAAGTTCAACGCCGAGCTGGCCGAGAGCTGGCAGTGGAGCGCCGACGGCCTCACCCTCGAGCTGCAGCTTCGTGACGACCTGCACTGGGAGGATGGCACCCCGGTCACCGCCGCCGACCTCGCGCTGGCGAGCAGCATCGCGAACGACAAGGAGGTGGGCAGCTCGCGGGGCGACTCGCTCGGCCTGCTCGACCCGGTCGCCCGCCCCGAGGTGATCGACGCGCACCACGTTCAATACCGGGTTCGCACGCCGGGCGATCCCACGGCGCTCGTGGCCACCGCCGCCCTGTTGCAGGTGGTCCCGAACCACATCCTCGGCCTGCCCGGCCAGAACCGGTCGGGCCTGCGTAGCCACCCGCTGAACACGACCACACCGCTCTCCTCGGGGCCCTGGCGGGTGGCGGAGTGGAAGAAGGGCGAATCGCTCGTGCTCGAGCCGAACCCGGGGTACCCGTCCGCTCCGTCCGGGCTCCGCCGCGTGATCTTCAAGGTGATCCCGGAGTACGCCGACCGGCTCGCCGCCATTGGCGGGGGAACGGTCGACCTCGTGGAGGGCATCCAGGTGGCCGACGCCGACGCGCTGGCCTCCCGTGCTCCCGGCCTGGCGCTCGTGCGCCGCGGGTACCGCTCCATGGACTACGTAGGCTGGAACCAGGTGAACCCCGCCGACCTGCGCGTGGTGGACGAGCGCGCCGACCCCGGCCGCACCCGGGCTCCCGGTCCGCATCCGCTCTTCGCCGACGTGCGCGTGCGCACCGCCCTCACCACCGCGCTCGACGTGGATCGGTTGATCGCCGAGACGCTCACCTCGCCCACCAGCGGCGAGGTGTACGCCACCCGGGCCCTCGGCACCATCACGCCCGAACTGTGCGCGATCCGCCCGGTGATCGCGCCCCTCGCCTACTCCCCCGACGAGGCCCGGCGCCTCCTCGCCGAGGCGGGCTGGACCGACAGCAACGGCGACGGGGTGGTGGACAAGGCGGGCACCGACTTCCGCTTCACCCTCCTGCTGCCCGCGGGAAGCCCGCGGCGCGAGCAGGCCGCGGCGCTCATGCAGGCCCAGCTCCGGGCCGTGGGGGTGGACGCCCAGCTCGAATCGCTCGACTCCACCGCGCTCCTCCGCCGGATGGTGGCCGGCGACTTCGACGCGATCTACAGCGGGTGGACGTCGGGGTTGCAGCCCGACCCGAGCGGAACCTTCTCCACCGGCGGCGAGCTGAACTTCACCTCCTTCAGCGATGCGGAGTCCGAACGCCTCCTGCACGCGGCGGCCTCGGAGACCGACCCCGCCCGCGCCAGTGAGCTGTGGGGCGACTTCGAGAAGCGGGTGTACAGCCAGCAGCCCTACAGCTTCCTGTACTGGGTGGACGAGATCGTGGCCGTCGACGGCCGCTTCCAGAACACGCGGATCGACCTCGTCTCCTCGTGGAACGACCTGTCGGCCTGGACGGTGCCGGCAAATCGGGTGCGATACCCGGAGTAGGGCGATAGTTGCGCGGATGCCTGCCGCCAGCTTCAAGTCCGTCGCGGAAATGTTTCATCATCGGGTGCACTCCACCCCCGATGGGGATGCGTACTACTACCGGAAAGCGGGCGCCTGGCGCACGATGCAGTGGCGCGAGGTGGGCGTGCGCGCGCGGAACATCGCGTGCGGCCTCCGCTCGTTGGGCATGGGCGACGACGACCGCGTGGCCATCCAGTCCGGCACGCGCCTCGAATGGATCCTCGCCGACATGGGCATCCTGTGCGCCGGCTGCGCGTGCACCACGATCTACCCCTCCTCCACGCCCGCCGAGATCGCCTACATCCTCTCCGACAGCCGGGCCCGCATCGTGGTGGCGGAGAACGACAAGCAGGTGGCCAAGCTGCAGACCGCGCGGCGGGAGCTCCCCGGCCTCGAAGCGGTCGTGGTCATCGACGGTGCCTCCACCGCCGACGGGTGGGTTCTCAGCCTCGAGGACCTCGAGCGGCGCGGCGCCGAGTGGGACCGGGAGCACCCCGGCGAATACGAGCGGGTGTCCGATGCGATCGGCTCCGACCGCCTCGCCACGCTGATCTACACCTCCGGCACCACCGGCAACCCCAAGGGTGTGGTGCTCACACACGATTGCTGGGTCTTCGAAGGCGAGGCCATCGACTCGATCGGCCTGCTCTCGCCGGGAGACAAGCAGTTCCTCTTCCTGCCGCTCGCGCACAGCTTCGGCAAGGTGCTGGAGTGCGCCCAGCTCCGCATCGGGTTCGCCACCGCCGTGGATGGGGACATCGACTCGCTCGTCGCCAACCTCGCCGAGCAGAAGCCCACCTTCATGGGCGCCGTGCCGCGCATCTTCGAGAAGGTCTACAACAAGATCGTGTCCGGCGCGCGGGAGAAGGGCGGCTTCAGCCTGAAGATCTTCACGTGGGCCGTGGCGGTGGGCAAGGAGGTGAGCAAGCTGCGGCAGGAGCGCAAGGAGCCCACTGGTCTCCTCGCCCTGAAGTACGCCCTCGCCGACCGGGTGGTGTTCCAGAAGATCCGCGCCGTCTTCGGCGGCAACATCCGCTTCTTCATCTCCGGAGCCGCGCCGCTCTCGCGTGAGATCGCGGAGTTCTTCCACGGCGCCGGCATCGTGATCGCCGAAGGCTACGGGCTCACCGAGTCGAGCGCGGCCAGCTTCGTAAACCGTCCCGAGGACTTCCGCTTCGGCACCGTGGGCCCGCCGCTCCCGGGCGTGGAGGTGCAGATCGCGGCCGACGGCGAGGTGCTCATCCGCGGGCGCGGCGTGATGCGGGGCTACTACAACCTCCCCGAAGCCACCGCCGAATCGCTCAACGGCGACGGCTGGCTCCTCACCGGCGACATCGGCGTGATGGACGACGGCTACCTGAAGATCACCGACCGCAAGAAGGACCTCATCAAGACCTCCGGCGGCAAGTACGTGGCCCCCCAGGAGCTCGAAGGCAAGCTGAAGACGCGCAGCACGCTGATCTCGCAGGTGATCGTCCACGGCAACAACCGCAATTTCTGCACCGCGCTCGTGAGCCTCTCGCCGGAGAGCGCACCGGGCTGGGCCCGCGCACATGGGCTCGAAGGCGCCGACTACGCCACGCTCGTGGGGCACCCCCTGGTGAAGGCCGAGATCGAAGCCGCCGTGGAGTCCTTGAACAAGGAGCTGCCCTCGCACTCCAGCATCAAGAAGTTCGCCATCCTCCCGCGCGACCTCACCCAGGAAGAGGGCGACCTCACACCGTCACTCAAGGTGAAGCGCAAGTCGGTAGAAGCCAAGTACAAAGCGGTACTCGACGGCTTCTACGCGGGCGCTCTCGCGTAGGGTGTGGAGCGGCGATAGGGGCCACGAGATGCCCTCCTCGCGCCTCCCCGGCTTCTTCCGTCTGCGACCCCACGAACGCCGAGCCGCCGCGCTCGCGGGCGCCGGATTGCCCGACGCCCCCGAGGCCTGGGGCCCGGATGGGGGTCTCCCGCTGGGCGTGGCCGATCACATGATCGAGAACGTGGTCGGCACCTTCGCCCTGCCCAACGGCGTGGCCGTGAACCTGCGGCTCAACGGGCGCGATCACCTCGTCCCGATGGTTGTGGAGGAGCCGAGCGTCGTGGCGGCGGTGAGCAACATGGCGAAGCTCACCCGCGAGGCCGGAGGGGTCACCGGTGAGTGCGACGACAGCGTGATGATCGGGCAGGTGCAGCTCACGGGCTGCCCCCCCGGAGCGGCCGATCTCATCCGCGCCGCCATCCCGGAGCTCACGAAGATCGCCGAGGCCACCCAACCCCAGATCGTGTCGCTCGGCGGCGGCATCCGGGGCATGGAGGTCCGCGAGCTCCTGTACGACGAGCCGGGCGAAACGCCCGAGGCCATGGTGGTGCTCCACTTCCTGCTGGATTGTGTGGATGCGATGGGCGCCAACATGGTGAACACCATCGCCGAGCGGTTGTGCCCCGAGCTCGTCCGGCTCACCGGCGGGCGGCCGGGCCTGCGCATCCTCTCCAACCTCGCCGACCGGCGCGTGGCGCGCGCGCGCGTGGCCATCCCGGTGGGGGTCCTCACCAACGGGGATGTCGATGGCGCCAGCATCGCCGAGGGCATCGCGGCGGCGTGGCGGTTTGCGTGGGTCGACCCCTGGCGCGCCGCCACCCACAACAAGGGCATCATGAACGGGGTGGATGCCGTGGCGCTCGCCACCGGCAACGACTGGCGGGCCATCGAGGCGGGGGCGCACGCCTACGCGGCGCGGTCCGGGCAGTACCGCGCGCTCTCCACCTGGCGCGTGCGCGATGGCGTGCTCGTGGGCGAGCTGGCCCTGCCGATGCAGGTGGGCACGGTGTCGGGCGCGATCCGCGTGCACCCCACGGTCAAGGCCAACCTCGCGCTCACGGGCATTCGGGGCGCACGCGAGCTGTCCATCCTGATGGCGGCCGTCGGCCTCATCCAGAACCTCGGCGCCCTGCGCGCCCTGGCCACGGAGGGCATCCAGGAGGGGCACATGCGGATGCACGCGCGCGCCGTGGCGAGCGGGGCCGGGGCCGCGGGCGCCGAGGTGGATGCGGTGGTGCAGGCCCTGGTCGCGGCGAGCGACTTCACGGTTGAGCGAGCCGCGGCGGTGCTCGCCGAGCTGCGCTCGTGAGCGGCTCCGGCAAGGGACGCGGCCTCTTCGCGCGCCCGGCCTCCCTGTCGGTGCCGCTCTCCCCCTTGTCCGGACCGGCCAGCGCCGCGCCGGCCCAAGCGCTGAGGTTGCCCACCAGCACGTTGACACCGGAGCACGCCGCGGCGACCGCCGAGGCGGCTGTGGCGGAGGCCGCGGCGACCGCGGAGGCGGTAGCGGCGACGGAGGCGGTAGCGACGACGGAGGAGCTGGCGGCGGCGACGGCGGAGCCAGCCGCCGCAGGGTTCGATCCCGAGGAGCCCACCGCGTGGGGTCCGGCGCGGGAGCTCTCGCCCCCCGAGGAGGAGGGCGACCCGCACACCCCGCTGGCCCCCGGGCGGCCGCCCTCGCTCGAGGCCTTCGACGAGCCCCGGCTGATCGAGGAGCCGGCCCGGGCCCCCCAGCCCACGGAGGAGGACGAGGAGCCGACCCTCCACGAGTGGTCCCGCCCCGACCTCCACGAACCGGCCGAGCCGGACGGGGAGGCAGAAGCCGCCGTGGAGCCCGAGCCGGCCGTCGTGGAGCCCGAGCCCGCCGCCCTGGAGCCCGAAGCCATCGAGCCCGAAGCCATCGGCGAGGTGGAGCAGATGGGCGACGACGACCCGCGGCTCCCCAGGAATCGTCCGGTCGCGCCCGTGCGCCGCCGGCTCGACCCGAACCGCTTCGGCGGCGCCAACCCCGCGGGGGGCGCCCCCTCGGCGCCCGCGGGCTCCGTCCTGCCGAGCGCCCCGCCCCCGCCCCCACCGGTGGTCATGCCGGTGATCCCGAGTCCGACGCCCGCGGCCGCTGAGCGCACGGAGGTCTCCGCCAGCGCGCCCGGCAAGGTCATCCTGCTGGGCGAACACGCGGTCGTCTTCGGCCACCGCGCCATCGCCGCCGCCGTGAGCCTCGCCACCACCGTCACCGTGTACCGCCGCCCGGGTCCCTCCCGCGTGGAGGAGACCAGCATCCGCGACGATCGGCTCGCCGCCGCCCTCGCGAGCGTCGTGCCGGCCGACGGCACCGGCGTGCGCATCCAGAGCACGCTCCCCGCCGGGTGCGGCATGGGCTCGTCGGCGGCGCTCGCCATCGCAGTGGTCCGGGCGCTCGCGCGTTTGGAGGGGCGCGAGGCCTCGCTCCGGGAGCTGGTCGACCGCGGGTTCGCGCTGGAGCGGGTGTTCCACGGCAACCCCTCCGGGCTCGACCATACCGTGAGCGCGAGCGGCGGCGCGCTCCTGTTCCGCAAGGGCTCCCCGGCGGAAGAGCTGCGGATCGGCCAGCCGCTGCGCCTCGTCATCGCCAACACCGGCACCCCCTCCAACACCGCGCAGATGGTGGAGTCGGTGCGCCGCCGGAACCCTACCGAGCTCATCATGCGGCTCGGCGCCCTCGTGGAGATGGCGGCCGCCTCGATCCCCCGCGGCGATCCGATCGGGGGGTACTTCACCGATGCGCACCGCTGCCTGCGCCTCATCGGCGTGAGCACGCCGGAGCTCGACGAGCTCTGCCGGAGCATGGAGGCGGCAGGCAGCACCGGCGCCAAGCTCTCCGGCGCCGGCGGCGGCGGCATCGCCATCGCCCTCGTCGATGCCCGCACCGAAGATGCCGTCCGTCGCGCGGCGGAGACGCTCGCCCGCGGGGGCGTCTACGTTGCCGAGATCGCCGCCACGCTCCCCCGAGCCTAGGACCCGCCGTGCCCGTCGCCACCGCCGTTGCCCACCCGAACATCGCGCTCTGCAAGTACTGGGGAAAACGCGACCGTCCGCTCAACCTCCCCTCGGTGGGCAGCCTCTCGCTCACGCTCGCCCCCTTCTCCACCACCACCACCGTGGAGTGGGGCGCCGAACGCGACGAGCTCGTGTTCAACGGCCGGCCCGCGAGCGCCGAGGAGGCCCGCAAGGTGTTCGCCGTGTGCGACCTCGTGGACAGCTGGCGCCCCCGCGTGCGCGTGGCGTCCGACAACGACTTCCCCACCGCGGCCGGGCTGGCGTCGAGCTCCTCGGGTTTTGCGGCCCTCGTGCTCGCCGCCACCGCCGCCGCGGGTCACCCCCGCACCGTGGAGCAGCTCTCCGTCATGGCCCGGCGGGGCTCGGGGAGCGCCTCGCGGTCCATCTTCGGCGGCTGGGCCGAGTGGAAGCTCGGCGAGCGGGACGATGGGATGGACAGCTACGCCTTCGAAATCGCGCCGGTCGACCACTGGGACGTGCGGATGCTCGTGGCCATCTTCGACGCCGGCCCCAAGGGCGTGTCCAGCCGCGACGGCATGCTGCGCACCCAGGAGACGTCCCCGTTCTACCCGGCCTGGGTGGCGAGCGCGCCACGTGACCTCGCCGAGGCCCGCGCGGCGATCCGCGACCGCGACCTGCTCGCGCTCGGGCGCGTCATGGAGCGCTCCGCCCTCCGGATGCACGCCAGCATGATGGCGGCCGACCCCCCCGTGCTCTACTGGAAGAGCGGCTCCGTCTGGGCGCAGGAATGCGTGCGCTCCCTGCGCGACCAGGGCGTGCCCTGCGCGTGGACGATGGACGCCGGCCCGAACGTGAAGGTGCTCGTCGAGGCCGCCCACGCCGACGTCGTGGCCGAGCGACTCGCGCGGGTGGCCGACCAGGTGCACATCCTGCATCCGGGTGGGCCGGCCCGGCTCGTTCCGTGAGCTCCCCCTCGCCGCGCCTCGGCGTGGTGGAGGCGCCCGGAAAGCTCGTTCTCCTCGGCGAGTACGCGGTGCTCGACGGCGCGCCCGCCGTGGTGGCCGCGGTGGACCGCGGCGTCCGCTGCACCGTCAGCGCCGGGAGCGGGTGCACCACGCCCGGCGACGGGAGCTTCGTGCGGGCCGTGCTCGGCGAGGCCCCGAGCGCCCACTACCACTTCGAGGACGCCCGGCCCGTCGTGGGGATCGCGGGCAAGCCCGGCTTCGGCGGTTCGGCTGCTGCGACGGTGGCGGCGGTGCTCGCGGCGGGGCTGCCGCCAGAGCGCGCGGCCGAGGCGCACGCGGCCGTGCAGGGCGGCGGCAGCGGCATCGATGTGTTCGCCTCGCTCAGGGGCGGCGTGCGCCGGTTCCGCGATGGCGCCGAGCTGGCCTGCCCGCCGATCGTGGCGGTGTGGTCGGGCCAGTCCGCGAGCACCGGGCCGCGGGTGCGGCAGTACCTCGCCGGGTCGGGTCGCGCGGCCTTCGTGGCGGAGAGCGCCCGGCTCGTGGAGGCCTTCGCCACCGAGCCGATCCGCGCCACCCGCGAGGCCTACGCCCTGCTCCGGGCCATGGCCGCGGCCGCGGGCATCGCCTACGACCTGCCGGCCTTCGCCGCCACGGCCGCCCTCGCCATCGAGCACGGCGGTGCCGCCAAGCCCTCGGGGGCCGGAGGTGGCGACATCGCCGTGGCGCTCCTCTCCGACCCGGAGGCTCTGGCCGCCTTCACCCTCGCCTGCGAGCGCGCGGGCCTCCGCACCATCGATGTGCGGGTGGCCCCCCCGGCGGGCTGGGTGCGGTAACGGACGGACCTAGAAGCCGAAGTCCATGCCGGAGCAGGTGTACACCTGTCCGCAGTCCTTCGGGTAGTCCTCCCAGAGGTCGCCACAAGTGGACGACTGCACCTTCTCCAGGCAGTCGCGCGCTTCGTCATCATCGAAATCGCAGTCGCTGTCGAGGTCCTCGATCGCATCGACGTACTCGTCCATGCAATCCTCCATGTCCGCGTCGTACTCCGCCTCGAAGTAGCCGCGGTTGCACTCCATCATGCGGTTGCAGGTGAGGGAGGCGTACTGATCGGGAAAGGTGTCCTCGTCGACCACCAGGAAGCACCCGGCCAGGAGCAGCGTCAGCATGGCAATCTCCGGGCTCCGCCTAACCGGTTAGCCGGGGCCGAGGATGCCCGGACCGCAGGACATCGCCTCCCGAAAGGCCGACCATCTGGCGCTCGCCACCAGCGGCGACGTGGCTTTTCTCCAGAAGTCGGCCGCGTGGGAGCACATCGACTTCCTGCACGACGCCCTCCCCGAGCTGACGATCGACGAGGTGGACCTCTCCACCGACTGGCTCGGCAAGCGCCTCCGCGCGCCGCTCGTCATCGCCGCGATGACCGGCGGAACGCCCCGCGCCGAAGCCATCAACCTCGCGCTCGCAGCCGCGGCCGAGGCCCACGGCATCGGCTTCTGCTTCGGCTCGCAGCGCCCCCTGCTCTCGCGCGGGATCGCCGAGGGCTACCGCGTTCGCCACGTGGCGCCGACGGCGCTGCTGGTCGGCAACATCGGGGTGGTGCAGGCAGCCGCCGTCCCCACCGAGCGGCTGCGGGAGCTGGTGGCCTTCTCCGAGGCGGATGCGCTCGCCATCCACCTCAACGTGGGCCAGGAGATGGCCCAGCCCGAAGGTGACCGCGACTTCCGGGGCGGCCTGGACACGATCCGGCGGGTGGCGGCGGAGCTGGGCCGGCCCGTCCTGGTGAAAGAAACGGGCTGCGGCATCTCGCGCGCCGTCGGGCAGCGCCTCGTGGCAGCCGGGGTGCGCAGCGTGGACACCGGCGGCGCCGGGGGAACGAGCTGGGTGGCCGTGGAGATGCACCGGGCGGAGGAGGGCCAGCGCGCGCTCGCCGAGCGATACCGCGACTGGGGTATTCCCACCGCGGCCAGCGTGTGCGCGCTCGGTGGGCTCCCGCTCGCGGTGTGCGCCACCGGTGGGGTGGCGAACGGGCTCGATGCGGCGAAGGCCATCGCCCTCGGCGCCACCTGCGTGGGCGTGGCGCGCCCGCTCTTGCAGGCGCTCGCCGTGAGCGAGGCCGCGCTCCACGAAGCCATCACCCGCTTCGTGCAGGAGCTGCGCATGGCCATGGTCCTCGTGGGCGCGCGCTCCGTGGCCGACCTCCAGTTGGTGCCGCTCGTGATGGCCGAGCCGCTGCGGCGGTGGCTCCCCCCGGGCGCTCCCGTGCGCGAGCGCCTTCAGGGCTGACCTGCCGCCCCGCTCCGGCGCACACAGGGTTCGTGCGCAGACGACGGGGCGTGGATAGCCCCGACCCGATGGCAACCCCCCTCCCCGGCCGCATGCTCGTGGCGCTCGCCCGGAACGCGGGCATCCGCCTCCTCTCCGTGAGCCTCCCCGGCCCCGCCAACGAGCTCGCCGACCGGCACAGCCTCGGTCCCGCTGCCCGCAAGCGGGCCGCCGAAGGCCTCGTGGCCACCGCGCTGCTCTCGGCGCACATCAAGGGCGAAGAGCGGCTCACCTTCGACCTGCAGATCACAACCCCCCCGTGTGCGGCCGTCTTCGAGCTCAACGGCGATGGCACCCTCCGGGGGCGCTTCCGTCCCACCGATCTGGCCGATGTGCCCGAGCTCGTGGGGCTCCTCTCGGTGAGCAAGTCGCTGGGCCGCACCGAGCTCTACCGCGGTGTGGCCGAGGTGCGGCGCGAGTCGGTGGAGGGCGCCTTGCAGCGCTACCTCGACGAGTCCCAGCAGTCCGACTCGCGGGTGCGCCTCGCCGCCCTGCTCGGAGAGGACGGCGACGTGGAGTACGCCGACGGGCTCCTGATGGAGCGCATGCCCCACTTCCCGCCCGAGGCGTTCCGCGCGCTCGTCGACACCGTGCTCGCCGACCCCCGCCGCCTCTTCGACGAGCTGGCGCTCGGCCTCTTCGCGGGCGAGTCTGTCGAGCTGGTGGGCGACGCCCAGCTCCGCTTCTGCTGCGGATGCAGCCGCGAGAAGGTGGTCACGATGATCCGCTCGCTGGGCGCCGCCGAGGTGGCCGGTATCCTCGCCGATCTCGGCAGCGCCGAGGTCACCTGCCACTTCTGCAACGAGGTCTACCGGGTGGAAGGGCCGGAGCTGGCAGCGATCCTTGAGAGCCTCGACGCGGCGCCGCTGGCCTGAGCGCCCGAGCTTTGCCGCTCAGGAGCCGACGAGCCAGGCCCGGGCATCCTTGAAGGCGGCGATGGGCGTGGAGCTGCCGAGGTCGACCCACAGGAGCCAGTCCGACTTGTCGGTGACGGCGTGGGCGGCCACGAGCTGCCCGCGCGCGACCGACGCGAGCGCGCGCAGCACGGCGAGCACGGCCACGGCGCCCGCGAAGTCGCCGTTGGCCACGAACCGGGCGCGGTGGGCGCGCCACAGCGCGGTGAGCACGCCGCGGTCATCCATCACCAGCGCGCGTGCCACGTAGACATCGCCGATGGAGGGCAGGCTGTCCTTGATGATGCCGCTCACGACATCCACGAGGCCATCCTCGCCCAGCGGCCCGGCGGGCGCGGGCGCGCCGGCCGGAGCTGCAGGAGCCGCAGGCGCGGCCGGAGCCGCAGCGGGCGCGGGAGCCGCCGGCTTCACCTTCGCGCCCTCCACCCCGGCCCGGGCCTCCTGGGCCTGGGCGAGACGCATGGCATCGGCCGCGCTGAGCGCACGCTGGGGAGGCGGCGCGGCGGAGAGACGGGAGGCGGGCGCAGCGGGCGCAGCGGGCGCAGCGGGCGCGGCAGCCTTGGCGGGTTTGGCGGGCTTCGCGCCGGGCGCCGCATCGGGCACCAGCGTGGTGCTCGGTGCGGGCTTCTTCGCGCCCGCCTTGGCCTGGGCGGCGCGGGCGAGGATCTTCGCCAGCTCCACGGGATCGGGGCCGGTGCGGGGCGTAGCCGGCTTCGCGTTGGGCGAGTCGGGGAGCTCCTGCCCCTTGGCGGGGGGAGGCGGCGCGGCGGCAGGGCCGGGCTCGGGGAGGTCGAACAGGCTGCCGAGGGGGTCGAAGCCTTTCTTGCTGGTGCTCATGCGGGACGCCGGGGAGGCAGTTGGATATCGCGAATCCCGCCGGCATGTCCACACCTCCCCTCCTCCTCCTCATTCGGCACGGCCAGACCAGCTGGAATCTCCACCGGCGCGTGCTGGGCCGAACCGACATCCCGCTGGACGAAACCGGCCGCAGGCAGGCGACCGATCTCGCCGGCGTGGTGGGCCCGGTGGATGCCCTCTACGCGAGCCCCCTCTCGCGGGCGCGCACCACAGCGGAGCTGGCCTTCCCCGGCCGGGCGATGGAGCTGGTGGGAGACCTCACCGAGATGCACCAGGGCGAGCTCGAAGGCCTCGAAGCCCACGAGCTCGGTGGCCGCTACGGAGAGCTGCTGACCGCGTGGAACGCCGATCCCGGCGCCGTGCGGCTCCCCGGGGGGGAGACGATGCGCGAGGTGCAGGACCGCGCCCTGGCCGCCCTCCATGGCATCGCCGCGCGGTCGAGCCCGGGCCAGCGTGTGGCGGTCGTCACCCACCAACTGGTGATCAGCGCCGTGCTCACGGCGCTCGTCGGCGAGCCCACCTCGGCGTGGCGCTCGCGTACCCACGCGAACACTGCCTGGAGCGAGCTCCTGTGGGGCGCAACGCCCGAGCTGCACGCCTTCCGGCTCTCGCCTCACCTGCCGCCAAGCTGAACGCGGCTCAGCAGAAGCCGCGCTGCCCGTCGTCGCAAACGTAGTGGCAGTCGCCGTCGACGTTCACGATGTACTCGCACTCGTAGTCGCCGTCGTCGCAGGCGTAGCTGGCGGTGCCGGCGCCGGAGTAGTCGAGCTCCTCGTCCACCTCGCAGATGGTGTCGCCCCCCTCGCGGATGTCGTAGCTGCGCGACACGCTCCCATCGAACTCCACGCGCTCGGTGCCCTCGTAGTCCCGGTCGGTGGACTCCATGAGGAACGCGCGATCGCGGGTGCCGTCGGGATGCACCTCCAACGACTCGGTGACCCCGCCGCCGGCGTACTCCTGCGTCTCGGTGCCCTCCTCGGTGAGGGTGCCGGTCCAGTCCACGTCGTCGACGTCGGCCTCCCAGGAGTAAACGCCGCCCGTGTAGACGCCATCGAAGCGCTCGTACACCGGCTCAACGACCGCGGGGTCCCACCGGTAGGTCGTCTGCTTGCAGCCTTCGCGGATGACGCGCCGGCCGGTCGTCACCTCGACGCCGAGCACGTCGACCGTCGTTTCCTCGAACTCCACGTCGAGATCGCCGGTGTGCCACACCGTCCCAAAGCCGGCCTCCACGCGCGCCGAGGCCAGCCAGTAGCCGTCGGCGTACCCCGTCTCGTAGGCGAACTCGCCGTCGTAGGGGTTGTATGCGCCGGTGATGTCGGTGCGCGGGTCGCCGATCGGGTCGACCGAGAAGGTGCCATCGCCCTCGCCGGCCGCCACGTAGGAGAGGAGGTCGTCGGACCAGGCGTAAGGTTCGGCGCTGCAGGCCGGGCGCTGGTCGATCCAGGTCGGGTTGAGCGTGTCACAGGCGATCAGGAGCCAGAGCACAGGAACCTCCGCGCGGCCGCGGCTAACCGGAAACCGGCGGAGCGGCGTGCCCGGATGCCGGCGGCGGCGACACCGCCGCGGCGCCCTCGCGGAACACGTTGATCATGGCCGCAGCGAGCCGCCCGCGTTCGAACCCCTGCGCCCACACCCGGTTGCGCGCCGCAGCGCCGCGTTGCCGCCGGGCCTCCGGATCGGCGAGCGCTTCCCGCACCGCCGCCTCCAACGCGCCGAGGTCGTCGGGCGGCACCAGCCAGCCCACGCTCTCGTCCACCAGCTCGGGGATTCCGGAGGTGGCGGTGGTGATGACGGGCAGCCCCGCCGCCATGGCCTCGACCAGCGCCACCGGGAGTCCATCCATGTCCCCATCCGGGGCGCGCCGACAAGGGAGGACGAAACAGCCCGCCGTGGCGTAGAGCGCGAGCACCTCGGGATGCGGCCGCAGCCCGAGCACCCGCGCGTGCGGGCTCGCGGGGAGGTCGCTCACGACCACCACCTCGGCCTCGGCGCCCAGGCGCTCCGCCAGCGCGAGCACGAGGTCCAGGCCCTTCTTGGGCACGTTCCTCCCCACGCTCACGATGCGGCGCGAGGCCTCGGGGCAGGCGGTGGCGAGGCGATCGAGGTCGAGGCCGAAGCGCAGCCGGACGGCCTGGATGCCGTAGCGCTCCAACATGAGGTCGGAGTTGTACCGGGTGAACGCCACGACGGCCGAGGCATCCGCGAGGACCCGGGGGAGCGCGGGCCGCGGCTTGAAGAGGTCGACGGCGTGCACCGTCACGCTGTACCGGCGGCCCACGCGGGCGCAGGCGGCGTGGGCCCACTCCGCGGCCTCGCCCGCGAAGTGCACGTGGACGTGCTCCGCCTGCCGCAAAAGCGTGGCCAGCCAGAGGACGCGGGCCGGCACCCGCCCGGGGGCCCGCAGCCACTCGCGTGCCAGCGCGGGCAGCGCACGGAGCCAGCCCCAGCGGTGCGGCTGCGCGTGTACGCGCATCGGCAGCGCCTCGACGCCCATGCTGTCGCGCGCGTCGAAGGCGGCCAGCTCCACCCGCACGCCGGCTTCGTGCAGCGCCCGCAGCTCGTCGCGAACGAAGGTCTCGCTCAGCGCGGGGTGGTAGCGCACCACGTACAGGATCATCCGTGCCGCCGCGGGGAGGCGCGCGCCGCGAGCAGCACGGCCTCGATCTCCTCGGCCCGGTCGGCCCAGGTGCGCACCCGACGCGGCTGCACGCCCGCCGCGAGGGCCCGCCGCAGCGCCGCCACCATCCCCGCCACCTCGCCGGCCGGGTAGTAGAAGGGCGCATCCCCCGCGATCTCCCGCACGGTGGGCAGGTCGGCCGCCACGATCGGAATCCCCGTGGCCAGGTAGTCCCACAACTTGAGCGGCGAGGTGAAGCGGCGCCCGAAGCTGTTGTCCTCGAGCGGGAGCACGAGCGCCCGGGCGCCCGCGATCTCGACCGGGAGCGCCGCGTAGGGCACAGCCGGCACGGCGCACACGTTGGGGGGCGCACCCTCCGGGCCCTCGCCGCCGATGATCCGCAGCTCGAGCTCCGGCAGCGCGCGCATGGCCTCGACGAGCCCCGCCACGCCCTTGAAGCTCCGCGTGCTCCCCGCGTAGGCCACGAACGGCGGCGAGGTCGGCGCCCACGACGGCGGCGGCGCCGTGCGGCTGGCATTGTGCACGACGGCCGTGATCGGCGGGAGGGCCGACCCGTACGCCTCGCGGAGCGCTTCGAGGGTGCCCCCGCTGTTGGCCACCACGGCCTGCGACCGGGCGAGCGCCGCCCGCTCCCAGGCCTCCATCAACCCCACGTCGCCGCCCTCCTCAGCCTCACGCAGCCGTTCCAGACAGTGCGCTTCGTAGACCACCCGGGGGCGCTCGCCGAGGAGGCCGAGGTAGCGCAGCTCGCGGAGGTACACGACCGCGTCGCGATCGGCGCGCTCTGCCCACTCCCCGAACTTCCAGCGGAACCACAGGGAGGCGCCAGGGTTCCAGGCGGTGGGCGCGATTTCGAGCTTCAGCCCTGGGGTGGGCGCGAGCCCCATCGCGGCGAGCGCGGCCGCCGGATCGCCCTCGCTGCCTTTCGCGCGGTTCGCCAGCAGCGTGACCTCGTGCCCCCGCTCGGCCAGCGCATGGCAGGTGTTCACCACCTGGAGCGCCTGCGCCCGGGTGGAGGGCACCGTGGGGCGGAAGCCGTGGAGGACGCGCACCTGCCCGCGTAACTGGGCGACCTGTGGCATCGGCCCCACCCGGGAGGTAAGGGGGCGACCAACCCCCCGGACATCCATGCGTACCGCCCACTTCGTCGCCATCCTCGCCCTCGCCTCCCTGCCCGCCATCGCCTTCGCGGGCAAGCCCAAGGAGGCCGACCCCCTGCCGGTGATCGTGATGACCGGAATCTCGGAGTTCGACGGCGTCTTCGGCAAGGCCAAGGGCATCCAGGACAAGCTCACCGCCGAGACCACCTCGCTGAAGACCGCGCGCGCCAACGTGAACACCGCGCTCGAAGTGGCCACCGACGCCCCGCTCGAGACCGCGCTCGCCGACCTCCTGAAGAAGGCCGACAAGAAGGTCAGTGTCGCGCTCGAAGGCCGCATGCCCAAGCTGAAGGCGGCCGACGCGGTGCCCGACAACGTCCAGAAGGGCATCGACGCCGTCAACGGCCTCGTGTCCGCGGCGGACTCCAGCATCACCACCGTCACCGGCCTCAAGTCCGATGCGGTGGGCCTCGCCGACGAGTGCAAGGGGTTCCCCGGCAAGCTCCCGAGCCTCGTCAAGAACCCGATGGAAGTGATGTCCAAGAGCAAGGTGCTCGGTGACGACGTGAAGGCCACCGGTGCCCTCGGCGACCGCCTCCAACTGCTCATCGACGAGGCCGGCAAGATCCTGACCGACGTGCAGTCCGCGTTCGGTGCGTAAACAATTACGCACCAGTCGTTGACGATGGTCGAACGCCCGGGTACGAAGGCTCATGTTCTTGGTCCTCTCCGTGGCGATGGCCTTCGCCGCCGATCTTGTACCGGAGATGGACGCGCGCGGCACCGTGGTCGTGAGTACGGTCGTACCGGACTCACAGGCCGCGGTGCTCGCCGCCCTGCGCGATCCCGAGGCCGCCGCGCTCCTCCCCCCCGAAGTGCTTGGCGTCACCACGTTGAACCGCGGCGAATGCGTGACGCTCGGCGTCACCGTGAAGGGTGCGTGGGATCCGCTCAAGTACACCACGCAGCGCTGCCCCACGAAGAACGGCTACAAGTACAAGCTCCTGAAGAGCGATACCCTCACCGCTTACGAAGCGGAGTGGAGCCTCGCCCCGGCCGCCGTCGGGGGCACCGAGGTCACCTACCGCGTGCGTACCGAGCTCAACATGCCGGTGCCCAAGATGCTCGTGAAGAAGGGCATGCTCCAGAGCGCCCGCGACACGCTCATCGCGCTGGTGCGCAAGGTCACTCAAGCTCGCTGAGCGGCGCGTCGTCCGGCTCGGTGAAGTCCATCCAGAAGCGCTGCGGGGGGTCGAGGCGAACGCCGTCGGGTCGTACCTGGAAGCACTCCTCCTCCTCGAGGAGGTAGCCGCTGAGCGCGTTGCCATACACGCAGCCCGTGTCGAGCCCGACGGTATGCTTCCGGAGCTGGAGCCCGCGCATGGCGTCGTGGCCGTAAAAGACGCGACTCGGCCGGCGGTAGAGCTGCCACCAGAAGGGGTTGGCCGCGTCGATGTCGTCGGGCCAGCGCCGCATGAGGTAGCAGTCGGGCGCGAGGGTGGCGGCAAGGCCGAGGTGGGGATCGAGGCCCGCGTGCACGGCCGTCCACGGTCGGCCGGCGTGCTCGCCGTGCAGCATGAGGGGGAGCGCCGTGAGCCACGCCCGGGCGGCATCCGGCAGGCTCCGGCAGACGGCGTGGGCGCGGCCCGGACCCGGGTCCTCCCAAACGCGCAACATCTTCGCGTCGTGGTTGCCGAGCACGCAGTCGGGCTTCCAGTCGGCCACCCGGGCCCAGACGCCGGGGGCGTCGGGGCCCTTGCTGAAGAGGTCGCCGAGGAGGACGATCCGATCGGGGCGTGCGAGCCGCACGAGCGCATCCAGCGCCACCACGCAGCCATGGACATCGCCGACGAAGAGGGTGCGCACCTCTTCCTCTACCCCGGGTCGAGCAGGCGGAGCATGTCCACCTCGAAGGACACCTCCACCGGGTCGCCCTCGCGGAGGGGGCCGACGGTCTTCTTCGGCATGAGCAGGATCGCGCCGTGGGCGGTGCTCCCGAAGATGCTGGTGGCCCAGGTACGCCCGCGCACGGTGGCCCGGATCGGGGTGCGCCCGAAAGCGGCGAGCGCCGGCGGGCGGACCTCCTCCGGCACCGTCACCATCAGGATCCCCTTCGGGGTGGGCCAGCGCCACAGCGGCGCTATGAACGTGGGCATGACGCTCCCGGTCTCCTCAGTGGTCCTCGCCGAGCCCCTCGACGAACTGCTCGGCCACGTCGCGAGGCGCGCAGTCGTCGTCCGGTCCCCCGGTGAGGCTGAGGTAGGTACCGCCCGTGCCTTCGGCGGCGGCCCGGTAGCGCTCCACGCCCCAGGTCTGTGCCCCGTCGAGGCAGGAGCCGTCGAAGTCCTCGTAGTGCGGCCCGAGCGCCGAGAAGCGCGGGCCGCCGAGGTCATCGAAGAGGTCGAGGTAGACGTCGGCGCTGGCGTCCGCGGTGGGAACCCGCCGCGACCCATCGCCCTCATCGCTGATCACCCAGATGCGGCGGCGAGAGTCCTCCCGCCAGATGTCCACGCTGCCGGCATCGGCCGAGGTGATGGGCACGGTGTCGCCGAAGCAGCTCTCGGGCGGATCCTCACCCCGACAGAGCGCATCGACCGCGGCCTCGAGGCCCTCCTCGGTGCCCGCGCCTTCGTCCCGGTTCCAACCGTCCGGACAGAGGCAGTCGAGGTACTCCCGCGACACCACCCCACTCTCGGGCTCGGGGCAGTCGCCCTCTTCGCCGTCGTAGGCGGGGTCAGTGCGAAGGTCACTGTCCTTGAAGTAGATGGTGGAGCACGCTAGCGCCTTCCGCAACTCGAGGACCGCGTCGGAACCCGGCACGATCGCCGCGGCCACCAGCGTACCGGCCTCCCCGGGGTCTACCCCCGACGTAGGGCCCGAGGCGTAGTTGGCGGAGGTGGTGGTGATGCCGAAGCGCCAGTCCTCATCGCCGAGCGCCGCCACGATGTCGTCAGCGGCAAGGACGAGCGCGCCGCCTTCCTCCGCCATCGAACCCGACGAGTCGAGGATCAGGAGCACGTCGAGGGGTGCTGGCTCCTCCGTGGCCGGATCCGCACCGGACTCCCCGCCCGTACCCGAGTCCTCGCCCACGCCAGCGCAGGCGAGCAGGCCCATGCCGGCGATCACGCTGAGCGCCAGGCGAAGTGCGCTCACCCCCGCGCCGCGATGCACCGGGAACCCATCAAAACCAGAGGTGTGGCCCAGTGCATCGCCCATTCGCCCTTCTACCAGATTTCGCAGGCGTTTGCGGGACGCATCGGCGAACCTTCCGCGCAGCCGAAAGCGGCGTGGAACTCTGGCAAGTTCTGCAAGGGACCGATGACGCGGAACTTCGCGGGGCTGTGCGGATCGCTCGCTACCTGCATGCGCTGGTACTCCGGCGAGGCCACCGTGCACCAGTTCTGCGCGTAGGCCACGAAGAAGACCTGCTCCTGCGTCATCCCGGGGATGCCCGTGGGGTCCTTGGCGCCCGCGGTGGCCTGGAAGGCGCGGTAGGCGGTGCGGACGCCGCCCAGATCGCCGATGTTCTCGCCGAGGGTGAGGTCGCCCTTCACGGGGGTGCCATCATCGAGCTTGAAGCCGTTGAACTCATCAACCACGCACTTGGCCTGCGCCTCGAAGCGCGCGGACACCTCGGGGGCCCACCACTCGGACATCTTGCCGTCGCCATCGAACTTGCGGCCCTGGTCGTCGAAACCGTGGCTGAGCTCGTGGCCCATCACCGCGCCGATGCCGCCGTAGTTGCGCGACGAGGGGAAGGACTTGTCGAAGAAGGGCGCCTGGAGGATGCCCGCCGGGTAGGCGAACTCGTTGTTCAGCGGGTTGTAGTAGGCGTTCACGAGCTGCGGCACCATGTACCACTCGCTCTTGTCCACCGGCTTGCCCACCTTGGTGATGTTGCGGGCGTGCTCGAAGCGGCGCGCCGCCATCACGTTGCCCGCGTGGTTGCCAGGGGTGATCGTGAGCGAGGTATAGTCGCGCCAGGTGTCGGGGTAGCCGATCTTGCGGGAGATCTTCGCCGCCTTCTCCTTGGCACGTTCGCGGGTGGCATCATCCATCCACGTGAGCTTCGGGAGGCCCGCCACGAAGGCGGTCTGGATGTCGCCGAGCATGGAGTCGGCCACGGCCTTGCTCTCGCCCGGGAAGGCCTTCTCCACGTAGTAGCGGCCGGCCACCTCGCCCACCGAGCCGTTCACCACGGCGAGGCAGCGCTTCCAGCGCGGCTCGGCCTCCTTCCGGCCCACGACCTTCACCTGGTAGAAGCCGAAGTCCTCCTCGAACACGGGCTTGGAGAGGTTGGGCGCGAAGGTGGAGATCGTGTGGAAGCGGAGGTACTGCTTGAGCGTGGCCACCTTCGTGCCGAGGAGCACGGCCTCGAACTTCTTGTAGGTATCGGGTCGATCCACGGAGATCTCGTTGGCCTTGCCGGCGCCGACGGCCTCGAGCCAACCGGCCCAGTCGAGCTTCGGGGTGAGCTTGAGGAGGCCGGCGCGGTCCACCCGGTTGTAGGACTTCTGCGGGTCGCGCAGCTCGGCCCGCGGGATGGAGGCCTCGGCGAGCTTGGTTTCGAAGGCCACGACGTCGGCGGCGGCCTTCACGGCGTCGGCTTCGGGAACGCCCGAGAGCACGAGCATCCGGCCCATGTGGGCCTGGTAGTCGGCGAGCAGCGACTTGCCCTTGTCGTCGGTGGGGAAGTAGTAGTCGCGGTCGGGGAGCCCGAGGCCCGACTGGCCGATGTAGAGCACGTTGAGGTCGGGGTTCTTGAAGTCGCCCTCCACGTCCACCCGCACGACCGCATCCACGCCGACTCCCTGCAACTCGCCCGCGAGGCGCATGAAGCCCTTGAGGTCCTTCAGCTTCTCGATGCTGGCGAAGACGGGGGTCAGAGGGGTGACGCCCGCGGCATCCACCGCCGCCTCGTCCATGCAGCTCCCGTAGGTGTCGCCCATCTTCTGCCAGTCGGCATCGCGGCCGCCGGGGTTCTTCGCGGCCTCCTCCACGATGCTCTTCAGCGTGTCGAGGTTGCGGTCGTTGATGACCGAGAAGCTCCTGCCCCAGCGCGGCTTGTCGGCCGGGAGCGGGGTGGAGGCGATCCAGCCCCCGCAGGCGTAGGCGTAGAAGTCGGAGCAGGCATCGACCTTCGGGTCCATCGAGCTGAGCAGGTCCGAGGCCCAGGCGGGGGGCGCGGGGGGCGGCGGCGGCGCGGCCTCCACGGCCACGGGGACCGGCTTGGGAGTACAGCTGAGGAGGAAGAGGACGGCCGGCAAGGTGGTGCGCATGGGCGCGCGCTTATGACCGCGATAGACGCGCCGCCACCCGGAGTCACCATGGCCCTCTCCCGCGACATCGTCATCCTCTCCGCCTGCCGCACCGCGTTCGGTGCCCAGGGCGGCACGCTGAAGGACCTCAACGCCAACGATCTGGCCGTCCCCACCGCGAAGGCGGCCATCGAGCGGGCGGGCCTCGGGGTGGATGACATCGACCACGTCATCTACGGCAACGTGCTCCAGACCAGCAACGACGCCATCTACGGCGCCCGCCACATCGCGCTGAAGGCGGGCCTCCCCGTCCACACCCCCGCCTACGTGGTGCAGCGCCTCTGCGGCTCCGGCTTCCAGGCCGTCGTCAGCGCCGCCATGGAAATCCTCTCCGGCCAGGCCAACGCGGTCCTCTGCGGCGGCACCGAAGCGATGAGCATGGCCCCCCACGTGATCCACGGCATGCGCGACGGCGCCGCGCGCTTCGGCAAGCCCCCGGTGATGAAGGACCTCCTCTGGGAGTGCCTCACCGACACGCTCACCGGACTCGCCATGGCGCAGACCGCCGAGAAGCTGGGCGACCAGTACGGCCTGAAGCGCGAGGAGGTCGATGAGGTGGCCGTGGCCAGCCAGGAGCGCTGGGCCGCCGCGCACGCCGCCGGCCGCTTCAACGACGAGATCGTCCCCACCGTGGTGAAGACCCGCAAGGGCGACATCGAGTTCAAGGTGGACGAGCACCCCCGCGCCACCGACATGGCCACCCTCGGCAAGCTCCCCGCCTACTTCAAGAAGGACGGCCTCATCAGCGCCGGCAACGCCTCCGGCATCTGCGATGGCGCCGCCTCGCTGGTGGTGGCCGATGCCGCCTGGGCCGAGAAGCGCGGCCTGAAGCCCATCGCCCGCCTCGTGGGCTGGGGTGTTTCGGGTTGCGACCCCACCATCATGGGCATCGGCCCCGCTCCCGCCGCGCGCGCTGCCTTCAAGCAGACCGGCCTCTCCCTCGCCGACATGGCGCTCGTGGAAGTGAACGAAGCCTTCGCCCCGCAGTACCTCGCGGTGGAGCGTGAGCTCGGCCTCGACCGCAGCATCACCAACGTGAACGGCGGCGCCATCGCGCTCGGCCACCCCCTCGGCGCCTCGGGCGCGCGCATCACCGGCACGCTCATCCACGAGCTGCGCCGCCGCGGCCAGAAGTACGGCCTCGGCAGCGCCTGCATCGGCGGCGGCCAGGGCATCGCGGTGATCGTCGAAGCCTACTGATCGGGCGCGGGCTCGTTCAGCAGCGGCCAGCGCCCCGGGTGGAAGCGGGAAACCCCCGCGAGCAGCGCCACCCCCACCACGAAGAAGAACGCCAGCTCGGCAACCGAGGGAAGCAGGAACAGCGCGCTGAAGCCGGCCGTGAAGGCGAGCACGGCGGGGAACAGCGTGCGCTTGCAGAAGCGCCACCCGAAGCCGCCAGGGCCGAAGAGCGCGGCGAGGAGGAGGGACAGCGCAGTCCCACCCGCGACCGCCGCTTCGAGGCTCCACCAGCGCACGAGATAGGCGACGAACACGAAGAAGGTGGTGTGGGTGGCCGTCATGGTGAGGGCGTGCACGGCGTCGGGCCGAAGGCCGGCCGCCTGACTGGCCACGAAGACGAGCGCGAGAAAGGCGAGGAGCGAAAACGGAGCGTGGTCGAGCACCCGCTCGGCGAAGGCGAGATCAGAGCGCTGCGAAGCGAAGCGAAGCCCGAGGTCTTGCGACGTGGAGAGATCGGCGAGGTCTACCGTCACCACCGACCCCCCGCCCTCCCGCTCGCGCACCTGATCGAGGCCGAAGCGCAACAGCGCGAAGCGGTCGGTGTCCACCCGGTAGCGCGCGCCGAAGTGCGGCAGGATGCGGCTGCGGAAGGCGGAGAGTCGGTAGGTGAACGCATCGGCACCCTTCGTGGCCCAGGCGACGGCCACCTCGGCCTCGGCCCCGGCGGCCAGCTCGGGGAGCAGGCTGAACCCTTCGTCGAGTCGGGCGGTCTCGATGGGGGTGCCATCGACGACCACCCGGTAGCCGGTGAGGATCGAGGCGCCCGCGGGCCAGTTGAACCGGACGTTCAGGGAGCCCGGCACGCCGGCGTCGTCGCGCACGCGGTAGCGGTCGTCGTGACGCGAGGAGAAGCCGTTGAAGGTGAGCGAACCAAAGGTCTGGTAGCTGTGGGTGAAGTCGGCCCGGAGGTTCACGTCGACCACCGGAAGTCCGGCCTTCCGGGCCCGTTCAACGACCACTCGCTGCTTGAGCACAGCGTCGGTTTCCTCGACCAGCTCCGTCCACGCAAGCTCGAACGTGGGTGGCTCCACCACGATTTGACCGCCCCAGGAGGAGGTGAACTCCGTCCAGGTGGCACCGTACGAGCTGGACTGCCCCTCCCCGAGGCGGCTCCCCGCCACGAGGAGCACACCCAGCCCCCCAAGATAGACGAGGGCGCCCCACATCAGGGCCACGAACGCACGCGTGAACACGAGAGCCTCCGGGGGGGGGCCGGACGAGGTGCACCGCGCACAGTCCGGGGCCGAGGGACCTCGACCCCGACAGGTTCATCGGTCCCCACCACGGTTTCCTGGCGACGAGGGGAATCTGCATGGCTTCTGCACCGGGAGGCTCCCCCACCTTGATCAGGGCTCGGGAGCGAGCATCCTCGCAGCGAGCGGGGAGGGCGGCCAGCGGGGATCGGGCTCCACGCCGAGGAGCCCCGTGAAAACGCGCGGCAGCTCGTCGATGAGGGTCTCCGCGCCGAGTCGGCCGGGCTCGCCAGCACCGAAGGCGATGAACATCGCATCGGGGGAGTGCACGAGCGAGTTTTCGATGCCGTGGTCGGACATGAAGAGGACGACGTCGTCGCCGTCGGTGGCGCGGAGGAGCTCGCCGAGACGCAGGTCCACGTACCGGTACGCCATGTAGAGCGGGTTGGCGCCATCGTCCGTGTCGGTGGCCACCACCCTGCCGTAGTGCCGATGGGTGAGCAGGTCCGTCTGTTCGACGCGGAGCAGCAGCAGGTCTACGTCCTTGGCGGTGACGCGAGCGAGGGCGGCGTCGAACTCGGCGGCCATCTCCTCGAGGAAGGCGCGCGGAACGTCGTCGGGTGGGGTGGCGTCCGCCATGGCCGCGAGCTCTTCCGCCGTGAGCGACCGCGTGTGGGCGAGGTCGAGCGGCGTGCGGGCGAGGTTCGGGCCGACGATCTCGGCGTGGCGACCCGCATCGATGTTCCCATGCGAAAACAGCAGGTTGAGCGCGCGGCGCGGACCCGCGCCGACGACGTCTGCGAGGTAGGGGCTCTCCGGCAGAACCCAGCGGAGCCCCGCAAAGGGGTTGACGCCCACCGCCTCCAGGCCCTGGAGCTCCACCCCGAGCGAATGGACGTAGTCGGCCACCGTGACCTGGTTCACCACTCGCGGGTGGGCCAGCTTCTCCATGGCGGCGCCGGTGAACGCGGGCTCGCTGTGGACCACGCCGGAGAGCGAAAGCGGCTCCATCGCGCGGAGCGTGGGGAGCTCCCCGCGGGCCTGGAGGTACCGGACGAGGTGCCAGTCCATGCAGTCGCCGATCACCACGAAGAGGCGTCGGTGGCCGTCCGCGGGGGCCCGGGTGAGGTCGGCGGGAGCGGCGAACGGGACGGGCGCCCGGTCGGCGATGGGGGCGCTCGTGGCGGCGCCGGTGGTGCCGGACACGAGGCGCGCGCCGGCGGCGGTGGACACGACCCAGCGCGTCGGGTGCGCAGCGGACGTAACCGGAATCCGGACCACCCCGTCGGGCGGGATCGGCAGGGTTCGGCCGGCTTCGTCCGCGTGGTCCCCGTGAACGAGCACGGTGACGCTGCCGCCCGCCGCCGACCCCGGGAGGCGCAGCTCGGCGGTCAGGCCGGTAGCGGGGGCCACGTCGGTCACCGCGAACTGGGAGATCAGGGCGTCGTCGAGCACCACGCCGCGCGCCCGAGCCTCTTCGGCGATCGCAGGCACCACGCCTGGACCGCTCTCGGCCGCGGCTTCGAACAGCAGGCGCAGGTAGGCGCCTTCGAGATCGACACGAGGAATGTCGTCGGGGGCGGCGGCGAGGGTGGTGCGGAGGAGCTCGGCGGGGGAGCGTTCGTTGTCGAAGAGGTGGCGCCGGCTGAGCTCGGAGGCGTAGACCAGCCCGATGTAGCGGGGGTCGCCGCCGGCCCGCTCCCAGTCCGCGAGGCCGCGGGAGAGCTCGGCGACATCGCCCCCGCGGGCCACGATTTCGGCGCGCGCGCGGTGCCAGGCGTCGCGGCTCGGGCTGGTCGTCGGCGGCGGCGGCTCGAGGAGGGCCAGCGCCTCGGCAGTGCCCCCGCTCTCGCCGATGCGGCGCGCGAGGTCGATGCGCAGGCTCGTCGACTCCGCCTCCGGCAGCGCCCTCAGCGCCGGGAGGAAGGCGCCCGTCAGCCGGGAGGGGTCGCCCAGGGCGGACAGCGCGAGCGCCCAGTGGCCCAGCCGGGGCGCGGTCATGGCCACCGTCCGGGCGGCCGCGGTGTAGAAACGGTCCGTCACCTCGGGCTGGCCCGCGGCCGCGAGGTGGAGGCCGATGCGGTCGAGCGCCTGCCCGTCCACCCAGTCGCCGCCCGCGCGGTCGAGGGTGGCGCCCACGAGCCCAGCGCACTCCGTTGCCCGCCCGGAGGACACGAACGCGCCGCAGCGGCACTCCACGGCCAGCGGCAGGAGGGGGTCGGATGGGTCGAGGCCCTCCACCAGCCCGGCCCCGAGCTCGAGGGCCAAGGCGGGATCGGTGGCCTCGCAGCTTGCCTCCACGGCAGCGGCACGCTCCAGCGACCGGAAGGAGCTGTAGCCGAGCAGCCCGAGCGCCACGACGGCAACGATCCCGACCGGTACTCGGCGGTTCATCGGCGGTCCGCCCGGAGCGTGAGTTCCAGCCGATCGTCCCTGCGGGCGCCCGAAAGATGCACCCGTCCCCACGGGTAGCTGTCGTCCGGCGGCGACGTGCCGGCTGGAGCGAACGTCTGGGTGAGCGCGCTGTCTACGGCGGAGAACGCCTTGAAATCGACCACGACGCCCGAAGCCTCCGACGAGGAGCTGCTCGGCGCGAGCGCGCGGCCGAGGCTCGCGGCGTTCCAACCCACGACCAACGAGCCACGCGCAGGCGCCCAGCAGGGGGCGAGCTCGGGCAGGAGCTTCAGCCCGCCGAGGCAGGTGGCGGGCAGCCCTCCCACCTCCTGCGGCTGGGCGGCCAGCGGCCAGCGGGCGGACAAGCTGGATACGTACTCGGCGGCAGCGCGAGCCGCGACCTCCTCGCTGCGCACCCCGATCGAGAGCGCGGCCTGCGGCACCGCGCCGCCCTCCCCCGCGGGCCACATCGCGAACTCCCAGCTCCCCGACAGGACCGTGGCCGCGAAGAGGTCGGCCTGCATCATGAAGACGTCGCCGCCTTCGCCAGAGCCCCCCACGAGTGACGCCACGTCCGCTACCCGGTGCTGGCGCACGTGCGCGTGCACCAACGCCCCCTCCACGGGCAGCACGTTCGGCCCCGGCGGCTCCCCCGCGGGCAGCACGAGGTCCCACGCGGAGCCCGAAGCGGGGAAGGGAAGGTCCGCCTGGACGGACAAACTCCCGTTCTCCGCGACGTCGAGGGTGCCGCTGCCCCGGGCGCCCGGGGGGCCGGGGAGGACGAACGCGCCGGCGTGTCCTTCCGCCAGCTTGCCGAGCACCGCAACCGTGTCCGGCACCTCGCAAACGACCTTCAAACCCCCTTCGAGCGTGGCGCCACCGATGAGCACCGTGTCGGGGCAGGCCGCCGTAGCCGTCGCGAGTGGGAGCGCCGCCGCCGCGAGGTTCGTGCCAGACCACGCGCGCGCCGCCTCGAACGTGGGCGCCAATGCGCGCGCGGAGCCGACCACCCAGAAGCCCTCTGGGAGCGACGCCAGGGGGTCATCCTGGGTGCACCCGACCAACAGGGCCCAAGCCATCGCGAGCAGCATCCCCGCTCGCTAACATCGGCCCGAAACGATCGCCCCTCAGCCGCCCACGCCCCACTTCGTCTTCAGCAGCTCCAGCGGAAAGGCCATCACGGCATCCTGGCTCACGAGGAAGCCGGGCACGCTGCCGCCCGGGTCGGACTGCGCCCAGTACTTGATGGTGCCGGCGGCCTTGTCGTAGTCCCAGCCGCCGGTGTTGTAGGGGGTGTACACAGCGCTCGGCTGGCTGTTCAGGGCGCTCGCGTAGGGGCCCGTCATGCTGCCCACGGCGCCGCTGTGCTTCACGAGGTCCCACTCGATGCGGGCGCGGGTGTCCGTGCTGGTCGTGACCTTCAGCGCGATCACGTACTGCCGCGAGGACACGAGGCTGTTTCCGCCCGTGAGCTGGTGGATGACGGTGTAGCCATCGCTCCGCTTCTCCAGCGTGTGGCAGAACTTCAGGGCCTTCACGCCCATCACCGAGGCACCGAGCGGGTAGTGGTCACAATCGAGGATGGCCGAGGTGAAGGCGGCGGGCGAGATGTCGGCCGCCTTGGTGCTCACGGTGGTGGACATGGTCTTGGCGTTGCCGCCGCGGGGCACGAGCTCCAGCGGGGCGGCGGCGGCGAGGGCAACGAGCAGGGTGAGCATGGCGGCTTCCGGGGGTTGAAACGACGCGGAGCGGCCCGCGATTCGACAGAAGGGGGAGATAGCCGAATTGGCTGGTGCGCGGAAGCCCGTCACCGGTTCGCGAGGGCACCGCCGCGCACCAGGGCGCCGCCGACGCGCCCCGGCCCGCATTGCGCCGGGGTGGCGGTCGACGTAGGCTCCGCCGCGGAGGCGCCATGCTCGACCTGAAGATCAGCGGTGGAAGCGTGGTGGACGGCACGGGCGCGCCCGCGTTCCGGGCCGACGTGGGGATTCGCGGCGGGCGGATCGTGGCCGTCGGCGACCTCACGGGGCAGGGCGCCGCCGAGGAGCTCCACGCCGAGGGGGCGATCGTCACCCCCGGGTTCGTCGACCTCCACACCCACTACGACGGGCAGGTCACGTGGGATCCCGCGCTGATGCCCAGCTCGCTCCACGGGGTCACCACCGCGGTCATGGGCAACTGCGGGGTGGGGTTCGCCCCCGTGCACGAGGCCGACCGCGCCGCGCTGATCGCGCTGATGGAGGGCGTGGAGGACATCCCCGGCAGCGCGCTGGCCGAGGGCATCCGCTGGGCCTGGGAGGGCTTCCCCGGCTACCTCGATGCCCTCGCGGCCACCCCCCGCACCATCGACGTGGCGGCCCAGGTGCCGCACGACGCCCTGCGCATGTTCGTGATGCGCGAGCGGGCCTCGGCGCAGGAGGCCGCCACCGACGGGGACATCGCCGCGATGCGGGCCGTCCTGCGCGAAGCGTTGGAGGCGGGAGCGGTGGGCTTCTCCACCGGCCGCACCGACAACCACCGCTCGGCCACCGGCGCTGCCACGCCCGCCTCCGAGGCCAGCGTGCGCGAGCTGGTGGGCCTCGCCGGCGCCTTCGAGGGGCTGGGGCACGGTGTGCTCCAGGCCGTCTCCGACTTCGACATGGCCCGGGGCCCCGACCCCTTCGACGGCGAGTTCGACGTGATCGAGGCCATGGCGCGCGCCGCCCACGGCCACGCCACCTCGCTCTCGCTCATGCAGCGCGATGGCGACCCCCAACAGTGGACGCGCATCCTCTCCCGCGCCGAAGCCGCCGCCGCCGAGGGGGTGCCGCTCCACGTTCAGGTGGCGCCCCGCGGCATCGGCGTGCTCATCGGGCTCACCGCCACCTTCCACCCGTTCATGGGCAAGGCCTCCTACCAGGCCCTCGCGCACCTCCCGCTCGAAGCGCGCGTAGCGGCCATGCGCACGCCCGAGGTGCGCGGCCGCATCCTCGCCGAGCCGAGCCTGCCCGTGGCGGGTGATGGCAGCGCCATCCCGCCGCTGGTGGACCGCCTCCTCGCGATCATCGATCAGGTCTCCTTCAAGATGTTCCGGCTCGGCGATTTCCCGGACTACGAGCCGGGCCTCGGGGCCTCGATCGGGGCGCGGGCGCGGGCGGAGGGCAAGGCGCCCCTCGCGGCGCTCTACGACGCCCTGCTCGAGCAGGAGGGCACCGAGCTCCTCTACTTCCCCATCTTCAACTACCAGGCCTTCAACCTCGATGTGGTGGGCCAGATGATGAACCATCCCCTCGCCCTGCCCGGGCTGAGCGATGGCGGCGCCCACGTGGGCACCATCTGCGACGCGAGCTTCCCCACCTTCCTGTTGAGCCACTGGGCGCGCGACCGGGCCACCGGGCGCTGGAGCGTGGAGCGGGCGGTGAACTTCCTCACCGGGCGGGCCGCGGACTTCCTCGGCGTCGCCGATCGCGGGCGCATCGCCGTGGGCCTGCGCGCCGACCTCAACGTGATCGACCACGCCGCGCTCGGCTTGCGTCGCCCGCGCATGGTGCGCGACCTCCCGGGCGGCGGGCAGCGCCTGCTCCAGGACGCCGTCGGCTACCGGGCCACCCTCGTCAACGGCGTGGTGATCGCGCGCGAGGGCGTGCTCACCGGGGCCCTCCCCGGCGGGCTCGTGCGCGCGGGCCGTTGAACCCGGCCTTCTTCGCCATCGTGCTGCTCGCCGTGGTCGTGGAGGCCACCGCCGGCTTCGGCGCCACCGTGGTGACCGTGACCCTCGCGAGCCACCTGATGCCGGTAGAGGAGGTGCTCGCCACGTTCATGCCGCTGAACGTGGGGATGGCGACGTGGATCGTGGCGCGCAACCACACGCTCGTAGAGCGGAGCCTGCTGCTCCGGCGCATCCTCCCCACCATGGGGGCGGGCTTCCTCCTCGGGCTCACGCTCGTGGACGACCTCGCGCACCCCTGGCTGAAGGCCGCCTTCGGCATCTTCGTGGCGCTCCTCGCCGTTGCCGAGCTCACGGGCGCCCGCGAGCGGCCCGCGAGCCCCGGCGCCGCGCGGGCCGCGCTGTTCGGCGCCGGCGTGATCCACGGGCTGTTCGCGTGCGGCGGGCCCCTGCTCGTGTGGGTGGTGGGGCGGGAGCTGCCCGACAAGGGTCGGTTCCGCGCCACCCTGCAGGCCGTGTGGTGGATCCTCGGCGTGCTCCTGCTCGCCCGCTACGCCCAGGCGGGGCACCTCACGCGGGTCACGCTCGGGCACTCGGCGTGGTTGTTCCTCGCGCTCCTCATCGCGCTCCCAGTGGGAGAGGCGGTGCACCGTCGCATCGCCCCCGCCCCCTTTCGCAAGGCCGTGTTCGGGCTCCTGCTGTTCGCGGGCGGCTCGCTGGCGGTGAGGACGCTGATGGCGGGTTGAGGGTGGCGGTTCCCCCGGCCGGCCGCGACGCCCGCCCCGGTCGCGCCGCAACGCGCCCCTGCCCCCCTCGCCCCCACGCTGCCGGGATTCGCGCGTTGCCCTTCCGCCCCCCTCCGGGCTCCCCCCTCGTTTCGCCTCAGCGGCCCTGACCGATGGCGTTCCGGGTGAACCACTCCTCCATGGAGCGGGCGCGGGCCGGCGGGCCGGAGCCGAGCCGTGCGGCCACCTTCTCGCGCGCGTTGGCGAGCGAATCGCTCACCATCCGGTGCTCCACGGGCTCGTCGGGCGCGAGGCCGAGGTTGTCGAGCAGCGCGATGATCCGCTCGCCGCCGAAGGTGCGGAGAAGCGGCTCGTCGAGGGCCGAGAAGAAGAGCGGCACCACCCCCGGGGCGAGCTCGGCGAGGCGCACGAGGAGCGCCCGGTTCTCCGACGGGAGAGGGTGGCGCTCCACCACGAGAATGGCGCGCGGGGTGCGGAGCCGCCCCACCTCGCCGGCGAGCAGCACCTCGCGCGGGGAGAGCAGCGCCCGAACGTGCCCCGCCGTGGCCTCGAAGAACGCGACCAGCACCACGTCGGGGTCGGCCGCCGCGCGAACGACGGCGCGATCGCGGGCCCCCAGATCACGCCAGACCCGATCGGTGGACGGCGGGTCGGGCGGCGGCGCTTTCTTCCACAGCCAGTCGAACATCCGGAAGGCTATCCCCTCCCCGCGTGTGGATACACTGGCCGCCATGCTCGCCCTGCTCGCCGGAATCGCCCTCGCCGCCGCCCCGCCGCCTGCCGCCCTGCCGCGGGCGAACGTGCTCATCCTCGTGGTCGACACGCTGAGGGCCGACGCGCTGGGCACCTACGGCGAAGCCTCGCCCACGAGCCCGCGAATCGATGCGCTCGCGGGTGAGTCGCTCGTGTTCGAGCGGGCCTGGACCTCCTACACCTGGACCCTGCCCTCCTTCATCTCCTACACCACCTCGCGCTCGGTCCGTCGCCACGGCTGGGACTACGACATCGGCCAGTTCGACCTCTACCGCACCGTGGAGGCCTCGGCGCCCACGCTGGCGGAGGTGCTCGGCGCGAACGGCTACGCCACCGAAGGTCGCTACGCGAACGGACACCTCCACGAGTCGCTGGGGTTCGGCAAGGGCTTCCAGCAGTGGGTGAAGGGCACCGACGCCGAAACGGTCGCCGCGGCCGTCACCGACATCAAGGGCTGGGCCGGCGATGGCAAGCCCAACCTGCTCTACGTGCACATCATGAACTGCCACACCGCGTGGCGGCCCTCCCTGGACGCCCAGAAGGCCCTCGGCGTGTCCTTCCCGGTGCCCACGGCGGGGCTGGACTGGATGGACTGGTTCAAGCTGCCGAAGGAGGCCCGGCCGGCGCGGGCGCTCGAGTACCGGCAGCAGTACGAGGCGGCGGTTCGGGATGCCGACACTGCCATCGGCAAGGTGCTCGACGCGCTCAACGCGTCCGGCGAGGCCGGGAAGACGATGGTGCTCTTCCACTCCGATCACGGCGAGGCGCTGGGCGACCATGGTTTCGTGGGCCACAACCGCTCGGTCTTCGAGGAGGTGGCCCGGGTGCCGCTCCTCGTGAAGGTGCCCGGCGCCCCGCCCGCGCGCGTCAAGGACCGGGTGGGCCGGCTCATCGACCTCGCGCCCACCGTGCTCGACGTCGTGGGCCTCGCGAGCAAGGCGCCGACGGCCTGGGAGGGGGTGTCGATGTACCGCCAGCCGCAGCCGCTCCTCGCGGTGACCGAGCGCACGCCGGAGGCGGCGTTCACCCTCGATGGCAACACCAAGCTCGTGGTCGACCGGGAAACGGGCGCGTTCGCCTACGGGTTCGACCTCTCCAAGGACCCGGGCGAGAAGGCCCGCATCAAGGACCCCGCCAACCCGCTCATGGCGCCGCTCCTGGCCGCCGCGCGCGCCTGGTACGCCGCCACGCCGAAAGGCTCGAACAAGGGTGAGAAACCGAAGGTGGAGGGCGAAGAGAAGAGCGAAGTCGACGCCATGTTGAAGCAGCTGGGGTACGTCGAGTAGGGCGGAATTCGCTTGACATGGCCGCGGCGTACCTGTATTCGCCGCCCACCTCCGAGGCCCCCCATGTCGCGATTCGTCCTGCTCGCCACGCTCGCCGGTTGCTCCCAGACCTACAGCACCGACGACAAGAACCCCACGGGTACGACCGACTCCGGCGGCTTCACGGAAACCGACGCCGACACCGATACGGACGCCGACACCGACACCGACACCGACACCGATACCGACACGGACACCGACACCGATACCGACGCGGACACCGACGCCGACACGGACACCGATACGGGCGACACCGCGAACCCCGACACCGGCTCCGACACCGGCTCCGACACGGGCGACTCCGGCTCCACCACGGGCTCCTGCCCCTCGTCCGTTTCCGAGATGGTCTGGGTCGTGGCCACGCTCGAAGTCGCCACCAACCGCGACGGCCTCGACCTCGACGGCGATGGCACGGGCGACAACCAGCTCGCCGTCGTGCGTGACGCGCTGAACGCCTCCATCCTCGAGACCTTCCCCACCACCCCCATCGTGCTCGCGTGGCAGATGTGGGAGGTGCAGGACTGGTGCGATGATCCCGCGATCGTGGGCGCCTTCCTCAGCCCGTCCGACGTGGATGGCGACCACACCGACGACTACTCCGGCACGGAGGCCTTCTCGGCCGGCAGCCAGATCGACGCGAGCGGGCACGCCGTGGAGTACGGCACCGGCTCGATCAGCAGCAGCGTCTACACCTTCAGCTTCGCGAACGGCGAGTTCTACGTGGGCGGCTTCACGCTGACCAACGCCACCCCCGTGGTGGTCCAGGGCACGGCCGACGAGAGCACCAACACCGGCAAGTTCGCGTTCGGCCTGTCGGTCGAGCTGATGGAGGAGATCGCGGTGGCCGAGGGCTACGACCCCGCCCTCGCCTCCGGTCTCGCCGACCTCGACACCGACGCGGACGGCACGCCCGACGCCATCAGCGTGACCTTCGACTTCACCGCGGTCCCCGCTACCGTCTACTAGCCGCGCCCCCGCCCGAGGGCGCCCGCCGCGTTAGCTCCCCGCATTCCGGAGCGCACCATGAGCGAGCCCCTCGAATCCGACGTCATCTTCGATTGGAACGTCCACGGCGCCTCGCAGCCGGCGCCCGCCCGCAAGGTGCTCATCGTCGATGAAACGATGCGCGATGGCGTGCAGTGCCCCAGCGTGACCGACCCGCCGATCGAAGCCAAGCTCGAGATGCTGCGCCTGATGGCGCGCGTGGGCGTGGACTGTGTCGACATCGGCCTCCCCGGGGCGGGCCCTCGCGCGGTGGCCGACGTCACCCGCCTCGCCGAGCTCATCCGCGACGAGAAGCTCCCCATCTCGCCGAACTGCGCCGCGCGTACCCACGCCAACGACATCACGCCGATCATCGAGATCACCCAGAAGACGGGCGTGATGATCGAGGTGATGGCCTTCCTCGGCGCCTCGCCCATCCGCCTCTACGCCGAAGGCTGGGACGTGGACCTGCTGGAGAAGCGCACCCGCGACAGCATCCGCCTCGCCAAGCAGAACGGCCACGTGGCCACCTTCGTGACGGAGGACACCACCCGCGCCGACCCCGAAACCCTCCGGCGCCTCTTCCTCGCCGCCATCGAGGAGGGCGCCGACGGCCTCTGCCTCTGCGACACCTGCGGCCACGCCACCGACACCGGCGTGCGGAACCTCATCACCTTCGCGCGCGGCGTCATCGCCGAGAGCGGGCGCAACGTGCGCATCGACTGGCACGGCCACAACGACCGCGGCTACGGCCTGAGCAATGCCATCGCCGCCTGTGATGCCGGCGCCGACCGCGTTCACGGCTGCGTGCTGGGCGTGGGCGAGCGGGTGGGCAACACCTCGCTCGATCAGCTCCTCGTGAACCTCAAGCTCATGGGCTGGCACGACGGCGACCTCACCTCGCTCGGCGACCTGGTGGACCTCACCTCGCGCGCCTGCAACGTGCCGATCCCGGTGAGCTACCCGGTCTTCGGCAAGGATGCGTTCCGCACCGGCACGGGCGTGCATGCCGCCGCCGTGATCAAGGCGCTGAGCAAGGGCGCCGACTGGCTCGCCGACCGCGTGTACAGCGGCGTTCCCGCCGGCTGGTTCGGCCGGCGCCAGGTGATCGAGATCGGCCACATGGCGGGCGACAGCAACATCGTCTTCTGGCTGAAGCAGCGCGGCTACGAGCCCACGGAGGAGCGGGTGGCCGCGATCCGGCTGCTCGCGAAGGCCGGCAACCGCGTCCTCGAGGAGGAAGAAATCCTCGCCGCGATCGGCGTCGGCGCGCACTGAGGCGGGTCAGCCCCCGGGGGTCGGCTCGACCGCGGGCGGCGGCGGCGCGGGCTCGACGGCAGGCGGCGCCTCGACGGCAGGCGGCGCCTCGACGGCAGGCGGCGCCTCGACGAGGGGCGCCGCGAGCGGCGGAACACCGAAGGTACGCAGGTTCCACGCGGTGAGCTTGATTCGGAGCTCGTCGGGCGACCAGTAGTCCCACGGCCGCTCGTTGGCCTGGATCACCGCGCCGAAGGAGCCGATGCCCACCACGAAGCCCAGGGCCCCGGTGATGGCGGTAACGGGCTCCGCCACCGGGTCGGCGTTGACCTCCTCGACCGAGTGCGCCACGAGCATGGAGGCCGCGAGGGCGAGGCCCACCGACCCGACCGTGACGCCCACGGTGACCTCGCGCTTGCGCCGGTCGATCACCGCCTGATCGCCGAGGCGCTGCGACACCTCCGCCACCGTGAGCAGGCCGCTGCCATCCACCACCCGGAAGCGCTGCTCCACCTGGTTGAAGGTCACCTTGGGGCCGATGGAGAGCCACACGGGCGCCTCCACGAAGCCATCGAGCCGCATGCTGCGAGGATCGACGGGGCCCGGTGCGTCCCGAACGGCGTCGGGGCTGGCGGGGGCCGGGGCGACCACCGGCGCCGGCGGCGGGGCGGGATCATCGAAGGGGTCGGCCACGCTATCGGCCCGGGCAGCCGTGAGCGCGAGGAGCCAGAGGAGCGGCGGCATTCCCATCAGAGCTTCTTTCCCCCTTGCCGAACGACCACGTTCTGGACCGCGTGAAACACGAGGAGCCCGGGCACGAGCCAGCGCACCACGCCATAGCCTTCGAGCCCTGTCACGCCGTGCCAGGCGAACCAGCCGGCGAGGCCCATCACCAGCGCCTGGAAGGCCCAGAAGAGCGCCGGGGCCCGCAGCGCGTGCACGAGGGTGCGGTTGGCGATGAGCACCAGCACCAGCACGAGGAGCTCGATGGTACCGGCGTCGCTCATGGTTCGAGCGCCACGTTGTCGAGCAGGCGGGTGCGGCCGTACCGCGCGGCGGCGATGGCGCGCAGGGGGCGGTCGATGTGGTCGACCGGCTCGAGCGTGTCGGGGTCGACGATCGCGAGGTAGTCGAGCCCATCACAATCGAGGACGGCCCGCCCGGCGGCGAGGCGCTCCGCAGCGCTGGTCGAGGTGTGGTCCCGAATGAGGAAGAGCGCGCGGTGCAAGGAGAGGGCGCGGTGCCGTTCGATGGGCGACAGGTACACGTTGCGCGAGGACAACGCGAGCCCGTCGTGGTCGCGAACGAGGGGGCCGGGAACGATCTCGATGCCCATGGCGAGGTCGCGCGCCATGGACTGCAGCACCGTGAACTGCTGGAAGTCCTTCTCGCCGAACATCGCGGCGGTGGGCTGCACGAGCCCGAACAGGCGGCACACGACCGTGGCCACACCCTGGAAGTGGGTGGGGCGCTCGGCGCCCTCCCAGCGCGTGGTGACGGCGCCCACGCTCACCGTGGTGCGGAAGTCGGGCGGGTAGAGGTTGTCGGGCATGAAGAGGATGTCGCAGCCGGCGCCCTCGCACCGACGGCTGTCGCCTTCAGGGTCCCGCGGGTAGCGCGACAGGTCCTCGTTCGGGCCGAACTGCAGCGGGTTCACGTAGATGCTCACCACGAGGATCTCGCAGCGCTGCCGCATGAGCTCGATGAGCGTGGTGTGGCCGCGGTGGAGGTACCCCATGGTGGGCACGAAACCCACCTTCTTGCCCCGCGCACGCCAGCCGAGGGCGAGCGCGTGCATGGTGTCCAACGAACGAATGATGTCCATGTGCCGCCCGCGTAACCCGCCCGCCGGGACCTACTTGCCCGAGGAGTACAGGCGGCCCCCGCCATCGAAGGTGTGCTCGGCCGCGGGGAAGGTGCCGGCCTTCACCTCCGCCACGTAGGCGCGGGCCGCCGCATCGATGGTGGGCGCCACCTCGGCGAACCGCTTCACGAAGCGCGGCTTGAAGGAAGCATCGAAGCCGAGGAGGTCGTTGCACACGAGCACCTGCCCATCACACTCCGCGCCCGCGCCGATGCCAATGGTGGGGATGGTGAGGCGCTCCGTGAGCTTCGCAGCGAGGTCGGCCGGGATCATCTCCAGCACGATGCAGAAGGCGCCCGCCTCCTCCACCGCGAGCGCATCGGCCATGATCCGCTCCGCCGCCGCATCACCCCGGCCCTGGACCTTGAAGCCCCCGAAGGCGTGCACCGACTGTGGGGTAAGGCCCACGTGGCCCACCACGGGGATGCCGGCCTCCACGCACGCCCGGATGGCCTCGGCGCTCCGCACTCCGCCCTCGAGCTTGACCGCCTGCGCCATGCCCTCCTGCACGAGCCGACCGGCGTTCTGGAGCGCCTGGGTCGCGGAAACCTGGTAGCTCATGAAGGGCATGTCGATGGTGAGGTGCGCGCGGGAGAGCCCCCGCGCCACGCAGCGCCCGTGGTACGCCATCTCCTCGAGGGTGACCCTCAACGTGTCGGGCTGCCCCTGCACCACCATGCCGAGGGAGTCTCCCACCAGCACCATGTCCGCGCCGGCGGCATCCATGAGCTTCGCCATGGCGAAGTCGTAGGCGGTGACCATCGCGATCTTCTCACCCGCCGACTTCATCTTCAGCAGGTCCGGAGCGGTCAGTCGAGCCAAGAGCCCTCGCTTCTGCCCCCTCCCTAACCCGGACGGCCACCAAACAGGGAAGGACCGGCGCCCTCGGGCCGATACGGCGCGGGAGAGCCAGGCACGGGCCGCCGGTTCAACCAGCCGGCCAGCATCTCCAGGACGCCGGCGCGCGCATCGAGGTCGTTCACGTAGTCGACCGTGTCGGTGCGGAGCACATGGACGGGACAGAGGTCCCAGCGGTCCCATAGGCGGTAGTAACGGGACCGCAGGTCGTCGAGGTAGCTCGCCGGGATGATCTGCTCGGCGGGGATGCCGCGCCGCGCGATGCGCGAACGGATCACCTCGGTGTCGGAGTCCAGGAACACGACGAAGTCGGGGCGCAGGGGCTCCTCGTCGAGCAGGCCGGCGAACCGCTGGTAGAGCGTGAGCTCGTGCCCGCCCAACGTCATCTCCGCGAAGATGCCATCCTTCGCCATCAGGTAGTCGCAGACCGTGAGCGGGTGGAAGAGCGAGGTCTGGCGCGCCTGCACCTGCTGGGCGTACCGGTTGGCGAGGTAGAACATCTGCGCCGAGAACGCGAACCGTTCGGGATCGGCGTAGAAATGCGCGAGGAAGGGGTTGTCCTCGGCGGGCTCGAGCACCAGCCGGGCGCCCCATTCGCGCTCGATGATGCGGCAAAGCGTGGTCTTCCCCACGCCAATCAGCCCCTCGACGACGATCAGTCCGCGCATCGAAGGGCCCTTATCGCCCCTTGACGCCCTCCGCCCGACGGCCGTCAGTGGCGGCCGACCGACGTCCGTCGGGCGATGCCGAGAACTGTGGGCGTTCAACCGTTGGCGCAGCCCTTGCCAATCCCCAGGGCGGCGCGCCCCGTCGGGCGGCCAGGAGCAAACAATGAATGGTCTCAATCGTGCATATTTCATCGGCAACCTCGGTCGCGATCCGGAAACGCGCACCACCCGAAACGACGCCGTCGTCGTGTCGGTCACGCTCGCCACGCCGCACGTGCGCAAGGATGGTGATGGCTGGGTGGACACGCCGGACTGGCACCGCCTGACCGCGTTCGGAAAGACCGCCGAGATGCTGATCCGCAACGCCCACAAGGGCGACACGATGGCGGTGGAGTGTGTCGTCCGCCCCAACCGGTGGACCGACAAGGAGGGGCAGGTCCGCTACGAGGTGAACCTCTACGTGGAGCGGGTGCTCTGGATCTCCCGCAAGCGCGCCGGCCTCGGCGCGGTGGAGGGCGCGAGCGCCGGCGAACCCACGGCGGCGGGGGCGGAAGAAGCGCCCACCGGCGGCGAGGAGTCCGGCGTGGAACTGCCGTTCTGACCGCGCAGGCGCCCCGCGGCGGTCACCCTCCGCCGCGGGGCGCCTCCCCCTCCACTCCACCCCCCACCTTGACGAAACGCCCGCGATCGGTAGAATCACGCGCCCCCAACCGGAGCCCCGATGTCCTACGTGCGCCTCCTCACCCTCGCCGCCCTCACCGCCTGCACCGGAGGCGGAGCCGACGCGCCGAAGGAGATCGTGATCGGCGAGTACGGCTCACTCACCGGCACCGCGGCCACGTTCGGGATTTCTACCCGCGAAGGCATCGATCTCGCCACCGAGGAGCAGAACGCGAAGGGTGGCATCGCGGGTGTGAAGATTCGCGTGGTGGTCGAGGATGACCAGTCCAAGCCGGAAGAGGCTGCCACCGCCGTGAGCAAGATCCTCAGCAGCGACCACCCCGTGGCCGTGCTCGGCGAGGTCAGCAGCTCCCGCAGCCTGGCGGCCGCGCCGCTCCTGCAGCGCGCGGGCGTGCCGATGATCACGCCCTCCTCCACCAACGAGAAGGTCACCGCGGTGGGCGACTTCATCTTCCGCGTGTGCTTCATCGACCCCTTCCAGGGCGAAGCCATCGCGAAGTTCGCCTTCAACGACAAGGGCATTCGCAAGGCCGCCATCCTGCGCGACGTGAAGAACGACTACAGCGTGGGCCTGGCCGAGGTCTTCACCGCGAGCTTCGGCGCCATGGGCGGCGAGATCGTGGGCGATGAGGCCTACAGCGAAGGGGACTTCGACTTCAAGGCGCAGCTCAGCTCGCTCATCGCAAAGTCGCCCGAAGCGCTCATCCTCACCGGCTACTACTCGGAGGTCGCCCGCATCGCGGTGCAGGCGCGCGAGCTCGGCTACACCGGCATCTTCCTCGGTGGCGACGGCTGGGACAGCGAAACGCTCGTGGCCAACGGCAAGGACGCCATCCTCGGCGCCTACTACACCAACCACTACTCGGTCGACGATCCGGACCCCGCGGTTCAGGCCTTCATCACGAAGTACGAGGCGGCCTACCACAAGAAGCCCGATGGCCTCGCCGCCCTCGGCTACGACGCCGCCAAGATCCTCTACCTCTCGATGGAGGATGTGGCGAAGGACCCGAAGATGGCGGAAGCCTTCGCCGATCGCAGCACCGTGCCGGCCACCGAGGGCAGCCGCAAGGCGGCCCGCGAGGCCCTGCGCGACCGGCTGGCGAAGATCACCGACTTCCCCGGCGTGACCGGCAACATCACGATCGACAAGGATCGGAACGCCACCAAGCCGGCCGTCGTGGTGGAGGTCACCAAGGATGGGCCCCGGTTCGTGAGCAAGATCGTGCCGGGCGGGGCGGCCCCCGCTCCCACGGCGCCGCCGGTGGAGGGCGCCCCGGTTGAAGGCGCGCCCGCGCCCGCCGAAGGCGCGCCGGCCGAAGGCGCGCCGGTGCCCGCGCCCGCCGCTCCGCAGTAGGTCCGCGTTGACGCTGTTCATCCAGCAGGTCGTGAACGGCTTGTCGCTCGGGGCGATCTACGCCCTGATCGCGCTCGGCTACACGATGGTCTACGGCACCCTCCAGATGATCAACTTCGCCCACTCCGAAGTGTTCATGATGGGCGGGTTCTTCGCGCTGCTCCTCGCGCGCGCCACCGGCGTGGCCGAGAACCCCACGCTCGCGGGCGTGGCGCTGGTCGCCGTGGCGACCATGGCGTCCTGTGCGCTCCTCGGCGCCGCCATCGAGCGCCTGGCCTACCGCCCGATGCGGAAGTCCGGGCGGCTCAACCTGCTGATCACCGCCATCGGCATGTCCCTGCTCTTGCAGAACTCCGCGCTCCTCGTGTGGGGCACCAACGTGCCCTTCCCCGACCTGCTCCCGCGGCACACCTGGAACGTCGCGGGCGTCACGCTGAGCAGCAACAACCTGCTCGTCTTCGGCGTCACCATCGCGCTCATGATCGGGCTGCACCACGTCGTCGAGCGCACCCAGATGGGCCGGGCGATGCGCGCGGTGGCCGTGAGCCGGGATGCGGCGGCGCTGATGGGCATTCCGGTGGACCGGGTGATCGCCTTCACCTTCGCGCTCGGCTCGGCGTTGGCGGGCGCCGCCTCGATGTTGTGGGTCATCGACAACCCCCGCGTCGATCCCTTCATGGGCACCATGCCTGGGCTCAAGGCCTTCGTGGCGGCCGTGCTCGGCGGCATCGGCAGCATCCCCGGCGCGGTCGCGGGCGCGTTGCTCCTCGGCCTCTGCGAAACGATGGTGAGCGGCTACCTGTCGAGCACGTGGCGGGATGCCGTCGCCTTCATGCTGCTCATCGTCATCCTGCTGTACCGCCCGGCCGGGCTGCTCGGGAAGAACGTGGCGGAGAAGGTATGAGCCGGAGCACGCTGATCGGCTACGCCGCGCTCGCCGCCGGGCTGGCGGTCGTGTGGGGCATCGAAATCTTCGCCATCCCGTGGACCAACCCCTACTACGCGAACATCGCCATCCGGGTGGGCTTCAACCTGCTCGCCGTGATGGGGCTCGCGCTCGTGCTGGGCTTCACGGGGCAGTTCAGCCTCGGCCACGCGGGCTTCATGGCGGTGGGTGCCTACGGCTCCGCCAGCCTCGCGCTCCACGCGCATGTCCCGCCGATGCTGGCCATCCCGCTGGGGGGGTGCATGGCGGCCGTTGCCGGGCTCGCCGTGGGCGTGCCGAGCCTGCGGTTGAGCGGCGACTACCTCGCGGTGGTCACGCTCGGCTTCAACCAGATCATCGTCGTGCTCGTGCAGAACGTGCCCGCGCTTGGCGGCGCCCTCGGCCTCACCGACGTTCCCGTGGCCACCACCTTCGGCGTCACCTTCACCTGGGTGCTCCTCGGCGCGGTCTTCATGCGCAACCTGCTGGCGAGCGCCTACGGCCGCACCTTCGCAGCGGTCCGCGACAACGAGATCGCCACCCGCTCCCTCGGCGTCGACACCACGCGGGTCAAGGTCACCGCCTTCGTGGTGGGCGCCTTCTGGGCCGGCATCGCCGGCTCACTGCTGGGCTTCTACAACTCCAGCATCTTCCCGAAGCAGTTCGAGTTCGACCGCAGCATCGAGCTCCTCACCATGGTGGTGCTCGGCGGCACGGGCAGCCTGAGCGGCCCCTTCCTCGCCGCCGGCCTGCTCACCGCCCTGCCGGAGGCGCTGCGGGAGTTCTCCCAGTACCGGATGGTGGTGTACGCCACCCTCCTGATCGCCATGATGGGGCTGCGCCCGCAGGGCATCCTCGGGAAGCACGAGCTTAGCGACGTCGTGCGCGGCCTGTGGCGCCGCCGCGCCGTGGCCTGACGGGTCGCGATAGGAGCAGGGATGCTACTCGAGCTGCAGAAGACCGGGATCCGATTTGGCGGGCTGCGCGCCGTCCAGGACCTCGACCTCCGCGTTGAACGCGGGCAGTTGTACGGGCTCATCGGCCCGAACGGCGCCGGGAAGACCACCGTCTTCAACCTCATCACCGGCATCTACACCCCCACCGAGGGCGACATCCGGCTGGGCGACCGCTCCATCGTCGGCATCGGGCCGGTGGGCGTGGCCACGGCCGGGGTGGCCCGCACCTTCCAGAACATTCGCCTCTTCGGCGGGCTGAGCGTGCTGGAGAACGTGCAGGTGGCCATGTTCCGCCACCAATCGGGCACCCTGTTCGAGTCGGTGCTCCGCGCGCCCCGGTTCCACCGCGAAGAGACCGAATCGGTGGCTGCCGCGCACGAGCTCCTGAAGACCTTCGGGCTGGCCGAGGTGGCCACCCTGGGCGCGGAAGAGCTCCCCTACGGCCTGCGCCGCCGGCTGGAGATCGCCCGGGCGCTGGCCACGCGGCCCCAGCTCCTGCTCCTCGATGAGCCGGCGGCCGGCATGAACCCCTCCGAGGCCCACGACCTGATGCACCTCATCCGCTGGGTGCGCGACACCTTCCACGTGACCATCCTGCTGATCGAGCACCACATGCCCGTGGTCATGGGCATCTGCGAGCGCATCAGCGTGCTCGACCACGGCGCGCAGATCGCGGTGGGCACCCCCCGCGAGATCCGCGACAACCCCGTGGTGATCGAGGCCTACCTGGGCGCGGAGGTCGGGGCATGAGCGCGGCGCTCCAGGTTCGTGACCTCAACGTGTACTACGGGCAGATCCACGCGCTCCGTGGCGTGTCGATCGATGTGGCCGAGGGCCAGATCACCACGCTGCTCGGGGCCAACGGCGCGGGCAAGACCACGCTCCTGCGCACCATCAGCGGCCTCCTCTCGCCGAGGAGCGGCCATATCCGCATCGCCGGCGAGGAGATCGCGGGCATGGAGCCGCACCTCATCGTGCGGCGCGGCATCAGCCAGTCGCCGGAAGGCCGCCAGGTCTTCCCCAACCTGACCGTGCTCGAAAACCTGCAGCTGGGGGCCTACACCCGCAGCGACACCGCCGGCATCAAGGCCGACCTCAAGCACGTCCTCGAGCTGTGGCCGCGCCTCGGCGAGCGCCTCGCCCAGCAGGCGGGCACGCTCTCCGGCGGCGAACAGCAGATGCTCGCGATGGCGCGCGCGATGATGGCGCGGCCGAAGGTGCTCCTGCTCGACGAACCTTCGCTGGGCCTCGCGCCGGTCATCGTGGCGGGCATCTTCGAGACCATCCGTGCGATCAACGCCGCCGGCACCACCGTGCTGCTGGTGGAGCAGAACGCCCACCTCGCGCTGAAGATCGCGCACGTCGGCTACGTCCTGGAAACCGGCACCATCCAGAAATGCGCGCCGGCCGCCGACCTCCTCGCCGACCCCTCCATCCGCGAAGCCTACCTCGGAGGTTGAATGTTCCCGCTGCTGCTCCTCGCGTGCGCTCCGTCCGACCCCGGCGCCGACACGCAACCGCCCCCGGAGGACAGCGGCACCGAGGACTCTGCCGCGGCCTGCGCGCCGGCCACTGGCATCGTCCTCGAGGGTGAGGCCCTCCCGGGGCGCACGGTACAGCTGCGCTTCGAAGGCACGGACGACCCCGCCCCGCCGGGATGGACGGTCACCGCGGAGGAGGGCGAAGCCGGCACCGTGGACGAGGCGGGCACCTGGACGCTGTCGACCGCCCTCGCCGTGAACCAGGCCGAGACCGTGCACATCGAGGGTACCGCGTGCGGCGAAACGATCACGCTCGACGTGGAGGTCGACTGGCCCGAAGCCGAGCGGGTGGTGGTGCTCTACAACGACCAGGTGGAGGGTTCCGAGGCGGTGGCCGAGGCCTACGCGGCCTTCCGGTCGGTGCCGGCCGAGCGCGTGTGCGCCGTGTCCGCCGCGGACGCGACCACCCTGTCCGGGAGCGACTACCCCGCCTTCCTCTCGGCGGCGTTCGCCTGCGTCGCCCCGCACACGCAGTACCTCGTGCCCGTGTGGGGCGTTCCCTACAAGGTGTCCGACCGCATCCGCGACCTCGCCGGCACCACCAACGCCACCGTGAGCCTCGACGCCCTGCTCTTCGCCGGCCCCGACTCCCTCGACCTCACCGCGCCCGACTACAACCCCGTCTACGCCGACGGCGACAGCACCACCGGCGATCTGGGCACCTTCAAGCCGTTGGGCCGCCTGCGCCAACGGTTTGATGTGTGGCTCGTCTCCCGCATCGATGGCGCCTCCTCCGCCGATGCCATCGCGCTTGTCGAGCGCACCCGCGCCGCCGAGGCCGCCGCGGCCGCCGGCACGCTCGATGGCATCGTGTACGTGGATGGCAACCGCGGCGAGGTGCCCCCCGCCGCCGACGTGGACTTCGGCTCCTACGAGTGGGGCGAGTGGAACATGTGGGGCACCCGCGAGCTCTTCGAGTCGCTCGGCGAGTACCCGGTGGTGTGGGATGGCAACGCCGAGGAATTCGGCACCGCCCCCGCTCCCACCGAGTGCCCCGACGCGCTCTACTACGCCGGCTGGTACAGCTACTACCACTACAACGACTGCTTCACCTGGACGACGGGGGCCATCGGCGGCCACCTCGACTCCTGCTCCGCTTGCGACATCCGCAACCCGGGCACCTGGTCGGGCTCCGCGCTGCTCGATGGCATCACGGCCACCTTCGGCGCCGTGAACGAGCCCTACGTGGCCGGGATGCCCGAGTACGACCAGTTCTTCGCCTACCTGCTGCAAGGCGCGAACTTCGCCGAGGCCGGATACCAGAGCACGGTGGTGTCGTACTGGATGATGGTCTGGGTGGGCGACCCGCTATACCGCCCCTACGGCGCGGCCCTCGCCCCTACTTGATGACGAGCTCCACCCGGCGGTTGCGGGCCCGGCCCACCTCCGTCTGGTTGGTGTCGATCGGCTTGCCCTCGCCGTAGCCCACGGCCGTGAGGCGGGCCTTGTCCACGCCACGACCCACGAGGTAGCTCACCACCGCTTCGGCCCGGCCCAACGACAACGAGAGGTTCTTCGTGTCGTTGCCCTCGGAGTCGGTGTGGCCGCCCACCTCGATGCCCTTGATCTGGGGGTTCTTGAGGATGACGGTGGCCACCTCATCAAGCAGGGCGAAGCTCTCGCGCTTGATCGTGGTGCGGTTGCTGTCGAAGAAGACGGACTCGTTGAGCTCGATGCGCGCGGCGGTCACGACCACCCGCTTGGGGCAGCCGTCGGAGCGCGCGGCATCCTCCCGCGGGTCCTTCGGCTCGTTGGGGCAGAGGTCGCGGGGCTCGCCCACGCCATCGCCGTCGGCATCGGGGCAGCCGCCGCTCTTGGCGAGGCCCGCCACGGTGGGGCAGGTGTCATCCCGATCGGCCACGCCGTCGTTGTCCTTGTCGGGGCAGCCCTCGCTGCCCGCCGGCCCGGCATCCATGGGGCAGCTGTCCTCGCCGTCGGCGAGGCCATCGCTGTCGTTGTCGGGGTCGGGGCAGCCATCGCGGTCGTCGTGGCCGTCGGTGTCCTCGCCCACATCGGGGCAACGATCCGAAGCATCGAGGATACCGTCACCATCGTTGTCGAGGTCGGGGCAGCCGTCGCTGTCCTTGTAGCCGTCTACATCCTCGGGGCGGTCCTTGCAGGTGTCGAGCTTGTCCTCGATGCCGTCCTTGTCCTTGTCGGGCGGCGCACCCTTGTGGTACCCCACGCCGGCCACGAGGCGGAAGTCGGGCGCACCCACGCCGGCCACCAGGCCGGTGCCGAGCGCGAGGGTGCCGACGAGCCCGCTATCGTGGGCGTAGGTGCCGTACACGTCGAGCTCGAAGGGGTTCTTGCGGTAGCTGTCCACCCCGCCGGCGAGGCCGAAGGCGCCGTCGATCTCGCCGCCCACGCGCAGCTGGTCGTTCACGAGGTAGGCCACGCCGAGCCCGAGGTCGAGCGTGCTGCCGAAGTCGTAGCCGGCGAACTGCGTGGCCGGGGCGAGGAGGGTGCCGAGGTTGGCGCTGGCCAGGAGCTGCTCACCCAGCTTCGTTTCTGCCGCCGCCTTCACGCCCGCCGCGAAGCCGCCCGCGCTCACCATGGCCTCGCTGCTGCCGGTCGGGAGCACGATGAAGGGCTTGAAGCCCAGGGCCACCGGCCCGTCGTCCATCCGCAGGACGGGCAGCACGCCGCCGATCCGGATGTCACCGAACGCGGCGCCCTCGAAGTCGGCCCCCGGCACGGCCACCACCGGGTAGATCGGCACGTCGAGGTCGAGGCGTACCACCTTGCCGATGGTGTACCCGCCGCCGAGCCGCATCGCGAACTGGTCGGACAGGTAGCTCTCGCGGCCCTCGGAGGTGGTGGCCACGATGGGGTCGTGCGCGTACACCAGCTGGAGGCCGGCGTAGAAATCGCCCGGGGTACCGATGGAGGGCGACTCCACCTGGAGGCCGCCCTGCCCATCGAACGTGGAGCCCGCCGGATCGTAGATGTCGGCGTCGGCCGCGAGGGCAGTGCGGGCGAGGAGGAAGAGGATCATGCCGCTCCAGAGGGGGATCGGGCCCCGGCTATCACGGCCGCGCCGCGTACGGAACCCGCGCCGCCCCGCCTCAGGGCACGCTGGTGCCGTCGGCCGCGGGCGCCGGACGGTCGTCGTGCACGGGTGTCTCCTCGTCGAGATCACCCCCACCCTCGGCTTCGCCCCCGCTCCCCACGCCGACGGGGAGCAGCGGCAACTCCCACTCCTCGCCCCACACGGGCGGATCGTCGAGCAGGATGCCCTCCACGCCGGCCTTGGACGGCGCGAACGGGGGGAGCAGCATGATCGGCGCCACGTCCACCCGCTCACGTCCATCGTCGGTAGGCACGAGGCCGCCGCCGAGGCGCTCCCAGGCCACGCTGATCATGCCCTCCCCGGCCCGCGAATACGCCGGCATCGCCACGCGGAACGCATCGTCGATCGACCACCCGGGCGACCACGTGAACATCTTCGCGGCGCCGCCGAGCGGGGTCCACTCCGTTTCGTCGCTCCGGCTCTTCACCGAGATGGTGGCGAGGAGGGTCCACGCCGACGTGATCGGCTTCTCTGCCCGCCACCGGCACTTCACCCAGGCGTTCTCCTCGGGGAGCACCTCGGGATTGGCCAGATCACAGCCGAGCAGCGAGAGCGCGCCCTCCCAGGTGGCGATGGCCGGGCTGTCGTCGGGCCGCTGGATCGTCTGCAGCCAGGCCTCCTGGGTAGCCACGTAGCGGCCGCGCACCTGCCCGTACCAGGCCCGGGTCTCCGCCTGCCAGGCCGCCAGTTGCTCCTTGGGGATCGTCTTGGCGAGGTCCTTCTTCTGCCCGGGATCGGAGGCCACGTTGAAGACCTGCGCGGGCTTGTCGCCGTAGTGGTCGAGGTAGACCACCTCCCCCTCGCGGCGCGCGAGGCAGCGGTGCGACCGCCAGCACGAGTGGAAGAGCACCCGGCCTTCGGGCGCGGGCTCGAGCAACGTGGCGCCGCGGAGCGTGCCCGCCTTGACGGGCATGTCGAGCACGTCGAGGATGGTGGGCAGCACGTCGATCTGCTGGCGGTTGCCCGCGATCGTGCCGGTGCGGCCCTCCAGCGCACCCGCCCCCGCCATCACCATGGGCACGTGCAGCCCTTCTTCGTAGATCGTCAGGTCGTGCTGGTACACGCCGTGCTCGCCGAAGCCCTCGCCATGGTCGCCGAGGATGACGAACAGCGTGTTCTCGGCGAGCCCGCGCTCCTCGTAGCCGCGCACGAGGCGACCCACGAAGTCATCCACGTACCGCACCGCGTTGAGGTACGTCTCGAGGCGGCCGGTGATGTCCGGGAAGTCAAAGAGGGGGGCGTGGCTGGGCACCTTGTAGTCGTGGTGCGAGGCCAGCGTGAGGTAGGTGGCGAGGAAGGGGCGATCGGGGTCCTGGGCGGACCATTCGAGGCCGGGAGAGAGCATCGCCCGGTCATCGATGCCGAAGTAGTTGTTGGCCTGCCAGACCGACGCAGCGAGCGCATCGCGCGCGAACAGCGAGGTGTACCCCATGCCGTGCACGAGCCCGTTCCGGTCTTCGAAGTCGGCCCGCGCGGTCTGGAAGAACGCGGTGCGGTAGCCCTGCTCCCGCAGGAGCTCGGCCAGGCAGCGACGAGGGAGCCCGCCGGGAACAGTCTCCCGCGCATCCCCCACGAGGTTCGGCCAGTCGCCGCAGAGCGTGGTGAGGAGCGCCTTCGTGGTGTGCGTGACCGCCGAGGTCATCATCTCGACCTGCAGGCCGCGCTCGGCGAGGTCGGCGAGGTTCGGCGTGGTGCGCAGCTCGGGTTTGCCGAGCGTGGTGCGGTTGTACCCCACGCTCTCGAGGAAGATCACCACCACGTTGAGCGGACGACCGGGCGCGCCCGTGCGCACCGGGGCGATGTCGACAGGCTCCGGCGGCGTGAACACATCGAGCCGCCGCTCCATCGCTTCCCAGAACAGGGCCTCGGCGAGGGTCTTCTGCAAGGGGCGCAGCGCTTTGCGCGGGCGCGGGCGCCCCTGGGTTTCGTTGTAGATCGCGGGGATGAGCAGCAGGAGGAAGAGCCGCGAGCCCCAGGACCGATGGTTCGACCGCGTGCGAACGGCCAGCGGCACGAGCGACAGGAGCACGACCCCCGCCACCAGCGCGTAGTCCCAGGGCTTCAGCTCGCTCGCCACCACCGGCCAGGCCTGCTCGAACTGGTCGATGCCGAAAAGCACGGTGTCGAGGTCGGCGCGCCCGCCGGTCACCACGAAGAACCCCATCTCGGCGAGCGACCCCACCAGGAGCGGCACCGTGAGCACGTGCATGAGCGTGCGGGCGAACCGACGCCACCACACGCTCGGAATGCGCGCGAGGAGCGCGTATACCGCGAACCACACGCCCCAGAACTCGAGCTCGCCGAGCTGCACGTACAGCCGATCCCAATGGCCGGCCGCCTTGTCGACCTCGCTCACCGCCCAGAGCCGGGCGCCCGCGAGGAGCACGAGCGGGATGAGCGCGGCGAGCCCGAAGGTCCACGCCTCGCGCACGGTTGGCGTGAACCAATCGAGCACGCGGAGAACCCGGGAGCCGACGTTACGAATGCGTGTCACGCTCTCGCCGCTTGTGGCGCGGCGCGTAACCGGACGGGCTGCGCAGGGATAGGCGTTCCGGATGCAACTGCTTGTCGGGAATCCCACAGCGCAGTCGGGCCGGAACGCGCGTCGGATCGATGAGGCCCGCCGCCTGCTCAGCGCGGCCGACGTCGACCACGACTTCCTCCCCACCCGCCCCGATGGGCTCACGGTGCCGGCCGTGGCCCGGGCGCTCTCGGGCGGAGCCTACACCGCCGTGATCTCGATGGGCGGCGATGGCACCTTCGCCGAGGTGGCCAAGGGCCTGCTCGCCTCCGGGGTCGGCGTGCCGATGGCCATGCTCCCCACGGGCACCGCCAACGACCAGGGCAAGAGCTTCGGGATGGAGAGCGGCGAGGCCGACCTCGCCCGCAACGTGCAGATCGTGGCCGCCGGGCACACCGCTCCGCTCGATGCCGGCCGCATCGTGGCCTACGGCGCGCTCGACCAGGAGCTCGGTCGGGACCACTTCTTCGACAGCGCCGGGTGGGGCTTCTCGGCGCTCGTGCTCCGGATGCGCAACGAGGACCGCCGCCTCGTGAACGGCGTGCCCATCCTCCGCGAGCTCTACCGCGACCAGGCCGTCTACGCGGGCGCCGTGCTGCGGGCGCTGATGCTCAGCACCGTTGAAGAAGCGCCGTTCGAAGCCGAGGTCACCACTCCGGCCGGCACGATCTACTACGAGAACCTCACCGACCTCATCCTCAAGAACACGCGCATCTATGCCGGCATGTGGGTGCTCGACCCTACCGGCTCCTCCGAGGATGGCGAGCTCGACCTCATCCCCTTTCGCGGAGCGGAGGAGCTGCTCGTGCGCGGGGTCATCCACCACGAGCAGGTGCCGCTTCACGAGACCAACCTCGAAGCCGTCGGGCTCCGGCTCACGCCGCCCACCCGGGCGCCCTGGTTCGACATCCGGCTCCACGCGCGCCCGCTGGCGCAGGCCCCCGAGGCCCAGATCGACGGCGAGGAGTGGATCCGCGCCGAGCGCTTCCGGGTGGAGACGATCCGCCACGCCATCCGCCTCGTCGTGCCCGCCGAGATGAGCGGCAGCTGATGCACGTGTGGCTCGAGATGCACGTGGACGACGTGCTCCTCGGGCGCGATCCCGCCCGTTGGGCCGAGACCGCCTCGCTCCTCGACGAGGCGGCTACCCGCGCCGAAACGAGCGGTGGACGGCTGAGCTTCCGCATCCGCGCCCCCTTTGCACGCGGCGACACGAGCGGGTTCCTCCGGGCGCTCGTGGCCCGCGGCCACGAGGTGGGCGCGCACGCTCACGCCCGCGACCTGCCGGCCGCCGTGGCCGCGCTCCGCGCGGCCGGCGTCCGGCCCGCGGTGATGGCCCCCGGCTTCGTGCAGTCCGGCGCCCGCGGCGCGCCCGCGCTCGCGGCGCTCGCGCGGGCTCTGGGCGCCGAGGGCCTCACCGACCGCGTGGAGTCCGAGCGGCCCGCCTACGCGGGCTGGCTGCCGCGCCGCCACCCTGCCGGGCCGTGGATGCTGGACGTGTCGGTGTCGCCGTTCGTGTGGGGCGTGGTCCGTGAGCGCGGCGGCCGCATCGTGCCGGCAGGCGGCGACCTCGACTGGGGAGCCCTCGACCGCTGCGCGCGGGTGCAGGCCGGCTGGCCGCCACCGGAGGGCCGCACGCCCTTCTTCGGCGCCACCTTCCACGAGCACGACCTCTGCGCGCCGGGGGCGCTACGCGGCTCCCCCGGCGCCCTCGAAGGCCTCTCCCGCTGGGTGGAGCGGTGGCGCCCGGCGCCGAGCGCCCTCGCGGCCGCGGGCGCGACTATGGACGATGTTGTGCAGACATCGACGTTCGTGACGGACTGGGGCAAATTCGCC
>CAISIK010000033.1 GCA_903885375.1 uncultured Pseudomonadota bacterium
CCGACCCCGCCGTGAACCCCGCCGCCACCGAGCTGTGCAACGCGGCGGACGACGACTGCAACGGCCTCACCGACGACGCCGACCCCGGCCTCGCCGACCCCGCCACCTGGTACGCCGACGCCGACACCGACGGCTTCGGCGACCCCGCCACGAGCGCCACCGCGTGCGCAGCGCCCACGGGCTACCTCGCCGACGCCACCGACTGCGACGACGCCGACGCGACGAGCCATCCGGGCGCGTTGGACACCTGCGCCGATGGGGTCGACGAGGACTGCGATGGCAGCGATGCGCTCTGCTTCGCGCCGGGCGACTACTCCGAGGCCGATGCCTTCGCCGTCATTCGCCACACCACGGCCGGGGTGGGCTTCTCTGGCGCGATCACCGCGCTGGGCGACACCAACGGCGATGGGGTGGACGACCTCCTCCTGCTCGACGCCGAAGCCAGCGACACCGCGAGCCGGCAGGGCGCCGGCTACCTCTTCCACGGCCCGCTCTCCGGCACCTACACCCCCGCCGATGCCGATGCCGTGCTGCTCGGAGAGGCCGCCTCCGACGCGCTCGACTTCACCACCCGCCCCGGCGACGTGGACGGCGATGGCCTCGCCGACGTGCTCCTCGGCGGCGCCCACGCCTCGCCCCTCGGCTACAGCAACGAAGGCGGCGTGTGGCTGTTCTACGGGCCGCTCAGCGGGTCGACGACGATGGCCTCGGCCGACGCCGAGATCGCCGGCGGCAGCGACCGCCGCTACCTGCGCGTGGCCGACGGCCTCGGCGACGTCAACGGCGACGGCAACGACGACCTCGCCGTGGCCAGCTGGGCCTACGGCGCCGCCACCGCCGACCGCGCCGGCGTCTTCCATGGCCCGCTCTCCGGCGACCTGACCCTCGACGACGCCGACATCCTCGTCCAAGGCGAAGACGACACCGACGGCCTCGGCGAGCTCGATGGCGGCGAGGACCTCGATGGTGACGGCATCGTGGACTTCGTGGCGGGCGCCCCCTTCGACGACACGACCGCCTTCGCCGGCGGGGCCGCGTACGTGGTGCTCGGGCCGCTCGCCTCCGGCACGATCGACACGCTCTACGACTACCGGTACACCGGCGATGCCACCAACGAGTGGTTCGGCATCACCGTGCAGCTGGTCCCCGACCTCGATGGTGACGGGTACGCCGAGCTCGTGGCCGGCTCGTACTTCGAGAAGACGGCCGCCGTGGTTTACGGCGGCGGGCTCCCGGCCTCCGGCCGCATCTCCACCCGCTCCGACGCCCTCATCACCGCCACGTCGAGCGCCATCGCCGACCGAAACGGCCAACCCCGCGCCGCCGGCGACCTCGATGGCGACGGCGACGACGAGCTCGCCGTGAGCGACCCCACGCGCGACTCCACGGGCACCGACGAGGGCATGGTGGGCATCTTCGAGGCGCCGCTCGGCACGCTCACCGTGCTCGACGCCGAGGTGCGGGTGATCGGGGCGACCGACAGCGACAAGCTCTCGCGCGGCACGGCCGCCGGCGACATGGACGACGATGGCCTCGTCGACCTCCTGTTCTCGCTGCCCGGCGACGACGGCGGTGCCGCCGACGCGGGGGCCGTCTGGGTGCTGGCGCCTCGGTGAGCGGGCCGCTCAGCCGTGGGGCATGGCCACGACGACGAGGCCGGGCCCGGCGCCCACCTCGGCCACCGCGGCCTGGACCGAGCCCGCATCGGCGCCGGAGGCCGTGGCGACCTTGAGGCCGAGCGCACGCCCGAAGGCCGCGGGCTCGATGGCGAGCGGCGCGGCGAAGGGGCCATCCACGTACCAGCTCAGCACGAAAACCACCGGCGCCGAGCGCGCGGCGGCGAACTGCATCGCCTCCTGCGCGGCGCCGTAGCCGAGCGAGCCGGTGCCAAGGAAGCACACCGCCGGCTCGCCCGCGAGGGCCACACCCACCGCCTGCATGGCGCGCGCGGAGGGCGAGGCGCCCGGCGGCACCACCTTGTAGGGACGGGCGGCCGAGATGCGCTCGGCATCGGCCCCGCGGAGGATGGCGGCGCCGCGCTCGCGGCGGCCGGGGAAGAGCCAGACCCGCTTCGACACGCCGGCCACGACCCCTTCCACGAGCGCCTCGACGCCGCGGGTGCCCGCGGAGGACGGCTGCCCCGCGCTCCAGGCGCGGAAAGCGGCGGTGCTCACCGGAGCTCCAGGAAGAGCTGCTCGGGGTTCTCGAGGATGGCCTTGAGCGCGCTCACGGCCCGCGCGGCCACGGCGCCATCGATGACGCGGTGGTCGAAGCTCGGGGAGAGGTACATCATCGGTCGGATGACGACCTGACCGTTCACCGCCACGGGGCGGTCGTGGATCTGGTTCACGCCGAGGATGGCCACCTCGGGGTGGTTGAGGATCGGCGTAGCGAAGCGCCCGCCGATGTTGCCCACCGAGGTGATGGTGAAGCTGCCGCCCGTGAGCTCATCCATGCGCGCCTTGCCCTCGCGGGTGCGCTGCGTGAGATCGGCGATCTCCGAGGCCAGTTCGAGCAGGGACTTGTCCTGCACCCGCTTGATCACCGGCACGAACAGGCCGGCCGGGGAGTCGGTGGCGATGCCGATGTTCACGTCGCGGCGCACGACCAGCTCGAAGTTCTGCTCGTCCATCACCGCGTTCATGGTGGGGAAGTCGCGGAAGACCCGGACCAGCGCCTTCATGATGAACGGGAGGTAGCTGAGCTTGACGCCCTGGGCCTCGGCGGCGGGGTTCAGGCGCTTGCGCAGCTCCACGAGGCGGCTGGCATCGACCTCGTCCACGTAGGTGAAGTGGGGGGCGGTGTGCCACGCCTGCACCATCTTCTCGCTGATCTTGCGGCGAAGACCGATGATCTTCACACGCTCATCGCCCACGGTGGGCGTCGGGGCCACGAGCGCCGGGGGCGCCTTGGCGGGGGGCATGCCGGCGAAGCCTTCCACGTCGGCCCGGGTCACGCGGCCGTCCTTGCCGCTGCCGGGGATGACGTCGAGATCGAGGCCGCGGGCGCTGGCCTCGTGGCGAACGGCGGGGCTGGCGAGCGCGCGCTCGCCGGGGGGGCGCGGGGGGGCCGGCATGCGCGCGGCCACCGCGGGGTGCACCCCGGCGGGGGACGCGGGAGCGGCC
>CAISIK010000034.1 GCA_903885375.1 uncultured Pseudomonadota bacterium
CCCGCGCGCGGGGGCGGAGGACCGAGGTGCGCTCACGGGACCGCAAATACGGAAACGGCGCGGTGCGCGGCCAAGGTGGCGGGGTGCGTGCTCGGTGAGAGCGTTCATCCTTCCTGTCCGCTACGACATGGCCGAGGGTCCGTCGCGCGGCGCCCTTCGGGAGGAGGCGGCGGACCTCTTCGCGCGGCCCTTTCCGGTGGCGGTGGACGGTCGGATCGCCGGGGTCGCCTGGGATGCGGCGGCCCGCGCGCTCACCGTGTCGCTGAGCGACGCAGGGGAGGGGGCACACCGCCTCAGCGCCCCGGCACGGACCTGGCCGGACGGGGTCGTCGCCCGCTGCGACGGCGCGGAGGTCGAGGTCAAGCCTGCCTCCATCCCCGGGCGGGTGGACGTGCCCTGCGCCGGTTCTACCCTCGTGCTCGGTCCGGCCTAGTCGACCACGTGGCGCTCGATCCCACCGCCATTGCCGTGCTCTTCGCGCTGGCCTGCTCCACCTTCTGGGCGCTGGCGAACGTGTACGTGCAGCGGGCCGGGAGGGCCCTCGGGAGCCTGCGCGCGCTCCTGTACTCGCAGGGCATCGGCTCGGCGGTGCTCCTCCCCTTCGCCTGGACCTTCGACGCCCCGCTCTCTGCCCCCGCCCTCCCCGACCTCGTGATCACGGCTGCGGGCAGCGCGCTCGGCTACTACGCGATGATGGAGGCCTTCGCGCGGGGCTCCCTGTCGGGTGTGGTGCCGATGATCACCGCTTGGGCCGTTCCTGCCGCCGTGGCGGGCGTGATGTGGACCGGGGAGTGGCCGGGGGTGCAGGCCGCTATCGGGGGGGCGATGATCGTGGTGGGGGCGGTGGGCAACGGGCTCCTCGCGCCCGTCCCGGACGGCCAGCGAGGCACCGACCGGGTAGCGCTCGGCTGGGCGGCGGCCAGCGCGCTCGGCTTCGGGGTGATGGTGGCCGGGACCGCCCGGCTTCGACCCGCCCTTGGAGACGTCGGGGTGGTGCCGGCGGTGTGGCTCGCCCAGTGGCTCCTCCTCCTGCCGCTGCTCCTCCGTACTCAGGTTGTCGGCGAGGCGCGGCGGGAGCGTGTTGTGGTGGTAGGGCGCGTCGGGTTGGGCCGGATACGACGGCAGCAGAATTCCCAGCAGGCCCGAACGCTCCCCGAACCGGGTGTTGCTCAGGGAGCACCCGATCTCCCAATCCACGTGTCGGCGCTGCAACGTCTTCGCGCCGATCAGCACGACCGTCACCGTCGAGTCGCGCAGCAGGTCCTCGCGGAGGCGCTGCCGGGTCCCCTCCGCCCGCTCCACCACGATCGCGGCGTCTCCCGCCGACCAGCCCACGACCCAGTCGCCGGCCGCGGCGAGAAATGCGTCCCGGTGCAGCTCGTCGACCCCCCGGTGGTAGCTGACGAAGATTTTCTGGCGAGAAGGCATCGTTACCCTTGGCGGCGGCACCGGCGGTGCCGGCGGCAGTCTGACACGAGAAGCGTGCCTTGCATAACGATTATAGCTATTTGGACTTTACGGCCCGGGGTTCATCGAGCCGCGCTCGGTACAGAGCCACGGGCGCTGGCCGAACGCCGCGATCGCCATCGTGCAGGCGTGTGCGGCCGTCCCGCTCGGTGGGCACGCCCCCCGGTTGCCGCAGAAGATCGCGCCCCCGACGAAGTAACCCTGCGCATCCGGGACCCCGAGGTCCGCCGCGGCGACCCGCGCTACCTCTTCCACGGACGGCGTCGCCCAGAGCCAACGCTGGAGCGCGTGCCCAGCACAATCCGCCGCGAAGGTTGGTAGTTCCGCCCTGCACCATCGCACCTGCTCGACCACGTCCGCGACGTGTCGTTCATCCAAAGTCGTGAAGCGGCAATCCTCGTCACTGCCGCAGGCCAGCAGGAGATCCGCTGTCGCCACGCCGCTTTCCGCCAGCTTGCGCGGGACGACCCACGCCCTTCGACACCTGCCATCGTAGGTGCCGGCGGTCGCGCAGATCGCCGCAGCACGCTCGGCGGAACCGATGGCGGCGATGCCGTGCTGGAGGCAGTAGCCCTCGGCATCGCCGACACCCGCATACGCCGCGCACTGCTCGCGGAGCGCACGCTCGGGATCCGCCTGTGCGGCCGGGCCCCCGCAGGCTGTGGCTAACGCTGCAAATGCGCAGATTGCAGGCGACGTACGCACGTCTCTCTCTCCAGTGGAACGAGGCGCGCGCAGACCAGCGTGCCATCCTCCGTGGGGATATTGGCACGGTGCTTCTCGACCCACGACATCAGCGCAGCCCCGCGGATGATCGGATCGCGGATCAGGTCGGCATGCCGGAGAACCTCGAGCGCGTGGCCCTCGGACAGGGCCGCGATCGCCCGGTAGCGACACGCATCGCGCTCCGCGCCCTCGGCGACACTCTCGCAGTCCGACGACGGCTCCGACTTTACACAACCAAGGAACAAACACAAGAAAACGCTCATCGCACATCCACGGCGGCAGGGGCTCCGCTCAAGGGGATAGGAACTTTGAACGGCATGGCGGCAGGGACACGCCGAGAGGGTAACCCGGCTCGGGGCACGGCCGCAAGCGGTCCCGACCCAAAAAACGCGGCGATCCGAGTCCGAAAGTGAGCATGGCGCGAAGCTCCGCCCCCGGCCCCGTTCACGCGTCGGCGTGAACCCCCCGGCCATCGCCGCCGGCGGGAGGCCGAGGCGGCCCGGTCGAGCGCAGGAGACTCGTGGTGATCGTCAACGCGGCCGGCGCGCCCTCGACGACCGTCCGCAGGCGCATGGGCTTTCCACAATCAGGGCATTGCCAGCCGTCAACACCGAAGACCCTCTTGAGAAGCTCAGCCCACCCCAGCGGCGCATCGTCGGGGAGCTTGTCACGCCCACGCTTGGCGTCGCGTTTCACCAACCGCAGCGCGGCGCGCGCCTCCTGCTTCGCCTCGTCGGAGCTCGGCACCTTGGGTACCACCTCACCGCGCCAGGCCGCGTTCCCGGCGAGCACGCCCGCGTACAGCAGCTGATTCGACCGGAAAGGGGGCACCAGTGCCGCAAGCTTCTCCGTGAGCTCAAGCGGCGATAGCTCGATTGCAGAGGTTCCATCGGACCAAACTCGCTTCATTTCAACCCGCACCCGCCCGTCGGGCAGCCGATCGGTCCGGTCGGCCGCAAGGGGAGGACGCAGTATGTACCGGCACAGCCGCTCCAGGCCGCTCCGATCGTGCGCCGCGAGGGCCACGTTGGCGTGAACGTTGTAGCCATCGAAGCTGGCACACCGTGGCCCGAGCGCGAACTCCTTCCCGCCGAGCGTCACCACCTTGCGGACCCGCTTCCCGGCGCGTTCCCCCAGCGCGACCACGCCATTGAGCGACGCCATCTGCAGCACGCCTTGCGCGTCGTCCTCGTCCTCGACGTTGTCCTCGTCCCGCCCGGCGTAGCCCTGCTTGGCGAGCCATGCCTCCGCGGCCCGCGCGATGTCCTCCACCACCGAGAGTGCGTCAAGGGGGCGCTATCCCGCCCGGCGCCCCACTCGCACGGTCGAGCGCTCGGCTGCCGGGCCACCATCGAGCCAAAGGCAACTTCGCCATCGACGTGTCCGGCGTGAAGTTCATCGAGAGCTGAGCGCGCTCACTTCTCTCGGCGGGTGAACCGCCAGCTGTTCACCTGGCCGCCGGCGCCGTCGTCGATGGTGGCGGCGAGCTCGGCGCCGACCCGTTCGTAGCGGATGCGGCGGGGGTAGTCGTGCGCCGGGTTGGTGAACTCGGCCCAGTTGTCCCCGTGGCCGTCGAGGGTGAACTCGGTGGCGCCGGCACCGCGCGGGGCGGCCCGGTACACCACGTCGGCGCCCTGGTGGTACACAGTGAGGTGCTCGAAGAACACGGTCAGGCCGTGGTCGTCGATGGTCTGGCTCGTGCCGAACATCATCCCGCCCTCGGGAGGGAGCCAGGCTTCAATGGTGGTGTTGCCGTCTGCGACCATCCGCCACTCCCCAACCAGGAACTTGACCTCGTCGACGTCGCCCTGGATGGGCATGGCCACGGGGGCAGGAGCGTGCACGCAGGCGAGCGCGAGGAGCGTCAGCATGAGCGGGCTGTATCTGTTCTGGACACCCATCACGGTCACGCGGGCGCCGGGGAGGACGGAGCGGGCGACGAAGGCGACGATGCGGTCGCCGGACGTGGCGGCATCTTCGACGGGCCGGAGGGAACGTAGGAACAGGGCGCGGAAGAGGGCGCGGA
>CAISIK010000035.1 GCA_903885375.1 uncultured Pseudomonadota bacterium
CCGCCGACGTCGTCACCGCCGGCGATGCGCCCCAACCGTCCCGACCCGGGGCGGCCGGAGCCGGCAACGGAGATCATCGTCGCGTTCGGGCCCGCACGCGCGCGGCTCACGGAGGAGCTCGGGCGCCCGGACGTGGAGGCCGAGGATGGCGCGGCGTGGTGGCCGGACTGAACGCGGTACTGGGCGATGACCGTTCGCCCCACCTCGGGGCGGGAGCGATCACCGGTCATCGCGGCGCCTCTGTGGCCCCGCCGCGGTGCGCGCCTGCCCACGCCCACCCCGGTGACTGGCCCGGCGCACCGCCCCGATCCTCCCTACTCCTCCACGACCTCGCCCGGCACGACGAGCGCCGCCGACACGTGCCCATCCGTGTCCACCACCGTGAACGCGAAGTCGTAGGTGGTGACCGCGATGGCATCGCATTCGATGTCGACGTCGTGGTCCCGCCAGCTCGCCGTGCAGGCCCCATCGGCGCAGAGCAGGTCCACGCTGCCGAGGTCCCCGCGGGCGTCGCTCACCGCAAGGGTGCCGAAGGTCTCGATGGTGGAGAGCCCCTGCGGGTCGCTCACCGTCGCGCTGGCCGCCCACTGCACGAAGGCCTCGCCCGTGGTGTGGTCGAAGCAGGTGACGCGGGCCGACTCCACGACCGGCGCGGCGGGATCGACCTCTTCGGCCGTCTCCCCCGCCTCCCCCGGCGCGGGCCCCGGACAGCCGAGCAACGCGAGGATCAGGGGCACCCGCTGCACTCGCCCGACCCGTTGCCCGAGTAGGTGACCTCGCTCACGACGGGCTCGCCCGACCCGGAGATGTACATGCCCCATTCGAAGCCGTCGTGCAGGCTGACCGCGCGCACCGTGGGCGAAGCATCCACCACCTGCAGGTTGCCCTTCAGCACGCTGCCCCCGGCGTAGCCGATGACGAGGTGCTCCAGCACCACCTCCGCGTCGATCACCGCGTCGTAGATGGCCACGCCCGCCCACGCGCCCGGGTCGTTCGCGCTCCACGGCTCCATGGTGACGGGGAGCGCCTCGGTGCCCTGTACGCGAAGCCCGGACGCGCCCTTCTTGCCCACGAAGATGCCGGTGTTGTTGCCGAACAGGAGCGTGACACCGGGGTTGAGGGTGACCAGCGCCGGGCGGTCGGCCGTGCCATCGATGTCGATGTCGTCGTCGATCCAGTAGGGCAGGCCGAGGTCGGTCCAGGTGCCCGAGGCGGCCACGGCGCTCACGCCCGCCACCTGGATGGCGGCCACGGCGTTGTCGGCGAAGTCGAGCCCGGCGGAAGGGATGGTAGGGACCGCGGCGGCCGGGAGCACCAGCGCGAGCTCGCTCTCGCGGATCGCGAGGCCCGAGCTCCCCGCGGCGAAGGCGGACTCCCCCTCCAGCTTGAGGCCCACGGTGCCCGACCGCTCGATCACGAGGTTCTGGGCGAGGAGCGGCGTGTCCTCCACGGAGAGCGCGGCGGTCTTGCCGCCGGAGGAGGCGATGGAGACGTTGGTGAGCTGCACGTCGGAGGTGCCGCGGTACACCTCCACCCCCCGCCAGAAGCCGGCGGAGGTGGCGCCAAGGGCCGCGAAGGTGATCGGCGCCCCGGTGGTTCCAACCGCCCGGAGCGCGGAGGCGGCACCGGTGCGGGAGAAGCGCAGGGACTTGTCGCGCTCGAACTCGAGCGCCGCCCCCTCCGTGATCGTCAAGATCGCCGGATCGCCGGCGGTGCCGCCGACATCGACCGTGTCGGCGAGCACGTAGGGAACGCCGAGGTCCTCCCAGGTGGCCGAGGCGGTGAGCTGGGTGCCGGCAAGGTAGACGCCGTCGGTGCCGTTCCCGGTGTACCCGCTGGCCTGGCCCGGCAGGCTGTCGGCCGAGGCGACCTCGCCGCATACCGACCAGGTGGCGGCGCCGGCCACGCTCAGGCCCGCGCTTCCTTCGGCGAGCCGGGCGCCGTCGGTGAGGGTGAGCCCGCACCCCGCGCTCGCGCCATCGATGGCCAGGCTGCCGATGAACACCTCGGCCCCATCGATCTTCACCCCGCCCGTGGTGGTGCGTACGGCCAGCCCGCTGATCGAGGCACCGACGGTGTTGGGGCCGAACGTCACGCCCTCCCAGGCGTCGGTCGTGCGGGGGCTGAACACCACGCCGGCGGTGGCGCCATCCACCACGAGGGAAGCTTCGAGATCGCCCGTGCCCACGCTGAGACCGGCGCCGGCATCGAATTCCACGGTGGTGCCGGCGGCGATGGTGAGGACGCCACGCTCCACCGACACGGTGCAGTTCACGCGATGCCGGCGGTCCGCTTCCCAGCGCTGATCCCCCTCGACGGCGCCACAATGCTGCACCGCCGGGTTGCGCTCGCCGGTGTCGGCCGCCGTGTCCTCCCCTTCGGAGGGGATCGAGGAGCTGAGCGGCTCGGAGCACGCGACGAGAAACAGGAGCATGGAGCCCATCATAGCCCGCGCCGCGCCATCGACTCCACCTCTTCGGCCACGGCCCGCCACGCGGCGGCCTCGTCGGCGGGCAAGCGGCCCCGCGCGGCCCAGCCACGGGAGAACGCCCCGAGGGCAGCGAGGCGGGCGGCGTTGCCCCCAAGCTCACGGGCGGCGGCGGTCGGATCGTCCGACACCACCGCACCCGGGGGGAGCACGTCGTGCGCCACGCGGCTCACGATGGCCGCCCCCGCGCGCGCGACGGCCACGATGCGCTCCGGGTCGAGCGCGTCTGCCTCGTCGGCCAGGTAGACGCCCGCCTCGCCCGCTTCCGGCGAGGGCTCCACGACCACGAGCCGGCCGAGGGGAACGAAAGCGCCCCAGGCGCGCGCCGCGCGTTGGGAGGGGAGCACGAAGCGGGTGATGGCGGGGAAGGGCTCGGGGAGCGCCCGGGGAGCGCCGAGGGGGCAGACGAGCAGCGGGGTGGAGAAGGGGCCGCGGAGGCGGCGCACGAGGGCGGGCCAGTCTTCCGGAGCGGCGAACGCGAGGGTGGCGCGCGGAGGGCCCGGTGGGGGAGGCGCCGCCGAGGAGAGCGGCGCCAGGCGGGCGCCGAGCGCGGCCGCAGCCCTCTCCACCCGCGCGCCGCGCACATCGGCAAGGACGGTGCGCTGCTTCACCCGGAACACATATCCGACCCCCGTCCAGACTACCCGGATGCCCGGTGAAGGCTCTACAGTTAGACGGCGCCCGCGCACCCGCGCCAAGGAAGGCCTCCATGAAGTCCACGCAGTCCGTTGACCATGTCGTGATCCGCTTCGCCGGCGACTCCGGCGATGGCATGCAGATCGTCGGCAGCCAGTTCACGAACACCACGGCGCTGCTCGGCAACGACCTGGCCACGTTCCCGGACTTCCCGGCCGAGATTCGCGCGCCGGCGGGCACCCTCGCCGGTGTGTCGGGCTTCCAGCTCCATTTTGCGAACCACGACATCTTCACCCCGGGCGACTCGCCCGAGGCGCTGGTGGCGATGAACCCCGCGGCGCTCAAGGCGAACATCGACGATCTGAAGCCCGGCGGCCTCGTCATCGTGAACCAGGAGAAGTTCATCGATCGCGAGTTCGAAAAGTGCGGGATCACCAGCAACCCCCTCGACGATGGCTCGCTCGCAGCGTTCCGCGTGGTTCCGGTCGACCTGGCTCGCCACACCCGCGAAGCGGTGGAGGGCCTCGGCCTCTCCGGCAAGGAGACCGAGCGCTGCAAGAACTTCTACGCCCTCGGCATCACCTACTGGCTCTACACCCGCCCCATGGAGACCACGGAGCGGTGGATCGAGGCCAAGTTCAAGGAGCCCTACCGCGAGGCGAACATCCGCGCGCTCCGTGCGGGCTACAACTACGCCGAAACCGTCGAGCTCTTCCACGAGCGCTTCGAGGTGGCGCCGATGAAGCAGGCGCCGGGCGTGTACCGGAACATCATGGGCAACCAGGCCACCGCCCTCGGCCTCGTGGTCGGCGCGAGCAAGGCCGGCGTGCCGCTGTTCCTCGGCAGCTACCCGATCACCCCGGCCAGCGACATCCTGCACTACCTCGCGGCCTTCAAGTCGCACGGCGTGTGCACCTTCCAGGCGGAAGACGAGATCGCGGCCATCACCAGCGCCATCGGTGCGTCGTTCGGTGGGTCCATCGGACTTACCACCACCTCCGGCCCCGGCATGGCGCTGAAGACGGAGGCGATGGGCCTCGCGGTGATGACCGAGCTCCCGCTGGTGATCGTGAACATCCAGCGCGGCGGCCCGAGCACGGGTCTCCCCACCAAGACCGAGCAGAGCGACCTCCTGCAGTCGGTGTACGGCCGCAACGGCGAGTGCCCCCTCCCCGTGATCGCCGCCAGCACGCCTTCCGACTGCTTCGAGATGGCGGTGGAGGCCGTGCGCATCGCCACCACCTACATGACGCCGGTCATCCTCCTGACCGACGGCTACCTCGCCAACGGCAGCGAGCCCTGGCGCGTGCCGAACGTGGACGACATCCCCGCCTTCCCGGTCACGTTCCACACCGAGGTGGCCGGCTTCAAGGCCTACTCCCGCAATCCGGAGACCCTCGCGCGCCCCTGGGTGCGCCCCGGCACCCCCGGCCTCGAGCATCGCATCGGCGGCCTCGAGAAGCAGGAGGGCACCGGCAACGTGTCCTACGACCCGACGAATCACGAGAACATGGTGAAGCTCCGCGCCGCCAAGGTGGCCGGCATCAAGGTGCCGGACATCGAGGTGCACGGCGATGAGGGCGGCCTGCTGGTCGTCGGTTGGGGCAGCACCTACGGCGCCATCCGTGTTGCGGTCGATCAGGCGCGGCGCGCGGGCCTGCGGGTCGGGCACGCCCACATCCGCAACATCCACCCGCTCCCGGCGAACACCGACGAGGTTTTGCGCCGCTACGACCGGGTGATCGTCCCCGAGATGAACCTCGGCCAGCTCGTGAAGGTCCTCCGCGACCTCACGCTGATCGACTGCGTGTCCGTGCCCAAGGTGAAGGGGCAGGCGTTCAAGGTGAGCGAAGTGCTCACCGCGATCCGTCACCATCAGGTTGTGGAGGCCAAGTAATGAGCACCCCCGAAGCGCCGGTGTACACGAAGAAGGACTTCATGTCCGACCAGATCATCCGGTGGTGTCCCGGATGTGGCGACTACGCGATCCTGAGCCAGGCCCAGACCGTATTCGCCGAGCTGGGCATTCCCCGCGAACAGTTCGCGATCATCTCGGGTATCGGCTGCAGCAGCCGCTTCCCCTACTACATCAACGCCTACGGCTTCCACACCATCCACGGCCGCGCCTTCGCCGTGGCCACGGGCCTGAAGACCTCCCGCCCCGACCTGTCGGTGTGGGTGGCCACGGGCGATGGGGATGCGCTCAGCATCGGCGGGAACCACCTGATCCACTGCCTGCGCCGCAACGTGGACCTCAACATCCTGTTGTTCAACAACCGGATCTACGGGCTCACCAAGGGCCAGTACTCGCCCACGAGCGAAGTGGGCAAGAAGACCAAGTCCACCCCGATGGGCAGCATCGACCATCCGTTCATGCCCGCGGCGCTCGCGCTCGGCGCGGATGCGAGCTTCGTGGCCCGGAGCGTGGACATCTTCGTGAAGGAGCAGCGCGAGGTGATGCGCGCGGCGGCGGCCCACAAGGGCACCTCCTTCGTGGAGCTCTACCAGAACTGCAACATCTTCAACGACCACGCCTGGGATCAGCTCACCGAGAAGGCCGTGCGCGACGACCGCTGCCTCTTCCTCGAGCATGGCAAGCCCATGATCTTCGGCGCCGGGAAGAAGGGCATCAAGCTCCGCGGCCTGCGCCCCGAGGTGGTCGAGCTGGGCGACGGCCTCACGGCCGACGACTGCCTCGTGCACGACGAGACCGACGACTTCCTCGGCGCGATCCTCGCGCGCATGGACTACCCGGCCTTCCCCGTGCCGATGGGCGTCCTGCACCGCAAGCCGCGCGCCACCTACGATGCGATGGTCAACGAGCAGCTCGCCGCCGCAAAGGCCTCCGGCTCGGCCGACCTGCAGAGCCTGCTCCTCGGAAAGGACACGTGGACGGTGAAGTAGCCTCGCGGCGACTCCAGCCCCTCGCAAGCCTCACCCCCGAGGCCGCACGCGGCCTCGCGGGCATCCTCACCGACATCGACGACACCCTCACCCTGCACGGGCGCATCGTGCCGAGCGCCTTCGCGGCCATGGCGCGGGCGCAGGCGGCGGGGCTCGCCGTGATCCCGGTCACCGGGCGCCCGGCGGGCTGGTGCGACCACTTCGCCCGCATGTGGCCCTGTGAGGGCGTGGTGGGCGAGAACGGCGGCCTCTGGTTCTTCATGCGCGGGGGCCGGCTGGTGCGCGCCTTCGCGCAGTCCGCCGCCGTTCGGGCCGACAACGCCGCTCGCCTCCACGCCATCCGCGAGGCCGTGCTGCGCGAGGTGCCCGGCTGCGCGCTGGCGAGCGACCAGCCCTACCGCGAGCTGGACCTCGCCGTAGATTTCTGTGAAGACGTACCGGCGCTCCCCGACGCGGCCATCGACCAGATCGTGGCCGTCTTCAACCGCTTCGGCGCCACCGCGAAGGTGTCGAGCATCCACGTGAACGGCTGGTACGGCGAGTTCGACAAGCTGGCCGGCTTCCACGGGCTCTGCCACGATCTCGGGCTGCCCGCCGAGGCCGAGCGGTGGGCCTACGCCGGCGACAGCGCGAACGACGCCCCGATGTTCGCCCACTTCCCGGTCTCGGTCGGGGTGGCGAACGTGGTGCGCTGGTTGCCCCGGATTCCGACGCCGCCGGCGTTCCTCAGCGAAGGCGAAGGCGGCCACGGCTTCGCCGAGCTCGTGGACCGTCTCCTGGCGCTCCGCTCGTGATCGCGCCCATCCGCGACCCCGGCGTGATCGAGGGCTATCTCCGCGACGCGAGCAACCTCCCCGGTCACGCAGAGCTGCTCTTCCGCCCTTCGTCCGCCACCGAAGTGTCCGACATCTTCCGCTGGTGCCAGCGCGAAGGCATGCCGATCACGGTCACCGCGCGGCGCACCTCCACCACCGGCGCGCCCGTGCCCATGGGCGGGGCGCTCCTGAGCACGGAGCGGCTCGCCACGATCCACAGCCCCACCGAGGTGGATGGCGGCGTGCTCCTCGGCGAGTACCAGGCCCACGTGGAGTCGCTCGGTCGGTTCTTTCCCCCCGACCCCACCTCGCGGCACGAGTGCTCGGTCGGCGGCGCCATCGCCTGCAACGCCAGCGGCTCCCGCACCTTCAAGTACGGGCCGATGCGCCCCTGGGTGGAGTCGGTCGAGGTCGTGCTGGCCGACGGCACCGTGCTCCACGCCGATCGCAGCACCCCCCTCCCCTGGCCGGTGCCGCAGTGGACGGAGCCCGCCGTCAAGACGGCGGCCGGCCTCTACCCGGCCACCAACCTGCTCGACCTGGTGATCGGCTCGGAGGGTCTCCTCGGGGTGGTCACCCGCGCCACCCTCCGGCTCATCCCGCTGCCGGAATCCGTGCTCACCATGCTCGTGTTCCTGCCTACGCGGGAGTCGCTCCTGCAGTTCCTGCCGCGCGCCCGCGCGCTCGGCCCCCGCTGCATCGAGTCGTTCGACCGCAACGCGCTGGAGCTCATCCGCGGTCGGGTACCCGACGTGCCGAGCGCAGATTGCGCGGTAATGCTCGAGATCGAGCACGAAGGGGAGCCGCCCATCGAGCCGTGGTTCGACCTGCTCTCCGACGTGGGGGCACTGCTCGACGACACCATCGTGGTGACCGACGAGGCCGGCCGGGCGAAGCTCCACGCGGTCCGCCACGCGCTGCCCGCCAGCGTGAACGAAATCCTGATCCACAACGGCGTACAGAAGGTGGGCACCGACTTCGCGGTGCCGCACGACCGCCTCGGCGAGCTGCTCGCGCTGTACGACGCCGTTCCCATGCGCAGCGTCTGCTTCGGCCACATCGGCGACAGCCACCTGCACCTCAACCTGCTCCCCCGGAACGTGGATGAGCTGGCCCAGGCGCGCGCGCTCTACTTCGAGCTGGCGCGCGCGGCGGTGGCGATGGGCGGAACGGTCAGCGGCGAACACGGCATCGGCCGCCTGAAGAAGAGCCACCTCGCCTTGATGGTACCGCCGGCGGTCATCGCGGGCTGGCGCGAGCTGAAGGCCCGCATCGATCCGGCCGGCGTACTCGGCCGCGGCGTGATGTTCGACTGAGCCGCCGTGCTCCTCGCGGACCCCAAGCGGCTGGTGCCCCGATCGGCCCCGCCCGGGCCTACTCCTCGACCACGCCGTCGAGTCGGGCCACACCGGGCAGGAACGCCTCGCTGTCCACCCCCGCGAGGCGCAGGAGCGTGGCGCCCATCACGTCGCTGGAGAGGGTGGCGCCCGTTTCGCTCAGCTCGCCCGACGCGAGGTCCACGGTCCTGCCGTAGTAGAGCGTGTCGTAGGCTCCAACCACACGATCTCCGGTAAATCCATGTCCAACCAGCATCATGGAGGTGTATGGCCAGTGGTCCTTGCCCTGACCCGCGTTGAGCCGCGGCGTGCGCCCCATCTCCGACAGGACCACCACGATGGTCTCGTCGGCGAGCGTGCCGCCGCTCTCGCCGGGCTGGGCCGCAAGGCTCTCCATGAGGGTGCCGAGGCCGCTGTAGAGGCCTTCCCAGCTCTGCGACTGGTAGAGGTCGTTGTACACGTGGGTGTCCCAGCCAGAGCCCGTGAAGGAGACGGTGACACACCGGGAAACCCCGAGCGCAAGCGCATCCACGGCGAAGGAGCACTGGTCGGAGAAGGAGGACGATCCCGACCCGGCCACCCGCACCGGGGCGGCGCCGAGGTTCCACGCCGCGGCGCCCCTGATGATGGCGGGCCAGTCCGACGCATCCTGGCGGGTGGAGCCGGTCATGCAGAGCCGGAGGCAGTTGTCGTGCGCCACCGACGGCACGAGCATCCCCTTGAGGATGAGCGTTCGCTCGTGCCAGCTCCGCATGAACTCCGCCACCGAAGGCCGGTCGGGATGATCGGCGAAGGTGATCCCGCCGAGCGTGGTGGCGCCCGCGTCGCGCTCCATGTCCACGTTGGCGTTGTCGAATTCCGGGGCGAGGACGCGCGTGGGGTCCCACCCCCCGGGGTTCACCACGAAGATGAACTTGCGCCCGCTCCCCCTCACCGCGGCATCGGCGAAGACGCGAGGCACGGGGAGGACCGCACCGGCGAGCATGGAGGCCTTGAGGATATCCCGACGGCGCATGGCTGCCTCAGTACCGGAGGAACGCGGGGTCGCGCTGGAGGGTGGCGGGCAGGTCCGGCCAGGCGGCTGGCCACGTGCGGATCCTCGGTGGGTGCCACCCGTTTGGCGGGCGGCACGCTCGTGGCGCCGCACCATGATTGCTCCCGCTCGGGGTGCTCGTACGTGGTGTCATCGCGGGTAGGTGGCAGGCGTGAAGCAGGAACGCCTGCCCGAAGTTGTCCCAGTCCACGACCGGCGCGTCCGCGCACTCGGCCGACTCGCCCTCCTCGCTGGTGTGGACCTCCTGGGCTTCAGACGACCCACCCACGGCACAGGCGGTGAGGAGCAGCAGGAAGACCAACACGCCCTGAGTGTATCACCCGTCGATCACGCGCGTTTCGGCGGGGTCGCAGTCACACCAGGCGCGGTTCAGCCGGCGCGTTCCGAGCCGATGGCGAAGGAGGCCGAAGAGCCCGGTAGGGAGGTGCACCGCGTAGCGAAGGAAGTCGTCCAGCGCCGAGAACTGGGCTTCCGCGAGCGTGAATTCCGGGTCGCGACGGAGGCCCGCGTCGGCCCGGACCATCTCCACGCTGGAAGGGTCGCGGCGGTACCCCTCCACGTAGGCGAGGAGCTGCCGGTGGTAGTCCGGATGCTCCACGATGGCGCCGATGCTCGCGGCGCGGGGGTGCGTGCCCGCGATCATCTGCCGGAGCTGGCCCTCGAGCTCGGCCAGGCCATCGGGAAACATGCCGAGAAGCTGCACATCGTAGCGGGGGTTGAGGTGCACGACCTGCATCATGTGCCCGATGGCCACATCCCGTTCGGAGACGATCCCCACCGGGTCGACCAGCGAGGCGGGATCGTCCAGAAGCCGGAGGAGCTGGTGAAAACGGAAGTTGATGCCGCGCATCCGGTAGTACTCGGCGGCGACCGGAACGATGAGGAAGCGAAGCATGTCGAGGCCGCCGAACCACATCTGCAGGCGGGTGGGCATGCGCGCGAGCCCGAGGTGGACCTGGAGACGATCGATGCGACGGCGGGTTTCCGGAAAGTCCAGGTACAAAACGAGCGCGCGGGCCAGCCGCCGCATCTTGGCGAAGACCTCGCGCGGCCCGCCCAGCGTTTGCGCCACCAGCCGCCCGGCGGGCGCGACCTGCCGCGGGGTGGGCGCCGCCGGGGTATCGCCGAGGATCACCTTCATCCGGTGCCATCTATCGGCTCCCCCGGCTACGCTCCCCTGATGCCGCGGTCCGCCGCCTTCGCCCTGACCGCGCTGTGTACCACGCTCCCCGCGTGCGTCGTGGATTCGCACGACGAATCGCCCCCGGCTCCGCCGCAGGACTCCGACACCGCCGGACCCCTCCCCTGCTCGGAGGGCGACCACGCCGGCCTCCCCGCGCCCTGGTCCGCCGATCGCGGCAACAACTATCGGGTGGTTCCCGTCCCCCTCACGGCGGGGGGCGAAGGAGTGGTGCTGGTGACGTGGCCGCCAGAGGGGAACACCCTCTGGGCGGAGGGCGCGCCCGTGATGGTGGTCTCTCCGCCGAGCCACAAGGTGGATGAAACGTGGGTGCAACACCCGCAAAGCTGGACCCGTCCTGCGTGGGGGGCGGTGGAGGTGATCGCCGTGTGGCCCGGGTGGACGGTCCAGGGCACCACGGCGCCGGGTGCGGGCGAGGGCGGAGGCCCCGCCGCCGCCGCCGCGTACGACGCCGCGCTCCGGTTCGCGCTCGGCGGCCCGAGCAGCGAGGGCCGGCCGTTGGCGGACTACGCCGAGGTTCCCGTCTGCAACGACACCATCGCGCTCATGTCGCTGTCGTCGGGCGGCGCGCCGCTCCTCCAGGCCGTCGCGACCGGCGGAGCGGACCTCGCCCACCGTGTGGCCGGGATCAGCCTCTTCGAGCCGCCCTCCCTGCCCGAGCTCGCCGTGGCCGAGTCCGGCGCCATCTGGATGGACCCCGACCTCGACGACGACGCCGACGGCGACACGCTCCCCTGGAACGATGCCCGCAACCTCGACTTCGACCCAGCCTCCTGCACCCCCGCCGGCTGCGCCGGCGACATGGGCACCCTCGCCTACACCGACGAACGCACGCTCGCCTCCTTGTGGTCGGCGTACCCCGCCGATCTTCCCGCCGGCCTCCTGTACTTCGAGCGCAGCGGGGATGGCACCTTCAACGTGGACGAACACGGGCGCACCGACCGGAACGGCGATGGCCGCGTAGACCAGAACGAGGACCTGTGGGCCCGCCCGCTCTTCGCCACCAGCGGTGATACATATCAAGTGTATTACAGCGATACGATGATCGACGCTGCCGTGCTCCGCGGCCTGCTTCCGCTCGCAGCCACGCATATCGCCAACCCCGAGGCCACCCATGCCTGGTGGGCTTCGCGGAACATGGGACTCCACGCCGCCGACGCCGGGGCGGCCATGCCAGACACCCTATGGTCGCTGGTCTTCACCACCATGCCCCACGGACCGGCGCTGGTAGAGCGAACGGGCGAAACGATCGTGTACGACGAGCTCGTTCGCGGCGGCGCCCACCCAGCCTGGAACTTCCCCGCCGACGTGGCCCACTGCCTCGCCGGCGACATCTTCGCCGACTACCCCGGCCCCCCGCCCGACGATCCGGCGCCCGTGGGCGCCGAGCTCCAGGCGTGGGCGGTCCCCGACACCGTGAACAACGTCACCACGCAGGCCATCGGCGGCCTCGCCCCGCTCCTCGCCGCGCGCGGCTGGCCTACCTCCTGCCCCGAGTCCGACGAATGACCCCCGCCGACGCCCGCCGCCTCGCCCTCTCGCTTCCAGCCGCGGAGGAGCTCCCCCACTTCGAGCTCGCGTCCTTCCGCGTGGGCGGCAAGATCTTCGCCTGCCTGACCCCCGACGGCGCCGAGCTGCGGGTGTTCGTGGAGCCCGACCGCGCCCTCACCATCACGAGCGAAAACCCGGGTTGCGCGCGGGTGCTGCACTGGGGACAGAAGGTGGCCGGCGTGGCGTTCTCCACGCATGACACATCCGAAAGTATCGCGCTCCCGGCCCTGCAGGAGAGCTGGCGCAGGCGCGCCCCCAAGCGTCTGAGGCTCCCCGCGTAGCAAGGGACCATCGGGGCGACTCGCCGCGGCCCACCTCGGGGCTCCGCGCCTTCGCCGCGAGTCGCAGCGCCGCCGGGGCGCCGATCTCGGGGGCAAAAACACCGACCGCCGGGCCCGCGCCGCTCGCGCTTGCGCGCTGACGGTTCGGACTCGGCGGTGGTGCCCTTGCGCCTCCTTGCGGAGGC
>CAISIK010000036.1 GCA_903885375.1 uncultured Pseudomonadota bacterium
GGCGGCCGGGCAGGACGCGGCGACCGGGGGCGCGGGGCCGGCGCCGGGGGCGGCCGCGGCGGATGTGGTGGCGGCGGCGGGGGAGCGGCGCGGCGAACTACCGCACCCCCGACAGCTTCTCCTCGTTGAGCTGGCTGTAGAAGCGTTCGATGCGACCCTCGCGCACCGCGGCCACCACGGTGAACACCGTGGGGAGGCGGAGGCGGTCGTGCGGCGGGAACGTGCCCACCATCGTGAGGAGGCCGTTGGCGCGCACGATCGACCAGGTGCCGGCGCCGTGGCTGCGGGCGAGGCGCCGGAAGAAGGTCAGGAGCTTGGCGGCGCCGCGCACGGGCTGGCGGGCCGCGTTCACCTTGCCGGCGCCGTCGTTGACGGCCTCGGCGTCGGGGTGGAGGAGCCGGCGGGCCGCGCCGGGGAGGCCCAGCTGGAGGAGGGCGAAGAAACCGGCCACCACGGCATCGTCCACGAGGGTGGGCGCGGCCGGGAGCGTGCCGAGCGCCTTGCGCGCGCGGTGCAGGGCCACATCCACGGCGGAGGGCGTGTTCCCGAGCGCTTCGGCCGTTTCGGCGGCGGTGAGCTCGAGGACCTCACGGGCGAGGAAAACGGCGCGCTGGGTGGGCGTGAGGGCCTCGGAAGCGCACAGGAAGGCCCACGAGGCGGTCTGGCGCAGCGCGATGGACTCGTCGGCGAGGCGGGCATCCGCCACGGGCGCCGGCAGCCACGGGCCGATGTAGGCGAGGCGGCGACGGCGGCGGAGGCGGTCCCGCGCGAGGTTGAGGGTCACGGCCACGAGCCAGGGCCGCAGGGGGCGGCTCGTGTCGGCGGGCGGATGTTCGAGCAGGCGGAGGAAGCAGTCCTGCACCACGTCGTCGGCGTCCTGCACGGTACCGGTCATGCGGTAGGCCACACCCCAAAGGGAACGGCGAACCGTCTCGGCCTCTTCCAGCGGGGTCATGGCTCCTCCTACCCGGCTGCGAGGAGCGCGTCGGCGGCCCGCGCCGCGCTGGCAAAGCTCCGGTCGGCGAGCATCGCCTCCTCCCCCACCCAGTCACCCACGAGATGCACCGTTCGACCACCGATCTCCACGGTGGAGGGCACCACCTCACCAGGGCGCGCCACGCGGTGGCTGGCCACGAGCGAGGGCGCGAACCGCCGCCAGCGCTCCGCCTCGCGCCAGCCCGGCTGCGCGAGGTCGAGGAGCGCCTCCAGACCGGCCAGCGCCTCGCCCCCCGGCTCGCCGGGCGCGAGGTACCGCGCCACATGCACGACGGTCCCGCCGAGCCTCGCGAGCGAGCCGTGCTCGGACAGGTACACCGGCTCGTCGAGCCCAAGGACGAACCGTGCCTCCGGCCTCGGCAGCGAGGAGAGCACGAGGTCGAGGCAGGCCACGCGCGCCTCCACGAAGGCGGGGACCGCGGCGCCGAGGCCGCGCGCGAGGGCGGGCGGCCCCGCGAGCACCACCGCTCCCTCGGGAAGCGAGGCGACATCGGCCACATCGAGCGTCTGGACGGGGCCGGCGAGGGCGAGGAGCGCGCGCACGAGCTGCGGCCAGCCGCCATCGAGGTAGCGCACCCCGCCGAAGGCGCGGAGGAGCTGCCGGTGGGCGGTGGCGGCGTCGAACTCCGCGGGTGCTTCCGCGTAGGAGGACACGCGCACCAGGCCGGACAGGAGATCGCGTACCCCGCGGGGCGCCCCGCCGAGCCACTCCCCCACCCGGAGCCCCGCCGCGGGCGCCAGCGCCAGCCAGCGCGGTAGGACCGCCTTCTCCGCGAAGGTGAGCGCCCCCGACCGCACGAACGAGAGGGGGGCGCCCGGAAGCTCGTGGAGCTGTCCGCCCCGCAGGACCATCCCCGCGTTGGGGGGCACCCCACCGGTGGGCGAGATGCCGAGCCGCCGGAGCACCGCCATCGCCGAGCTACGCAGGTAGAGCGCGTGCGGACCGAGGTTCACGGTGGCGCCGGCGTGCTCGCTCGCGCGCGCCCGGCCGCCGGGTTCGGCCCGATCGAAGAGGGTGACCGAGGCGCCTCCGCGCCGAAGCAGCGCGGCGGTGGCGAGGCCGCCGAGACCGGCGCCGACGATGCTCACATGCATGACCCATCCAGGTATACCCAGAGCACGCACGGGCCGGGCGAAACCTTACCGGGCGGCGGGCTTCGCCGGCGACAAGCCTTTGATCACCTCATCGTACGCCGCGGAGAGCTTCCGATCCTTCTCGGTGACGCCCCCGGCCTCGTGCGTGCTCAGCCGGATGCGCACGTAGCCCCAGCCGAAGCTGACATCGGGGTGGTGCTCGGCCGCCTCGGCCGGCGCCACGAGGGCCTCGACGATGCGAAAGGCCGAGAGGAAGTCGGGAGTCTTGAGCTCACGGGTGAGCGCGCCGTCGGATTCAATCCACATGCACAGCCTCTAAGGCCGGAAGCGCCAGCGGCAACCGGCACGCGATACGGCGGCGCTCCGAGGTGCGCTTGCTCCTGCTCGTCTTCGCGTGCGCCCACCAGATTCCGGAGCCCGCGCCCCGTTCGCTGGTGGAGCCTGCGCCGCCCCCCGGGGGTCTGGGCGTCTGCTGGGTGGAGTTCGCCACTGGCACGCTCCAGAAGGGGCTCGCGGTGGCGCACGGCGCCGCCCACACGGACGTCCCGAGCACGCTGAGCGGCGTGGTGCTCAGCGTCGGCGACCGGCGCTTCCTCGTGGATGGCGGCGCCCGCGCCGACCTCGCCGCCGAGTTTGCCGGCGTGAAGGGGCTCCACCGCGCCTTCCTGGAGGAGGCCGCACGCCCCTTCACCGCCGTGGCCACCCCAGCCGAGGCCCTGCGCGCCGCCGGGGTCGACCCGGCCTCCCTCACCGGCGCCATCGCCACGCACGGCCACTTCGACCACCTCGGCGGCCTGCTCGACCTGCCGGGGGTGCCCATCCACCTGCCGCAAGCGGAGCTCGACCTCGCCACGGCGGCCGCGCAGGGTGGCGAGTCGCCGATCACGCCCGCGGACGGCCGCGATCTGCTCCCGCGAGCCCGCGCCATCCCCTTCGAAGGCGGCCCCGTGCTCGCCTGGACCGCTTCCCACGACCTTTTCGGGGAGGGGTCGGTAAGGCTGGTCTCGCTCGCCGGCCACACGCCGGGGAGCCTCGGCGTCTGGTTCCACCACCCCAACGGCAACGAGGTGCTCCTCGTGGGCGATGCCGTGTGGGTGCGCGAGGGCTACGAGGCGCGCGAGCCCAAGTCCTGGCTCGCCGGCACCTTCGGCGACAGCGACCAGACCGGCACCGACGCGCAGATCGCCGCCCTGTGGGCGCTGCACCGCGACCGTCCGGGGCTGCACATCGTCCCGGCGCACGACCGCCGGGCGTGGGAGGCGGCCTTCGGTGCCACGGGGTGCAGCGCCGCGCGTTGAGGGGAACACCACGGCGGCGCCGCGATGCGCGGCGGCCCCCTTCGAACCACCGCCACGGGGCGAACGCGCATCGCCCCCACCGGGCTTCAACGCGCGTCGTTGAGCTTCTGCGCCTCGGCCCAGCTTCGGGCGGCCGACGTGGCATCGCCGCGGGCGAGCGAGAGGTCGCCATCGAGCACGAGCAGGTTCGCGCGCTGCGGGGTGTTGGCAGCGCTGAAGGAGAGCCCCTGTTTCACGAGGCGCTGGGCCTCGGCGAGCCGCCCCGCCGACTGGTGGATGCGGGCGGCGCGCCACGCCACGTCCTGGCCCACCCGGCGGTCGGCGTCACCCAGGAGCGTGAGGTAGGTGGCCACGGCCGAGTCGGGCTGGCCGGCGGCCCGCTGGGATTCGGCGAGGGCGTAGACGGCGGCCACGTCGCTGCGGGTGTTGTACCAGTCGTTCCGGTAGTCGGTGGGAACGGCGCGGGCGCGGGGGTCGGCCCCTTCGTCCTTGTCGGACTGCGCGCGTTCGGCGGCGGGTGCTTCCTCGTCGGCGGCGGACTCGGAGCGCGCCGGGCGAGCGGCGGCGGCGGGCGCGGCGGGGGCGTCGGCGGCCTTGTTCTTGGTGGGCGTGGAGGACTTCTTGCGGCCCCAGTCCCACGTGTCGTTCTTCGATTCGGTCTGCGCGACCTTGCCACCGCTCGCGCCGGTGGTGCTGGTGGAGGGGGTCTTCGCGAGGACATCATCGGCCTCGGCCACCGCCTCCGGGGGCGGTGGGGGCGCGGCGGCCGTGCCCTCCTCGGCGAGGCCGCCCGACCCGAACGCAGGCTCGGCGGCGGGCGCCACCGACTGGGACTCGCGGCGGGCCTCCGCTTCGCCCTGGCCGCTCGGCGCGGCCGCCATCTCCGGCAGCGAGGGCGGCGCGGCAACCGGCGCCGGGCCTGCCTTCTCGGCGCCTTCCATGTTCACCTTCGGGTCGGCCAGGGAAGCATCACCCGGCGCGAGATCGGCCAGGGGCGGCGCGGGCGGCGCAGCGCCACCCACCGGCGCGGGAGCCTCAACCGGTGCCGAGGCTGGCGCCGCCATGGGCGCTGCATCGCTGCGGGCCACCTCTTGCGACACCTGCTCGTTGCCGCGCGAGAAGTAGTGGCCGGCGACGGGGATCACCACGATGGCGGCGAGCGCGGCGGAGAGGGCGAGCCCCACGGCGGGGGCCGCCCACCATCGGCGCGCGCTGGGAGCCGGGCGGCGGGCCGGGGAGCGGTCCACCGGGGTGGCGCCCGAGGCCGCGCGGGCCTGGCCCCGACGACCGGCGGCCGCGTAGGGGCCGGTGGTGACGGTGGAGAAGACATCGTCGATGGTGATCCGCGGGGCGGGCGCCCGGTCGGGACGGAGCGCGTAGACCGCCTGCACCGCGCTGGCCGAGAGGCCCTCGGGCGGAGGTGTGCCCGGCGGAGTGGCGAGCCACTCGGCGAGCAGGCGGGCTTCGGTCTCTTCAGTCGACATCGGGCTGGAAGGCCTTCTTGAATGCGGCGGAGGCGCGGTGGAGGATCACATCGAAGTTGCCCACCGTCACCCCCATGCGGGCGGCGCACTCCTCCCGATCGAGATCGTCGAGGAGGCGCAGCCGGAGGGCTTCGGCGTAGCGGGGGTTCAGGCTCTGGAGCGTGGCTTCAACCTGCGCGCGGGTGTCGTCGGCGTCGGCGCCCTGGTCGGGGGCCGGCACCGCCGCGCCCGGGTCGGCCTCCCGCTCGAGGGCATCCTCGAGGCGGCGGGCGCGGTGGTGGGCGCGGTGCACGTCGATCGCGCGGTTGATCGCGATGCGGCGAAGCCAGAAGTAGATGGAGCGATCGGATTGTGGGTTGTAGGTCTCGGCCCGCTCGAGCACCACCCGGAAGGTATCCACCAGCACGTTCTCCGCGAGCTCGCGGATGGGCAGTCGGGGGAGGATCACCTCCCGAAACAGCGCATCCCCGTACCAGGCGTAGAGCGTGCCCGCCGCGCCCCGATCGCCGCGGAGGAGACCCTCCACGATCGAACGTTCTTCGGCAAGTGGCTGGAGCTCGGCTTCGTCGACCAGGGAGCCCTCCTCGGCACTCCCACCCCATGAACGGGCGGCGGGGCGTGAATCTTACACCACCCACGCTAGCGGGCCAGTACACTGGAAACATGACGCCCACTCGCCTCCTGCTCTTCTTCGCCCTCGTCGGGTGCCCGGCCCCCGTGCCCGACACCGGAGGAGACCCTCGCGACACCGGCGACACATCCGATACAAGTGATACGTCCGATACCAGCGATACGTCCGATACCAGCGATACGTCCGACACGGGCGCCTGCGAGCCGGACTGCGGCGAGGACGGTTTCTGCGAGCTCCCCGCGTCGGCCATCGTGCTCAGCAACGCCGACCCCAACGATCCCCACACGCTGAGCGCCACCTCTCCGGTGCCCGGCGTGGTGGAGGTCGTCGACCATCACTTCGCCGACGGATGCTGCCCCACCGTGACCGTGACCGCGGTGGCCTCGCAGCGCACCTCGGCGATCGAGCCCACCTACAGCGTGACCGGCGACCTGTGCGACTGCTACACCGGCCTCACCGTGAGCTACACCCTCTCCTGTGTGCCAGCCGGCACCTGGGAGCTTCGTCAGGGCGGGGAGACCGCGCGCGTCGTGGTGGAGTAGTCGCCGCGGGTGTTCCACGTGGAACACATCCGGAATAGGGCGGCGGATGCACACCCTTCACCGGCTCCACTACAGTCCCTACGCGCGCAAGGTCCAGCGGCTCCTCGAGCTGCTCCACGTCCCCCACCGGGTGGTGGAGGTGCCCTACGGCAACCGGGAGGCGCTCGCGCAGTTGACCGGCGGCTACGTGTACGTGCCGGTGCTTGAGATGGAAGGAGGCGAAGTCATCGTGGAGTCGCGCACCATCTGCGAACGGCTCCTCGTCGACCACCCCAACACCCTGGTTCCGACCGGCCTCGAAGGAGCGGTATGGGCGTACCACGACTACGTCGAGGGCACGGTGGAGGACGTACTCTTCCGGCTGGCCTCACCCGGCGTGCGCGACGGCTGGCCCACCGCCTGGGAGCGCGCGCTGTACACGCTCGTGAAGGAGCGGAAGTTCGGCGCGGGGTGCATCGACGCCTGGGGCGCCGCTCGCGGTGAGCTCCTCGCCCGGGCGCGGGCGCTCCTCGCCCCCACCGTGCGCACGCTGTCCAACCAACCCTTTGTGTTCGGAGAGCAGCCCACGCTCGCCGACCTCGCGCTGTACGGCCAGTGGGCCATGCTGGAGGCGTCGGACGCGTCGCTCCTCGGAGAGTTCGATCCGACCGTCGTCACACACTTCCGACGGGTGGCCGAGCTGCCCTGAAACGCCGTGCTGATGGGCCTCATGTGGCAATCTGCCGCACCCGATGGGGAGGCGGAGTAGCCCAATGTTCAATGTCAGCCGTACCGCCGCCAACTACGGAAACGGCGTTTGCGACCTCTTTCCCGACGAAGAGGATGTCGTGTCGCCCGAAACGCGGGAGCTGCTGCTTTTTCACGCCGGGAAGGTGGGCGAGGTCCCGTTGCTCCCAACCGTGGCCCGCGAGATCATGGCCATGCTCGGCGACCCCTCGGTCGGGATGGCGCGGGTCGCACTTTCCGCCAGGAAGGACCCGGCGATGGCCGCGAACCTGCTGCGCGTGGCGAACTCGGCGGCGTTCGGCGGGGCGGCTCCGGTCTCGTCGATCCGCGAGGCGCTGGTGCGGATCGGCATCGAGGGAACCAAACGTTTCCTGTACCAGACCTCGACCGCCCGGATCCTCGCCGTCAAGGCGCGGCCCGAGCTCGCTGCGCGCCTGCAGGAGCGCTCGGTGGCCGTTGCGCATGCGGCGGCCCGCATCGCCCAGCACCACGGCAGCGACCCCGACACCGCCTTCCTGGCGGGCCTGCTCCACGACGTGGGCTGGGCCGTGGGGTACGGCCTCCTGGCCCGGCTTCCCTCGGCCCTCCCGCCCGAGCTCGCCACCGACGAAACCCGCGCCTTCGCCACGGTGGATGCGCTGCACACGGAGATCGGCGCCACGCTGGGGCGGTGCTGGAACCTCTCCCCGAGCGCCGTGGATGCCATCAGTGGCCATCACCAGCCCATGGAGCGCCACGCCGGCCTCATGGCGCACATCGTGTACGCCGCTACCCACGTGTGCGACTCCATGGGCATCGGGCCCGTGGAGCCTCCCAGTCTGGAGCTCGCCGACGACCCGGTCATGCAGCGCTTGCGCCTCGACCGCACCGCCCTCGCCCAGCTCCGGACCGCGTTGAAGCTCGACCTGCCCTGACCTTTCGGCGACAATACGTGCCCGCATGACCGACGCCGAGCTCGAAGCCACCCTCCGGAAGGCCATCGGCCGCTCCACCACCTCCACGCTCTTCATCGGGATCGGCGTGTTCCTCATGGGCCTCCTCGCGCTGGCCTGCGGCCTTTTCCGGTGGGACCCGGAGATGAACAGCTACGGGCAGGGCATGTGGGCCGGCTACGCAGGCGTGGTGTGCCTGATGCTGGCCACGGGCGTGGGCGTGGTGGTGTCGGCCGTGCTCATCCTTCCGCGCAAAGCCGAAGATTTCATCGAGCGCGTGATGAAACGACCCTACACGATCACCCGCCTCTGGCTCCTGCTCGTGAAACACAAGTACAACCCCGCCGACAAGAGCGGCCAACTCGGCGTGGGCACCTCGCTCTGCGCCCAGACGAGCGACAACAAACACTTCCAGTTCGTCATCCACGGCAAGAACGCGGAGGCCCTCCTCTCGGCCATCGCCGCCCGCAACAAGGACGTGCGCATCGGGCCGCCGTAGGCGAGCCCGCCTGAACCCGACCGGGCCGGGGCGATACGGCGCGACCCACCTCGGGGGTCGCGGACGTCGCCCCGTATCGCGGCGCCTTCGGGGCCCGGCAGCCCTCGCGGGGGCGCCCCGGCGCGCTCCTGCCCATACATCCCCCGAAGCCGGTCGCGGCGCGCCGGCCCACCTCCCTGAATTTCTTGTCCCCCGGATCGGGCCGCCCGCGGGTCATACAGGGCGATGACGATGGCCACGCCGCTCCCCGCCACCCGAGCCGACCTGCACGCGCAGCTCCTCGCGGTGATCGAGGCCGACCATGCCCGCTCGTTCGCGCTGGCCCTGCGGCTCATGGGCAACGAGGCCGACGCCCGCGATGCCCTCCAGGAGGCGTGGGTACGCGCGTGGCGGTCGCGCGACGAGTGGCGCGGGGAGGGCAACGCCAGCGCGTGGCTCCGCACGATCGTGGTTCGGGAGTGCATGCGGTCGCTGAAGTGGCGAAACCTGCGGCGTTGGCTGCCCTTCGCCGGCGAGGAGGCCGACGTGGCCGCGCCATCTTCGGCGAGCGATACAGTGGATGTGTCACGCATTCGGCTGCTTGCAAGAAAACTCCCGCCGCAGCAACGCATCGCCTTCACCCTGCGGTTCGATGAAGGATGGACGGTGCCGGAGATCGCCGAGAGCCTCGGCGTCGGTCCC
>CAISIK010000037.1 GCA_903885375.1 uncultured Pseudomonadota bacterium
GCCGCCCTCGCGCTCGTCGCCGCCGACCCTCCCGCGATGGCCCGCGGGCTCGCGGCCCGCCAGCTGGTGGCCGCGGCGCTCATCGCGGGCGATGGGCTCGCCCTCGGCTCGCGTCCGGTGGTTCCCTTCCCCGTGCGCGTGCCCGAGGTGGTGCGGTCGTTGGCCGAGCGCACCGGCGGGGTGCTCGTGCTCCCGCCGGGTCGCCTCGGGGAGCGCCCGGCGCGGCGGGCCGCGCTGTGGCGCCACCTCGCCGAAAGGTTCCACCGGCCGCTCTACGCCGGCGGTGAAACGCTCGCGTCGAGCGACCCCGCGCTCGGCGCCACCGGCGTCATGGCGCTCTTCGCGGTGCTTGAACCCGAGCAGAACTGGGTGCTGCCCCCCGCCGACGACGGCAAGGTGCTGCGCGCGCTGGGCGTGACCGAGCTCGTACTCGACCGCTCCGCGTGCTCCGCCAGCGAACTGGCGAGCATCGATCCGGTGATGGCGCGCCTCTTCGGGGCCCCGCAGCGCGACATCGAAGCCGGCGTGGACCTTTGGCGCATCGCCGCCGAGGGCGATCGCAGCTTTCCCAAGCCGCCCTACCTGCGGCGGGAGGGCGAGGCCGGCACGCACGGCTGGCAGGGCATCGAAAAGCTGCTCGCGGCCCCCGGCGCATCGGCCGGGCCCGCGCCGACCGGTCCCGGCTAGGCCCCCCGGCCCGGCCCCGCTCGCGGATTGCGGTTAGGTCCGCGATCATGAACGAAACTGCAGCAAGATTGGACCGGATCGACGCGGTGGCCGCGCGCATGCGCGAGACCTTCGGCGAGCCCGCGAGCGTGGCCATCGTGCTCGGGAGCGGCCTCGGGGATGTCACCCGCCGCGTGCTCGACCCGGTGTCGGTGGATGCCCCCTCCCTCGGCCTCCCCGGGAGCGGCGTGGGCGGCCATGCCGGCAAGGTCACCTGCGGCCGCCTCGGCGGGCGCAAGGTGCTCGTTTTCCAGGGCCGCTCCCACCTGTACGAGGGCCACGACCTCGACACCGTCGTGCTCGCCGTGCGCGCCGCGGCCCGCTGGGGCACCCGCGGCCTCTTGTTGACCAGCGCCGTCGGCGGGGTCGACCCTGCGCTCGGCCCCGGTAGCGTGATGCTCGTGGCCGACCACATCAACCTCTCCGGCGGAAACCCGCTCCGCGGCCCCAACCTCGAGGCCCTGGGCATCCGCTTTCCGGACCTCACCCACCTCTACTCGCCGCGCCTCCGCGCCCTCGCGCAGGCCGCCAGCCCCGAGGCGCTGCCCGAAGGCGTGTACTGCGCCATGCCAGGGCCGAGCTACGAAACGCCGGCCGAGATCCGCATGCTCGGGCTGCTCGGCGCCAACGTGGTGGGCATGAGCCTCGTGCACGAGGCCATCGCCGCCCAGCACGCCGGCATGGAGGTGCTCGCGTTCGCGGTCGTCAGCAACGCGGCCGCCGGGCTCAGCGCCGCGGAGCTCACGCACGTGGAGGTCACCGAGGCCTGCCGGCAGGCGGCCGGGCGGCTGGGCGCGCTGCTGGTGCGCGTGGTCGAACAATGGTGACCGACGAAGCGCTCATCGAGGCGGCGCGGGCCGTGCGGCTCAACGCCTACGCCCCCTACAGCCATTTCAAGGTCGGCGCGGCCGTGCTCACCGACACCGGCCGGGTGTACGTCGGCTGCAACGTGGAGAACGCGAGTTTTCCGCTCACGGTCTGCGCCGAGCGCACCGCCATCGGCAGCGCGGTGGCCGCGGGCGAAACGCGTATCGTCAAGGTCGCGGTCATCACCGACACCGAGCCGCCGGCCTCGCCCTGCGGGGCCTGCCGTCAGGTCATCTTCGAGATGGGCACCGAGGCCGCCGTGATCGTGGCCAGCCTCAACGGGCACCGCCACGACACCACCATCCGGGCGCTCCTGCCCGAAGGGTTCGATGGGAGCGTGCTTCGCCGCTGAGCGCGGCGAGGCTCACTCCGCGCTTTCGGCCAGGACGGACTCGGCCTCCGCCGCGGCGGGAGCCTCCCCACGACGCCGGCGCCGACGACGGCCGCCGCCACCGCTGGCTTCGGGCTCGCCGGACTCCTCGCCTTCCACGCGCTCGGGGCCGAGCACGCGGTTGATCAGCTCCACCCACTCGCCGCCGTACTGCGCGGCCTGCCAGCGACGCAGCTCCGGCACTTCGGAGAGGCCCTCCACCGTGCGGGGAGCGACGCGCGTGAGCTCCTTCAGGACCCCGTTGGAGGCGACCGCGATCGGCGGGAGGCCAGTGCGCTGGACCACGGCGTTGCGCCAATCCTTCAGCGAGTTCATCAGGCGCTCCGCCCGCGGGCCGCGCAGGCCGGGCTCGCGCTTCGGGGCGTCGGCCACGGTGGGCAGCGGATCGGTGCTGGTGACGCCCTCGCGCAGGGCCGCCACGATGCCCTCGCCGTACCGGCGGATGAAGGGGGCGCCGCGACGGAAGGTCTCGTTGAGGGCTTCCATCGACTGGGGGCGCGAAACCGCCAGCTCGTACAGGATTTCTTCGGGGAGCACCTTGAAGGCCGGACGGTCCTGCCGCTCGGCCTCGGTGTCGCGGAAGCGGTACACGGCTCGGAGCGCGCGCTGGCCGAGCTCATCGAGCTGGCGGCTGCCCTTCACACGGTAGAAGTCGGCCGGGTCGTGACGCGGGCGCACCCACTCCCGCGACTCGAGGACCTCGCACTCCTCGAGCACGGGCGCGAGCTGCCCGACCTGCTGGAGGCGGCGAAGGAAGAGATCGCGGAGCGTGGGCAGCCAGTGGCTGTCGCCCCGGGCGTAGTCGAGGTGCTCGGGGAGGAGCGGACGCGAGGCCCAGTCATGGCGCTGCCACTTCTTGTCGAGGTGCCAGCCCCACCAGGTGTGGATCAGGTCGGCGAGGCCCACGCGCGGGAGCGCGAGGAACTGCGCGGAGATCATCGTGTCGAAGATGTTGACCATCTTCACGCCGAAGTCGCGCTTTAGGCAGACCACGTCGTAGTCGGCGCCGTGGAACACCTTGCAGATGTTCCGGTTGGCGAAGACCTCGCCCAGCGGGCCCATGTCGGGCACGCGCAGCGGGTCGATCACGAAGTCGGTGTGCTGGTCGCTGATCTGCACGAGGCAGACCTTCTCGCGATAGTGATGGAAGCTGTCGGACTCGGTATCCACGCCGATCACGCGGGCGCGGCCGAGCTGCTCGACGCAGCGGAGGAGGTCGTCGTGGGTCTCCACGAGGACGAGGGGGGTGTCACCAAACATGTCGCCGGGCGGGTAACATGCGGACCGCCCTGCGAAGGTCAGCGCGAGGGGATCACCGCCGCAACACAGTCGATTTCCACGCGAACGTCACGTGGGAGCCCGAGAACGGCCACGGTGGCGCGGGCGGGGCGGGCCTCGCCGAACCGACGGGCGTACACGGCGTTCATCTCCGCGAAGTCCGCCATGTCCCGAAGGAAAACGTTGGTCTTCAGCACGAGCGAGAGGTCGGAGCCGGCGGCGCACAGCACCGCGGCAAGGTTGGTGAGCACCTGTTCGGTTTGGCTCGCGACGTCGGCGCCCACGATGAGGCCGCTGGCGGGGTCGAGCGCAATCTGGCCGGAGCAGTACACCACGCCGCCGTGGATCACGGCCTGGCTGTAGGGGCCGATCGCCGCGGGGGCGTCGGGAGTGGAGACGATGGTCACGGGCACCTCAGGGAACGTAGACGGCAACGTAGGGGAGGTTCCGGTAGAGCTCGCCCAGATCGAGCCCGTAGCCGACCACGAACTCGTCGGGGATGGTGAAGCCGACATAGTCGACCTTCACCTCGATCTCCCGGTTGCTGGGCTTGTCGAGCAGGCTGGCGATGCGCACCGCCCGCGGGCCCCGCACCGCGAGGGTGCGGAGCAGGTAGTCCATCGTGAGGCCGGTATCGACGATGTCCTCCACGAGGATGACCGTGTGGCCTTCGATGCTGCCGCGCAGGTCCTGGGTGATCTGCACCGCGCCGCTCGACGAGGTGCCGCCGTGGTAGCTCGCCACGCCGAGGAACTCGACTCGGACATCGCCCGGGATCGCCCGAACGAGGTCGGCGAGGAAGAGGAAGCTCCCCTTGAGCACCGCCACCACGGTGATGGTCTGGTCGGGGTGGTCCGCCCGGATCTGGGCGCCGAGCTCGGCCACCCGCTCGGCGATCCGCTGGGCGGAGATGAGTTCACGCAGGTTGTTCGACATGGTCAGACCCAGGAGTTGTTGAGCACTTCGCCGAGGCCGCCGGCGCCGGGAACGATGTACTGGTGGTGGTCGAGGCCGCGCTCCTCGTTGCGCAGGGACCCCGACGGCAGGGCGAGCGCGGCCGCGCTGGAGAAGCCCCGATCGAGGCGGAGCGCGTGCACGGAGACGTCGGGGAAGCGGGCGTGCACGTTCTGCACGTACTCCGGCGTGACGATGAGGTGGACGAAGACCACCCGCGCCGGACGGCCGAGGCCCGCGCGCAGGTAGTGGTCGAGCACCACGCAGAGCGAGCCGCCGGTGGCGCCCATAGGGTCGGGGATCACGAGCACCGCGCCGTCGATGGTGCCGCCGATCTTCGCTCCCGCCACGCTGCTGCCGGTGACGGCCCCGGCGGCATCGGTCACGCGGCTCACGAACATGTGATCCTGGCGCACGCCGGAGGGCACGAGCAGCTCGTTGAACCGGTCGTAGAAGAGCTGGGAGGAGAGGATGCCCGCTCGTGCCACATCCACCACCACGACCGATTGCTCGGGCGGGATGACGACGCCCTCGTAGGCCGCCTCGGGGTGGGCGGCCGTCATGCGGGTGGGCACGCGCTGCACCTCCGTACGAAGCTCCGCGCTCGCCACCTTGGCGAAGAGGAAGTCGAAGAGCCGCGTGGCGATGCGCCCCACCTCCGGCTGCTGGCACTCCTCGTGCCCCAGACGGGCGAGGAGGCTGAGCGCCCAGGGCTCGCCGTGGAGGTGGAGGTTCGGACCCCACGCGTGGGGGGTGGCGCCCTCCGGGGGGCGGGCCGTCTGCCACGTGGAATCAGGCATCAGCATCTCCGAGCAAGGGACGGAAGAGCGCGAGGGTATCCCAAAGCTGGTCGAGCGTTCCACCCACGCGGAGCTGCGCCAGCCACGGGACCGGACCTTCGGCGAGCAGCTCCGTATCGAGCAGCGCGGCGCGAAGCGCGCCCACTTCGACGAGCGCGACCGCCGGCTCCACGACCGCGCCCTCGTCGACGAGGTCGGCGAGGCCGGCGAGCCAGGGCAGGTCGGGGCCCGCCTTCACGAAGTCGGCAAACATCGGGAGCGCGCGCTCCGTGACCGTGCCCGATCGGGTGAGGAGCCCCCGCGCGTTCGCGAGCGCATCCCAGGTGGTCTGCTCCTCGACGAGCACACGCAGCGGGGGCGCGATGGCCTCCCATGTGTCGGCTTCGGCGAGCGCCAGCAGCAGGGTGCCCAAGGCATGCACATCGACCGGCTCCACCCCGGCGGGGAAGGCATCGGCGGCCTGCCGGCCATCGGGGTCGAACAGCGCGGGGATCGCCTCGAGCAGGTGGTCGGCGGCCGCGCTCCCGGCCAGGTCGAACACGAGCTCCTCCAGCGGCTCCACGAGCTCCGCTTCGTGCACGGCGCCGATCACGTCGACCAGGGCTTCGGTGTGGTCGTCGGTCGCCTGCAGGAGGCCGATGAGGCTGGCGAGGAGGTTCTCGGCGGGGGGGTCGGAGAGCCGGTCCACGGCGTCGAGATCGTCGACGAGCTGCCGATCGATCACCGGGCACACGCCGCTGTCGGCGATGGTGTCGAGGATGCCGCCCGTGAGGGGGTAGCCGAGCGCATCGCCGAGGATGTCCACCCCCGAGGCGGCGGTGTCGGGGTCGGTCGCGGCGATCACCTCGAGGATCGCCACCGAGAGGTTCCCGAGGCTCCACTCGATGTCGGTGACGAAGAGATCGATGCGGCAATCCACGGGCTGGTTGGCGTCGTGGAGGAGGCGCAAGAGTGAGACGAGTGCGCTGTCCTCGCCATCGGAGAGGCTCCCGCCGAGGCGATCCACCCGCGTGAGGTAGAGCAGGCCGTCGTCCACATCCTGCAAGCGGCCCTCGGTGGCCTCCTCTTCCACCCAACGGGCGAGCGCATCGCGGGTGTGGGCGTCGTCGAGGATCGGCTCACCCGCTGCCAGCACGATGGGCAGGGTGTTGGCCTCGAGGAGCGCCTCGGCGCCATCGCGGAGCGAGTTTCCGGTGGCTCCACCATGGCGGTTGTTCGAGGTGTCGCCCGTGTCCTCGAGGAGCTGGGCGAGGGAGAGCGTCCACCCCTCGGCGAGGCCGGCCAGGCCGGCATCGGGGGCTTCGGGAGCGAGCGCCAGGGTCCAGACCCAGCGGGGCGCCTCCTCGCTGCGCAACGCCCGCGAGAGCGGCCCAAGCCCCACGAGGTCATCATCCAGGAGACGCGTGGCGGCAGCGCCGAGGCTGTCGGACAAGGGCAGGAGCACGCCCGCGCGCAAAGCGGTGGTGCTGTTCACCGTTACGCCGGTGCCCAGCTCCTCCACGCCCACGCCATACGCCCACTCCAGGGCGAGGTCCACCAGGTCCATCGTGCCCGCGCGGTCATCGAAGGCCGCCAACACATCGGAGATCAGGCTGGCGACAGGCACCTCGCCCATCTGGCCGGCAGCCGAGAGCGCGCCCACCACCGAGGCGCCCACGGTGCCATTGCGGGTGGGCTCGTCGAGCGCGAGGTCGGCTCGCTCGAACGCATGGAGCATGCCCTGACGGTTCAGGCAGGCGAAGATGGCATGCAGCTCCTCGTTGGAGCCGCTCTCCACCCCATCCCCCAGATCGAACTCGTAGCAGGGTCCCGACGGGTCCCGCTGTTCCTGCCACCTCGGTCCGCTGGCGAAGAAGTCGCAGCCCGCGAGCAGGGCCAGGATCACGCTAGTCGAAGAGGTAGCGCACGCCGGCGGTGCCGTTCACGGTGGGGAAAACGCGCTTGCGGTAGCGGATGCCGCCATCCACCTCGGCGTGGAGCTGGATGTTCCGCATGAAGGTGTAGGTCATGCCGAAGCCCGCCTCGGCGGAGAGGAACTCCGTCTGGTCGACCGTGAGCAGGCCGCTTCCGATGATGCCGATCACGCAGAGCTGGAAGGCTTCGGGATCGCCCCACACGCCGAACTGGAGCCCGGCTTCGGCCATGCCAATGTCTCGCACGGAGGTGGTGCGGAGATTGTAGGTGTAGTCGCCCGCGGGGGCGGTGACCGGCCAGTCCGCGAGGTAGTACATGCGGAAGAAGCCGTTGATCTTGTAGTCCTTGTCGCCCAGGATCAGCTCAAGACCGCCACCGAAGTTGGGGTTGATCTCATCGATCGGGGTCTGCTGCTCCGCCTCTCCCACCGAGTTTTCGGCGTAGTAGTACACGCGGTCGCCATGGACGCCGCCGGTACCGAGAACGCCGAAGCCGCCAGCGTTGGCGGAAGACGCAGAGAGGAGAATCGTGATGGCAGAGAGCATCGGGAGGTGCTCCGGGGGGGAAAGAGGGCGGGTGGTTGTAAGCCAGCGAGGCCCGATCCGCAAGCGTCGGGCCGCGATCCACACCGGCGCCATCGGACTCCGTCGCACTGCGCCCAATAAAGTAATGCACGTTACAATAACAGCAGCTCACGGTCGACGTTTGAACTCTTTGTGCGTCAACCCCGCTGACCCCAGCAGCACGATGGCATCGGTACCGTGGAGAATTTTCGTTTATAACTATATGAAATGATTCACTATTTGAAATAGTGCGTCAAAATGCCCCGCCTGTAGATCGTCGATCTGCCTGTTGCCACGCCCCTCAGCGAAGCAATTCGCCGCTTGCCTCGAAAGAGCGATTTTGCTAATCGAGCGGTGTCGGACGCGGTTGCCTTCCGCGCACCGAATGACCTCAACCCTCAAGGAGACTCCCATGAACAAGAAAGAGATGATCGCGAAGCTCGCCAAGAACACCGGCCTCTCGCAGGCCAAGGCCGGCGAAGTCCTGAACGCGATCTTCGCCGCCGAGAGCGGCAAGGGCATCATCGCCGTGGAGCTCGACGCCGGCCGCAAGGTCACCATCCCCGGCTTCGGCACCTTCGGCAGCAAGAGCCGCGCCGCCCGCACCGGCACCAACCCCGCGAACGGCAAGAAGATCCAGATCTCTGCCCGTTCCTACGCGTACTTCAAGCCGGGCAAGACCTTGCGCGAGCGCGTCGCCAAGTAAGCCCTCCGGGCTGACGAGCGGCGTCGGCCTCGGCCGGCGCCGTCTCATTTTTGGGCGCGACCGCCGAGCCGATCAGAGCCCGCCGGAGGTGTCGCCCGTGTCGGTGCCGGTGTCGGCGCCCGTGTCGGCGCCCGTGTCGGCCGGGGTGACGACGAGCGTGACCGCGCTCGAGGCGGCATGCAGGTTCGTGACCACCACCGGGTAGCTGCCGGGAGCCAGCTCCGGCACCACGAAGCTCGCGGACTCCACGCAAGTGGCGCAGTCCGCCGCGCACTCCGTACAGGTGCCGCACACGTTGCACTCCGCCGCTTCCCGACAGGTGTCGCAGGCATCGCAGTCGGTACGGTCCACCGAGCTCACCGTGGCGTCGGTGCTCCCCACCCGCACGGTGGTGTCCCACACCTCGGTCATCGGGCGGCCCACGGCCACCACGGTGCTCCCCGGAGCCGATTCGGAGGGAGAGAGCGCCGGACCGGTCAGGTCGCAGTGCAGGACCGTGGAGCTCGAGCTCACGGTGCACGCCAGCGCCAGGAAAAACAGCATCACCACTCCGTCGTCAGCAGGTCTTCGGTGGTCTTCTGACCCACCTCCGCCATTACCCCGCCCGGGACGGTACCGGCGAGAAAGGGCATGGAGCGCCCGCCGGCCGAGAGGCGGCCGGTGGACTCGTCGATGCTCGCGTACACCACGTTGCCGCCCGACGGCCAGGGGCGATCGGCCTCCTTCGGGGAGGCCTTCGTCATGTACTGCATCCAGATGGGCAACGAGGTGTGTCCACCCGTGGCCTTGCCGCCCAGCGTACGGGGGGTGTCGTACCCGACCCACACCGCGGTCAGGACCGTGGGGGTGTAGCCCACGAACCAGGCATCACGGTTTTCATTGGTGGTACCGGTCTTGCCCGCCACGCGCACCCCGAGGCGCTGGGCCTTGGCGGCGGTGCCCGAGGTGGCCACCTCGATCAGCAGCCAGTTCATGATCTGGGCCACGGAGGGGTCGAGCACCTGCTCCCACTCCGCGGGGCGCGTGTACTGCTCGAGCACGTTGCCATCACGGTCGACGACCTTCTCGATGTAGTGCGGCTCCACGCGGTGCCCGACGGTGGCGAACGCGCTGTAGGCGCGCGCGATCTCGGGCATCGTGAGCGAGGCGCTACCGAGGCCCATCGACAGGTCCACATCCATGTGGCTCTCGATGCCGAGCTTCCGGGCCAGCTGGTAGACGGGGTCGAGCCCGATCACGTCGAGCACCCGTACGGTGACGACGTTTCTGGACAACGCGAGCGCACGGCGGAGCGTGATGTCGCCGAGGTAGTCCTCGCCGTAGTTGGCGGGCTTCCAGAGCTGGCTGCCGATGGTGTTGAAGACGAGCGGCGCATCCTGCACGATGGTGCCAGCCGTGAACTTGCGCGACTCGATCGCGGCGGCGTACACGATGGGCTTGAAGGTGCTGCCCACCTGGCGCTGCGACTGGGTGGCGCGGTTGAACTCGGTGTTCTGGAAGTTGACCCCGCCCACCATCGCCAGCACGGCGCCATCCTCGAGGCGGTAGGACCAGAGGGCGCCCTGCACGTCGGGCTCCTGGAACAGGCTGGCCGCCACGTACGGGCCGGCGCCCGCACCGTCGTACTTCGCCATCGCCTCGGTCTTGCGGAAGTCGATCGCCTCGATCTCCACCGTCACCACATCGCCGACCGCCAGGGCCTCCGTGAGATCGTCGAGCCGATGGGCGCGCTTCACGCCATCATCGCGGTCGGGCCACGCCCAGGTGGACCAGGAGAGCGGAATGATGCCCTGCTGCCCACCCAGCTCGACGATCGCGTGCTTCTTCTGCACGTCGGTGACGACCGCCTGGTACCACTCGCCTTCCACCACATCGGCGGCGCGGTCGGCCAGCTCGGCGATCTTCGCCACGCGCGCCTCGCCGCTGACCTTCTCCGCGGCGCCCCGCCACCCGCCGATGCTCTCGGCCGCATCCGCGACGCCGCCCGTGATCGCCCGCTGCGCTTCCTGCTGCAGCGCCAGGTCGCAGGTGCTGGTGACGACGAGCCCCTCGTTGTACACGCGGTCCTGGCCGTAGCGCTCCACGAGGTCGCGCCGAACGTGCTCGGTGAACCACGGGGCCTTGACGAGGAACTCGTTCTTCCGCCGAACGATGGTGAGCTCCTCGGCGAAGGCAGCATCCGCCTCGGCCTGCGTGATGAAGCCCTTCTCCGCCATCTGCGTGAGCACGTACTTCTGGCGCCCCTTCGCCTTGTCGAAGTGGCGATGCGGGCTGTAGTCGCTCGGCCGCTGCGGCAGCCCCGCGATCATCGCGCTCTCGGCGAGCGTGAGCTCCTGCACATGCTTTCCGAAGTAGACCCGCGCCGCCGCCTCCACGCCGTAGGCCCCCGAGCCCAGGTAGATCTGGTTCAGGTACAGGTAGAGGATGTGGTCCTTGTCGAAGGCCTCCTCGATGCGCCAGGCGAGGAGGACCTCCTTGATCTTCCGGGAGAAGGTCTTCTCCGAGGTGAGGAGGAAGTTCCTCGCCACCTGCTGGGTGATCGTGGAGGCGCCCTGGGCCTTCTTGCCGGCGAGCGTGTTCCGCCCGATCGCGCGGAGGATGCCCATGTAGTCGACGCCGCCGTGGTCGTAGAAGCCCGCATCCTCCGCGGCGATGAACGCCTCGGTGAGGGACTTCGGCATGGTCTCCAGCTCCACGACGTAGCGGCGCTTCTCGTAGATCTCCCCCATGAGCTCGCCGTGCTGGTCGTAGACCACGGTCACGGTGGGGGGGCGGTACTTGCCGAGCGCATCCACATCGGGGAGGTCGCGCCCGTAGTACCAGCCGACCCCGTACACGGCGCCCACGCCGAGCAGGAGGGCGAGGAAGCCCGCGCCCACCGTACCGGCGAGGCCCGCGCCCAGCCAACGCCGCAGCCGCCCCGGCTTCTTGGCCGCAGGGGGAGAGGGCGGACGGCCCGCCGGCGGACGCCCCGCCGGGGGGCGCGCCGCCGGTGTGCGTACGGCAGACTTCGCATCATCGGCGCGGGGCGCGCGCGAGGGGGCCGCCGGGGTGCTGCCCGGCGCCGCGCCGATGGGCTTGACCGGCAAGGGACGGGGCGCCGGCAGGGGCATGCCGATCTGCGTGGCCTCCTCGCCCGGCTCCTCCTGCTCGCCCGGGCGTGGGGCAAGGAAGGGCGCCGGCGTGCCCGACGCGCTGGGCATCGCGATGTCGGTGGGTGAGGTGACCACCCGGCGCGGTGCCGCGGGCGTGGGCTCGGCCCGCGGAGGCGGCGGGCTCGCCGGGCGCTGCCCCGGCGCATCGGGACGGCCTACCGCAACCCGGGCCACCCCATCCGGGGCCTCGACCTCATCCTCGAACTGGGCCCCGCGCTGCCGGAGCAGCTGCATCATGCCCACCGGGTAGCTGATCACGAGCGGTCGACCGCAAGCGCATTGACGCTCCGAACCCGGCAAGGGGTAAGGCTCGCCGAGTCGGGTTTTTTCGCCGCAGTGGGGGCAGGTGACGCTGAGGGCCATCGGTCAGGATTCGTCCCCGCCTATCCCTCCGAGCTTGCGTGCGGCATCACCCGGCCCTAATCTTCCGGGAGATGCGCTCAATCCGGATCGTCCTGACCCTCTGCGGGCTCGGAACCCTCGCCCTCGCGGGCTACCACGTGGCGGCGCGAGCCAACACGTATGTGGCCTCCAACGTGCTGCCGTCGGGCACCAGCCCCGATCTGGCGGACCGCTTCCCCGACCTGTCGGGCCGGAGCTACCAGCTCGCCAATCTTCAGGACCTCACCGCCACGCTTGATCAGGTGGCCACGCGCTACGTCGATCCGGCGCGGGTGGACTACACCGAGATGTTCAAGGCGGGTCTCGCGGCCGTGGAGCACGAGTGCCCCGAGGTGCTCCTGCGGGTGGATGGCGACCGGCTCCACGTGTCGGTCGACCGCTACAGCACCATGCTCCAGCTCCGCCCGCTCGAAACCCCCGAAGATGTGGTGGCCGAGTCCCGGCGGGTGGCACAGATCCTCCAGACCAAGCTCCCCGAGGGGCAGTACTCCCTTCCCGACGTGGAGTACGCCCTCACCAACGGCATGCTCTCCACGCTCGACCCGCACACCATCCTGCTCCCGCCCAAGGCGGCGAAGAAGATGCAGGAGGATAACGACGGCAGCTTCGGCGGCCTCGGCATCAGCATCCGGATGAACAACGGCGATCTGCAGGTGGAGTACCCGATGGTGGGCACCCCCGCGTGGAAGGAGGGGCTCAAGCCGAACGACAAGATCGTGAAGATCGACGGCGAAGGCACCTTCAACATGGACATCGAGGATGCCGTATCCAAGATGCGCGGGCCAGCAGGCACCGCGGTCACCCTGACCATCGAGCGCGAAGGCCTCGGCATGCCGCGCGACGTGAAGCTCATCCGCGCGCAGATCAAGCCCGCCCCGGTCTGGGGCGAGCTGCTCGACGGCAGCATCGGCTACGTCGAGATTCCCGCGTTCAATGCCCTCACGGCCACCGAGCTGGGCGACCAGCTCACCGAGCTCGATCGCCGCGCCGGTCGCGGCGGGCTCAAGGGCCTCGTCATCGATCTTCGGGACAACCCCGGCGGCTACCTCCAGCAGGCCATCCAGGTGTCCGACAAGTTCCTCGATCAGGGCGTGATCGTGAGCACCGTCGGCCCCAACGGCTCCGACCGCGAGGAGACCGTGGCGCGCAAGTCGGGCACCGAGGCCGACTACCCCATCATCGTGCTGATGAGCGCCTCCTCGGCTTCGGCGGCGGAGATCGTGGCCGGGGCCCTGAAGAACTCCGAACGCGCGGCCATCCTCGGCGAGCGCAGCTTCGGCAAGGGGTCCGTGCAGGAGATCATGCCGTTCGCCGACACGGCCGAGCTCAAGCTCACGGTCAAGCGTTACCTCACCCCGGGCGACCACTCCATCCAGGGCCTCGGCATCCCGCCGGACATCGAGCTGAGCCGCGCCTACGTGGCCCCGCCGCGGGAGCTCAAGGATGCGAGCATCAAGGGCGCGCCCGTGAAGAGCGGGCCGCGCGTGTCGATGTTCTCGCGCGACAAGCAGGTGCGCGAGGCCGACCTCTCCGGCCACTTCACGAACGACGACAACCGTGAGACCCCGCCGGTCTACTCGCTCCGCTACCTCGCCCCTCTCCCCGATGAAGCCGAGGTGAAGAGCGATCGCCGCGACGTCCGCGCCGACTTCGAGGTGCGCCTCGCTCGCGATGTGCTCATCGCCACCCGCGGCGGTCGCCGCGCGGATGTCCTCCGGGCGGCCGAGCCCATCGTGGCCACCTACTCCCGCGGCCAGGACACGGCGATCACCTCCGCGTTCGGCGATCTGGGCATCGACTGGTCGGCGTGCGCGCCGCCCAGCGCGCCCGACGTGGAGCTGAAGCTCGAGCTCTCCCCGATGGGAGAAGAGAGGTGGGGCGCGGCGCTCACGCCCGGCGCCTTCATGGATGTGCGGGCCACCGTGCGGAACAAGGGCGGCGTGCCGCTCTGTCAGATGGTCGGCCGCGCCGGCAGCCCCGATGGCAACGACATCCTCGACGGCACCGACTTCTACTTCGGCAAGGTGGCGGCTGGCGGCGAGCGCACCTACACCACGCGCATCCGCGTGCCCGGCGGGTACCCCACGGAGCGCGCCGAGCTCTCCCTCGCGCTGACCGACCTCAGCAAGAAGGAGCTCTACCGCACCTCCATGGGCGTCGAAACCGCCGGCGTGCCGCTCCCGCGGTACGCCTGGGACTGGTCGTTCGACGACAAGACCGGCGGCGATGGGGATGGCCTGCCCGAGCTGGGCGAGACCGTCGAACTCAAGCTCCAGGTGTCGAACGTCGGCACCGGCGTAGGCGGCGACGTCAGCTTCAGCCTGCGCAAGGATTCTTCCCTCGGCCGCGCGGTCGAGCTGAAGGATGCGCGCTTCTCGGTCGAGAAGCTCGCCCCCGGCGCGAAGGCCGAGGGGGTCCTCCGCATCAAGATCGCGAGCGAAGTGCCCAATGGGAAGGTGCCGCTCGAGCTCTCGGTCCGGGAGAACGAGCAGTACGACTACGGCACGGTCATGCGGGCCGGGTTCTACGAGTACTTCGTGGCCACCGACAAGCTCTCGCTCACCCTCGGCGCGGCGCCCACCCCGGTCCACCGGGAGCCGCCCCGCATCGAGATCACGCGGGCGCCGCCGGGCGCCACGAGCGACCGCACCGTGACCCTGAGCGGCGTCGCTTACGACGACCGAGGCGTGCGCGACCTCATCGTGTACAACGGCCGCCAGAAGCTCACCTTCGCCGGTGGGGGCACCGCCGCGCAGCCCGCGCCCACGCTGCCCTTCACCGCCACCGCCGAGCTCAAGCCGGGCAACAACATGCTCGTCATCGCGGTTCGCGACCACGACGGTTTCGTGACAACGACCAGCCTCGACGTACTCCAGACAACGGCGGTCGCGCAGGCGCCGGCGAAGTAGTTAGCTTCCGCACATGCTCCCTTCGTTGAAGCTGCCGGCGCAGGTTTCGATCGTCCATACCGCCTCCGCTCCACCCCGGATCGTGAAGGGCACGTGCCTCGCGCAGGAGGGCGATGAGCTCACGCTCGAGGTGCCGTCGGATGCGGGTCTCCCGCCCAACGTGCCGCTGATCGTCGACTTCTCGGCCGAGTCCGGCGTGAACCGCGCGATCGTGGTGGTGCTCGGTAACCGCAACGGCAAGCTGCTGGTGAAGGTCACCCGCGTGCCGACGCCCGACAAGCGCGAGTTCCCGCGGATGAATGGCGGCATCTCGCTGCGCTACCACGTGCTCTCCCGCACCGACGGGCACGCCGCGGCCGATGCGTGGATGCGCGGTGGCGCCCCCAGCGGTCAGGAGTTCGAGCCCGACCCCTTCATGAACTTCAGCGTCACGGGCCTCGCGTTCGACGATGTGGAGTCCTGCCGCGCCGACGATCTGCTCGGGTTCGTGATCACCATCCCCCGCGAGCCCCACGCCTGGCGCGGCGTGGCCAGCGTGGTGCGGGTGTGGCGCATCCCGATCGACGAGCGCGATGAGAGCATCGCGGCCACCCACCGCGTGGCCGTGAACTTCGTGGAGCTCCCCGACGATGCCCGGGTGGCCCTCGGCCGACACACCGAACGCATCCAGGAGGCTTGGCTTTGATCCGCGACCGGCTCAAGAAGGCTGCCAAGCAGGCGGCGCTGAAGTTCTTCAAGATGGAGTGGGACGCCGAGGAGCTCGCCCCCAACGACGGCAACACCAAGCTGTCAGGCCCCCAGACCTTCGACCCCGGGCTCATCCCGAGGGTGGTGGATGGCTCGGGCGACACGCCCGGTCCGAAGCACCGCGAGCGCATCGGCCGCACCTGGCTCGCCTCGCAGGTGATTTCGGGCGTGCCCGGCGTGATCATCGATCTTCGCCACCCCAAGGAGGTCGTGTCCGGCCTCCTGCCGCAGGCGCTGCTCGTGCCCGGCGAACAGTTGAAGCACCGCACGGACCTCCTCCCCGCGAAGGACATCCGCATCACCCTGTACGACCAGACCGGCGGGGAGGCCGCCGAGGCCATGGCCACCTGGTTGCGCGGCGAGGGCTGGGCCATCGCGCGCTCGCTGCAGGGCGGGTACGCCGAATGGATCGAGCACGATGAGCCGATCGCCCCGCCGCAGCCGCCGGCCGGTGGCCGCTACCACCTCGGCAACCCGGTGGAGCTCCTCACCGGGGAGCGCGGCTTCGTCCAGCTCGCCTGGTCGGAGGGCAGCAGCGCCCGCTACGCCGTCCTGCTCGACGACGGTACCGTGAGGAACCCCGTGGCGGAGGCGGAGCTCCGCGGCTGATGCTGCCGGTGCTGCTGGCGGCGCTCCTCCCGGCGCACGCTTCGATCCCGGGCACGGTGCTGCCCGCGGCGCCCACGGTGGCGCCGGGCCGCATGTCCCCCGTTCCGCCCGACCCGCTCGCCCGCGCCGTGGAGGCCCGCCAACAGGGCGACCTCGTGCGCGCCGCGTGGCTCTACGAGAGCTGGCTGGCCGGGCGCCGAGGCGACGGCGGCCTGCGCGCGGGGGTGCAGCTCGCGCTCGGGCTCGTGTACCTCGACCTGGGCGAGCCCAGCTCGGCGAGCGCCAGCTTTTCCCGCGTGCGCGCCAGCGGCGCGCCGGTAGCGCCGTGGGGAGCCTGGTACGAGGCGCTCGCCGACCACAAGCGCGGCCGGCACGCCTCCGCCGCCTCCGAGTGCCAGGCCTACCGCAAGAACTGGCCCACCGGCCCGCACGCCGACGAGTGTCTGGTGCTCATCGGCGATGCCTCCGTCGCGGCCCGCCAGCGCGGGAGCGCCGTGGCGGCCTACCAGGCCTACCTCGACGCCCACCCCGACTCCCCGCGCGAGGAGCCGCTCCGCCTCGGTATCGCCCTCGCCGTGAGCACCACCGATCCCGCGCGCGCCGTCCCGATGCTCCAGGGGCTCGTACTCAGCCACCAGTACCACTCCACCGGCGACACAGCCCAGCGCCGCCTCGATGAGCTGGCCCGTGAGGGGCTCGACACCGCGCTCCCCACCGACGGCCTCACCTCCTGCCGCCTGGCCGCCGAACGCAAGCGCTGCGGGTTCGAGTCGGAAGCCTGGACCCGCTTCCAGGAGCTGGAGCTCAAGGCGGCCGACGACCCCGTGATCGCCTCGTGGATCGACGCGAACGCCGACCAGTTCCGTTGGGGAACGAGCCAGTACCTCGACCTCGCGGGCACCCTGGCCAAACGCTACGCCGCCAAGCCCAACGCCGAGGTTGCCTGGCAGCGCTACCGCGCGCTCGCCCGGGGCGGCGACTGGGCGGGGGCCGAGGCGCAGCTCGTGGCGGGGTCGGCAGCGCATGGGGGCCGCTTCCGCAACCGCGAGCTCCTCGCGCGCGCGCAGCTCCTGTCGGGGAACTACCTCGGCGCGCGCGAGAGCTTCGAGGCGCTCGGCAAGTCCGGCGGTCCGTTCGGGCGTGAGGCCCGCTGGCTCGCGGCGTTCTCCGCCTACCGCGCCGGAGAGGATGCCGACGCGCTCACCCGGCTCGAGGCGCTCAAGCAGAACGACGACTGGACGGGCGAGGCCGCGCGCTACTACCGCGTGCGCACGCTCGCCCGGCTGGGGCGCGCCGAGGAGGCCGCCGCCGGGCGCGCCGCCATCCTCCGCGAGGACCCTTGGAGCTGGTACGCCGCCCTCCTGCAGAACGACGAGCCCCCCGCCGCGGGCGAAGTGGCGCGCCAGGGCCGCTGGCCCGGGCCGCGGCCGCCCGAGCTCAAGGCCGGCCCCCCCGCCGGCACCGCCTCTGCCGCGCTCGCCGTGAACGCTGGCGCCTACGCCGAAGCGTCGGCGCGGCCGGCCATCGACTGGGCGAAGTTCTCCCCGGCCTCCGCCGTCCTCCCCTCCCCCACCCCGTCGGCACAGGCCGCCGCCGCGTCCACCCGCCCCTGGAACCAACGACCCGACGCGTACACCGCCGGCCCGCTGCTCGACACGGAAGCGGGCGCCCGGCTGCTCGGCACGCTGGGCAAGGACCACGCCGACCTCTTCCCCGACGCGCAGGCGGCCGTCGACCTCGCCCGCGCCGGCCTGTTCGACCTTGCGGCGCCGCTCGTGGCCCGGATGTACGACGCGATCGACCCAGCGGTCGGCGGGGTGGCCCACCCCGAGATCACCCTCACGGCGGCGGAGTGGCGGCAGGTCTTCCTGCTGGTGCGCGACCACTACCACGTGGCCCGCTTCTCCTGGGGGCTCCACAAGGGCGCCTCCACCGACGAGCTGCGCCGCGCCGCCTGGCGCCTCACCTACCCCACCGCCGAAGCCGACGCGCTCTGGAAGCACGGCGAGCGCTACGATGTGGACCCGCTGATGGCCCTCGGCCTGATGCGGCAGGAGAGCGTGTACCGGCAATGGGCCCTCTCCCCGGTGGGCGCCATCGGCCTCATGCAGGTGATGCCGCGCACCGGCGCGCGCATCGCCGCGCGCATGGGCGATGCCACCTACAGTCCCGACCAGCTCGAGGACCCGAGCGTGAACGTTCGCTACGGCGTGTGGTACCTCTCGATGCTGCTCGACCGGTTCGGCGGCGCCTGGCCGCTGGCGGTGGCCAGCTACAACGGCGGCCCGCACAACGTCTCCTCCTGGTTGCGCCCCTTCGGCGACCGCATACCCATGGATGACTTCGTGGAGTCGATGCCCTACCCGGAAACGCGCGACTACGTGAAGAAGGTGACGGGCTACTACATGGCCTACACCCACCTCTATGGCGCGCCGGAGGATCGCCTCCGTATCCCCATGCGGATCACGCACGACGATCCCGAGATCGTGAACTTCTGATGGCAGAGCCGTTCAAGAACCTCGTCGGGCCCGCGAGCGTGGAGCGGCTTGCCGCCGCGTTCCTGTCCGACGACCCGTCCCGTACGGCGGCCTTCACCGAAGCAGCCCTGGCCGGGTTGGCGGGGATGGAGCTGAAGGCGCGTGTGGCTCACGTCGCCCGGCTCCTGCGTCGACAGCTCCCGGCCGCGTTTCCCGAAGCGCTCGCCCGACTCGTAGCCGCGCTGCCGCCGCACGAGAGCGACCTCATGGGGCACAGCTGGTTGTGGCCCGTCCTGCAGGTCGTGGAGGATGAGGCGGCCGCCCATCCCGCGGAGAGCCTCGCCGCGCTGGCGCAGATGACCTCCCGCTTCTCGGCAGAGTTCGCCCTCCGTCCCCTCCTCGCCCGCCACCCCGCCCTGGCCTACGCCACCCTGAGGGAGTGGGCGCGGAGCCCCGACGAGCACGTGCGCCGGCTGGTTTCGGAGGGGTCGCGGCCCCGCCTCCCGTGGGGCATGCAGCTCCGGGCCGCCGTGGCCGACCCCGAGCCGGGTCTGGCGCTCCTCGCGCGGCTCGTGGACGACCCCTCCCCGTACGTGCGCCGCAGCGTGGCCAACCACCTCGGCGATGTCGCCAAGGACCACCCCGAGCGCGCCGTGGCGATCGCGGGGGAGTGGCTCACCGACCGGCCGGACCGCCTGCCGCTCGTGCGGCATGGCCTGCGGAGCCTCTTGAAGCGCGGCCACACCGGCGCGCTCGCGCTCGTCGGCAACTCTACGGCTCCCGTCGAGGTGACCGACCTCGCCGTCACGCCCAACCCGGCGCGGGTGGGCGAGAGCTTCACGGTGTGCGCCACGGTGGTCGGCGAAGGCCGCGTCCGGGTGGATGTCGTGTGGGCGTGGCCGGCGGCCCGCGGCGGCTGGTCGAGCCGGACCTTCGTGGGCAAGGAGCGGGAGCTCGCCGAGGGTGAGCGCTGGGCGTTCTCCACGCGCGTGTCGCTCCGCCCCGTCACCACGCGCCCGATGCGCCCCGGCCCCCAACGCGCCACGCTCCGTGTGGCCGGGCAGGAGTTCGGCCCCGTGGGGTTCATCCTCGTCCAGCCCAGCGGGGCGCTTTCTTGATAGGCACGCGCATGGCTCCCGCGGCCCGTTGGGCAATCGTCGCGTCCCTGCCCATCCTCGCGGCCGGCTTCGCGCTGGCACGCGGCAAGAAGACCGCCGAGCAGGAGGCGCCCCCTCCCCCGCCCGTCGAGGAGGTCGCGCCCACCGCGCCGCCGGCGCCGCCTGCCCCGCCGATGTTCGGCGGCGCGCTGCCGCTCGCCATCGAAACGCTCCCCCCCGGGCTCGCCACCCTCTCCGCCCAGACGTGCAACGCCTGCCACTGGGCGGCCCACGACACGTGGGCCGGCAGCGCGCACGCCCACGCCTGGTCGAGCCCGTCCTACCAGGCCGCGCTGGTCACGGCCGGCAAGAGCACGACCTGCCTCGGCTGCCACCTCCCGCTCACCGTGCAGCACGAGCAGCTCGCCTCGGGCTACCTCGATGGCGACCTGACGCGCCCGCGGCTCGCACCGAACCCCACCTTCGATGCCTCCTTGATGTCGGAGGGCGTCACCTGCGCCGCCTGCCACGTGCGCGACGGCACCGTGCTCGGCACCCACGCCTCCACGAACTCGCCGCATCCGGTCACGGTGAGCGCCGAGCTCGGCACGAGCGCCTTCTGCGCCACCTGCCACCAGCTCACCTGGCCCGAGGCCGACCGCCCCTTCTACGACACCTTCGGCGAGTGGGAGGCGAGCGGCTACGCGAAGGCGGGCGTCGACTGCCAGGAATGCCACATGGCGCCGCAGGGCGGGGTGGCCCAGCCGGGCAACGCCACGATCGGGCCCGCGCACGCCTCGCCCACCACGGTGGCGCGGGCGCTCACCACGATGGTCTCGATCCCGTCCGCCACCGTGAGCCGCGGCGTGCCGCTGGCCGTGACCGTGCGGATCACCAACACCGGCGCCGGCCACAGCGTGCCCACCGGCAGCCCCTTCAAGTCCTGGTCCATCGAAACGGTCCTGATCGACGGCGCGGGCAAGGAGCTCGCGCCCGCCCACAAGGTCCGCCTCGGCCGCACGGTCGAGGCCGCACCTCCCTGGCGCACGCTCACCGATGAGCGGCTCGCCGCGGGCGCTCAGCGCGAATGGGTGGCCACGATCACGCCCAACGCCAAGGGAGCGGCCGGCGCGGGGGGCCTCGTGGTGCGGGCCGTCCGCGAGGGCGAGTCGGTGGAGCTCCGTCGGATCCCCGTCCGAATCCAGTAGTGGTAGCATGGGCCATGCGCCTTGCTCCCTCCTTGCTCCTCCTCCTCGCGGCGTGCGCGGCGCCCGAATCCCCGAGTGACGATTGGGCGCGCTCGGTTGGGGCGCGGTTGGATGCGGCGGCGCACGGGATCTACCTGTCCTCCACGGGGCCGGCGGTCGAAATCCCGTCGCAAGGAGTGCACGCACGGTTCGAGGCCGACGGCGCCCACCTGATCACCCGAGAGGGCGGGCTTACCCTCGCGCTCACTGCCGTGGGCCGCGAGGGGTGGCAGGTGCTGCCCGAAGCCGCGCCGCGGATGGGCGCCCGCGTGCCCGGCCTGGCGCTCCCCGACGGCGAAGCCCCGCAACGATTGGAATACGCCCGCGGCCCCGCGTTGGAGTGGTTCGCCGGCACGCCCGATGGCCTGCAACACGGGTGGACGCTCGACGAAGCCCTGCCCGGCCACGGCCCGCTGCAGTTCGGTCTCTCGCTGGATGGCGAGGTGCTCCACCTCGAAGCCGACACGGTCGAGCTGCTCGACGACGCCGGCGAGGTCTGGCGATACGACGGCCTCGCTGCGTGGGACTCCACCGGTCGCGCGCTGCCGGCCCGCTTCCTGCAAGGTGAGGAGGGCCTGCGGGTGGAGGTCGATGATCGCGGCGCGGTCTACCCGATCGACGTGGACCCGGTGCTGAGCACCGCCAGCACCACGCTCACCGGCCCGGCCGCCTCCAGCGCCTTCGGCTACGCCCTCTCCTCCGCCGGCGATGTGGACGGCGATGGGTACGACGACGTCGTCGTCGGCGCCTACAAGGTGTCTGGAAACACCGGCGCGGCCTATCTCTACCGCGGCTCCGCGAGCGGGCTCTCCAGCACCGCGAGCACCACGCTCACCGGCCCCGCGGGCATGTACCTCTGCGGGTTCAGCGTGGCCGGCGGCGCCGACGTGAACGGCGATGGCTACGACGACGTGGCGATGGCCTGCGCGTACAGCCTCGGCCGGGTGTACGTCTTCCACGGCAGCGCGGCCGGGCTTTCCAGCACCGCCAGCTCCACGCTCGTGAGCACCTCCGCGATCCGCTTCGGCTACGGCCTCGCGGTCGTTCCCAGCCTCGATGGCGATGCCTACGGCGAGGTCGCGGTGGGCGCGCCGGCGTACTCCGGCTCGCGCGGCCGCACGACGGTGTACGCGGGCAGCGCCATCGGCGTGTCGAGCGTGGCCGCCACAACGCTCGATGGCCCCGCGGCCTCCTCCTACTTCGGGCTTGCGGTCGAATCCGCGGGCGACATCAACGGCGATGGCTACCACGACCTCGCCATCGGCGCGCCGACCTGGTCCGGCAACTTCGGGCAGGCCTCGGTGTACTACGGGAGCGCCTCGGGGCTCTCCAGCGGCTCGGTCACCACCCTCTCGGGCACCTCGGCGAAGGCGCTGGGCACGGCGCTGGCCGCCGGCGACTTCGACGACGACGGCTATGACGACCTCGCCGTGGGCAGCACCCAGTCGGGCGGCGGCGAGGTGTGGGTCTACGAGGGCGGGGCCGGCGGGTTGTCCAGCGCGGCCACCCGCACGCTGAGCGACTCCACCACCAGCTACTTCGGAACCGCGTTGGCCAGCATGGCCGACACGAACGGCGACGGCGTGACCGACCTCGCGGTGGGTGCCTTCGGGTCGTCGAGCGTGGGCGTGTACGAGGGGGACAGCTCCGGCCTCTCCACGACCGCCGCCGTCACCCTCACCGGCACCGGCACCGCGTACGGCTTCGCCGTGGCCTCGGCCGACGTCAACGGCGATGGCTACAGCGATCTCGCCGTCGGCAACTACCTGAGCACCAGCACGTTCGGCGAGGCGCTCGTCTACCTCGGCTACGTCGACGACGACGCCGATGGCTTCGTGGTGGGTGGCGATGGCACCGACCAGGATTGCGACGACACCGACAGCGCCGTGAACCCCGGCGCCGCCGAGGTGATCGGCAACGACGCGGACGACGACTGCGACGGGGTGACGCCCTGCTACGCCGATGCCGATGGTGACGGCTACCTCGACCCGGCCATGCCCACGGTGAGCTCGGCGGATGCCGACTGCACCGATGCCGGCGAGGACGACGGCACCAGCCCCACCACCGACTGCGACGACGGGGATGCCACCGTCTACCTCGGCGCGCCCGAGGTAGTGGCTGACGGCGTCGACCAGGACTGCGATGGCAGCGATGGCTGCTACGCCGACCTCGACCTCGATGGGTACGGCTCCAGCGACACGCTCCCCGGTGCCGCCGGCTGCACCACCGCCGGACTGTCCACCGTCTCCTCCGACTGCGACGACGACTCGGCCAGCGTCAACCCCGCCGCCACCGAGGTGTGCGACGTGGACGACGTGGACGAGGACTGCGACGGGACCGCCGACGATGCCGCCGCCACCGGGGCGGGCACCTGGTACGCCGACGCCGACGGCGATGGCTACGGCGATGCCAGCACCGCCATGATCACCTGCGATGCGCCCACCGGATTCGTGGCCAACGCGAGCGACTGCAACGACGACGATGCCGGCATCACCGACACCGGGACCTGGTTCACCGACGCCGACGGGGATGGCTGGGGCGACGCGGGCAGCGTCAGTCATGCCTGTCTGGCGGCAGCGGACGAGGTCGCCGTGGCGGGAGACTGCAACGACGGCGATTCGGGCGTCTCCCCCGGGGCATCCGAGCTGCCCGGCGACGGCATCGATCAGGACTGCGACGGCTCGGACGACTGCTACGCCGACGCCGATGGCGACGGCGCGCGGACCGCCTCGTCGTCGACCGGCTCCACGCTCGACTGCTCCGGCTCAGGCGAGGCCGCGGCCGGCGCGGCCGTGGACTGCGACGACGCCGACGCGAGCGCCCACCCCGGCGCCACGGAGAGCGTGGCCGACGGCGTGGACGGCGATTGTGACGGCGAGGAGCTCTGCTTCGCCGACGCCGACCTCGATGGGGCCGGCACCGCCACCACCGTGGCCAGCACCGACGTGACCTGCACGAGCGCGGGCTCCGCCAGTTCCGACGGCGGCGACTGCGACGACGCCGACGCCGCCGTGCACCCCGGCGCCACCGAGCTCACCGGCGACTCCGTCGATCAGGACTGCGACGGCACCGAGCTCTGCTACGTGGACGAGGACGACGACGGCTACCGCGAGGACATCGCCACCGAGCTCGTGAGCACCGACACCGACTGCGACGATGCGGGCGAGGCCGCCGCCGCCGACCCGTTGGGCGACTGCGACGACACCGACGCCGCCTACCACCCCGCGGCCAGCGAGGCGGACTGCACCGACCCGAACGACTACAACTGCGATGGCTCCACCGGCTACGACGACGTGGATGGCGATGGCTGGGCCGCCTGCCTCGAATGTGACGACGGCGACAGCGACGTGAGCCCCGACGCCACCGAGCTGACCGGCGATGGGGTGGACCAGGACTGCGATGGCACCGAGACCTGCTTCGCCGACCTCGACGACGACGGCTACCGCCCCGACGATGGCAGCACCGTCGCGAGCACCGACCTCTCGTGCCTCGGCGCCACGGAAGCGGAGGCCACCGACCCCACCGGCGACTGCAACGACGCCGACACCGCCACCAACCCGGCCGCCGCCGAGCAGACCGGGGATGGCGCCGACAGCAACTGCGACGGCGCCGAGGTCTGCTACAGCGACCTCGACGACGACGGCTACCGCTCCGACGAGCCCACCGCGAGCGCCGACGCCGACTGCGACGACGGCGGCGAGGCCGTGGCCGCCGACCCGGACGGCGACTGCAATGACGCCGACGCCGCCTACCACCCCGGCGCCGAGGAGACCTGCGACGACGGCGGCGAGGACTGGAACTGCGACGGCTCCGTGGGCAACGTGGACGGCGACGCCGACGGTGTGAGCGCGTGCGATGACTGCGACGACAGCAATGCCGCCGTGCACCCCGGCGCCGCCGAGGTGTGCAACGAACGGGACGACGACTGCGCCGGCGGCGTGGACGACAATGCCACCGACGCCCCCACCTGGCACACCGACGCCGACCAGGACGGTTACGGCGACCCCGCCTCCACGCTCGTGGCGTGCGCGCCCGAAGCCGGCCAGGTCGCGGACGGCACCGACTGCGACGACCTCGCGGCCACGACGAACCCCGGCGCCGCCGATGTTCCCGGCGATGGCATCGACCAGGACTGCAGCGGCGCCGACGCCGATGAGGAGGTCGTGGACGAGGACCCCGCGCGTCGGGAAGGCGGCTTCTTCGGCGGCTGCAGCGCCGCGTCGGGAAGCCCGGCCGCCGCCGTGCTCGCGCTCCTCGCGCTCCGCCGGCGGCGTCAGCCCCGGTAGATGATCGGCGGGCCGCCCTCGGGGTTCACGATGGCGATGCCCTCGCGGAGCACCACCGCGAGCGTGACGCCGCGCGGACCTGCGGTGAAGGAGTGCGCCTCTCCCACGCCGCGCAGCTCCCGGTCGCCCTCGCGCATCACGTGGCCAGCCGAGTCGAGATACTCGCCGGCGAGCACGAAGACCTCTTCGGCGCCGAGGTGCTCATGCGGCGGGTGCACGGCGTTCGGCGCGAGTTGGACGAGGCCCACGTCGGCCCCCGCGGTAGCGGGCCCACCATCGATGTGGAACAGCTTCATGCCCGGCAGCAGGCCCGGCTGCCAACCGGAGCCGGCCTCCGCGCGGTCGAGGATGCGCCCGGCCACCACGACGGGAACGTCGGCAAGCGCGGCAACCGCCGCCACGAAACGCCGCCAGGGGTTGGCCACCGCCGCGAGGAGCGCCGCAAGCCCGCCCGGCGCTTCGGGAAGGGGCTGCGCCACGGCGAGCAGGGCCGCCGCGAGGCGCAGCTCCTCCCGCTCGACGAGCTCCGGAAACACCCGGCTCATCGAGCCCCCCACGCCGTGCGAAGCTTGCCCAGCGCAGCGGCGGTCCGCGACTTCACGGTGCCGACCGGCACGCCGAGGCGCGCGGCGATCTCCGTACTGCTGAGCCCATCGAAGTAGGCGAGCTCGATCACCACGCGCTGGTCGCGCGGGAGCTGCACCAGCGCCTCGGCCACGCGGCGCTCATCTCCCGTGCTTCCCTCCGCCGGCGCGGGCAGGCGGGCAAGCGCGAGCTCATCGAGGGCCACGCGCCGCGAGCGGCCAGCAGACTTCACCCGGTCGAGCGAGCGGCTCCGCATCCTCACAAGGAGCCAGGTGCGCACGCTCCCACGGGCGGGGTCGTAGCCGGCGGCGCTCCGGAACGCCTCGACGAAGGCGTCGTGCAGCACCTCCTCCGCCTCGCGGCGCTCCCGGAGCACCCGCACGCCGATCGCGAGCATCAGCCCCGAGTAGCGTCCGTACAGTTCGGCGAGCGCGCTGCGGTCCCCCTCCGCCATCGCGGTGACCAGCTCGGAATCGGCAACGGCAGCCTGCAAAAGCCAGTCTCCGGAAGGTTCCCCCTCGTACCCGGCAACGACGGCTTCGGCCATGACCAGCATGCTGGCAATACGACGGCGCCCGCCGGTCGGATCAGCGCTCCAACCACCGCGTGGAGAACACCTCCTCCGGCAGCGCCACCTGGAAGCTCACCCGGTCGAAGGTGATCTCCGTGCGGCTCCCCTTCTGCACCTGATCCTCCACCACCATCTTCATGGGGAACTCGCGCCCTTCGATCTTGCGAATATCCTGCATCAACCACGTCTTGAGCAGCATGCCCTGGAGCGCGTACAGCTCCTGCCGCACCGGGATGAAGCTCGCCTGGTCCACCCAGATGATGCGCGTCGGGTAGGACACCGAGGTGTCGCGGGCCTTCATCTCGATCTTCCAGGCCTTCCGCCCCTCCATCATCTCCTCGGCCACGATGGTGCCCTGGTAGGCCTTCTGCCAGCGCGAGGACTCCATGAGGTCCTCGTAGGACATGTCGGAGCCCATGAGATCGTCGCGGAGGAGGTGACCCGAGAGCTTCTGCACCTTCTCGATGGCCGGGAGGTACATCCAGAGCTCATCGACCTTCTTGAGCATCTTGGTGCCCTTGTCGCGCGCGGGCTCGAGGTACTCCATCGCCATCTCGTCCTGACCGCGGCCGTAGCTCCGCATCTTGTAGGACTTCACGCGCGAGCCCTTGGTCACGGTCATCGTGATGCTGGAGTCGCGCGCCTCGTAGGTGAGGTTCTTGTCGATCTGCAAGAGCACTTCATCGACGGTGATCGCGAAGGCCAGTCGCGCCGCGAGGAGGAGGGAGAGGAGGGCGGTGGTCATGGAGCTCCTGGGACTAGCGGCGGTGCCGCATCGCTTCGACGGGTTCGATGTTGGCGGCGCGCCATGCGGGGAGGAGTCCGCCGACCACGGCCATCGCGATGCCGAGAAAGAACGCGAGGACGAGCGTGTCGAGGGTGGCGTGCGGGTAGACGGTTTCGTGGATCGGCACCGCCGCGGGCGCCTTCGCGGCGGCATCGCCGAGGTGGATGCCCACGCGCGAAAGGTAGAACGCCGCCCCGCCACCTCCGGCCACGCCTACCAGGCCGCCGATTGCCGCGATGGTGATCGCCTCGAAGAAGAAGAGCTCACGGGTCTGGCGACGGGTCAGGCCCAACGCGCGCATCACGCCGATCTCGTTGGTCCGCTCGAGCACCGACATCATCATCGTGTTGAGCACACCCAGCCCCGTGATGAACACGATGATACCCGCCACGATTCCCCGGATCGCCACGAGAAAGGAGCCGAGGGTGTCAAAGGGCGGGCGCTCGTTCCACGCCGCCACGTCGTAGGCGGCCGTCGCGGGGAGCGAACGCAGCTGTGCGGCCAACTTGTCCGCCCGCGCGTAGTCGCCCGTGCTCACGAGCACTTCGGTAGCGCCGCCCTCGATGTCGGCCATCCACTGCGATTCCTCGAGGATCACGTACGACTGCCGGTTCACGTTCTTGTTGCCGAGGTCGAGCACACCGACCACCTGAAGGCGGGCCGGCGAGGGGGAGCCGTCCTGCGTCTGTCCGAGGACGATCACCACGCCGCCCACGGTCACGTCGAGCTCCTGGGCGAACGTCTGCCCGATCGCCACCTCTCCCCGCGCGGTCGGCAGGCGCCCCGAGACGACGTAGTCGTCGAGGTGCAGGACCTCGGTGTAGTACGCCACCGGCGCGCCATGCAGCAGCGAGAAGTTCTCGCCGATGTCCTGATCCTCGCGCGCGCCCGTCACGCCCGCCTGGATGTGGGCGTAGGCGCCGAGCACGCCGGGCTGGCCCTCGACAGCAGCGACGACCGTGGCCACGTCGGGCATGTTCTCCGCGAGGGGCATCAGTTGATCGCGGCGGGCGTAGTCGGGATCCACGATACGGACGTGGCCCGACGCGGCCGAGGCGAACTTCAACGCATCGACGAGGATGCCGTTGAGCATGGACAGTGCCACCGTGAGCAGGCCCGTGCCCATCGCCACGGTGAGCACGGTCAGGATGGTCCGCCGACGGTTTCGCCCGAGGTTGCGGGCTGCGAGCTGAACGAGGAGGTCCATCTCAATCCGCCTTCACGGCATCGGCCGGAACGATTCGCGCGGCCCAGTTCGCCGGCCAGAGCGAGGCGAGGACCGCGATCGCCGTGCCGAACGTGATGGCCGCTGCCACTGGGGACCAGTTGAACTGGGTGTAGATCACGGTGCTCATGGCCATGGAGCCGCCCATCGACTCGAGCGGCCCGGAGAAGTCGATCCCGTTCTTCGACCACCACGCGACCGCAGAACCCCCGGCGCAGGCGCCGAGGATGGCCGCGCTCAGGCCCATGATGCCGCCCTCCAGCATGAAGAGCACCCGGATGTCGCGGCGGCGCATGCCCAACGCGAGGAGGGTGCCGACCTCACGAACGCGCTCGAACGCGGCCATGATCACCGTGTTGGCGATGCCCACGGCCGCGATGAGCATGATCATGCCCACCACGATCGAGAGGCTCTTGCGCCGGATGCGGTTGAGCGCCAGCAGGTCGTCACATTCCTGTTCGAGCGTGGATGCGTGGAACCCCTTGCCGGCCACAAGCTTCGCCGCGGCGTCGTGATCGCCCTCCACCCGAACCGCCACGTGGCTGCGGGCATCCCCGAGCAGCGCGAGGGGGGTGGCGTCGGCGTACTCCAGCCAGGCGCCGAGGCTGTCGAGCGCCGAGTTGTCGCTACGAATGAGCCCCACCACTCGAAAGCTGTTCGCGTTGATCGCACCATCCCTCGTGCGCGTCTGCAGGACGACCTCCTCGCCCTCCTCGATCTCGAGCAGGCGCCCGAGCCGGTAGCCGAGGGCCACTTCGCCGGCGCCGGGCTGGGGCCACCGCCCTTCGACCTTCCAGCCATCGCGGGGGAAGACCTCCGGGTCGCGCACGCCGTCGTAGGCCCAGACGGTGATCCGCTGGGCGTCGGGCCCGCTCACCACGCGGGCGCTGAAGGCCGTGCGCGCCGTCCACTTGCCGATACCGTCGAGTGCCGACACGAGGTCGGGCGGGACCGGCGCGGCGTCGGCGAGCGCGTAGGTCAGGCCGTCGGTGGGGTAGCCATCGGGGCGGAGGAGCACATCGCCAGCGTAGGTCGTGCGCGCCGCGCGGAGCACGTTCTCGTCGAGCCCGCCCACAAACCCCCAACCGAGGATGCTCAGCGCCACCCCGAAGAAGACGGCCGCCGACGTGATCGCCGTGCGGGCCGCGTTCCGGAAGAGGTTCCTCGCGGCGATCGCCAGGAGGAAGCTCACGCGCCCGCCCCGGCCTCGTCGGCCACCACCTCGCCATCCTTGAGGCGGACCACCCGGCGCGCCCGCGACATCACCATCGGGTCGTGGGTGGAGAACAGGAAGGTGACGCCGTTCTTCTGGTTCATCTCGCGCATCAGGTCGAGGATGGCCTCGCCGTTGGTGCTGTCGAGGTTGGCGGTGGGCTCGTCGGCGATGACGATGGCGGGCGACTTGACCAGCGCCCGCGCGATCGCCACCCGCTGCTGCTGGCCGCCGCTGAGCTGCGAAGGCCGGCGGTGCAGGTAGTCCTGCAGGCCCACCGCCTTCAGCGCGCTCTCCACCCGCTCGGCGCGCGGGCCTTCCACCCCGGCGAGGCGGAGGGCGAGGTCCACGTTCTCCGAGGCGGTGAGGACGGGGATGAGGTTGAAGGACTGGAAGATGAAGCCGATGCGGCGCGCGCGCACGGCGCCGAGGGCATCGTCGGAGAGGGAGGCCACGTTCTTGTCATCGAGCAGGACCTCACCCGAGCTGGGCCGGTCCAGGCAGCCGAGCAGGTTCAGCGCCGTGCTCTTGCCGCTCCCCGAAGGGCCGGCAAAAACGGTGAACTCCCCCGCGCCCACGCCCACCGTGACGTTGCGCAGCGCCTGGACGAGCAGATCGCCCATCGGGTAGCTCTTGGTGACTCCCACCAGCTTGCAAATCATGCGCCCTCCTAGAGGCTGTATCGAACCCAGGCGTTCAAGGTGGCCGCCGGCACGAACCCGCTCACGTTGCCCTTGGCATCGCCGGCGCTGATGTCGAAGACCTCGTCGGGCGGTACGAACTCGCCCTCCTCTCCCACCGGGATCTGCGCGCCGAGGTGCACCGCCCAGCGGTCGCCGAAGTTCCGGGAAACGTCGGGGACGACCAGGCCGGTGGCGTCGGCCACGTTCACGATGGCCGTGCCGGAAACGGCCCAGTCATCGAGGAAGCGCACGTTGGCGATCACATCGACGTAGTGCTGCCCGAGGGTGGTCCGCGGCAGCGGCTGCTCCTCGTCAGTATCCACGTTGGTGCCGGTGGTGGAGAAGGGGCACGAGTACGGCGCCTCGATGGAGGTGCCGCCCCGCAGGCCGTAGTCGTACGCCTCCGGGTCGGCCTCGCCGGTGCCGTCGTACCGGTACTCGGCCGCGACGTAGAGCCGGTCGAGCACCGGGAGGCTGTAGTCGATGCCGGCCACCACCTCCACACCCTCGGGGTTCACGCCGTCCTGATCGCCGTGCCAGCCGCCTTCGGCCCAGAAGCCCACGCCGAGCGTGCCGCGCACGTCGCCGCCCACGAACCAGGGCCCATCGGGGCGGTAGGCCCCGACCACGCTCCAGTCGGTCTCGAACTTGTGGAGGGTGGCCTTCGCCCCCCCCGCCATGGGCAGCTCCTCGAAGGCGGGGAGCTCGTCGGGGTCCTCGAAGGGGCTCAGGTCATCATCCAGCGCGAAGAGCGCCGTCATGTCCCAGCTCGAATTCGGGGCCACGTTCACCCGGGTGGCGTTCACGCCGCGCCGCTCCCGCCACGGCTCGCTCGCCACCACATCGCTGAACAGGTCGGTGGGGTTGAACACCAGCCCCGACCCCCAGTTCACGGCCTGCCGGCCGGCACGAACGTCGACCTTCTCGCCGGTCCAGTCGACGTAGAGCCGCTCGACGGTGAGGTAGCCGTGCACATCATCGAAGTGGTAGGTCGTCTCCTCCGTGCAGAACTCGGCGATCCGATCGCCCACGGCGGTACCTTCGAGGTACTTCGCGAGCTCGTCGGCCGTGTCGCGCCCCTGGGCGAGGGCCCCCTCCACGGCCACGAAGGCACGGACGCGCTCCGTGGGCGAGATCTCGAAGGTGGGCCGCACCCGCTCCACGAGGAGCCAGGGCGTACCCTCCACCTCGACCTGGTAGAGGCCGCGAACCTCCGCGTATCCGGCGACCTCGGCGTCCATCCCGGGTCAGTACCGGACGATCGAGTCGACCGCGTAGTTGCCGAGCACCTTGCGGCCATCGAGAAAACCGAGCTCGATGACGAACGCGAACCCGCAGACCCGCGCGCCCAGCCGCTCCACCAGCTTGGCGGTGGCCAGCGCGGTGCCGCCGGTGGCGATGAGATCATCGATGACCAACGCGTTCTGGCCCGGCTGGAGCGCATCGATGTGGAGCTCGAGGGTGGCCTCGCCGTACTCGAGCGCGTAGCTCTCGGACACCTTGTGGTAGGGCAGCTTCCCCGGCTTGCGCGCCGGTACGAAGGGCACGCCCATCGCCATCGCGAGCGGCATCCCGAAGAGGAAGCCGCGGGACTCCATCCCCACGATGGCGTCCACGCCCTTGCCGCGCCAGCTGGAGGCGAAGTGCTCGGTCACCTCGCCCATCAGGCGGGCGGAGGAGAGGACGGGCGTGATGTCCTTGAAGAGGATGCCCGGCTTGGGGAAGTCGGGCACGTCGCGGAGGGTGGCCTTGAGGCGGGACTCGAGATCAGACATGTTGCACCTTGCGTTTGGCGTACCATTGAATGAACAGCCACCCGGCGCCCACGCCGGCGACGAGCAGGACGAACCAGATGAGGTCGTGTTTGACGACCGAGGCGAGCGCCGCCGGGTCCTTCAGCAGGTCGGGGTTCGCTCCGAGCGTGCGCTGGCCGAACACCGCGAGCACCCCGCACCACAGCGTGCTGCCCACGAACGTGACGAGCGCGAACTGGGGGAAGTTCACGCGCATCAGACCCGCCGGGAAGCCGATGAGGTGGCGCACGACGGGCAGGAGGCGGGCGAGGAACACGCCGGGAAGGGCGAACTGCTGGAGCCAGGCCTCGGCGAGCGCGAGGCGGGAGGGCGGGAGCAGGAAGTACTTGCCCCAACGCTCCACGAAGGCCCGCCCCAGCGTGGCGGTGAGCAGGTAGCAGAGGCTGCTGCCGAACGTGGAGCCCAGGCCGCCCGCGAGGATGACGCCCGGGAGGCTCATCTTGCCCTGCGCCGCATAGTAGCCGGCAGGCGGCATGATGATCTCGGAGGGCACCGGCACGATCGTGCTCTCGAGCGCCATCATCACGAAGATGCCCGGGTAGCCGTTCTTCTCGGTCCACTCGAACCAGGTGACCATCAGGTCGTGAAACATCGATCCTCCAGCCCGATGGATCCCGCCGCCCCCAACGAGGCGTGGGCGGTGGTGTCGAGCGACATCGGCGTGACCGTGACGAAGCCCGCCATGCAGAGGGGCCCGTCGGCGTCGGGCTCGCCGTCGAAACGATCGTGCGGCCCGCCGATCCAGTAGTAACGGCGGCCGCGCGGGTCGCGCTCCTCCCGCACCATCACGGCGTACCGGCGGCGCGCAAGGGGGGCCACGCGCCAACCCTTCACTTCCGAGGCCGGCACGTTCGGCACGTTGATGTTGAGCACCTCGCCGAGCGGCAAGGGGCGATCCGGATACCGCCGGAGGAGCTGCGCGACGGCGAGCTGCGCCGTGGCCCAGTGCAGCACCTCGGCGCCTTCGGGGATGTGCAGGGAGACGGCGATGGCCGGCACGTCGTTCGAGGCCGCCTCGCGCGCCGCGGCCACGGTGCCCGAGTAGAGCACGTCGGTGCCGAGGTTGCTGCCCCGGTTGATGCCCGAGATCACGATGTCGGGCCGTTGGGGGAGGATGCCGTGCAGCGCGAGGTACACCGCATCGGCGGGGGTGCCCGTGACGGACCACCGGTTGGGGCCGTGACTGTTCACCCGCAGGGGCTCGTGCATGGTGAAGGAGTGGCTCTTCGCGGACTGCTCCGTAGAGGGTGCCACCACGAACACCTCCCCAAACGGGGCAGCCGCCTCCTCAAGCGCGCGCAGGCCCGCGGCTTCGATACCGTCGTCGTTGGAGAGGAGTATCCGCACGCCGCCCCCGGGTAACGCGGGCGCCGCGCGTTCGGGAGGTTCACGCGCAGCGCCATCGCCGGGCCGATCCCGACAGGTTAGAAAGGGACGTGCGCACGCGCTACAAAGACCTCTTCGAGCGGATGCGCGACCCCGATCCGGTCGCCGCCGATGCCGCCTTCGATGCCGTCCTGTTCGACCGGGGGGGCGCCCTGCCCGACCTCGTCGAGTGCCTCGAACGAAGCAAGAAGGACCCGGTGCTTCGCTTCCTCTGCGTGCAACTCCTCGGCTTCTCCGGCGCGAAGGCCGCCGTGGCCCCGCTGGTGCTCGCGCTCGACGACAAGGAGCCTTCCGTGCGGGCCGAAGCCTGCCGTTCGCTCGAGGACCTTCGGGCCCACGATGCGATCGGCCCCTTGCGCGCGCGGCTCGACGATCTCGATGGCGAGGTCCGGCTCGCCGCCGCCGAAGCGATCCTCGGAATCGAAGGCCGCGTGAGCGACGAGTCGTAGACTTGTCGCCGCTGCGGCACAACGCCGCACGGCGAGCTACGGGTGCCTCCCCGTGAACGCGCTCTTCTTCATCCCCCCCGTCGAGCTCAGCCCCGCGGGCCACGCCGTCGATCGTGTGTACGGCTGCAACTACGGCTACGACTACAAGCCGCCGATCCACTTCCTGCAGCTCGCCACGGTGGCCGCGGCTTGGCTCGGCTGGAACGTCCGCGTCGTGGACTGCCCCGCGGAAGGTCTCGATCGCGCGGGTTTCGTCGAGCTCCTCCGCAGCCAGCGGTGGGATGTGGCGGTGGCCCACAGCGTTTACCTGAGCGCCGAGGAGGACCTCCTCGGCATGCGTCTCGCCCGCGCCGAGAACCCCGGGCTTCGCGCCGTCTTCATGGGCACCGCCGCCACCTGGCGGCCGGCAGAGTTCCTCGACGACACCGACACCTTCTGCCTCCTCGGCGAGCCCGAGGAGACGCTCCGCGAGCTGGCGGGCGCCTGGTCGGGCGAGCGCACCTACGCCGACATCGATGGCCTCGCGTGGCGCACGGCCGATGGGCAGACCCACCGGGGCGCCTTCCGCCAGCTCCTCGATGTCTCGGCGCTCCCCATGCCCGACCGTCGCCTCCTGAAGGGCCGGTACCGGGCCAACCGGCTCGACGTGCACCCGATCACCACGATGGTGGTGTCGCGCGGCTGCGGGTTCCGGTGCACCTTCTGCACGCCCAACGCCATCGATCAGATGATCGAGCTCGAGTTCAAGCGCCTGCAGCCCACCTACGTGGACCGCCCGCCGCTCCGGAAGCGCACCGTCGACCAGATCGTGGCCGAGTTCGAGAACATCGCCGCGCTTGGGTACAAGGGCGTCGAGGTGGCCGACAACATCTTCACCTGGGGCAAGCAGCGCACCCAGGAGATCTGCGACCGCATCGCCCCCCTCGGCCTCCAGTGGCTCTGCCTGGCGCGGGCGAACATGCTGCACGATCCGGCCACCATCCAGTCCATGGCGCGCGCCGGCTGCCAGCTCGTCTACATGGGCAGCGAGAGCTTCGACGATGGCCTGCTCGACGACATGGCCAAGGACCTGAAGGTCAAGGATGTCTACAAGGCGGTGAAGACCTGCCGGGAAAACGGCGTGCACCCCGAGGTGAGCGTGCTGATGGGCGCCTCCCAGCACGAGTCCTGGCGCACGCTCTACAACAGCTTTCGCGCGGCCCGGAGCCTCGGCACACGCTTCGTTCACTTCTCGGTGGCGCTCCCCTCCCCCAGCACCGAGCTCTACGACATCGCGCTCCGGGAAGGCTGGTTCACCCAGGGCGACTTCTTCCCGGTCGACAACCAGCGCGATGCCATCGTGAACCTGCCGAACCTGAGCGCCCGCGAGCTCAAGCTCGCGCTGAAGCTCGCCTACGTGGCCCAGTACCTGAGCCCGGAAGGGGTGATGAAGACGGCGCGGAGCGTGTCGAGCGTGGCGGACCTCAAGCACAAGGCGCGGAGCGCCACCCGCCTGTTCCGCTTCCTCAGGGAGCGGAAGGCCGTCCGCCGCGTGCCGCCCGGCCGGGTGACCGGCCTCGATCTGCGCGGTCTGGGGTGATCGCCCCCGGCGGAGCCAGCGATCCAGTTAGGGCTTCCCCATGCTGACCCTCGCCCTCCTCCTCGCGTGCGTGCCCAAGAAAGACTTCGATGCCCTGTCCGCCGATCTGGCGGCCGAACGGGCCACCCTCGCCACCGAGCGGGCCGCCTGGGCCACCACGAAATCGGGCCTCGAAGGCAGCCTCGCCGAGGAGATCGCCAAGCTCGAGGCGCTCCGCGCGGTGGAGGCCGGCCTGCGCGCCGACCTCGCCGCAAAGCAGGCCGAGCTGGCCGCGAACGAAGCCGAGTGGACCAGCGAGAAGGCCCACCTCCTCGCCGACCGCACGAAGCTCAAGGCCAGCGTGACGGAGATGGAGGGCGCGCTCGCGGAGGCGGCCGCCCGTCGGGTGAGCGCCGAGGCGCGCGTGGCCGAGTTCCGCGACCTCCTCCTCCGCTTCAAGAAGCTCATCGATGCGGGCCAGCTCAAGGTGCGCATCGTCGAAGGCCGCATGGTGGTGGAGCTCGCCACCGACGTGCTCTTCGCCTCCGGCAAGGCCGACCTCTCCGACGAGGGCCGCACCGCGATCCTCGCGGTGGGCGCGGTGCTCGCCACGCTGGGCGACCGCCAGTTCCAGGTGGGCGGCCACACCGACAACGACGCGATCAAGACCGAACGTTTCCCCTCCAACTGGGAGCTCGCGAGCGCCCGCGCGATCGTGGTCGTCCGCACGCTGACCACCGCGGGCGTCAAGCCCACGCAGGTGAGCGCGGCCTCCTTCGCGGAGACCCACCCGGTCGCCGACAACGGCACGGCGGAGGGCAAGCGCGCCAACCGCCGCATCGAGATCTCCGTCGTGCCCGACCTCTCCGAGCTGCCCGGGTTCGACGAGCTGAAGGCCGTCGGGAAGTAGGACGAGCGCCGCCTACGCCGCGCGTGCGCCGGTGCCGCGGGCATCCACCCACACGAGCCAGCCCGCCGCGAGCGAGGCCAACACGCTCACCACCGTGAGCATCCCGAAAATGCCGGAGGAGCCGAGCTCCGCGCGCGCCCATCCGGCGAGGCCCGCCCCCACGAGCGCGCCCACGCCGTAGGTGCCGGCCGCCCAGAGGCTCTGCGCCGAGGCGGCGATCTCCGGGCGGGCGCCGCGGCTCATGCGCTGCACGCCGGCCAGCCAGAAGGCGCCGAAGCCGACGCCGTGGAGGATCTGCGTGCCCACCAGCAGGGTGGGGTCGGTCAGAACCGCCATGAGCACCCAGCGCGGCACGCTGGAGAGGGTGGCGAGGAGCAGGCAGCGGGCGGGGCCCAACCGTTCGAGCAGCGGCCGCCCCCAAGCCATCAGCAGCACCTCGCAGCCCACGCCGAGGGCCACCGACAGGCCCACCACCCGCGGCGGGAGCCCGAGGGCCTCGATGTGCACGGAGTAGAACGTGTCGTACACCGACATGCTCAAGGCCTGCAGGCCGCCGGCGAGGAGGAGCGGCGCAAAGAAGGGCTCGCGCACGAGCTCGCGGAGCGCCGGCATGACCGGCGCGATGCCCCCCTCCCCCCGCCACGGGAAGGCGAAGGACATGCCGAAGCCCGCGACGAGCGACACGTCCGCCAGCAGGTGGGGCGGCACGCCGAAGCCCGGCAGCTCGGCGGCGAGGAAGACGCCCACCAGGAAACCGATACTCCCCCAGAGCCGAATGCGCCCGTACTCGGTGGCCGGACGGCCCCGGGCGCGGAGATCGTCGAGCACGAACGCGTCGAGGACGCTGCCGATCGGGGCGCGGGTGGCCGAGAAGACGAAGAGGGCCACGGCGAGGGCGGGCACGGACTCCATCCGGGAGAGCGCGATCCCCGCCGCCGCCGAGAGGCCCGTCGACACCCGGAGCACGGCCCCACCGAGGCGGTAGCGATCAGCGACGGCCGCCCAGAGCGGGGCGGCGAGCAGCCGGCCGGCAGGCAGGAGCGCGAGGAGCGCCCCCACCGTCCACCCGTCGATCCCGGCCGCCTCCAGGCGCCCGCCCAACAGCGGCAGCAGCCCCGCAATCGATGCGAGCTGCACAAAATAGAAGATGCGGAAATGGAGGCGCGACAGGCCGCGCGCCTAACCGGAAACCGTGTGCGGGCCGATCCAGACGGAACCGGGTAGCATGTTCGGGTCCCCCGGTATGCCCCATGCGCCTGCTCGTGCTCCTCGCCCTTCCCGCCATGATGCTGGCCTGCCGTGCCGATGGCACCACCAAGTACGTCCCCGATCGCGACGGCGATGGGGTGAACGAGGAGCAGGACTGCGACGACACCGACAGCAGCGTGGGCGCCGCCTCCACGTACTACTTCGACGAGGATCGTGACGGGCACGGCGATGCCGACCAGGGCGACGGGTTCTGCGAGCGGCCCGAGGGCTACGCCGAAGTGGGCGACGACTGCAACGATGCCGACGCCACGGTGTACCCGGGCGCGCCCGAGCTGTGCGACGGGCTCGACAACGACTGCGACGGCGTGGTCGACAACGGCGCCGAAGCCACGGCCTGGTACACCGACGCCGACAACGACGGGTACGGCGACGAGGCCTCGCTCTTCTACTCCTGCGAGGAGCCCGAAGGGGCCACGCAGACCGGCGGCGACTGCAACGACGCCGACTCCGCCTACAACCCTGGGGCCACCGAGGAAGACTGCGAGGACCCCAACGACTACAACTGCGACGGCAGCGTGGGCTACGCCGACAACGACGCCGACGGCTTTGCGGCCTGCGCCGAATGCGACGACGGCGACGCCGCGGTAAACCCCGACGGCACCGAGGTCTGCAACACCCGCGACGACGACTGCGACGGCCTCGTCGACGACGACGACGACTCGCTCGACGCCAGCACCGGCGCCCCCGTGTACGCCGACGTGGATGCCGACGGCTTCGGCGACCCCGCCACCGAAACGTGGATGTGCGAGCCCGGCCCCGGCTGGGTGGCTGACGCCACCGACTGCGACGACACGCGCCCCGACATCAACCCCGGCGCCACCGAAGTGTGCAACGGCCTCGACGACGACTGCGACACCCTCGTCGACGACGCCGACGACAGCCTCGACGCCGGCTCCGCCACCGCCTGGTACACCGACGCCGATGGCGACGGCTATGGCGACGACGACGACGCCACGCTGGCCTGCGACGCCCCGGCCGGCGCCGTCGGGCTCGCCGGTGACTGCAACGATGCGGACACGGCCTACAACCCCGCCGCGGCCGAGGCCGACTGCACCGACCCCAACGACTACAACTGCGATGGCAGCGTCGGCTACACCGACGCCGACGGCGATGGCTTCGCCGCCTGCGAGGAGTGCGACGACACCAGCGCCACCAACTTCCCGGGCGCCACCGAGCTCTGCGACGGCGTGGACAACGACTGCGACGGCACGGCCGACGAGGCCGACGCCGCCGATGCCTCCGACTGGTACGCCGACACCGACGGCGACAGCTTCGGCGACGCGACCACCGCCGAGACTGCCTGCACCGCCCCGGCCGGCTACGTGGCCGATGCCACCGACTGCGACGACACCAGCGCCGACGTGAACCCGGCCGAGGTGGAGGTATGCAACGGGATCGACGACAACTGCGACGGAACGGTGGACGAGGCCACGGCCGGCGATGCCTCCACCTGGTACGCCGACGCCGATGGCGATGGCCATGGCGATGCCGCCTCCACCGTGGCGAGCTGCGATGCGCCCGCCGGCTACGTGGCCGACGCCACCGACTGCGATGACGGCAACGCCGCGGCGAGCCCAAGCGCGCTCGAAATGTGCAACGGGTTCGACGACGACTGCGATGGCGATGTGGATGAGGACAGCGCCCTCGACGTGGTGGACTGGTACGCCGATGCCGATGGCGACGGCTTCGGCGATGCCGGCGCCTCGGTGATCGACTGCGACCAGCCTGCCGGGTACACGGCCGACGACACTGACTGCGACGACACCGATGGCGCCGTGAGCCCCGACGGTATCGAGCTCTGCAACGGCGTCGACGACAACTGCGATGGCACGGTGGACGAGGACAGCGCCGCCGACGCGCCCGACTGGTACGCCGACACCGACGCGGACGGCTTCGGCGATGCCGCCTCGAGCACCGCCGCGTGCAGCACGCCCGCCGGCTACGTGTCGGACAGCAGCGACTGCGACGATACGGACGGCGACGTGAACCCCGACGCCAGCGAGCAGTGCAACGGGATCGACGACAACTGTGACGGCACGGTGGACGAGGACAGCGCCGCCGACGCGGCGCTCTGGTACGCCGACAACGACGAGGATGGCTACGGCGATGCCGGCGACAGCACCGCCGCCTGCAGCGAGCCCGCCGGCTACGTGGCCGACGACACCGACTGCGACGACACCGAACCCGCCGTTAACCCCGCGGCCACCGAGGTGTGCGATGGGGTGGACAACGACTGCGACGGCGTGACCGACACCGACGCCACCGACCGGGCCACCTGGTACCGCGACTCCGACGGCGACAGCTACGGGGATGCCACCACCACCTCGCTCTCCTGCTCCGCCCCCGCCGGGTACGTGTCGGGCTCCACCGACTGCGACGACAGCTCCGCCGCCACCCACCCCGGCGCCGCCGAGGTGTGCGATGGCGAGGACAACGACTGCGACGGCACGATCGACGAGGGCGTGACCACCGTGTACTACGCCGACACCGACGGCGATGGCTACGGCAACGCGGCCTCCACGGTCTCGGACTGCTCGGCGCCGGCCGGCTACGTGAGCGGCTCCACCGACTGCGACGACACGCGCAGCTCCGTGCACCCCGGCGCCACCGAGAGCTGCAACGGCCGCGACGACGACTGCGATGGCTCGATCGACGAGTCGGGCGCCACGGGCGAGAGCACCTGGTACCTCGACGCCGACGGCGACGGCTACGGCGACTCCACCTCGACCACCCTGAGCTGCTCGGCCCCCTCGGGGTACGTGAGCGACGCCACCGACTGCGACGACGCCGACCTCGACGTGAACCCCGGCGAGAGCGACGTCTGCGACACCATCGACAACGACTGCGACGGCAGCAAGGACAACGACGGGCTCTGCCCCTGCGACGTGGACGAGTACGGCGGCCACGCCTACATGTACTGCACCACCGCGGCAAGCTGGACGTCCGCGCGCACCACCTGCCTGAGCTACGGCTACGACCTCACGGCCGTGAACGGCTCGGCGGAGGATGCCCACGTCAACGCCCAGGCCTTCCTGCGGTACGGGGGCAAGTGGTGGGGCGGCCTCAACGACCAGACCACGGAGGGCACGTTCGTGTGGTCCAACGGCGATGCCGTCGCCTACACGAACTGGGCGGCCGGCGAGCCGAACAACGCTGGCGGCAACGAGGACTGCATGCAGTTCGGCCGCTACTACCCGGCCTCCACGTGGAACGACGAGCCCTGCACCAGCTCCTTCCGGTACGTCTGCGAGGAGTAGCGGGACGGGTTAGCTCAGCCCCCCCTCGGAGCCTCCCATGGTGCGATTGAAGTCCTACGTTGCGGGCGGCTGGCATGCCGGCACCGGCAAGCCCGCCGTGCTCGTGAACCCCGCCACCGAAGCGCCGGTCGCGGAGGCCAACGCCGAGGGGATCGATCACGAAGCCGTGCTCGCCCACGCCCGCCTGGCGGGCGCCGAGCTCCGGCGGATGACGTGGGCCCAGCGCGCCGCCGCCATCAAGGCCGTGGCCAAGCTCTTCCACACCCACCGCGAGGAGCTGCTCGACATCGCGCAGGTCAACGGCGGCAACACCCGCGGCGATGCGAAGTTCGACGTGGATGGCGCCATCGGCACGCTGTCGGCCTACGCCGCCACCGGCGAAGCCCTCGACGCCCGCCTGGGGGACCGCAACTTCCTCCTCGATGGCGACATGGCGCAGCTCACGCGCGCCCCCCGCTTCGGCGGCCAGCACGTGCTCACCACGCGGCGCGGCGTGGCGGTGCACATCAACGCCTTCAACTTCCCCGCGTGGGGCACCTTCGAGAAGGCCGCCGTGGCCTGGCTCGCCGGGGCTCCGGTGGTGAGCAAGCCCGCCACCGCCACCGCCCACGTCACCTTCCGGATGACCGAGCTCCTCGTGGAGTCGGGCCTGCTCCCGGTCGGCGCCTTCCAGCTCGTCTGCGGCTCCACCGGCAACCTTCTCTCGCTGCTCGGCGCGCAGGACTCGCTGGCGTTCACGGGGAGCAACGCCACCGGCGCCATGCTGCGCCAGACGCCCGGGTTCGCCGAGCGCGGCGTGCGCGTGAACGTCGAGGCCGACTCGCTCAACGCCGCGGTGCTCGCCGCCGATGTGGAGCCCGGGTCGGAGGTGTGGAGCACCGCGGTGCGCCACGTGGCCACCGACATGACGCAGAAGGCCGGCCAGAAGTGCACCGCCATCCGCCGCGTGATGGTGCCCGAGGCGCTGTGCGATGCGTTCATCGATTCGCTCCGCGAGCAGCTCGCCGGCACCAAGGTGGGCAACCCACTGGTGGATGGCGTCACCATGGGCCCGGTCAGCACCGCCGCCCAGCTCCGCGACGTGCTCGCAGGCATTCGCCGCCTCGCCGAGGAGGGCCAGATCGTGCACGGCAGCGCCGATCGCGTGGATGGGGAAGGCTCCGAGGCGGGCAAGGGCTACTTCGTGACGCCCACGGTGGTCCGCATGAAACATGCAGGGGCCGGCGTGGTTCACGATCACGAGGTCTTCGGGCCCGTGTCGGCCATCCTCCCCTACGACGGTTCGGCGCTCGCCGCCGGCGAGGCCGTCGGGCGTGGCTGCGGCAGCCTGATGACCACGGTCTACAGCGATGATCGCGCCTGGTTGGGCACCATGCTCGAAGAGGCGCCCCCCTGGCTCGGTCGCATGATGCTGGTCTCCTCGAAGGTGGCCGACCAGGTCACCGCGCCGGGCATGGTGCTGCCGCAGAGCATCCACGGTGGCCCCGGTCGAGCGGGCGGCGGCGAGGAGCTCGGCGGCGAGCGCGGACTCGCGTTCTACATGCAGCGCACCGCCCTGCAGGGCGATCGGGTCATCCTCGGAAAGCTGCTCGGCATCGAGGTCAAGTAGCCCTTACGCCACGATCGCTCGGCGGGCGCCACAAATTGTCCGCCCGCCGGCGTAAGAGGAACCTGCGCCGCACCGTACTGTCGGTGCGCGCGGTGACCCGATGAAAGGTTCGTGGAAAAAGTGGCTCGTGGGACTGGGCCTCCTCGGGGGGGTTCCCATCCTGGCCTGCGTGGGCTTCGCCGGCCCCTGCTGGACGGCCTGGGCGCGTGATGGCGTGCTCGTGGCGAGCTGCCCCGCCGGCGTGTTGCCGAAGGTGTCCGTCGAGGGCCACGGGCTCGGTCGCGGGGTGCGCGGCACCGTCACGGTCGGCGCCGAGGGGCAGCTGTACGACGAGCAGCTCTCCCCCACGGGCGTGGCGGCGTTGCGTCGGTTTACGCCCGCGCTCTTCCTCGTGGCGCCCGACGGCAAGGAGACCCCGCTCGATCCGGTCTCCGACCTCTGGTCGCCGGACTGGCGCCAGGTGATGCAAGGCCAGCAGGAGGCCATGATCGTGCTTCCTGCCGAGCTGCCCGATGGCGACTACGTGCTGCGCGCGCGGGTCGACGTGCCCGGGAAGGTGGTCGTGATCGATGCGCCCCTTCCCCTCTACCGGCCGGCGCTCGAACACGTGCTCACCGACTCGCCGCTGTACCGACCCGGCCAGGTCGTGCGATCGCGGGCCGTCCTGCTTGAATCCGGCTCGCTCGCGCCCACCTCGGAGCGTCCCGGTCGCTGGCAGGTCTTCGACCCCTCCGGCGAGATGGTCTTCGAGGAGAAGGGTCGTACCTCCGCGATGGGCATGACGGACTTCAGCTTCCCGCTGGCCGACGATGCCGATGTGGGCATCTGGACGATCGGGTTCGCCTCCGGCGAGGTCGTCACGAGGCGGTCCTTCGAGGTCAAGCCCTTCCGCCTCCCCCGGCTCACGGTGTCCCTCTCGGGCGAGGAGACCTGGTGGGAGAAGGGCGGCCGGCCGCGCCTCCGCGGCAAGGCCGTGTACACGAGCGGCGCCCCGGTGCAGAACGCCATCGTGCGCGTGTCCGTTTCGCCCGGTGGAGAGTGGCCCCCGCCGAGCGCCTGGCTGGAGGAGCAGGAGCTCCGCACCGACGCCAGCGGCACCTTCACCGTGGGGTTCCCCGCCGTGCCGGAGGACCTCGTGGGCCAGGCCACCCTCTCGGTGAGCGCCGCTGTCACCGAGGAGGCGGGCGAAACAGCCTGGGGCACCGCGAACGTGCTGCTCGCCGAGGAGCCCCTCATCGCAGAGGCCGTCACCGAGTTCGGCTCGGGCCTCGCCGCCGACACCAACAACCGCCTGTACCTGCGCGTGACCCGGCCCGATGGCAGCGTGCTCGGCGACGCCCGCATCAAGGTGCGCCGGAGCTGGGATGAGCGCGACCCCGGGCTCGACGCGCAGACCGACGCCGACGGCGTCGCGCGCGTGCAGCTCGATCCCGGCCAGCCCATCACCGTGGTGGAGCCGGCCCTCCCGATCCGCCCGCCGGCCCCGCAGCCCGCCGTCACGCTCTCCCGCACCTGGACGGGCGGCGACGCCGAGCCGCTCGACGATCTGGTCGACGCCGCGCTGCAGGACTCCCTGCGGGCAGGCTGGGCGCCCTGTGCCGCCCTCGGCGACCGTTCGGGCAACGTGCAGCTTCGGGTGGACCGCACGGGCGTGACCCACCTCTGGGCGCCCGACATCGCGGCGCCGGCTCGGGCCTGCCTCCTGCGGCAGGGGGCCGGCGTGGCCTTCAAGGGCAGCGAGGCCCGCTTCGTGAGCTACGGCGTGACCCTCACCGACCCGGGTGGGCCGCGCCTCACCGCCGACGCCCGCTTCATCGAGGGCAGCCACCCCGACGTGGTCGACGGGATCTCGGCCGCAGTGAGCGAGCAGCGGGCGTGTGCGTCCGCCACCGAGGAGGGCTCGCTGCCCGCGGCCTGGGTGTGGGAAACGCCGCGGGGGGAGCGCACGGTGCGCTTCACGCCGGTGGAATCGCGCGGCAACCACGCGCTCGTTTCGGTGGCGGCCTGCCTGCGGGCGCGCCTGCCCGTCGTGAAGCTCGAAACCCCCGCCGACACCGATCTCAGCGGGCTCCTCTACGTGTCGTCGAGCGCGGGCCGCGAGGCCATCGAGGCCCGCACCTCGCCGGCGAGCTGGCCGGGCTTCAGCCTGCTCGTCTCCGCCGAGGGCATCGGCGAAACCACCCTCCGCATGCCCGTGGGCGAGGTGCCGCCGCTCCGCTTGCGGCTCTCGGAGGTGGTGGTCGACCCCGGCGCGGAGGTGCAGATCACCGCGCTCCGAGGGCCCACCTACACCGGCACGCTGCCCGACAAGCTCAGCCTCGTGCAGGGCGACCGGGTGCTCCAGCGGGTGGACCTCGACGCGAAGAACCGGACGGGCACCTTCACCGTGCCGGCGGACGCCTCGGGTTTTGCGCAGGTGGACTGGGACGGCGCGCGCGCGGTGCTCTACATCCGCCCGCCGAGCGACCTGCAGCTCGATCTGGCGGCAGGCAGCGAGTGGACGCCCGGCTCCGACGCGAGCCTCACCCTCACCACGCGGGACCGTCGCGGCCCCGTGTCGGCAGCGGTGTCGCTGGTGGGCGTGGATGCGACCATGGCCACGCTCGCCCCGCTGCCCGGCACCGACGACTGGGCCGAGACCACCGTGCTCGCCAGCTCCGACGCGCCCGCGTTCGGCGTGCTCGATGCCCGCGCGCTGCAGACCGGCGGCGTGCGAGGCGCCAACGCCGCCCAGGCCGCCGTTCTGCGCGTGAGCCAGCTGCCGCCCGCCAAGCCCGGCGCCGATAGCGTGTCGGTGCTTTCCGCCACCGAGCCCGACCTCGAATCGCCGCTCTCCGAGAGCTTCTACCCGCTCTACCGCGAGGCGCGGAAGGCGGTGCGCAAGTGGGAGGCCTCGGCCGCGGAGTCCGACGTGATGACCGCAGAGCGCATGGCCGCGATGTGGGAGAGCACCCTCGCCGCCCACCCGGCCACCGACCCCTTCGGTCGCTCCCTGCACCTCTCCATCCTGCCCGCGGACCTCCGCGCGCTCACCAACCCGCGGGTGATGGTGGCCGATGCCCGGCACCTGCCCGAAGACGTCGAAAACTGGGACCTGTTCGTCCTGACGGAGGCACGATGACCCGCGCTGCGCTGCCGATGCTGCTTCTGCTCTCGTGCTCCGACTCCTTCCGCGCTAGCAGCCCCGAGCAGGCGAAGGTACAGAAGTCGTCCGCGGACGGATGGTACCCCGCGGAGGAGGCGCAGGCGCCGGGCTCGCCCGCCGAGCCCGCGCCCGCCGCCACGGCGATGAAGGGCGAGGGCGGCGCCGGCAACCGCGCCGGCTTCGACCTCCCGCTCGGGCGCGCCGGCCTCATGGATTACGGCGAGGCGGAGCGGGATGAGCCGGCCCACGAAGCGGCCGCTCCCACGCGGAGCTGGTTCCCCGAGAGCTTCCTCTGGGCGCCCGAGGTGATCACCGACCAGAACGGCGTCGCCACCGTAGCCGTCAAGGTGCCCGACTCGCTCACGACCTGGCGCGTGCTCGGCCTCGCGTGGACCGCGGCGGGCGCCCAGGCGGGCGGCACCACCACGGTGCTCTCCACGCTGCCCGCCTACGTGGACGTGGCGGTGCCGCTCACGCTCGAAGCGGGCGACTCGCTCGACCTGCCCGTGCAGGTGGTCAACACCACCACGGGTGCCCTGCGCGAGCCGCTCACCGTCGCGCTGAGCGGCGCGGGCGGCGGCGGCTCGGGCGTGCTCGAGGCGCCGGCCGGCGGAACGGCCACGCGCGTGGTCAAGGTGGCCACCAGCGCGCCGGGGCCGGTGGAGGTGTCGGCCAGCTTCGGCGGGGTGGACCGGGTGGAGCGCACCTTCCTGGTGCGCCCCGGCGGCGAAGCGAAAACCGAGCGCGGCGCCGGCGCCGTGGGCGGGCCGGCGAGCGCGGTGCCGGCAGGCGGCTCGCTCCCCGGGGGCGAGCTCGTGGTGACCGTGTGGTCGGGCGCCTCGTCGGTGATCCGGGAGGAGCTGGTTGGCGGTCCCCGGCCCTACGAGATGAGCCCCCGGCTCGCCGGCGATCCGCTCCCGGAGGCTGCGTACCACTTCGCGCTGGCGCTCGAAGCGGGCAAGCTTCCCCCCGAGGATGCCGACCCCGCGCGGGTGCGGGAGCTCCGCATCCGCGCGTGGCAGCCCCTCGCGCGGGCCGGTCGTGCCCCCGACACCGCAACCGCCTGCCTCCTCGCCGAAGCGCTCGGCCAGTCGGCGCCGGGCACCCTCGAGGGCGACCTCGCCGAGCGCATGCAGGATCAGGTGCGCGCCGCCCAGTCGCCCGACGGCACCTGGATCGTCGGCGCCTCCACCATCGACGGCACGCTCGCCGCCGCCGCCGCCTGCGCGCGCGCCGCCGGGGAGGACGACGGCGTGCGCCTCCGCGTGGAGGGCGCCTTCGCCCGCGAGGTGGCCCGCCTCGAGGACCCCATCATCGCCGCCTGGGCGCTCGCCTCGGGGAGCATCACCGACACCGAGCTGGCCACGCGCCTCCGCGACACCGTGCACGCCGCCATCACGCGCGATGCCAACGGGGCGCACCTCGCAGGGGGCGGCGCGCTCAACGCGGATGGGAGCCGCGTGGGGGATGCGGAGGCCACGGCCGTTGCCGCGCTGGCGCTGGCCGACGAGCCCGAGCTCGCCGCCGCGCTGGCCACGGGCCTCCTCGGCGAACGCCTCCCCTGGGGCGGCTGGGGCTCCGGCCGCGCCAGCCTGCTCGCCCTTCGTGCGCTGCACGCCGTCTTCGGCGACAGCCCGTCCACCGGCGCCGTGGAGCTGCGGGTCGGCGGGCAGACCGTCGCCACCGGCAACGTCGTGCTCGGCGCCCACGCGCCCGTGCTGCTGCGGGCGCCCTGGTCGGGGAGCGCCACCACGGTCGAGGTGCACACGAGCGGGGCCGCGCCCGGCCTCGTCTACTCGTGGGCGGCCACGAGCTACCAGCCGTGGCGGGCAGCGGCGTCCGCGGTGGCCGAGCTGACCGTGCGCGTGCCCTCACGGCTGCGCGTCGGTGAAACGGCGATGCTCGGTGTGGCGGCGGGAACGCCCTCGACCGTGCGGGCTTCCGTGGTGATCGGGCTCCCCGCCGGCGTCCGGCCCGACCCCGCCGGCATGGACAGCCTGCGCGATGGCGGCGCCTTCGCCTCCTGGGAGAGCAGCGAGGGCACGCTGGTGCTTCGAGAGCTCCCGGCGGGTGGTTGGGAAGGCACGCTTCCCGTCGTGCCCAGCTTCGGTGGGCAGCTCAGCTCCGGCTCGTCGGCGCTGTTCGTGGGGGGTGGGGAGAGCCCCGAAGCCCGCACGTTGCCGGCTCGCTGGGCCATCGCCGGATTGTAGGCGGGCGCGCTATGCTCGCGGCATGAGTTCGTCCGGTCGAGCGCGCCGCTCCGCCTCCGCCGTGGGGGTCCTGCTGGGGTCGCTGCTTCTCACGCCGGCGCAGGCGGGCGACCCGCCGCCCGCCGCCTGCGTCGTGGGCCAGCGCTGCGGCGACCATTGCATCCCCTGGACCGAGGTGTGCACCGCCGGCCTCGCCCAGTCGGCGGGACTCGCCCCGCCGGTGGTGGGCGGTCCCCCCGCGCCCGCCGCGGCTCCGCAAGGCAGCTCCCTGCTCGGCCTCCCGGCGATGTTGCCGCCCTCCGGCCCCTCCTTCCGCCCCGATGCGCCCGACTACTGCATGACGGGCACCGGCACCGATCAGGTCCCCGCCGAGTGCATGGCGTACTACCAGCTCGGCGCCGCGGGCGGGCTCGTCTCCCCGGTGGCAGGCCCCGCGGAGTGCCTCCAGCACCTCCGCTGCGCGGGGGTGTGCCTGAAGGAGGGCGAGGTGTGCCCCGCGCACGAGCCGGTCGACATGCAGCGCACCGATGGGCGCACCGGCGAAACGCCCCAGCCCGGGTTCCACTGATGCGCGTGGCCGCCGTTCAGCTCGACATCGTCTGGGAGGATCGCACCGAGAACTTCCGACGCGCCGAGCGTCGCGTTCAGGAGGCGGCGGCCCTCGGGGCGGAGCTCGTGGTCCTGCCCGAGATGTTCGCGCGGGGCTTCTCGATGCGCGCCGCCGAGATGGCCGAGCCGCCCGGCGGTGAAACGGAAACCTTCCTCCGCGAGCTCGCCGGCGGGCTCGGCGTGGACGTGCTGGCCGGCGTGCCCGTGCAGCTCGGCGAAGGCCGGCCGACCAACTGCGCCGTGCTGGCCCAGGCCGACGGCGACGTTCGCCGCAGCGGCAAGCTGCACGGCTTCTCCTTCGCCGGCGAGGACCGCCACTACGCCTCCACGGGCGAGGTGCAGACCTGGACCGTGGGCGGGCTCCGGATCACGCCGCTCGTGTGCTACGACCTCCGCTTCCCGGAGCCCTTCCGCCTCACCGCGGATGACACCGACGCCTACGTGGTGATCGCCAACTGGCCCGAGCGTCGCCGCGCCCATTGGAGCACGCTCCTGCGCGCGCGCGCCATCGAGAACCAGGCCTTCGTGGTGGGCGTGAACCGCTGCGGCGATGGCGATGGCCTCCACTACACCGGCGACAGCGCGATCCTCTCGCCCTGGGGCGAAGCCCTCATGGCGGCCGCCGAGGCGGAGTCCGTGCTCGTCGCGGACCTCGACCCGGCGGCCATCGTCGCGGCCCGGGCCGCCTTCCCGGCCCTGCGCGACCGGCGCCCGGAGGGGTATCGCCGCGCGGGAAGCTGACCGCCCGGCTGGATAGAGCGCCCGGCATGTCCCAGAGCCCCGACGCCGCCGCCTGGCTCCTCGCCCTCGACCACCCCCAGAAGGAGGTGGTGGCTGCCGTGCGCGAGCAGGTGCTGGCCGCCTCGCCCACGATCGAAGAGGGAATCAAGTGGAACGCCGTGAGCTTCCGCACCACCGAGTGGTTCGCCACCTTCAACGTGCGGGGGCCTCGCGGGCCGAAGCCCGTGATGCTGGTGCTGCACCTCGGCGCGCGGCTTCGGGGCGGAGGCGCGTCCGTGGCCGACCCTGACGGGTTGCTGACCTGGCTGGGCGCCGACCGGGCCACAATCACCTTCGCCGATCTCGACGATGTGGCACGAAAGGCTCCCGCGCTCGCGCCCCTGCTCCGCGAGTGGATCACCAGCCTCTGATCCGCCGCGCGCCCCCCGCTCAGCGGCGACGACGCCCGAGCGCGACCAGACCGAGCGCCGCCGCCACGGCGCTCGCCGACGCCCCGCTCGCCGTCGAACAGAGCGACGCCTCCACCGCCTGGCACACCGTCTCGCCGGCCAAGCGGCGCCCCGCCGCATCCCACTGCACCGGGACGACGCACACCTCGTTCGGCGCGGCCTCCTCGAGCCGCTGGGCATGCGCCTCGAACAGCCCGCCCTCCCCGACGAGCCAGACCGCGGCCGCCTCCTCGGGGCTCTCCTCGAACGCCACCCCCACGAAACCGAGGCCGTCCGGATCGGCCACCGGCGACACCTCGACCTGGAGCGAGGTCTCCCCCCGAGCCCAGACCGGGGCATCCACGAAGCTCAGGGAAGGCGCGCCGTCCAACGGGGTGGCCGACTCGACCCCGGTGGTGAACGCGGCCTCGTAGTGGATGGTGCCGTCGGCGGAGTCGACCGCGAGCAGGTACCCCGCCTCGGGCGCGAGGGCGTCGAGGCCCTGCAGGCGGTGCAGGGGGGCCTCGCTGCTGGCGGTCCACGCCTCCTCGTGCACGACGGCGCCATCGTCGGTGCTCAGCACGACGGCGAGCTCGGACTCGAGGCCCGAGCAGTAGGAATCGACCAGCACGGCGGGGACGGCATCGATGGGTACATCCGTTGCGCCAGCCGCCGGCGCCCCCGCGGAAGCCTGAAGGAGGCAAAGTACCAAATCCGCGTGGGCGGGAGCCGCGAAAAGCAGGGAGAACCACATGGCGAAACACCTCGGCAGTCGTCAGTGCACGGGGCGTGCCACTTCCAAACTACCCGCCTTGTCCGAAGCGCGTTCGCCGCTCCCCCGGAGGCGACCCTGACATCGTTGCCCCGGGAGAGCGGCGCTAGCCCGAGGAGGGCGTGGGCGTCCGGGTGCCGCGCAGGAGCAGCCCAAGCGACACGAACGTGCAGACCACCATGGTGCCCAGCAGCACGGCCACGACCGCCTCGCTGGCCAGCCCGGCGCCGCCTTCGCCATGCACGGGCGTGAGGCGGTTCGTCTTCAGCCAGGCGCCGAGCAGGGTGGCCGCCCAGTTGAGGTAGCCCGAGCCGGCGAGCGTCCGGACCAGCCAACGGCGCTCGTTGTCCGAGAGCGCCAGCTTGCCGACCACGCCGGCCACCGCGATCATGAAGATCCCGGCGGTGTTGGCCGCCACATGCGCGCTGAGGATGAGCTCCACCTCCGGGAAGAGCCCGATGAGGAGCCCCGTAGTCATGGCGAGCACCACGAGGGTGCCGCCCAGCCGCACCAGTATGCGCTCGGTTTCCTGCAGGGTCATCCCGGTCCTCGTTCGGCGCAGTCTACCTCGCCCCTACGAGGGATGGGGGGCGTTGCGGGGGGCTGGCCCCCCGCCCCATCCCCCACCACCCGGCGTGCGGACCCGCACCCGATCCCCGGCGTCGAGGGCCACGGCGGCGCCGTCCCAGGGCTCCTCCACCCCCGCCCGGACCACGAACGCCGCGCCCGGCTGACCGGGAGCTCCGCCCGCGAGCCCGCGCGCCCCACCCGGCCGCCACGCCGCGAGGAGCGCCGCCTGCCCCGCCCGCAGCACCTCCAGCTCCCGCACGAGCCCCTCCCCGCCGCGATGCTGCCCCCCTCCCCCGCTCCCGGGGCGCCGCTCGAAGCGCCACACCCGCAGGGGCAGCCGCGCCTCCAGCACCTCCGGATCGGTGGCGCGCGTGTTCGTCATGTGCACCTGCCCGCTGGACCGCCCGGGTCCGTGGGGCGAGGCGCCGAGGCCGCCACCCAGCGTTTCGTAGAAGGCCCAGTCCGCGCCGCCGAGGCTCAGGTTGTTCATGGTCCCCTGCCCGTCGGCGCGCACGCGGAGGGCGCGGAAGAGCAGGTCGACGAGGCGCTGCGAGGTCTCGACGTTGCCGCCGACCACGGCCGAGCCGGGCGGCGCGTCGAGGAGGCTCCCCGGCGGCACGACGAGGCGCACGGCCTGGAGCACCCCCTCGTTGAGCGGCAACGGGCGCGCGAGGACCACCCGGAGCACGTACAGGACGGCGGCGCGCACCACCGCGCGCGGGGCGTTCAGGTTGCCGGGATGCGGGCCGCCGGTGCCCGTGAAGTCCACCACGCCGCCCCCGACGCGCACGCGGAGCGGGAGGCCGTCGAGCTCGTCGTCCGCTTCGCCGTGCAGCCCGGGGAGCAGGGCCGCGACGGCATGCCGCACGGCGCCGAGCAGCTCCGCCATCCACCGGGCGAGCGTGCTCGCGCGCCCCAACGCCACCAGCGCCTGCGCCGCATGCTGGTTCGCCGCGAGCTGGGCCTGGAGGTCGAGCGCCACGGTGGACGGGTCGCGGCAACCGGCC
>CAISIK010000038.1 GCA_903885375.1 uncultured Pseudomonadota bacterium
CGCCACCCCCGCCGCCGCGTGCCGCCACTCCCCCGCCGCGTGCCGCCACTCCCCCGCCGCCGTCGCGCCACGGCGCCGCCCCGCCCACCGCCGTCAGGCCGGTGCAGCCAGACCCACGCGGGCCGGCGGTGTGCGCCGTGGTAGCGTCGGCGACGCCCCGCCGGTTCGATGACGAGCCGGGTGACGGTGCGGTCCGCCGCGACCGAGGCCCGCTTCGGGCCGACGGAGCGGCGGACTGCGCCGGCAGGCCCCCGCGCCAACGCCCCGCCCCCTCGCGTCGCCCCCCCCCCGACACACACACCGCCGACCCCGCGCCCGCGGTCGAAGCGTCCTGCCCGGCCGCCTCGGAACCGCGAGCGTCGTCAGTACGTCGGCAACGAGGGGTCGACGAGCTGCGCCCACGCCACGATGCCTCCCTCCATGTTGGTGACCCGGTACCCCGCCGCCGCCAGCACGGTGGCCGCCTGCGAGGAGCGCCCGCCCAGCTTGCAGTGCACGAGGATCTCCCGATCGCGGGGAATCTCCGCGAGCCGCTCGGCCACCTGGGTGTGGGGGATGAGCGCGTCGGCGAAGGCGAGCTTGACGATGTGCGACTCGGAGAGGCCGCGCACGTCGAGCACGAAGGGCGCCCAGCCGTCGTCGAGCTTCGCCTTGATCTCGGTCACGCCGAGCCGAGCGAAGTCGCCGCTGAGGGTGGGGGCGAGCTCCTTGGAGGCGCCGCTCTTCGGCACTCCGCAGAACTGGTCGTAGTCGATGAGCCCGGTGATCGGGCGGGCGTCGGGGTCGCGGCGGAGCTTCAGCTCGCGAAACGACATGGCGAGCGCGTCGAACAGCAGCAGGCGGCCGGAGAGGCTCGTTCCCTTGCCGAGGAGCAGCTTCAGCGTTTCGGTTGCCTGGATGGTGCCGATGATGCCGGGCAGGACGCCGAGCACGCCGCCCTCGGCGCACGAAGGCACGAGCCCTGGTGGCGGCGGCTCCGGGTAGAGGTCGCGGTAGTTCGGGCCGTCGCCGTGGCAGAAGACGCTCGCCTGGCCCTCGAACTTGAAGATGCTGCCGTACACGTTGGGCTTGCCGAGCAGCACGCAGGCGTCGTTCACGAGGTAGCGGGTGGGGAAGTTGTCCGTACCATCCACCACCACGTCGTAGGGGCCGAGGATGCGGAGGGCGTTCTCGCTGCTGAGGGCCTCCTCGTAGAGGTCTACCTGCACGTGGGGGTTGAGGTCCTCGATCCGGGCCTTAGCGGAGAGCACTTTGGCCTTCCCCACGCTGGAGGTGCCGTGGATGATCTGGCGCTGGAGGTTGGAGGCGTCCACCACGTCGAAGTCCACGATGCCGATGCGGCCCACGCCAGCGGCGGCCAGGTACAGGAGGAGCGGCGAGCCGAGGCCGCCGGTGCCCACGCACAAAACGCTGGAGTTCTTCAGCTTCGTCTGCCCCTCCATGCCCACCTCGTCGAGGATGAGGTGCCGGGAGTAGCGGGCGATCTCCTCGTTGCTCAACGGGGTCATCGGGCGCCACCCGCAATGGAGGGCACGATCGTGAGGGTGTCGCCCGCGGAGAGCGGCGTGGCCTCTTTCTGCAGGTGACGGATGTCCTCGTGGCCCTTGTACACGTTCACGAAGCTGCGGAGCTTGCCTTCCGGCGTGCGGAGGTGTGTGGCCAGCGCCGGGTGCGCGGTCGTCAACGCATCGAGGGCGGCGCCGGCGGTGTCGGCCGACACGGGCACGGAGGACACGCCGCCGACGTAGCCACGGAGCGCGGTGGGGATGAGGATGTTCACGGACATGGGGGCACACCAGGGGAAAGGGGTTCTTCGTCCATCACGCTGCGGTCCTCCCGCAGTCGCCAGCTTTGGAGGGTGTCGGCCCGGCCCGCGCGCACCGAAACGATGAGGTAGCTCATGTTCGGAAGCGCGTGATCGCGGTCGAAATCGGAATATCGCGAGGGGTGGTCGGGGTGGCTGTGGTAGTAGCCCACGATCTCCAGGCCCTCGGCCTCGAGCGCCGCCTCGGCGCGCGCGAGCGCGAGGGGGCCCACCGCGTAGCGGTTGGCGAGGCTGTCCGCGCGTTCGTTCACCAGCGCGGCCACCCGGGTGACCACACCCGCCGCGCGGCTTCCCGCGAGGATGCCCACGACCTCGTGCGGGTAGCCGGCCTCGGCGTGGGCGAGGATGTCGGCCCTCGCGGAGCCCTCCAGCCTCAGTCCCACAGGTGGTCCTCCGACACGTAGCGCTCGCCCCCGTCGGGAAACAGCGTGACCACCACGCCCGACTCCAGACCGCGGGCCACCTCGAGCGCGCCCCAGAGGGCGGCACCCGACGAGGGCCCCACGAGGAGGCCTTCCTCCCGGCCGAGTCGTTGGCGCAGCTCCAGCGATTCTTCCGTGGGGGCCCACAGCATCCGGTCGGCCGTGGCCGCGTCCCAGATCGGGGGCGAGATGGCAGAGGGGAGGTGCTTGAGCCCTTCGAGCCCGTGGAAGGGGCCCGCGGGTTGGACGGCCACGGTGCGGATGCCCCCGTTGCGCTTCCGGAGCCCGCGGGCCGTGCCCACGAAGGTGCCGGTGGTGCCGAGGCCGGCCACCCAGTGGGTCACGCGGCCGTCGGTCTGCCGCCAGATCTCATGGGCGGTGCCGAGCTCGTGAGCGCGCGGGTTGGCCGGGTTGCTGTACTGGTCGAGGTAGAGCCACCGCGCGGGGTCGGCGGCCGCGAGCGCCTGCGCGGTGCGGATGGCGCCATCGCTCCCCTCGAGCGGGTCGCTCAACAGGAGGTCCACACCGTAGGCCTGCAAGAGCCGCTTGCGCTCCCGGTTGGCGTTCGCCGGCAGCACGAGCGTGAGCGGGAGGCCCAGCTCGGCGCAGAAGCTTCCGTAGGCGATGCCGGTGTTGCCGGAGGAGCTATCGAGCAGGCGCGCGCCCTTCGGGATGCCGCGCGCGATGCGGTCGCGCAGGATCGCGCTTGCCGCGCGGTCCTTCACCGACCCGCCCGGGTTGGCCGACTCGATCTTCGCCCACACTTCCACGCCCGTAGGCAGCGAGCCTACGACCTTGCGCAGCCGTACCAGCGGCGTTTCGCCGACGAGGTCGAAGCGGGACAAGCAGGCTCCATGGCGCCTACCATAGGCGCCGTTTTCTCGACGTCGATGGGGAGTCGGGAGGATGTGACGTGTCTTACATCCCCGCGGGTGGGACTCGCCGCCGTGTACACTTCGGGCATGTGGCTCCTCCTTGTCGCGTGCGCGCCCGTCCCTGGTGGCTCGGCGGCAGCGCCCCCGGAGGAAGGCGCCACCGCGCTGCCCGATGACGTACCCACCTGGGCGTGGTGCGCCGAGCCCGCGCCGCTCCGCCTCAACGAGCTCCTCGCCGCCAACGTGGATGGCCTCGCCGACGAAGACGGCGACAGCTCCGACTGGATCGAGCTCATGCCCCTCTCCGGCCCCACTTCGCTCGCCGGCTGGCGGCTCTCCGAGGCGGCCACGGGAGGCTGGCCGCTCCCCGACGCCGAGCTCGGTGGGCCCACGCTGGTTTTCGCCTCCGAGAAGGACCGCGCGGCCGCCGAATGGCACGCCGACTTCCGCCTCGACGACGCCGGCGGCGAGCTCTTCCTGCTCGCGCCCGAGGGCTGCGTGGGCGATCACGTCACCCGCCCGCGCACCTACGCGAACGTGTCGCAGGGCCGCGACGCCACCTCGGAGTGGATGTTCTTCCTCGAGCCCACCCCCGGCGGGGCCAACACCACCGAGGGTCGTGCCGGCTTCGCCGAGACGCCGAGCATCTCGCCTGCGGGGGGCGCCCTCGCCGAGGGTGCGCCGATCACCCTGTCCGGCAACGGCACCCTGACCTGGACCGCGAACGGCGAGCCGCCGACCGCCGAGGACAGCGTGTACACCGCGCCGATCGCGCTCCCAGCGGGTGATGTCGTGCCCATCCGCGCGGTGGCCCACGAGGAGGGCCTCTGGCCGAGCCGTCCCGCGACCGCCACCTTCATCGGGCAGGCCGACCGCTTCGACGCGGGCGTGCGCGTGGTGGCCATCACCTTCGCCAACGCCGACCTCTTCGACCCGGTGACCGGCATCTACGAGTACGGCCCCGACTACGAACGCAGCTACCCCTACTTCGGCGCGAACTTCTGGGAGTTGTGGGAGCGTCCCGTGCACGTGGACCTCTTCGGGCCCGCGGGCGAAATCCTCGCCAGCCAGGACGCCGGCATCCAGATCGCCGGCGGCTACAGCCGAGCCTTCGACCAGCGGAACTTCGAGCTCATCGCGCGCACCGCGTACGGTCCCGAGGCCTTCCAGGCCTCGATCTTCCCCCTCGAGTCGCGCCGACGCTTCGAGCGCCTCTACCTGCGGAACGGGGGAGACTGGTGCGGGACGCAGCTCGTGGATGGGGTCGTCCAGTCCCTGTTCCGATCGGACTCCGGCGAGCGGGCGGCGTCGGTGGACGCGCAAGCCTACGAGCCCGCCCTCGTCTACCTCAACGGCGAGTTCTGGGGCGTGTACGAGCTCAAGGAGCGCCTCGACGAGGACTGGATGGCGGCGCACCGCGGCGCCGACCCCGAGAACGTGGACTTCGTGAAGCTCGGGTGGACCCACGACGCCAACTGGACGGTCGAGGCCGGCGACTGGCAGGCCTTCGACGCCCTCGAAGCGCTCGTGGCCGCGGAAGACCTCGCCGACCCCGACGCCTACGCCGCCTTCACCGCGATGGTGGACGTGGACAACTTCATCGGCGCGATCGTCGCCCAGGGGTGGATCGGCAACACCGACTGGTGGGGCAACAACCTCCGGCTCTGGCGCCCCCGCGAGGTCGATGGGCGCTGGCGCTGGATGGTCTACGACTTCGGCCACGGCTGGACCGACCCGGCGTACGATCACCTCGCCACTTCGGTGAACGGCAACTGGACGGCCCTCCCGGTGGGGGAGGCCCTCCGCAACGCCGAATTCCACGACCGCTTCGTGAACGTGCACGCGGACTGGCTGAACACCACGCTCCGGGGTGCGGAGGCGGCGGCGCGCGTACGCGAGCTGGCGGCCGAGGTGCGGCCGGTGATGGACGAGCAGCGCGCGCGCTGGTGCGGCGGCGCGAGCATGCCGGCCTGGGAGTCGGCCATCGAGTACGCGGAGTGGTTCGCCGAGGAGCGGGCCGCGGCCGTGGAGGCCTCGCTCGTGCGGCACCTCGCCCCGGGCGCGCGCCGCGAGCTCGCGCTCGCGGCAGACCCGCCCGAAGCCGGGCGCTTCCAGCTCGCCGTGGTCGAGGTGCGCTCGGGCTTCGCCGGCACCTACTACGAGGATGTCCCCGTCACGGTGGAGGCGGTCGCGGAGAGCGGCTGGCACTTCCTGGGCTGGTCCGATGGCGAGGCGGATGCGCGTCGCACCGTCCGGCTCTCCGACGACACCTCGCTCGAGGCGCGGTTCGAGGCGGACTGACGCGCCCGGCCACGCGGCACCGCCCCGCTCAACGCAGGGAGAGCTCCGCCACCACCGGCCAGTGGTCGCTCACGAAGGGGTCCACCGGCTCGACCCACGCCCGCTCGGTTCGCAAACCGGCGCCGTGGAAGATCCAGTCGAGCGTGCGGTCGGGCGCCGAGGCGCCGGGCGGCAGGTAGGTGCCCGCGGCGGGGAGGAGCTGCCCGGCGGGCGGCAGCGCGCTCGCGAACCGGTCGAAGAAGGGATCGATGGCGGCTCGCTCTCCGGGGTGGTCCTCGCGGTCGGTGGGGAGGCGCGAGGGGTCATCCCCGGGCGGCAGCAGGTTGAAGTCGCCGCCGAGGAGGTGGGGGGAGGGGCCGCGCTCCATCCACGCGGACACCTCGCGCATCTGGCGCACGAGCGTGTCGTCGCCGCCGGTGAAGGCGGAGAGGTGGGTGTTGCCCACGCGAAGCGACCCCCCGGCGGGGAGGGGAACCTCGGCCGAGAGGAGCGCCCGGTGCAGGTTGAAGTGGGCGCGCAGCCGTGGTTCGCGCAGGCCGGGGAGGGACAGGCGCTCGGGCCGGGAGAGCGGCGCGCGGGCGAGGATGGCGAGGTGCAGGTCGAGCCTGCGCAGGAAGCGGTGGGGCGGGAAGGGCACGAAGCGGTTCCGGTGCACCGGCGCGCTCACGGCACCGAAGCCGGGCAGCGCGGCCACCAGGGCGGCGAGCTGGTCGTGGCGGTCGGTGCGGTCGGAGCCGCGGTCCACCTCCTGAAGGAGCACGACGTCGGCCTCGAGGCGGCGGAGCACCGCCACCACCCCGGCGAGCGCGCGGGCCTGGTCGGCCGGGGGCACGAACACGGCCTTTCCGCCTTCGTAGAACCAGGGCTCGCGGCGGCCGCCGCAGAACTGGAGGTTCCACGACACCACGCGGAAGGGACGAACCGTCGGGAGTGACCGATCGCCGGGCCGACCGGCCGACCCGATCGCACGGTACCGGTGGGGGGTGCAGAGTGCGGCCACGATTCGGCCTATCGCCGCCGGATCCGGCTCGCCGGCCGCGGCGCCGTGAATAGCTTTGGGCGCATGAAAACCTTCCTCGCCGCCCGCGGCAACCCGCTGTGGTTGCGTGTGCAGCTCGCCGCGCTCGCGGTGCTCGTGCTGGTGTGTGTGGTGCCCGTGGTGGGGCTCCTCGCCGGCACCCAGCGCCTCGCCTACACCATCGAGCCCGAGCTCGTCACGGTGGAAGCCACCATCGCCGGAGTGGGCGTGGGCGGTGGCCAGTGGCCGCGCACTGCCCTCACGGGGGCCGAGGTGGTGGAGCTGCAGGGTTCGCCGCAGCGCGTGGGCGGCACGGCGCTCCCCCACTTCTGCGCGGGGCGATGGCGGCTGCCGGATGGCCGCTCCGCCTCGCTCGCCACCACCTGCGAATCCGCCGTGGTGGTGATGACGTTCGGCGCCGAAACGGTGGTGGTCTCGCCCGCCGAGCCCGTCGCCTTCGTGGAGGCCCTCCGGAAGGAAGGCAGTACCGTGCGGGTGGAGCCGCCCATCTCCGCCGAAGGCGCAGGCCCCATGCTCTTCGTGCTCGGGCCCACGCTCCTCGTGGCGCTCCTGCTCCCGCTGTTGCTCGGCGTGTGGCTGCCCCGCAAGGTGCGTGCGCTGGCCTATTCGGTGGGCGAGGGGCGCCTCACGGTGCCCGCGCACCTGCGTCCGGTCGTGGTGCCGCTGGCGGGCGTGAAGGCGCGGCGGCAGGCGCTCACGGGGGCGTTCCGCATGGCGGGCACCGGCCTTCCCGGCGTGCTGCACCTCGGGCGCTACCGCGGCGGGGGGCGCTGGTTGCACTGCGCCGCCAGCAACCTCTCCACCGGTTGGCTCATCGAGAGCGAGCCGCCGGTGTACGTCACGCCGGAGGACAACGAAGCCTTCGCCCAAGCGCTGCGCGAGGCCGGCGCCGTGGTGGAGTGATGCGCCGTGCGCCCGGGGCGGTCAGTCCTTGCCCACGCCTTCGAGGAGGGGGTAGCCGGCCCACTCGCCGTTGTAGGCGCGGTACGCGAGCCAGATCGGCAAGAAGAACAGGATGAAGCCGAAGCCGCAGGTCACGCTGCCGATGATCCAGCCGATCACCTGGAAGACCAGCGATTGCACCGCGTGGTACTTCACGAAGCGGCCGCTGTCCTTGTAGATGAGGTACAGGGCCAGCGGGCCGAGGAAGGGGAAGACGAAGCTGGACAGATGGGCGATCATGCCCCACATCTTGTCGTCGCTGGTGGGGGACTCTCCCCAGGTCATCGCGTGGGACATCGAACGCTCCGTGCAGGGAATGTAATCCACGGCGGCGCCGCGAGGCGGGGCGAACGTGCGCGGTCAGGGGTGGGGAACCCCGCCTCGCCCCTTCGCCGCCTGCACCAGCGCCTCGAACAGGGCGCCGTTGCGCAGCTCGGGGTGCCCTTGCACCCCCACCACGAACCGGGCCCCAGGGAGCCACACCGCCTCCACCACCCCATCCGGCGCGGTGGCGAGCGGCCGTAGCGGCCCGAGCGCGCCGGCGGCCTGGTGGTGTGTGGAGTTGGTGTCGCGGCCGATGAGGCGGATGAGCGCTTCGGGCGCGCCGGGGGCGGGCACGAGCGCGTGGCCCGCCTCCGTCGGGTCGTTGGCCTGCTCGTGGCCCTCGACGTGCTGTACCAGCGTGCCGCCCAGCGCCACGACGAGCGCCTGCATCCCCCCGCAGAGGCCGAGGAGCGGGAGCTCGGCGGCCACGGCCTCGCGGCAGAGCTCGAGCTCGAGGTCGGTGCGGTCCTCGTCCACCCGGTCGAGGCGGGCGCTCACGGCGGCGCCGTAGCGGGAGGGGTGGATGTCGAAGGCGCCGCCCGTCACCACGACGGCGTGCACGAGCGGGAGGAGGGCGAGCGCGCCCGGGGCATCGCCGGGGGGGAGGAGCACGGCCACGCCACCGGCGGCCCGGACCCGCGCCACCACGGCTTCTTGGAGGTACACCTCGGGGCGGGGGTGGCGCACCTTGCCCGCCGGCGGGTTGGTGGGCCCGGCCGCGCGGCGGTCGCAGGTGATGGCTACGAGCGGGCGGAAGGGCGGCATGGTGGGCGCACCGTAGCATTGATGGCGGGGCGGAGCGGCCGCCAGTCTGCCGCTCGCCCGCGGCTGAAAGAAGATGAAAACTTTTCAATGAAAGTTTTTCAGCGCGTGCTACCTTGCGCCCGTGGACGACAGCCCGCGCGCCTCCGCCCGCCGCGCCAGCCTCATCGAGCTGGGGCGCCGCGTGTTCGCCGAGCGCAGCTACGATGAGGTCACCACGCAGTTCCTCGCCGAGAGCGGGGAGATGTCGATGGGCCTGCTCTACCGCTATTTCGGCGACAAGCGCGGGTTCTACCTTGCCTGCCTGCGCGATGCGGCGGCGGAGCTCCTCGGGCTCGTGCAGTTCGTGCCCGGCCCGGGCGGCGCGGGGGCGGCGCTCACCTCCTTCTTCGATGCCGTGGCGGCCAACCCGGGGTTCTTCCGCGGGGTCCTCCGCGGTGGCATCGGGGCCGACGCCGAGGCGTGGCGCATCGTGCAGGGGGTGCGCAACGAGATCGTGGCCCGCCTCTTCGTGGCCGCCGGCCGCGCCGATGCCGGGCTGGGCGCCCCCCCGCAGGAGCACCTCGCGCTGCATGCCTGGCTCGGCAGCGTGGAGTCGGCCACCCTCTTCTGGCTCGATGGCAACGGGGTGGACCGCGCCGCGGTCGAGCACCTCATCCTGCGCACCCTCCCCGAGTTCCTCCCCCGCGCCCCCGTGGAGCCCTCATGAAGAACGTCCTCCGGTTCCTGCCCCTCTTCGTGAGCCCGCTCCTCGGGCTCATCGCCGTGAGCCACTCCGGGTGGTGGGTGATCAGCGGTCCCGTCTTCACGTGGGTGATGATTCCGATCCTCGACCAGATCGTCGGGCTCGACACCGAGAACCGGGAGGACGGTCGATGGGCCCCGCTCCTGCGCCTCCTGCCCATGGCGTTCGTGCCCGTGCAGCTCCTCCTGCTCGCGGCCGCGCTGCAGCGCCTCGTGAACCTGCCGCTCGGTTGGGAGGCCGCGGGCCTCGTCTGGGGAACGTCCCTGGGCACCGCCATCGCCATCCTGGTGGCGCACGAGCTCATGCACCGCAAGAGCGCGGTCGAGCAGCGGCTCGCGGAGGTGCTGATGGCGAGCGCCACCTACACGCACTTCTGCATCGAGCACGTGCACGGCCACCACAAGCGCGTGGCCACCCCCGACGATCCCGCCAGCGCCCGGCTCGGCGAGTCGCTCTACGCCTTCCTCCCGCGCACGCTCGTGGGTTCCTGGCGGAGCGCGTGGCACATCGAACACGAGCGGCTCACGCGCCGCGGCCTCGGGGTGTGGACGCCGCGCAACCGCATGCTCCAGTACATCGTGGCCCAGGCCGTCCTGCTCGGTGCGATCGGCCTGTGGCTCGGGCCCGTGGGCGTGGGTTGGTTCCTCCTGCAGTCCGCGCTCGCGGTGCTCCTGCTCGAGAACATCAACTACGTGGAGCACTACGGGCTCAGCCGCAAGCGCACCGACGCGGGGGCGTACGAGCGGGTGCGTCCCGAGCACAGCTGGAACGCGAGCCACGCCGTGAGCAACAGCATGCTGCTCTCGCTGGCCCGCCACAGCGACCACCACGCCTACGTGAGCCGCCCCTACAGCGAGCTCCGCCACTGGGAAGGCGCCCCCCAGCTCCCGGGCGGCTACGCGAACATGACGCTGCTCGCGCTGGTGCCGCCGCTCTGGTTCCGCGTGATGAACCCGCGGGTGGCGAGGTTGGGGTTGGGGTGATGCCGCGCGACCGTCCTCGGGGCGGGCGCCCTCGCCCGGCATCACGCGCCGTCGAGGGGCTCCCGGCCCGCGCGGGGCCGCCGAGCGCCTAGGGCAGCTCCTGGACCCGCGTTTGTTTCTTCTGCGCGGTGACCTTCACCACGAGGTCGTCGTTGGGGCCAGCGCGGTGGAGGATGATCCGCCGGAAGGACTGGAACTGGGTGACGCGGTATTCGCGCGTGAAGCTGAGGTAGCGGTCGACCAGGCCGGAAAAGCCGCAGGCCACCATCGCCTGCTCGCGCCGCATCGGCTCCGGCAGGGGGACGATGATCTCGTCGATCTCGTCCTCTTCCAGGGTGATGGTGCCGCGCTCGAGGCGCTTCACCTCGTGCCCACGGGCATCGGTCGAGGTTTCCAGCAGGGCGCCGAGCTGCTCGAGCACGATGGTGCGCACGTTCTCCCAGCGGCGGCCGCCGAGGAACTGCGCATCCACGTACACCCCTTCGGGTTTTTCGTAGTTCACCTCGAGGTTGCGCGGCGAGGTGCGCAGCTCCTCGCGCTCGCGCTTCTCGGCGATCTGCTCGGGCGTGGCCGGGACGGGGCGCACGGCGCGCACGGCCGGTTCGTCGCCGCCGGAACAGGCCAGGGTGAGCAGGAGGGCGAGCACGCGAGAACCTAACCGACGGCGGCGCGCGGTCAGCGCCGCACCGCTACATCCACCGTTTGCGACGGAACCAGAGCACCAGCGCGGCCGCGCTCGCCAGCATCAGGCCCACCGCGTGCCAGAAGCCGTACGGCGAGTCGGCGTCGGGGATGTGGCTGAAGTTCATGCCGAGGGCGCCGGAGATCACGGTCATCGGCAGGAGCATCGTGCTCACCAGCGCGAGGTACTTCATCACGCGGTTCAGGCGGTCGTCGGCACGCTTGCGCTGCACCTCCATCGCGCCGCCGCACACATCCACGAGGAGCGCCGCGGAGTCGCTGATGGCGTTGATGTGGTCGAGCACGTCGCGGAAGTAGAGGGCGCCGGCCTCGGAGAGCTCGCCGCCTTCGAGGATGCGGCGGAGCACCTCGTGCTGCGGCAGCATCATCCGGCGCATGACCAGCACCTGGCGGCGCAAGGCCACCAGCTCGTCGAGGGTGCTGATCTCCCGGTCGGCCTCGGCGCGGGCCTCGAGGTCGTCGAGCGTGTCCTCCCAGCGTTCGAGCAGCGGCATGAACTCGTCGATGACGGCGTCGATCAGCGCGTGGAGCAGGCGATCGGCGCCGGTGCCCACCCGCTCTCCATCCCGCTCCAGGAGCTCGCGGACATGCTCCAGCGCGCTCACCGGCCGATCGTGGACGGTCACGACCAATCCGGGGCGCACGAAGATGCGGAGGGAGGTGGTGTCGAGGTCCTCGATCGTGGCGGTGTCGAGCGCCTGGAGCACGATGAAGGTGTGGTTGGGGTAGCGCTCGTACTTGGCGCGCCGCTGGGGGTGGACACAATCCTCGAGCGCCAGCGGGTGGAAGCGCCAGTCGGCGGGCAGCACGGCGAGGCCGAGCGCCGAGGTGGCGAGCACATCCACCCAGACCGTGGCGTCGGCCGGTGCGTTGGTGGCGAGCTGGATGCCATCCGCTCGGGTTCGGTGGCCGTCGGCCAGGATCAGGGTCGTACGGACCACGGCGCTACTCCAGCCAGTCGATGCTCGCTTCGGTTTCGCTCGGCGTGGCCGTGAGCCACTCGCCCGTGTAGGGCGGCTGGTCGGCGACCGCGAGCACGTCGGTGCCGTTGCTCGGGTCCTTCACGATGGCGGCGACCCAGAGGCCGTCGTCGCTCACGCGCACGCGGGAGAACGTGGTGCCCGAGGCGCCGGCGTGCAGCAGCACATCGTCGGAGTGGTCGGTGAACGCCATGTGCAGCTCGTTGTCCACCGTGTACACCACGCGGCCGGCCGCGGTGACCCCCCACACGCGCTCGGCGCTGCCGGTGTTGAGCCAGCTCACGGAGCCGCTTCCATCCATCTCGTAGAGCATCACATCGCCCGAGCAGTCGAGCGCGATGGTGTCGAGGTCCCACCAGATGGGGTGGGCGCAGGTGGTGGGCGCGATGGTGGCGGGGCCGCGGCTGCCGGAGACCGGGCTCACCTCGACGGCGCCGTCCTTGCGGGTGCTGGCGAGCCAGTTGCTGTCGCTCGAGAAGGCGAGACCATCGGGGTCGGTGCCGGCGGTGGTGGAGAGCTGCAGGAGCGGGGTGCCATCCACCTCGTAGACCCACACCTGCGGGTTGGCCGAGCCGTAGCCCTGGAGCGCCACCAGCGTGTGGTCGGGCGAAACCCGGAGCGCCGACCAGTACGACGAGGAGCTGCCGAAGTTGCCCCAGTTGCTGCCGTCGGTCTCCGCGAACCAGGTGTACACGTTGAGCAGGCCCATGAGCAGGTCGGCCGTGCCATCCACCTGGATGTCGACCACCGACACCACCGCGTCGGTGATGAGCGGGGTGGTGGTGCCATCGCTGTTGACCTGCCAGATGTCGGTGCCCTGGGCCACCACGAGGTCGGGCACGGCGCCGGCATCGGCATAGAGGTTGAGCGTGGTGCAGCCGAGCGAGGCCGCCTGGTCGGTGACGGGGCTCACCGCCCAGCCATCGGCCCACACGTAGGCCGTGCCCACGCCGGCGGTGTTCACCGTGTAGCTGCCGTCGGCCGCGGTGACCGCGGAGTCGAACGCGGAGGACCACATCGTGAGGCCCGCTGCGGGCACTCCGCCCTCGCCGAAGACGCTGCCGGTCACGCAGCCCGCTTCGGGGGCCTCGAAGCTCGGCCCCTCCACGCAGGCGCCCGACTCGCAGCCACCGGCGGAGGCCTCGACCGTGACCACGTCGGAGAGCGACACGGGCTGCGCGCCCACGAGCCAGTCGGCGGTGAAGGTGGTGGAGCCATCATCGGTGGTGGCGCAGGCGCCGCCTTCGCCGTCGGTCGTGGTCCAGGCACCATCGTCGGTGGCGACCGACACGCCGGAAACGGCCGTGCCGGCGTCGCTCACCTCCACGAACACGCAGCCGGCGGGAGCCTGGAGGTTGCCGAGGCGCGTGCAGGAGCCGGCCTCCACCGAGGTGCCCTCGGCCACGGAGAACGCCTTGCTGTAGCCGCCGGGGCCCCGCAGGCGGAAGGTGTTGCCCGCGCGGGCGTAGAACGTGACGCTGGCCGCGCCGCCATCCACCACGCTGCTCACGAAGTCGCCCTCCTCCCACGCGAAGGGCGAGGCCGGGAGCGCGCTCCCATCGGCGCCGTAGAGGTTGCCCGTGGCGCAGCCCGCGGGCGAGAGCGCCACGTTGCCGGCATCGGTGCAGTCGCCGCAGGTGTCGTCGGTGCCCGTGGCGGTGACGGTGCTCACGCCCGACCACACCGCGCCCAGCTCGTCGACCTGATCGACGAGCAGGGAGGTGCCGCCGCCGCTGCCCATCACGCAGAAGGTGCCATCCGCGCCGGTGGTGACCTCGTCGAGAAACGCGGCGGGCGCGGTGGAGTCGGGGCGCACGTAGGCCCGCACGCGGGCGCCGGGCGCGGGCGCTCCGGCGCTCGTGACCACGGTGCCGCTGAGGCAGCCGGAGGCATCGAGGCGGCCCGCGGCGTACACGCCGCCCTCGCTCACCTCGAAGACCACGCCGAAGCCCGACCCGAGGCTCACCACGTCGGCCGTGCCCACGACCGCCCAGGTGCCGCCGACATCCTGGAGGATGCTGGCGCTGGAGCCCACGGTGTTGCCGTACACCGGCAGGGTGACGCTGGCCGGGGCCGAAAGGGTGATCGCACCCGCGGGGCCGGCGAACTCCACCTCGGCGGCGCCCAGGACCGTGGCCACGTTGCCATCGGCATCGAGCACGCCCGCGGGGAGGGCATCGAGCCCGGCGCTCACGAGGTCGATCGGATCGAAACGAACGGCGGCCACGCCCGTACCGAGGCTGCCCGGATCGAGCACCAGGGAGGCGCCGCCCACCGTGAGGGCGCCGCCGTTGTCGGCCCGGACGGCCTGCGCGACGCGCACGGGAACCAGGCCCACCCGCGCGTTGCCCACCGCGTGCGCGTAGGTGCGGGCGGCCGTGCGGCGCCCCTCCATCGTGAACGTGAGCTCGAACGGGCCCTCGCCCTTGACGGAAAACGTGCCGTCGGCCCCGGTGACCACCGGCGAGCCGGCCCCCGAAACCGTGACACCGGCCAGCGGCAGCCCGGTGGCCCCGGTGGTGACGCCTGAAACCGTGATGTCCTCCGAGGGCGTGCCCGAGGTGTCGCCGGAGTCGGCCGTGTCGGTGCCGCTGTCGGTGGACGCGAGGTCCGTGCCGGGGTCGGCGAAGGGCTCCGAGCAGGCGACGAGGATCAGGAGCAGGGAGAGCGCGGGGGGGGGCCGATACATGGTGCGGGAGTGTATCCCATGAACAACCCGGGCGATCATCGCGGCCGGTGCTTCAAGGCTTCAGGATGATGGCGCGTTTGCCGCCCGTGCACCGCAGGTTCGACCTCGCGTCGGGATCGCACTGGAGCGTTAGGCCGGCGGCGGGAACCGAGATGGCGGCGCGCACGACGCCGCGGCCCACGATCTTGATGGCGAGGTCGTAGTCGCCCTCGGGCACCTCCGCGCGGAGCGAGCCGCGGCCTTCCGCCGCGCTGGCGTCGCCGCGCTCGAGGTGCACCCACTGCGCGGGTTCGCCCGACACCTCCACCGAGACCGCCACACCGGACGCGGCCGCTGGTGTGGCGCCGCCGGCGCCCGGCTCGGCGCCCCCGGCGCCCCCGGCCGCGAGCGTGGCGGCGGCTTCGGCATCCGCGAGCAGCGGGGCGGCGGTGGTCTTCGCGACCTCGGCCGGCGGGCTCCCGCGGTAATTCCACAACACCGCGCCGCCGATCACGGCGAGCGCCACGCCGGCGAGGAGGAGCACGACCACCGCGCCGGCCCCCACCGCCATCATCGTCCGGCCCGAGCCGGCCTCCGCCGATTGTTCCGCCGTGGCGGGGCGCTGGGGCGCCGCCCGGGGCGGGGCCGGGCGGGCAGGCGCGGGCCGGGGCGCGGCGGCGGCGGCTGGCCGGGAAGGCGCCACCACGGGCTGGGCGGCCTGCCGCGGGTCGCTCCCGCGGGGGAGGTCGGGCAGGGGGTTCACCATCAGGTGGCGCCCCGCGAGCGCGCCGCCGCCATTCTGGGGGCGGAGGCGGTCGGCGAGCGGCTGCACGGTTTCGGCGGCGAAACGGTCGAGCACCGGGCCCGAGGACTGTTCCACGAAGGCGTGGAGGAGCTTCACCACCTGATCGGCCGAGGGGCGCACGGCCGGATCGCTGGCGAGCATCTGGGTGAGCACGCGGCGGAGCGCGGCATCCCACTCCGGGTTCGGCATGCCGAGGTTGTCCACCCGGGCGACCGCCTGGGCAATGGCGGCATCGTGCTCGTCGGTGTCGAGCGGGAGGAGCGGGAGCCACTCGGTGCGGAGGAGCTCGAGCAGCACGAGCCCGAGGGCGTAGATGTCGCCCGCGTGTTCGCCCCGATCGCCCTCGCGGCGCTCCGGGGACATGTACTTCAGCGAGCCGAAGCGCATCGCGCCCGTCTGTGCGGAGCGGAAGATGTGCGAGGAGCGCGCGGTGCCGAAGTCGAGCACCCGGACCTCGCCCTCGGTGCTGATCATGATGTTGCTGGGCTTCAGATCGCGGTGGATGACCCGGAGCGGCTGTTCGAGGCCCGTGGGCACGCGGAAGTAGGCCGCTTCGAGCGCCGAGGCCGCCTGCACCGCCATGTGGAGCGCCACCTTGGCGGGTACGCGCTGCCCGTTCTCCCGCATGCCATCCACGAGCTGCTTGAGATCGAGCCCGTCCACGTACTCCATGATGATGGCGGTCTGGCTATCGACCTCGACGAGGTCTTCCACGCGCAGGATGTTCTTGTGGCGGAGGCGGGCCAGGAGGCGCGCCTCATCGCGTGTGCGGTTGACGATGTCCTGCTGTTCGCCCCACTGCTCGCGGAGGATCTTGACCGCCACGATGCGGTCGAGGCCCCCGGAGCCACGCGTTTCCGCGAGGTAGAGCCGCGCGAAGGTTCCCGCGTTGATCTCGTGGAGGAGTACGAGCTCCATGCCACGTGCGCCGGCTCCGGGATCCATCGTCGTCAAACGCGCTCCGAGTGCAGGGTATTCCGCGGGCCATGCCCGCGCTTGCGCGTTGCGCCCCGATCCGCCGCGGAATACCGGGCCGGCGGAGTTCGCGCCGAATGTCCGTGTTGCTCATTTCGATGCTCGGCTGCGCCGCGCTGCAGGGCCTGATGTTCGATCCCGCGAAGAGCGCGGCCGAAGCAGAGGCACTCCTCTCGGCCGGCAATCTCGCCGGGGCCGCTGCCGTCTACGACGCGGCCCTGCTCAAGGCGCCCGACAATGTCGACGTCGTGTCGGGAGCTGCCTACGTGAAGCTCCTGCAGGGCAACCCCTCGGCCGCCGATGCGCTGCTCGCGGCGGTGGAGCCGAAGGCGGGCACCCGCCTCGCCGAGGTGAAGATGCGCCGGGCGCTGGTCGCCATGAAGAACGGCGATCTCGATGCGGTGAAGACCCTCGCCACCGCGGCCGGCACCCCGGTGGCCCGCCTCCTCGTGGCCGAGGTCAGCCTCGCCGATGGCGACAGGGCCGGCGCGAAGACCGCGCTCGAAGGCCTCGCCTCCGAGCCGGGCGTGGTGGGCGAAACCTCCGCCGCCTACCTCGACCTCATCAACGATTCGAACCCGCTCATCGCCGGCCTCTCCGAGGCGCAGGCGCTGTGGTCGCTGGGGCAGCGCCCGATCGCGGTGCGCTCGGTGGAAGACCTCGTGGCCGCCTACGCGGAAAACCGCGACGATGGTGGCGCGCAGCTGCTCCTGTGGGCCGGCCGGGCCGCCACGGTGGGCGAGCCCGCCATGGCCACCAACCTGCTCGACTCCATCACGGTGCCGCCGCCGGGCCAGCAGTGGCGCGTGCAGGCCACCCGCGCGCTCGTGGCGTGCGCCGAGGGCAAGGGGGAGGAGTGCCTCGGCGGCCTGCAGGCCGTGGAGTCCACGGCCCCGGCCGATGGCCTCGCCGATGCGCGGGCCACCGCGGCGCTGCTCATCGCGGAGCGCGATGGCGAAACGGCGAAGCGCCTCCTCGAAGGGCAGACCGGCGATGGCGCGGCGCGCGCCTGGGCCTTGCTCGGCGATGTGAACACGGCGGGAACGGTAGCCATGGATCCCGTGTTCAAGGCCCAGTTCACTTCCGAGGCAGGGGGCTAGGCATGCGTACGATCTTCATGATGCTGGCGATGGTGGCGGGTGTTTCGGTGGCGCAGGCCAAGCCTCCCAGCCCCGACGAGGGCGTGCCGGTGAAGGTCATCGTCAAGGATGATGCCAACGCGCCCGTGGCCACCGCGGTGGTTCGCCACCCGCTGGAGCAGGACCGTCACCGCGTGAACTCGGTCGATGGCAGCTGGGAAACCAGCGTACTCTACATGCCCGATGGCACCGAGCTCCGGTTCACGCCCGGGCAAACGATCGAGCTGGAGATCAGCGCCCCCGGGTACGTGACCCAGGTGTTCCAGTACCAGATCAAGAAGCGGCGGAACGTGGTGGAGATGAAGCTGAAGAAGATCGAGAACGAGGTCGAACAGATCGAGGAGCCGATGATCACGTTCGGCCGCGATCTCCCTCGTGAACCGGTACAGGAGTAGCCCCCATGCGGATGCGGAACGCGGTGATCTCCGGCGCGCTGGCGCTGGTTGCAGCAACCTCCCTCCCGGCGCTGGCCGGCGGCTGGTCTTCCTACAACGCAGCGTTTCCGGGCTTTCCGTGCTCGGATGGCTGGGCCGCCTGCCGGAGCGGCGAGAAGGTGGTGAGCCCGGGCATGTCGCGGGATTCCGCGGGGCGCCCGATCCCCTCCGATGCACGCGTCGGCTGGTTCGATCTCCAGCCCACTGCGGTCTTCTCTCCCTTCACGGGGCTCTCGTCCTACTCGGGCCCCGTCGGTGGTGCGGTCGCGGCCGTCACCCCGCCGCCGGAGCCGGTCGCGCCGGTCGAGGTGCCCACGGAGGTCACGCCCGTGGCCACGCCCGTGGCGGTCACGCCCACCGAAGTGGCAGTCCGCCCCACGCCGGTCACCCCCACGCCGGTCACCCCCACGCCGGTCACCCCCACGCCGGTCACGCCGGTGTCCAAGCCCGTGGGCACGCCCACCGGCACGCCGGTGGCCGTCACGCCCACGCCGGTCACGCCGGTGTCCAAGCCCGTGGGCACGCCCACCGGCACGCCGGTGGCCACCACGCCCACCCCGGTTCCGGTCGCAACCGACACCACCGCCATGAAGGCCGTGACGCCCCCCACCGCGCCCACCGCGGGCGATGACTCGTGCGACGATCTGGTGAAGATCGAGCCCCAGGCGATGCTCGGCCAGCTCCGCACCGGTCAGGTGAAGTGTGTGGAGGCCCGCATCGGCTCCGAAGGCGCGCAGACCACGAAGGACAAGCTCTCCCGCGTGCTCATCGCCAACGCCGAAGGCAAGGGCGACAAGGTGGAGTGGGAGCGCCTCGTGAAGCGCCACCTCGAGGACATCGACCGTTCCGATCCCGACATGTGCTTCAAGTACGCCACGCAGCTCAGCCGCGGCGGTACCGGCCGCGCCTCCGGCGTGATCCGCTGGGCCGACTACGCGCTCGAGAACAAGCAGCGCTGGTCGGGCACCACCTACACCAAGCGCGTGTACACGCTCTACCGTTTGAAGACCGAGGCCGCGAACAAGATCTGGACCGAGGCCGAGGAGGTGTACGCCACCAAGGAGCACACCGAGGAGAACGAGGCCAAGGCCGCCAAGTGGCGCGGCATGACCAAGGACTTCGCGCGCGAGTGGCTCGACTACGCCAAGGCGAGCGATCAGGACACCAAGAGTGCCCTGGCCATCTGCGTGTCGGCTGCCGGCAATCGCGCGTTCTGCGAGGGGTGAGCGTCCCGATGCCCTTCTTCGTTCTCGCGCTCGCCGCCTGCACGGGCGACGAGGTGGAAACCCCTGTGGCCGTCGCCGCCCCGGCAGCGGTGTCGAACGAGCTTGTGGCCGGTACCTGGCAGGTGCGCATGGCGGTGGCCAGCGCACGCGCCCCCTTCGAGGGGCGGCCGAGCTGGGTTTCCTACTTCGATGGCGATCGCGGCGCGGCCCTCGCGGCCTTCGTCGGCGAGGGCGATGCGCCGGCCCTCGCGCGCGCCCACGCAGAATATTCGGCGATGTACCGGCAGGCTGCCCTGCTGGCCAGCAACGCCACCCTCCAGGTGTACAGCGCCGATCTCCAGCCGAGTGATCCCGCCGAAACGGAGTACCTCCGCGGCGTGTCGGGCGTACTCACCGCCAAGCCGGAGGAGGCCGCGCGCCTCGGCCGGTCCGGCGCGAGCAAGGTCCCTGGGCTCGCGGCGCGCGATGCCGCGTGGAAGGTCTGGCTCGATGCGCCGGCCTCGCCGCTGCCCGATTCCCTCCTGCAGGTGGGCGCCACCCCGGTCGAGGAGCTTGCCAAGGGCGCGCCGGGAACGCTGCCGGGCGGCGAGGTACAGCCCGAAGCCGCCCCGCTCGTGGGTGAGCCGGGCGAGGTCAAGATCGGCGACCCTTCGGTGCTCTACGCCCTGGCCCGGGTGCACGAGCGCTGGGCGCGCGCGGCCGACCCGGCCTCCGAGGCGGCGGTCGATACCTTCCTGGCTCCCTTCCGTCTCCCGATGGAACCTCGATCGCTGCCGCCTGCGGCCACGATCCCCGACGCATGGCTCTTCATGTCGGCGTACACTTCCGCCGCCGACATGCAGTTCACCGCGATCGCCGCCGCTGGAGATCTTGCTGGTGCAGAAGCGCTGGCCGGGTCCAGCGCGTTTGCCGCCATCGCCAAGGCCTGCACCACCGACAAGGTCGATGCCGACTGCGTGATCGAGCAGGCGGGCATCCTCGGCAGCGCGATCGAGGATGCCATGGCGGTGGCCAACGCTGGCCAGGCCGATGCGTTCCATCGCCCGTTCAGCAACTTCGCGCGCGCCGGCGCGCTGCGGGCCGCCGACCTGTGGGCGCGCGCCCGCGGTGAAGACGAGGTCTCGGGCATCCTGCGCATCAACGCCCAGGACCGCAACATCGACCGCGCCCGTGATCCCGTCTTCACGATGTTCCTCGCGGCGTGGGATGCGGGCAACCGCAACACCCCGCGCGCCACCGAGCTCGTCCACCAGTCGCTTTCGTTGCTTCCGGGTCTCGTCGAGGCGCGTGCGCCGCTCGATGCCCTTCACATCCGCCTGGCCCGCAATTCGGCGCCGGGCGTTCCCATGCACTGAGGAGAAGCATGACCCCCTCCCATCGCGGCGCGCTGCTCGCGCTCAGCCTCGCCGGGGCCTCCCTTCTGGGGGGCGCCTCCCTGTCCTTCTACGAAGAGCAGCTCCCGGGCACCCTCAACCCGCTCTACGCCTCCTCGATGACCGACTACCGCTCGCAGGAGCTGGTGTTCGACCGTCTCTTCTACCACTCGCCGGTCGACAACCGAATGGTGAGCCGCGTGGTGGAGAAGTACGAGCTCGCTGATGGCGGCAAGTCGTACAAGCTCACGCTGAAGTCCAACCTCAAGTGGCACAGCGGCACGCCGGTCACCTCGAAGGACGTTTGCTTCACCGTGGCCGCCATGCTCGACAAGGGCACCACCAGCCCCATCGCCGAGGGCTACCGCTCCATCCTCGCCGGCTGTGATGCCACCGCGCCCACCGTGGCCACCATCCGCTTCACGAAGGTGTTCCACAACCCCCAGGAGCGCCTGATGTTCGCGCTGCTCCCGGCGGAGAAGTTCGAGACCACCCAGATCGTGCCCGACAGCGACTTCAGCCAGCACCCCGTGGGTTCGGGCCCCTTCAAGGGCAACAAGGGCCGCCGCGGCGTGTCGTTCGAAGCCTACGCCAACGGCCACCACGCGCCCCAGATCGCGCAGCTGGCCCTCCAGGAAGTGTCCGACCCGGCCGTGCAGGTCACAACCGTCCGCAACAACGGTGTGCAGGGCATCATCGCGGTGCCCCCGCAGTACCGTCCCGACGTGAGCGCTTCCGACGAGCTCCAGCTCAAGAGCTACGACCTGCGGTCGTGGTGGTTCATCGCGGTGAACACCAAGCGCGGGGCGCTGAGCGTGCCCAAGGTGCGCCAGGCGCTCGACCTCATCCTCGACCGGAGCGACCTCCGCCAGCTCACCATCGGCGTGAAGCCGGGCGAACAGAACAGCCCGTGCGAGTTCATCTCCGGTCCATTCGTGCAGTCTTCGCCGTTCTACAACCGGCAGGTGGCCTACCACGAGAAGTCCGACAAGGCCGCGGCCTCGCGGCTCCTCACCGAAGGCGGCCTCACCCAGATCGGCGGGCGCTGGCACTACAAGGGCACGCCCGTGACCCTGAACATCGGCATGCTCTCCTCGCTCGATAACGAGGCGCCCGACCTGCTCACCCAGATCGGCAACCAGATGAGCTCGGCCGGCTTCGATCGGCAGGAGTCGAAGGTGTCGGCCGACGACTGGTCGCGCAAGGTGGAGTCCGGCAAGGCCACCGACTTCGATCTGCTCGTGGGGAAGTGGTCCTTCGGCCTCGTGGAGGAGGTCAACGACCTCTTCCAGACCCGCTCGGGCACCAGCACCGGCAGCCGCAACATCTTCAACTACAGCAACCCGGCGGCCGACCAGCTGATGGTCGAGTACAACCAGGCGCGCACCGACACCGCCGCGTTCGATGCCTACCACAAGCTCCACGCCACGCTCGCGGCCGACCTGCCCTACCTCTTCCTCTGGAAGCTCGACACCAAGAGCGCCTGGCGAACGGAGGTGCGCGGGAACGTGATCGCGCCGTTCTACTACTGGACCGAAGTCGACGGCTGGAAGCGGCAGTAGGCGAGCGGTGAACGAGAGCGGCCAGCTCACGCGCGGCGGTGATGCATGACCGCCTGGTGGATCCGTCCGGGCGTGCGCTTTTTCGCAGCCCTGTTGCTGCCGTTCCTCGTGCCCGCGATCATCACGGCGCTCATCTGGGCCCTCCCGGGTGATCCCGCCGAGATCATCTGCCCCCCCTCCACTTGCGGCGGCACGTCCGAGCTGGCCGCGCGCTGGAACCTCGATGCGGGGCCGATGCACTTCTTCCGGGAGTGGGTGGCCTCGGCTTTCCAGGCGGACTTCGGCCGGTCCTGGCGTGTGGAGCAGGGGCTCCCCGTCATCGACCTGCTCACCGAGTCGCTGCCCATCACGCTGAAGCTCGTGGGGCTCGCGCTCGGGCCCATCTTCATCGGCGTGATCGGGGCCGCCACCGGCCTGATCCCCTCCCGCGCGGATGGCTTCTTCTCGGCCGTCGGCCTCGTGCCGGCGCTGGTGTTCTCGCTGCTCGGGTCGGCGGCCATCGTGGTGCGCTTCGGGTCGAACGCCTTCGACATGGAGGCCGACCGTTGGCGCCTCCTGATCGGCGCGGTCGTGCTCGGCATGGCCGATGGCGCCTTCGCCGCGGCGGTGAGCGGCGTGCGCGGCCTCGTGAGCGCCGAGCGCAACCAGCGCTACGTCAGCATCGCCGTGCTGCGCGGCGAACGTACGCTCGCGAACATGCTCCCCAACGTGATGCCCGCGCTCGCCGGTCAGCTCCGCGCGCGCGTGCTGCACCTGCTGAGCGGTGCGGTGATCGTGGAGGTCGTGCTGGGGCTGCCCGGCGTGGGCGACCTCCTGTGGTCGGGCACGCTCCTGCAGGACTTCGGCGTGGTGCTCGCGGCGGCCACGGCGTTTGCGGCCATCAGCGGGGCGCTGCTCGTGGTGCAGGCCCTCGTGGAGGTGCTCGTGGCGCTGCACGTGCGCCGCACGCCGTTCGTGGAGGGCGCGTGAGTCGCTCCGCCGCCGGCATCGGCGCGCTCCTTGCGCTGATCGTGCTCGCGGGGCTCGCCGCGACCGCGCCCGACCACCTCACCGATGCCAACCGCGACCTCGCGTTCGCCGGGCCCGGGCTCGTGGGGCCGTTCGGGGCCGACGAGCTCGGCCGCTCGCTCCTGCAGTACGCCCAGCAGGGGGCCGGGGTCGTGCTCGGCCCGGCCATCGCGGCGGCGCTCGCGGTGGCGCTCCTCAGCACGGCGGGCGGGCTCCTCCGCTGCGCGGGCGACCGGCGGGTGGAAGCCGTCATCCAGGGCCTCGGCGAGGTGCTCGGTGCGCTCCCGCGCATGGTGGTGCTCCTCGTGTCGGCGCTGCTCATCCCCAGCACCGAGCGCGGGCTCCTGCCGCTGGCGCTCGTGTGGGCCGTGCTCGCGGCGCCCGGCGCCATCGACGAGGCCGCGGCCGTGGCCGAGCGGCTCGGCGGCGCCCGGTTCGTGGAGGCGCTGCGCGCACACGGGTTCTCACGCGCCCGGGTGTACCTGTACCACATCGTGCTCCTGAACCTGCGGCCGGTGGTGGTGCGCCAGGCCTCGGAGGTGCTCCTCCAGGTCACCTTCCTCGAGCTGGGCCTGTCCTACCTCGCCCGGCAGGACAACCAGTCGAGCTTCACGCACTCCGACAGCCTGAAGTCCTGGGCCGACCTCCTCTACATGGGGTACACCTCGATCGGGCTGGGGATGCCCACGGGGCACGCGCTGTGGCTCGGCCTCGGGCTCGTGGCGGTCGTCACCACGATGGCCAAGCTCACCACCACGCTGGTGAGGGCACGATGAGCGAGCGCGTTCGCCTGCGCGGTCTGAAGGTCCGCACCGCCGATCGGGTGCTGCTCGATGGCGTGGATGTGACGGTCTGGGCCGGCGAGGTCACCGCGCTCTGCGGCCCCTCGGGCGCGGGCAAGTCGCTCACCGCGCGCGCCTGCATGGGGGTCATCGACGTGGCGCCCGGCCTCTTCGGCGGCAGCCTGCACTTCCCCGAGCACGATGCGCGCGACTGGTACGCCGGCGTGGCGGGCTCCGGCGCCGCCGGCCACACCCGCCTCCTCCGCGAAACGGAGTCGCTGCGTGGCGGCTACCTCAGCTACTCCCCCCAGGCGGCGTCGAGCGCGCTCAACCCCGGCCGCACCATCGGCCGCCAGATGGAGATCGCGGTGGCGCGCCGCGTCACGGCGCCGGCTTCGCTGGGCGCCACCCTCCGCGACCTGCTCCACGAGGTGGGACTGCCCCCCCGCGCGGCGGCGGCGCTCCCCGGCGAGCTCTCCGGCGGGCAATGCCAGCGGGCCGCGCTCGCCATCGCGATGGCGAGCGATCCCAAGGTGCTCATCGCCGACGAGCCCGAGACCGGCCTCGACCCCGTGCTCCGGCGCCAGGTGGTGGAGCTGCTCCTCTCCGTCGGCAAGGCCCACAACTGCGGCATCCTCCTCATCTCGCACCACGAGGACACGGTGGAGCGCATCGCCGAGCACGTGGTGCGCCTCACGCCGCCCTCGCGGCTGGAGGCTTCGGCATGAGCGCCATCGTGGAAGTGAAGGGCGTGCACAAGCGCTACCGCGTGCCGGGTGCGTGGCCGTGGAGCCCGTGGCCGGAGGTGCATGCCGTGCGTGGGGTGGACCTCACGGTGGGCTCGGGCGAGGTGGTGGCGCTCGTGGGCCAGTCGGGCAGCGGCAAGACGACGCTCGCGCGCATGGTGCTCGGCCTCGAGTCGGTCACCGAGGGCGAAATCTGGATCGAAGGCCAGCGGTGGGACACCCTCGCGGAGCCCGACCGTCAGGCCCGGCGGGTGCACTACCAGTACATCCCGCAGGATGCGATGTCGGCGCTCGACCCGCAGCAGACCGTGATCGAGGCGATCACCGAGACGCTCCACGTCCTCGCCGGAAAGTCCACGGCCGAGGCCCAGTCGCTCGCGGCCGCCATGCTCGGCCGCCTCGGCCTCTCCCACCGACATGCGGCGCTGCCGCGCGAGCTGAGCGGCGGAGAGCAGCGCCGGGTCACGCTGGCGCGGGTCCTCTCGCTCTCGCCGCGCCTCGTGGTGGCCGACGAGCCTACCTCCGGGCTCGACCCGGAACGCCGCGCCGAGGTGCTCGAAGCGCTCGTGGGCAACCTCCCGCCCGGCACTGGATGTATTCTGGTGACGCACGACCTCGATGCGGCATTCCCCTATTGCCACCGCGCGGTGGTGATGCTCGAGGGGCAGGTCATCGAGGTCGTGGATCTCCGCAACGAAAGCGCCCAGCACCCCTACACGAAGTCCCTCCTCGATCCCTGGCACCACCTCGGAGCTTCCCCATGATCCGCACCCTCCTTCTGTGCGCGCTCGCCCTCTCTCCGCTCCTGGTCGGGACTGCCCATGCGGGCGATGTGGAGCGTGGCGAGCACGTTCGCATCTCGGAGGAGATGCGGAAGCTGGCCTCCCGCAACGCGTGGACGGCGGTGGAGGCGCAGTACCAGAAGCTGGAGGCCCTCGAGGCCAAGGGTGAAGTGCTCACCTACAACGAGAACAAGATGGGCGCCGAGGCCGCGCGCGCCATCGGCAACATCACCGGCTGCCGGAACCGCCTCCTGAAGGCGTCGCGGATCGAGGGCAAGCCCGAAGTGGTGGACTGGCTCGCGGAGATCGACGCCAGCTACGGCCCGCTGAAGGTCACCTTCGACCCCGACTTCGCGGGCGAGCGCACCCTCGTGCCCACCGAGCCGCCGTTCGCGCCCGACCAGCGCGCCGCCATCGGCTGGGTGGCCACGTACATCACCGACCACGACTTCGATGGGGTGCTCCCGGCCGGCGAGTACACCGTCTCCGGCACCAAGGTGATGGTGGCCGTGGGCGGGGCTCCGGCGGTGGTGAAGATCGAGCGGCGCCGCGAGGACAAGAAGAACCTCTTCCACTTCGCCTACGTGGGCCCGCGCGCCGACCTCGGCGTGGCCGTGCTGTTTCCCTCCGAGAGCTTCGATGGTGTGATCACCGAGAGCGGCGCCCTGCAGCCCGAGGCCTTCGGCGGCGCGGGTGCGCGCCTCGGCGTAGGCCTCGAGATCGGCCTCTCCGAGAGCTTCGGGATCATCGGGCAGGTGGGCTACCACAACCTCTTCGGCGCCCCCGTGGTGGAAGACTCCGCGCCCGAGGAGTACACCGTCAACCCCAACTCCGTGCACATGGGGTACGGCTGGCTGGCCGCTTCCGTGCGCTTGGATGATCTCTGGTTCGCGGCGGGTCCCCTGTGGGGAATCGGAGTGGGCACGGTGACCGGCCTCGACCCCCAGTGCGTGAGCAGCGCCGCCTGCGCCGACCCCGAGGGGCAGGTGTTCAGCTCCACCGCCCAGGCCGACTACCAGCAGTTGAGCGGCACGATCATGGCGGGCGGTGGCGCCGCCAGCGTGTCCTATGCCGTGGCCGACATCGGCCCCCTCCGCGGCGCCGTGAGCCTCGAAGGCGGCGCCCAGACCGACCTCGTTCGCCTGTACCCCTGGGTCCAGGCGGCCTTCACCATCGCCCCGTCGACCGACGGAGGGAAGAAGAAGAAATGATCACCGGAATGCTCGCTCTCCTCTCGCTCGCCCACGCGGTCGAGGTCACTTGGGTGGGTGGGGGCCACGGCTCCAACCCGCAGTTCTCCGCCGATGGCGGCTGGCTCGCCTTCGAGGTGAACAACAACTCCGACAAGGTCGACCTCTACGTCGTGAAGGTCTCCGCCGGTGCCCCCGGGGCGCCCACGAAGGTGGTCATCCCCGGCTCCTCGTCGAGCTTCTCGGCCAGCGGCGGCTTTGCGGCCGCGCCCGTGTGGCACCCGAAGCAGAGCATCCTCCTGTTCTCGGGCGCCAACTCCGGCGGCACCATGCGCCTCTACTTCCTCAGCGCGAGCAACCCCGCGCCGGCGGAGTACGTGAATGGCACGCTGGCGCCGGGCTCGCTCGCCTGGCCCGCCATCTCCCCCGACGGGGGCACGGTGGCCTTCACCACCAGCGCGAGCGGCGCGGGCGACGTGATGCTGTTCTCGCAGCAGACGAACAAGGTCACGCCCGCCTTCCCGAGCACCAAGGAGTCCGAGAACGCGCCGACCTTCGGTCCCGACGGCAAGCGCCTCGTGTTCTCCCGCAAGAACTACGGCAGCGAGGATGTGTTCACCATCACCGCCGGTGAAACCGCTGCCACCCCCGTGAAGGGCGCCACCGGCAACGGCGACCAGACGCGGCCCCGCATCGTCGGCTCCGACGTGGTGTACTTCACCAGCGAGCGGGGCGTAGGCCACTGGGATGTGGGCGTGGTGCCGGTTACCGGCGGCGACCGTCGCATCCTCGCAAAGGACGTACGGCTTCCCATCCGCACCACGCCGGCGCTCACGCCCGACGGCTCCGCGGTGCTCTACGGCAGCTCCGAGCCCGCCAAGGATGGCTCGGTGTACATCACCAAGCTCGATGGCAGCAGCACCGCCGAGATCAAGACCGGCCTCGCGGCCGTCGGCGAGCCGGCGATGACCACGGCGGGCGGGCGCACCTACCTGTCGTTCACGGCGTTGCCCTCCTCTGGCAGCGACTGGCGCCAGCTCCACGTCATCGACGTGACCGGCAAGTTCTAGGCGGAGCTCAGTCCGGCTCTCTCGGACGGTGGGCATCGGCGAGGCGCGAGAAGACGCCGCGGGTGCCCCGGATCCGCTCGTGCCACGGCGCGGCGATCGGCGCGAGGGGGCCGGCGAGCGAGCGCCAGCTCTCGGTCCAGCCAGCCGCGATGGCTTCCAGCGCCCCGAACAGCTCGCTCAGCCGCTGGTAGTGGGCCGCCGACCGCATGAGCCCCTCCAGCAGGTCGGCCCGGGTGCCGAAGCCGGCGGGCAGCTCGTAGTCGCGGGCGAGCCCGACGAGGGTGGAGCGGGCGAAGCCGCCGCCGGCGAGCGCAGGCACGGCGAGGTGCTCCGCGATGGCGCGCAGGCCGGTCTGGGGAAGGTCGAGCAGCGCCGGCTGGGGCCGCAGCCGCGGGGAGGGGACGGGCCCGCCGAGGCTGGCCCGGTGCGCGATGGCGAGGTCGAGCGCGAGCTCGGCGGCCAGCTCGTACAGCGGCGCCGGCTCACCCGCGGCCCGCAGCGCCGCCACGCCGCCCGGGAGCCAGGCGAGGAGCCCATCGAGCGCCTCGCGTTCGAGGCCGCCCACGTCGGGCAGCCGGTGCCCATCGGCCTGCGCATCCACCACGGCGCCGCTCAGGAAGGCGAGGAAGGCGAGCTGGCTGCCAAGCGAGTCGGGCTCGGCGCCCACGGGGCGCCCGCACCGGGCGAGGAGGGCGGCGGCCTCGTCGGCCGGCGCGCCGCCCACGAGGCCATCCTCGCTCAGCCAGGCGCTGGCCCGGAGCGGCAGATCGAGCAGCACCACGCGGGTGTGCACCTCGGCGGCGAGATCGAGCGGCAGGTCGGCGAGGGCGCCGCGCGCCAGCGGCACCTCGCCCCAGGCGGCCGCCGACGTGGGGGTGAGGCCCCGCTGGAAGAGGTCGCCCAGGAGGGTGTAGGCGCGGCAACGGGCGAGGCTGGCGGACACGCGCTGGCCTATCCGGATACGAGTCGACATGATCTTCCGCCAGCTCTTCGAGCCCCAGTCGAGCACCTACTGCTACCTGCTGGCCTGCGAGGAGGCGCGCGAGGCCGTGCTGATCGACCCCGTCGTGGAAGACGTGGAGCGCTACCTCACCCTGCTCGCCGAGCTGCAATTGAAGCTCGTCTGCACGCTCGACACCCACGTACACGCCGATCACATCACCGGCGCCGCCGCCCTCCGCACCCGCCTCGGCAGCCGTTGCGCCGTGAACGGCGAGGTGGGTGTGACCGGGGTGGATGAACCCCTCCGCGACGGTGCGCTGCTCGGCTGTGGGGGCCTGCGCATCCGCGTGATCGCCACCCCCGGGCACACCGACAGCTGCCTGTCCTTCCACGTGGAGGACCGCGTGTTCACCGGCGATGCCCTGCTCATCGGCGGCTGCGGGCGCACCGACTTCCAGCAGGGCAGCGCGGCGCGCCTCTACGAGAGCGTGACCCGGCGGCTGTTCACGCTGCCCCCCGACACGCTGGTCTTCCCCGCCCACGACTACAAGGGCCGCACGGTGAGCACCGTCCGCGAGGAGATGGCCACCAATCCGCGCCTCGGCGGCGGCCGCTCGCTGGCGGAGTTCGAGGCCATCATGGCCGGTCTGAACCTCGCCTACCCCAAGCAGATCGACCGCGCGCTCCCCGCCAACCTCCGGTGCGGCGCCCCGGCCTGAGCGGCCTCGTGGTCTGCCCGGACCGGGCGACCGGGAGGGAGCGGCGGCGCCTGTTCAATGGGGCTACGATCGCAATTCCATGATCCCCTTGCTCCTTCTGGCGTGCGCCCCGACCTCGAGCATCTCCCTGGGGGGAGGGGACAGCGCTGCTCCGCCACCCCAGGACACCGGCGAGGACAGCGCCGAGCCCCTGCCGGACCCCGATCCCGTCGAGGAGATCGGCCGCCCGGTGATGGCGCCGGCGGGCGGGGGCTTCGTGGATTCGGTCACGGTGGAGCTGGCCGTGGAAGGCGGCGTGGGCGACCTCGAGTACTGCCTCGCCCAGCCCGACGAGAACGGCTGCACCTACCAGGCCTACACCGCGCCGCTGTCGGTGGGCTCCTCCACCATCGTGCACGCGCGCGTCGTGAAGAGTGAGGAACTATCGGCGCCAATCGCGCACAGCTTCGTGTCGATCACCTCGGGCCTCGCGGCGGGCTTCTCCTCGAACCTGCCGGTGCTGCTGTTCTGGACGGACGGGGGCGAGCCCGACTCCACGAGCGACCAGGCGCTCGGCCTCACGATGCTCACCCCTCCCGAGGGCGGCACCGTTTCGCTACTCGATGCGGCCGAGTCGAGCGGGCGGTCGCGGCTGCACGTGCGGGGCTCTTCCAGCGCGGGCTTCGACAAGCATGCGTGGGACCTCGAGCTCTGGGATGCCGACACCGAGGAGGACCGCACCGAGCCCCTCACTGGCCTTCCCGCGGATGGCGACTGGGTGCTCTACGCCCCGTACTACTTCGACGAGGCCTTGATCCGGAACCCGCTGGCCTACACCATCAGCAGCCGCATCGGCCGCTACGCGCCGCGCACCCGGATGGTGGAGGTTTTCGTGGCCGAGCGGGGGCAGGCGCTCGGAAACGGCGCCTACGTAGGCGTGTACGTGCTCACCGAGGAGGTGGAGCGGGGCGTGGACCGCGTGAACATCACCGAGCTGCTACCCGAGGATGTCGCGGCGCCCGAGGTCACCGGCGGCTACCTCTTCAAGGTGGACAGGCTGGCCGACGGGGAGCGGGGCTTCTCGGCGGGCACCGGGCGCGGCACCTGGGACTTCCAGCAGACCTTCGCGTGGGTGGAGCCCGCCGAGTCCGACGTGGCCCGCGTGCAGGAGAACTACCTCGCCGATGAGCTCGATGGCATCGGCAACGCCCTGCTCGAGCCCGACTTCATCGACCCCGACAGCGGCCGCCGGTACGACGAGATCCTCGATGTGGACAGCTTCATCGACCACCACATCGTGAACCTCGTGATGAAGAACCCCGACGCGCTCCGCCTCAGCGCCTACATGTTCAAGGAGCGCGAGGGCCTCGTGCAAGCGGGCCCGGTGTGGGACTTCGACCGCGCCGCCGATTCGCTCGACTCCCGCTCCTTCGACCCCACCTGGTGGGACAACCAGAACGAAACCGGCGACTGCACCGACATGTGGGAGTTCGGTTGGTACCCCGGCATGTTCGAGGATCCGGCGTTCGCCGACCGGTACTGGACGCGGTTCGCCGCTGTGCTCGATGGGGAGCTATCCGCGGAGAACCTGGACAGTCTCATCGTGGAGCTGGCCGACGGGGTGGACGGCGCCGCCGCCCGCAACCAGGCCGTCTGGGGGGGCGCGGACTTCCGCTCCGAGGTGGAGGAGCTGCGCGGCTGGATGGCCGAGCGCCACGAATGGATGCGCGCGTGCATCGATGCCTACGAGGATCCGCGGCGCTGTCCGGGGCGGTAGCGGCACCGGCTGGATAGGCCGCGGGCATGCAACGCCTCCCCATGCTGCCCTCCGAAGCCACGGCCGCCCCCCGCTCGGCGCTCGGGCGTTGGCTGCAGAGCAACCCCTCCCAGGAGGCCCACGGCCACCACACCTTCGCCTGGCACCGCGTGCTGTGGCTCACCGGCGTGGACTACTTCTCCACGCTCGCCTACCAGGCGGGCATCGCGCTCCTCGCGGCCGGAGCGCTCGCCCCCACCGCCACGCTGGTGCTGGTGGTGGTGACGCTGTTCGGCGCGCTGCCCATCTACCGGGAGGTGGCGGGACGGAGCTTCGGAGGCGAGGGCAGCATCTCGATGCTGGAGCGGTTGATCCCGGGGTGGCCCGGCAAGCTGTTCGTGCTCAGCCTCATGGGCTTTGCGGCCACCGACTTCGTGATCACGATGACGCTCTCCGCGGCCGACGCCGCCGAACACGCCGTGCACAATCCGGCGCTCCACGGTTTTCTCGGCGACCACCAGCTCGGCATCACGCTCGCGTTGCTCGCGATGCTGGCGGTGGTCTTCCTCCGGGGCTTCCGCGAGGCGGTGGGCGTGGCGATGTGGCTCGCGGTGCCCTACCTGGGCCTGAACCTCGTGGTGATCGGGCGCGGCGCGCTGGAGCTCTGGAACCACCCCGAGCTGGTCGCTGGCTGGCGGGCCCAGCTCCCGCTCGACCCCACCGCCCTCATCCTCGCTTCGGTGCTCGGTTTCCCGAAGCTGGCCCTCGGCCTCTCCGGCTTTGAAACGGGCGTCACGGTGATGCCGCTGATCACCGGCGATGCCACCGATCCGGCACAGGGCCCACCCCCCGGCCGCATCCGCGCCACGCGCCACCTGCTGCTCACGGCGGCGGCCGTGATGAGCTTCTTCCTCCTTTCGTCGAGCTTTGTGACCACCTGCCTGATCGCGCCCGAGCTGTACCAGAGCGGGGGCGAGGCGAGCGGCCGGGCGCTGGCCTGGATGGCCCACCACTACCTCGGGCCGGGCTTCGGCAGCGTGTACGACATCGCCACCATCCTGATCCTGTGGTTCGCGGGGAGCAGCGCGATGGCCGCCCTGCTCTCGCTCATCCCCCGCTACCTGCCGCGCTTCGGCATGGCGCCGGCCTGGACCGCGCACCCCCGTCCGCTCATCCTCGTCATCTTCGCCATCACCGTGCTGGTCACGGTGGCCTTCGACGCGAACGTGGAAGCGCAGGGCGGCGCCTACGCCACGGGCGTGCTCGCGCTGATCCTGTCTGGCTCCGTGGCGGTGACGCTCGCGAACTGGAGCGAAGGGAACACGGCGAAGGCCGTGTACTTTGGCGCCGTTTCCGCGGTCTTCGCGTTCACCTTCGTGGACAATGTGATCGAGCGCCCCGACGGCATCATCATCTCCTCGATGTTCATCGCGGCGATCCTCGTGCTCTCCGGCGTGTCACGCTGGTTCCGCGCGACCGAGTTCCGCGTCCAGGAGGGCGTCTTCGCCGACGAGGAGTCGGCGGAGCTGTGGCCCGAGCTGGTGGGCAAGAAGGTGAACCTCGTGCCGCTCAAGTCGGCCGGACGGGCCTACGACCAGCGCAAGAGAAGCCTGCAGAAGCACTACAAGGTGAGCGGCCACATCGCGTGGGTGCACGTGGAGCTGGGCAACGATCGCAGCCGCTTCGACACCACCATCAGCGTGCGCGTGCGGCGCCGCGGGCCGGACTACCTCGTGGAGGTGGAGAACGCGGTGGCGGTGGCCAACACCCTCGCCTGGCTCTCCGAGCTCATCGACCCCGTGGCCCTCTTCCTCGGCCTCACCCGCGGCAACGTGATGACGCAGGCGCTCAAGTTCCTGCTCTGGGGCGAAGGGGAGACGGGCATCCTCGTCTACCAGATCCTCATCCGCTACTGGCAGTGGACCCCGGAGGACGATGTGCGGCCGCGCATCTTCCTCATGAGCGAGTAGGGCCCGCGGCTAGATTCCCGAACCGCCCACCACGACGACCGCCTCCACGGGCGCTCCGCCGAGGCTCTGGCTCAGGCCGGAGAGGAGCAGGTCGTCGTGCCCGTCGAGGTCGAGGTCGCCGCCCGCTACCACCACGCTCCCGCGGGTGCGGGTGCCGAGGAAGGTGGCGGTGGTGTCGCCGTAGCCGAACGTGCCAGTGCCGGCGCCGTCGTAGAGGTACACGCCCCAGCTGTCGGGCTCGGTGATGGCGAGCTCGTCGTCGCCATCGCCATCCACATCGCCCACCCAGGTGCTCGCTTCGCCCCCGTTGGAGATGGAGAACGCGGCGGTGGCGAGGGTGTAGATCGAGCCGGAAACGAGCGGACCACGCACGAGCCGGGCGGCGGCGTCGGCCACCGAGTTGCCGGGTCCGCCCACGAGGAGGTCCTTGTGACCATCCCCATCCCCATCGCCGCTCATGTCGAGGTACTGCCCCGAGTAGTCGCCGGCGAGGTGGCTGTAGAGGCGGAGGTCCCAGGTGGTGTCGAGGTCGGTGATGTCGGCGATGGGGCCGTAGCCGATGTAGGTGATGCCGCCGTCGGCAGAGGCGGAGTCGGTTTCGGCGTCGGGGGCGCCGAAGAGCAGGTCGTCGATGCCATCGTCGTTGACGTCGGCGGTGGTGAAGCCGCCGTGCGGATACCCGCCGGTGGCCATGCCGAAGGTGAGCACGGGGGTTTCGGAGCCGGCCTCCCAGCCCGCCACCCAGGCCACAGGGCGGCCGGAGTCGGTGTGCGCCCGGGCGAGGAGGTCGTTGCCCACGCCGTCGCCGTCGAGGTCGCACGTCACGAGGCCGTAGGTGCCGATGTACATGCCGTTGGTGTGTTCGAGGTAGGCGGCGTGGCTGTCCCCGTCCACCGTTCCGCCCCCCGACAGGTTGGTGTAGACCTTGAGGTAGCCGATGTCATCCCGGGCGTACTGGGTTGCGGAGACGGCCACGTCCGTGCTCCCATCGCCATCCCAGTCGAAGCCACCGATGGCCGCGATGCCGTAGTCGTTGTCATTCCGCCCCTGCTCGATGCGCCCCCAGGCGTCGCTGATCTTCACCGCGCCGCTCACGGGGCCCTCGAAGAGCCAGACCTCGTCTTCGCCACCGGAGCTGACCGCGATCTCGGGGTAACCATCGCCGTTGAGGTCGCCGACCGCGCGGTTGCGGGCCACGCCGAACGCCCCGTCGTCGAGGATCACGTTGCCGGCGGGAGCGGTGCTGAAGTCGATGGTGCCCTCGAGCGCGCAGCCGTTGCCGGTGCCATCGCAGTCGTTGTCGAGGCCGTCGCCGCACACCTCGGGGGCGCCGGGGTTGCGGGCGGCGAGGGCATCATCGCAGTCGCCGGCGTCGGGGGCGTAGCCGGCGGGCTTGCGGCAGGCGGCGAGCGTGTCGTCGTCGAGGCCGTAGCCGTCCGCATCCGCGTCGGCGTACCAGGTGGGGGCGCCGGTGAGCGAGTCGTCCGTCTGGTCGCCGAGGCCATCGCAGTCGTTGTCGGCGCCGTCGCACACCTCGGGCGCGTCGGGGTTGCTGCTCGCATCGGCGTCGTCGCAATCGCCGTCGACCGCGGCCTCTCCGGTCTGCACCGCGCAGCCGGAGCGGCCGGCGCCGGCGCCGAACCCGTCCTCGTCGCCATCGGCGTAGAAGGTGGCGATGCCCGCGAGGTCGTCGTCGGCATCGTCGGTGAGATCGTCGCAGTCGTCGTCCACCCCGTTGCACACCTCGGGGGCGCCGGGGAGGACGCTGGCGTCGGCATCGTTGCAGTCCTCGTCGGCCCGCACGCCATCGCCGTCGCCGTCGGGGCTGCCCGCGGTGTCGTCCGGCTTGCCGCCGCCGGTGTCGGGAGCTTCGGAGCAGGCAACGAGCAGGAGGAGGGTGAAGCGCATCGGTCGGCTCAGGGCAGGCGGGACGGTAATCGGCTAAACGCGGCCATGCCCATCGTCCTTCACCACCACCCCTGGTCCCGCGCTGCCAACGTTGTCTGGATGCTCGAGGAGCTGGGTGTTCCCTACGAGCTCAACTTCGTGGACATGGCGGCGGGCGCGCACAAAGCGCCGGGGCACCGTCAGCTCAACGGCATGGGCAAGCTCCCGGTGCTGGAGGACGGTGAGGCCGTCGTGTCCGAAACCGCCGCCATCGCCGTGTACCTCGGCGACCGCTACGGTCTCGGCCGCCTCGCGCCGGAGCTCATCGACCCGCGGCGTGGCGCCTACCTGCGCTGGTGCTTCTACGGCCCGAGCGTGGTGGAGCCGAGCTGCGCGGCGAAGGCGAACGGCTGGGAGGGGCGCGCCGGGGCGCTCGGCTGGGGGGCCCACGAGGACATGCTGGCCACGCTCGAAGCGGGGCTCTCGGCGGGGCCGTGGCTCCTCGGCGAGCAGTTCACGATGGCCGACATCGTGGTGGGCGGGACGGTGCGCTGGATGCTCGCGTTCAAGATGCTGGATGCTCGGCCGGCGTTCGTGGACTACGCGGAGCGGCTCGGGGCCCGACCGGCCAACGCCGCGGCGGCCGCGATCAACGCGCGGGTGGCGGAGGAGCGCGGGCTCAAGCGGTAGGGCGGGGGCTCGGCGGAGCGAAGCGCGGCCGGGCCAAGCTGCCGGATGAGGCGCCCAGGCACGACATGCATGTCCGCCCCGGGCCGCAGGTGCTCCAGAATTGCCGGCCGCCACTCCCGATGGCACGGCCCTTGCGCTAGCTTTCGGCATGCTCCTACTCCTCTCGCTCTTCGCCTGCTCCACCGAGACCGGCTGCACCGATCTCGCCGCCTACTCCACCTCCGTTTCGGTCGTGGATGCCAGCGGGGACCCCATCGCCGCGGCCACCGGCACCTACACGGTGGATGGCGGTGCGTCGAAGCCCTGCGAGTCCTGGAGCCCCGGCCAGCTGGTGTGCGGCATCGAGGAGGCTGGCCACTTCGTGATCGAGGTGAGCGCCGAGGGCTACGTTGCCGGCTCCACTGGGGTGGACGTGGGGGCCGACGAGTGCCACGTCATCGGCGAGGTGTTGGAGGTCGCGCTCGAGAGCGTGGAGTGCACCGAGCAGGCAGTCCCGTCGGCGCACGTCTCCGTCCGGGCCGAGGATGGCAGCCCGTTGGTGGACTCCGTGGTCACCTACGCGGCGAATGGCGGCGAGGTTTCGACCTGCACCGCCTCCGGCGACGGCACCCACTGGTGCGGGTCCGAGGAGGCCGGCGAGCTGCGCATCGAAGCCACCGCGTTCGGCTTCCAGTCTGCCTCCGCCGTGGTGGAAGTGGCGGCCGACGAGTGCCACGTGCTCACGGAGGAGGTCACGATGACGCTCTCCCCCAACGAGTGCGGCGACATGCACGTGCCCGCGGTGATCGTGAACCTCTCCGACTCGGGCGGCGCCGAGCTCGCCAACCCCGCCGTCACCTACGCGCAGGACGGATCGGACGCGCTCATCCCGTGCAGCGATCACGGGGCGGGGGTTTGGTGGTGTGGCAACACCGTCGGCGAGTACGTGATCTCCGCCACCGCCGATGGGCACGCGCCCGCGAGCGCCACCGCCAGCGTCCTGTCGGACACCGAGGGCTGCTACCCCGTCACCTGGACGGTGGACCTCGCGCTGGAGTGGCTGCCGGACTGAGCGGCGCTGCTCCTCGCAGCCGCCGCCCCATGCGAGGGTGCCGCCGCGCGTGCTCGTGTCGGACACCGCGCCGTCGTCATCCAGTTCGAGGGGGAGGGGACGCCCAGATCCGCGCGATCCTCCGCTCCCTCGTCACGTAGAGCGGGAGTTCCGGGCGTGCAAGGACATTGCATTCTTCGTCCCCGACCTGGCCGCGAACAGGGGCGTCAGCGGCGGCGCGTTTCTCCGGGATGTTCACGACGGAGGCGCCGGAACGCGTCGTGGCGGCGCGTTTCTCCGGGCGCGATACGGGGCCCGCACCCCGTGAACCTGCTCGCCTGCCCGCTGGGTTCGCCTGGTTTCGCCTTTCCTGTCATCGCCATCGCGGAGCGAGCCGCTGCGCGCGGCCACCGCGTCGATTTCCTCACGGCGCCATGGTTGGGCCCTCTCCTCCGTGGCGTCGGCTTCGTCCACACGCCCTGCGCCGGCTTCGATACTCGCGCGTGGCACGACCCGCGCGCCATCGCCGCGCAGTTCAACGGTCTGGAGTCGCGCCGGCCCGACGTCATCCTGACCAGCGCGCTCGCGCTGGGGCCGTTGCTCGCGGGCGAGCGCTTGGGCGTGCCGGTGGTCGTGGTCGGGCTGCTCACCGACCTGCTCCAGCAGCGCGAGGCCTTCGCCGCGGCCTGGGACGGGGCGCGCGCGGTGCTTGGGTTTGCCGGGGCTCCTGTCGAGCGCCTGCTCGGTGACGTGTACCTCCAGCGCGGCATCCCCGGCCTGGTCGCCGGCCCGCACCTCGTGGGCGAGTGCGCGTGGGAGCCGCCCCTGCTGGGCGGCGCGCGGGACTGGCTTGCGGCGGCGGCCCGGGACGGCGCCACGGTGGCGTACGCGAGTCCGGCGCGCAGCTTCGGGGGGCCGGGGTTCTGGGAGCACCTGGGCGGACTGCCCGCAGGCGTGCGGGTGGCCGCGTCGATCGCGCGCCTCGACCAGGCCGGAGCGGCCCCGGCGGGTGCGCTGGTGGCGCCGCTGCTCCCGCAGCGGGCGATGTTGGCGCAGGCCGCGGTCGCGATCATCAGCGGCAGCACGGCGGCGGCGGCCGGTGCGATGGCGGCTGGCGTGCCGCTGGTGGTGGTTCCGGATGGCGGGGAGGGCCCAGCAATCGCCGCGCTGGTGGAGCGCGCCGGCGTCGGCGTCACGCTTCCCGCCGCGGCGGTGACGCCGGCTCGCCTCGGCGCCGCCTTCGAAGCCGCCCGGCACCTCGACCCGGCGCCGCGGCAGGCGCTGCGGCAGGCCTTCGCCGCGATCGACGGTCCCGGGGTCGCGATGAGCCGGATTGAGGGGCTATGATGCCGCGATGGACCACGCCGCCCGCTCCCTTCGCGTCTCGCTTCTTGGCGCCCTGGGGCTGCCGCTCGGCGGGTGCTGCCCAAGCGAGCTCCCCACCGCGACCGAGACCACCACCGTGAGCCTTGATGCGCTGCCGGGGGACACGGGGGACACCGGTGACGCCGGCGACACCGGCGACACCGGCGACACCGGCGACACCGGCGATGCCGCGCCTGGCGTGTGCCCGACCGACGCCGCGGAGGTGGCCGCCCTCTTCGAGGCCAACGGCGTGTACGCATATTGGGACGACATCGAGCTGGTACAGCAATCCGGGCAGGACTGCACCTACTCCTACTCCTACACCTACAACCCTTGCTGCGGCTACGGGCGCCCCTACCTCGACGAGGCCGGTCATCCGGTCGAGGCGGAGGCGGGCGCCATCCCCGGCTGGGCGGGGCAGGCCCGGCCGATCACGCACGGGCTCGGCGCGGCGGCCCGCGCCCTCGCCGGCGCGTGGTGGCGGAACAACGCGTTGGCCGAGCACTCGTCGGTCGCCGGCTTCCATCGTTTCGCGCTGGATCTGCTCGCGCACGGCGCGCCCCCGGAGCTGATCGAGGCGGCACAGCGCGGCGCCGCGCAGGAGCTGCGGCATGCGGTCGGCTGCTTCTCCCTCGCGGCCGGCTACCTCGGCGCTCCGGTCGGGCCGGCGGCGATGGACTTTGGTGGGCGCGCGGTGATCGCCCGCGACCTCGCCGAGCTCGCGGCATGGACGGCGCGCGACGGCGCAATCGGGGAGACGATCGCCGCGTACCTCGCCGAACGCGCGCTTGCCGACACCACCGACCCTGCTGTGCGCGCGGTTCTGGCCCAGATCGTCCGCGACGAGACGGAGCACGCCCGCCTCGCCTGGGACACCCTGCGTTGGGCCATCGAGGTCGGCGGTGCCCCGGTGCGCGACGCCGTTCGCGCCGTGTTCGCCGGGCTCTCCGAGCCGCGCCTGCAGGAGCGCGAGTGGATCCCCGAGCTGGCCGCACACGGTGTTCCCGCGCCCGGCCGCGAACTGGCGGAGGCGCGCACCGCCATCTCGGAGGTGGTGCTGCCGGTGGCGGCGGCGTTGCTCTCGGCGAGGGCGGCGTAGCGCCCGGACCCGGTGGCGCAAGCCCATCCACCTCGTTGCGGGCTACGCTACCCA